>CANQAP010000001.1 GCA_947589305.1 uncultured Lachnospiraceae bacterium
CGATTTCTTATCTTTCGTAATTTGATAAAAATGGAGGTGAATATATGTCAAATAAAATAATAGAAGTTCAAAATATTGAAATAAATGTAACTAATATGAATGAAAAAGATTATATTTGTATTTCTGACATAGCAAAAGCAAAAAGTGATAAATCACGAGCTGCTGATGTTATAAGAAATTGGCTACGTAATAGGAGTACACTAGATTTTTTAACTGCTTGGGAAGAACTATACAATCCAAATTTTAAAGTGTTCGAATCTGAACACTTTAGAAAACAGGTGGGATTATTAACTTTTACACCAAGTGTTACAGAATGGTGTGAAAAAACTAATGCGATAGGTATGTATTCTAAAATGGGAAAATATGGTGGAACATATGCTCATAAAGATATTGCATTTGAATTTGCATCTGCAATAAGTCCAGTTTTTAAATTATATTTAATAAAAGAATTTGAAAGATTAAAAAAGTTAGAAAATCAAAACAGAGAATGGGATGTAAAAAGAATATTAACAAAAAATAATTACTTAATACATACTGATGCAATTAAAAATTATATATTACCAGATAATGATTTCTATAAAAATAAAGAATGGCTAAAATATGCAGAAGAAGCGGACATTTTAAATGTAATTATTTTCAAAACAACCGCAAAAAAATGGAGAGAACTTAATGCTGATTTAGCTAAGAATTCTAATGTTAGAGACTATGCAACAATTAATGAATTAACAGTATTATCTAATTTAGAATCACATAATGCTGAATTAATTAAAGAAGGAAAAAGTAAAGAAGAAAGATTTGAGATATTAAGTGCTATTGCAAAATATCAATTAGATATACTTAACAATGCTGAGAAAATAAAAGTATTAGGAGAGAAAAATGAACGACAATAAAACCAATATCAACTGGTATCCCGGTCATATGACCAAAGCGGTCCGTATGATGCAGGAGGACATGAAATTTATTGATATTGTGATTGAATTGGTGGACGCCCGTGTGCCGCAGAGCAGCAAGAATCCGGATATCGACCGGCTGGCACAGAATAAATTCCGGTTAATGATATTAAATAAAGTGGATTTGGCGGATGCCGCGGTAACGGATTTGTGGGAAGAATATTATCGGAAGAACGGCTATGCAGTTGTGCAGATCAACGCCCGTTCCGGTTCGGGCATGAAGTCGATTACTTCGACCATTCAGGAGACCTGCAGGGAAAAAATAGAACGCGACCGAAAACGTGGCATCTTAAACCGACCGATCCGAGCCATGATCGTCGGCATTCCCAATGTGGGAAAATCCACATTTATCAATTCGGTTGCCGGAAAGGCGTGTACAAAGACCGGAAATAAGCCGGGCGTGACGAAAGGAAAGCAATGGATCCGCCTGAATAAGCAAGTGGAACTATTGGATACGCCGGGGATTCTTTGGCCCAAATTTGAAGACCGGCAGGTCGGCATCCGTCTGGCAATGATCGGCTCCATTCGCGAAGAGATACTCAACCGGCAGGAACTGGCATGGGAGCTGATCTCTTATCTGACGCAGAACTATGCGGGAACGCTGCATGAGCAATACGAGGTCGAGGAAACACAGGACGCATATCGGGTGTTGGAACAGATTGCGGCGAATCGGCAGTGTAAACTCAAAGGCGACCGGCTGGATTGCGAGAAGGCGGCAGCGATCTTGTTGGAAAATTTCAGAAATGGGAAATTGGGACGCATCACCTTGGAGCGTCCGGAATAAAGGAGATACAGTGGGCATTTTTCTTAAGAACCAAGTGGAATATGATGATGAGATTAATATTCGGAATGAAATCATAAAGACGGTCATCTACATCGCTACGATCGTCCTGCTGGTTTTTTTGGTATGGCATTTTGTCGGTAAACGTTCCGAGGTGATTGGACATTCGATGGAAAATTCCCTGCATGACGGAGAAAGTGTCTGGGTAGATAAACTGTCGTATCGTTTTGCGTCTCCGAAGCGGTTCGACATTATCGTATTCCCGTACGCGGACAGCGACACGTTATTTATCAAACGGATCATTGCCCTGCCGGGGGAGACGGTATATATCGATCCCGAAGGAAGCATCTATATCGGAACGGAAGAGACGATTTACACGGAAGAAGACGGTACGATCCACAACGAAGGCGACCGGTTAGAAGAATCGTATGGCAATGCTGTGATTCAGGAGGAACGGCGCGGGATCGCGGCGGAACCGGTCACGTTAGGAGAAGACGAATATTTTGTGTTGGGAGACAATCGTAACAACAGTCAGGACAGCCGCTATGATGATGTCGGATTGATCCCGTTCGATCATATAGAGGGAAAAGCGGTTTTTCGAATGTGGCCATTAAGCAGGTTCGGTAAAATCGATCGATAGAGATACATCAGAGAACAGGTACAGGAGAACACCATGCAGACGATACAGGAGATCAAACAGGCGTTACAGCATGCCGCCTATGAGGACATTCCGGCTTATATCCGCCGTTTTCGCGAGGACGAGCGGGCAGGCGTGAAAAAAGAAGTGGAGAGAGCGGAAAAACGCTTAAAACAATGGCGGGATGAATTGGAACGCCTTGAACAGATGAAGCAATACGAATATCAATATTGGCAGACTTATGATTATGTATGCGGTATTGATGAGGTCGGTCGCGGACCGCTGGCAGGTCCGGTGGTCGCGGCGGCTGTCATTTTTCCGAAAGACGTGAATATCCTATATCTGAATGACTCCAAACAGCTCAGCGAGAAAAAACGGGAGGAATTGTACGAGGAGATCAAAGAGCATGCGATCGCCTATGCAGTCGGGATGGCGAATGTAGAAACGATAGACGAGATCAATATTTTGCAGGCGGATTATGTCGCTATGCGGCAGGCAATATCCAAACTTTCCGTAGAGCCGCAGCTTTTGTTAAATGACGCGGTGGAGATTCCCTTAGTAAAACAACCGCAAGTGCCGATAATAAAAGGAGACGCAAAAAGCATTTCGATCGCGGCGGCAAGCATTGTGGCAAAGGTGGAACGGGATCGTCTGATGCGTCTGTATGACGATGTATATCCGGAATATGGATTTGCAAGAAATAAGGGGTATGGTTCTGCGGAACACATTGAAGCGATCCGGAAATATGGTCCCTGTGACATCCATCGTCGTACCTTTATAAAGAACCTGATGTAACCGGTTGACTGTGGGCAGTCGGTAAAACGAAAAGCGATAAAGGAGATCCTATGAATATATTCGGACAGGGATGGAATCCGTTCAGCCATTTGGATAATCAGACAGGGAAAACCGGATCAGAGACCATGCGGATGCAGAATGTGGCATCTGTATCCGGGAATGCCCAGACAGTGAACGGGACGGCTCTGTCTGCCCTACAGACCGGACATATCTTCTCCGGAGAGATTCTCAATATCACCTCGCAAGATGTTACGATCCTATTGAATAATCAGCAGGTGATCAATGCCAAATTAGGAGAAACCATGGAATTGAACATCGGACAGAATATGTTTTTTGAGGTCAGTGACCATCAGGGAGAACAGATTTTTATACGTCCGGTGCCGGATCTGAATGTAGACGGGCAAAGTCTGGCGGCAGAAAAAGCGTTATCGGCAAACGGCTTTGCGTTTACGGAACGAAATATGCAGATCGCCAACCACTTGATGGAAGCCGGTATGCCGTTGGATCGTGAAAGCATGCGGAAAGTAATGCAGCAGGCGGTGAACTTTCCGGAAACAGATGTGAAACAACTGATTGCCATGAATCGTCTGGGATTGCCGGTGACGGAAACCAATCTGAAGCAGTTTGCCTTCTATACGACGCACGAACATCAACTCACGCAGGCGATGACGCAGACCTTGGATGGCTTGGAGTCGGCATTGCAGACATTGGGCGAGACCGCCGATACGGCACAGATGACGGCTGTGAATCAGCAGATCATGGAGATATTCGGATGGGGGCAGACGGATGCCGCGTTACAGGGAGACGGACAGAGACTGCCATCGACGGAGCAGGCATTTCAGCCGGCGGCGGAAGAACTCCTGCAAAACGATTCGGAGACGGTTCTTTCCGCCACACCGAAATCGGTCGATCAAACAGATCTTACGCTGCTGCAGACCGTTCGCGATTCCCTTCTGACCATGGGATTTCCGGAGGAAACCGTACAGGAATGGACGCAGGGAACACCGGATTACGGAGAATTGTTAGCGAATGTCAGCCGGTATTTGGAACAGGGCAGCCTGCCGGAGACGGTAACACGGGAATTCTTTCAGAGTGAAACCTACCGTAAGCTCTTGAAAAAAGGCGTTGAGGATGAATGGCTGATGAAACCGGACGCCATGAAGGAACCGAAAGAGATCGATCAGATCTATGAAAAGATATACCGACAGTCCGCGCAGTTGGAGGGAAGTTTCCAATCTGCCGGACAGTCCGGGCAGCAGTATTCGGAGCATGCACAGAATATGCGGGAAAACATACAGTTTATGCAGCAGTTGAACCAGCAGTTTATCTTTGCGCAGCTTCCGATGAAAATGAACGGGCAGGAAGCAAATTCCGAACTGTTCGTATATGCCAATAAAAAGAAGATCCAGCAAGGAGCAGACGGCGTGAAGGTGCTTCTGCATCTGGATATGCCTCATTTGGGCGGGACCGATATTTTGGTACGTCTGAAAGACCGGATGCTTCATGCGAGCTTTACACTAGAGGATCAGGAGTCCGTGTCGGTCGTGGCGTCAAACATGCGGGATCTGACGGAACAATTAGAAAGCAAGGGGTTTCGGTTTACCAACGAAGTCAAACGCGCAGAACGGAAGCCTTCAGATTCCCATGCCGGAGACAACATTCCGCCGGATGCCGTCGTGGAAGAAATGTTGAATCAGGATCTGGTCACCGGGATCAAGCGGTATACGTTCGATATGCGTACCTAGCGATGACGCAAACCCTTTGCATGAACCGGGGAGCCAACAGGAAAGAAGGAAACCAATATGCCAAACAAACGATCCGCCTATGAGCAGCCGTATGAATATTACGGAGATAAAAAGCCGGCAAACGGTGTGCCGGCAAACACGAAACAGAAAGAAGAACCGGTAAAAAAAGCAGTTGCATTGTTGTATGATCCGAGCGATCATGCTCCGCAGGTAGTTGCCTCCGGCAAAGGCGCGCTGGCGGAACGGATCATTGAGCGGGCAAAGGAAAACGACGTGCCGACTTATGTGGATCAGGGATTGGCGGATACGCTGATGAAACTGGATATCGGCGATTACATTCCGCCGGAATTATACGGCGTGGTAGCGGAAATTCTGGTCTATGTAGATCGGATGGATCACATCCGGAGCAAGCTGGACCGGACATGAGGTATCCATGAAAAACAGACGGAAAAATCAACGGACGGTCGGACAGACCTATGAGAAACTGGCAGCTTCCTATCTTCAGGAACAGGGGATTACCGTTTTGTCGCGTAATTATCGCTGCCGTCAGGGAGAAGTGGATATCGTTGCAAGAGAAGGAGCATATCTGTTATTTGTAGAAGTCAAATATCGAAGCAGTTCCCGAAACGGAGATCCGAGCGAAGCGGTCACGCCGGCAAAACAACGGAAACTGACGGAAATCGCCCGATATTATCTGTATGACGAACATCTACCGGAGGATACTCCGGTGCGGTTTGACGTAGTTGCTATTTTGGGAACGGACATCCGATACATTCGAAACGCGTTTGAACAGGAGATCATATGATACCGATTCAATATACAAATCACAACCAGACCACACATCTGCATGAACAAAACGGTGTGGTATATATGACGTTCCGGCAATTAGATAGGATGGGCGTTCCGCATGCGTTCAGCACACGCTTGGGCGGAGTCAGTCAGGGCTATTTATCGACAATGAACTTGAGTTTTCATCGCGGGGACGATCCGGAAGCGGTCTTGGAAAATCACAGACGGCTGGCAAAGGCTGTTGGATATGACGTCAACCGTCTGGTACTTTCCGATCAGATACACGAAACACATATTTATCAGGTGACGGAAGCGGACTGCGGAAAAGGGGTGTTCCGGGAATCGGATATCTTGGGCGTAGACGGTTTGGTGACGGACCGTGCCGGTATTCCGTTGATGATTTTTGCTGCGGATTGTGTGCCGCTGTTTTTTTATGATCCGATCCGGCGTGTTGTGGCACTGGCGCATTCCGGTTGGAGAGGGACGGCGGCAAGAATGGGATCGGCGATGCTAAATGTCATGGAGCGGGAATACGGTTCCAGACCGACAGATGTGTATTGTACGGTCGGACCGTCCATCTGCGGGAACTGCTATACGGTTGGCGAAGAAGTGGCAGAGATCTTTCGGACGGAGTTTCACAGGGGATCAGAATGGGAGAACTTCCTGTATCCGGTCGGGAACGGAACCTATCGTCTTGATTTATGGGAGGCAAACCGTTATATTCTATGGGAAGCAGGGGCTGCAAAAGAACATGTGGAAGTGACGGATGTATGTACCTGCTGTAATCCGGAACTGATGTATTCCCACAGAGCCAGCCACGGAATGCGGGGCAATCTCGGAGCAGTTATCTGCCTGCCGGATCAAGGACATTGTAATAAAGGGAAGTCATATGAAAAATAAAAATCATAATCCGTATGAACCGTCGGATCTTCAACCAAATCGTGGACAGCATGCACACCGTATTCGGGAAGTGCAGGCAGGCAGTATCGGAGAAGCCATGGAGATTGCAGCCGGAGATGAACTGTTGGAAGTCAATGGCGAAGTCATCGAAGACATCTTCGATTATCAGTTTCTGATACAGAATACGGAAGTGGTTTTGCTGATACGAAAGCCAGACGGAGAAGAATGGGAATTGGAAATCGAAAAAGACGAAGAAGAAGATATCGGATTGGTCTTTGAAAGTACCCTGATGGATGAATATCATTCCTGCCGGAATAAATGTATCTTTTGCTTCATCGATCAAATGCCGGAAGGAATGCGGGAAACGCTGTATTTTAAGGATGATGATTCCCGTCTCTCCTTTTTGCAGGGAAATTATATCACACTGACGAACATGACAGACCGGGATATCGACCGGATCATCCGGTTTCATCTGGCGCCGATCAATATTTCCGTACATACGACCAATCCCGAGCTGCGATGCAGGATGCTGTCCAACCGCTTTGCAGGCGAGGCTTTAAAAAAGATAGATCGTCTGTATGAGGCGGAGATACCGATGAACGGGCAGATCGTGCTTTGCAAAGGCGTAAACGACGGTTCGGAACTGGAACGGACGCTGCAGGACTTGTTACACTATGCGCCGTATATGCAAAGCGTGTCCGTCGTGCCGGTCGGGTTGACAAAATTTCGGGAAGGGCTATATCCCTTGGAACCGTTTCAGGAAGAAGATGCGGTACAGGTATTGGACCTCATACACCGGTATCAGAAGATCGCGTGGGAGCGGTACGGGAATCATTTTGTACATGCCAGTGACGAATGGTATATCTTGGCACGGCAGGATGTGCCGGAAGCCGAACGTTACGACGGATTTATTCAGTATGAAAACGGCGTCGGGATGGTGCGGCTGTTTCAGGATGAATTAGAAGAAGCACTCAGGCATATGCCACGTGACGAGCGGCGGGGAAAAGTGACGTTGATAACGGCAAAGCTGATCTATCCGACGATATGCCGGGCGGCGGAGCTTCTTCGGGAAAAATTGCCTAATATAGAATGTCAGGTGGTTTGTATCCAAAATCATTTTTTCGGCGAGCAGATCACCGTGACCGGACTGCTGACCGCCTCGGATATCCTGCAGCAGTTGCGGGGACGCGACTTGGGAGACCGCGTGGTATTGCCGGCGGCGGTCTTAAAAGCGGATGAAGATATCTTTTTGGATGATGTGACGCTTGCCGAGGTGCAAAGTGCTTTACAAGTTCCGGTCCATATTGTAAAATCGAATGGTATGGGATTTATTCAGGCAATTATCGGAACATCCTAAGAAAAAGGAGAGAAGAAAGATGAGCAAACCGATCGTAGCGATCGTGGGACGCCCGAATGTCGGGAAATCCACGCTGTTTAACGCGTTGGCAGGCGAACAGATTTCCATCGTGAAAGATACCCCGGGTGTGACCAGAGACCGCATCTATGCAGACGTCAGTTGGCTGGATCATAATTTTACTTTGATCGATACGGGCGGGATCGAACCGGAGACAAATGACATATTGTTAAGATCGATGCGGGAACAGGCGGAGATTGCCATAGAGACCGCCGATGTGATCCTGTTTTTGGTGGATGTCCGTCAGGGATTGGTCGATGCGGATTATAAAGTGGCGGATATGCTTCGACGTTCGCATAAACCGATCGTGCTGGTAGTGAATAAAGTAGATGATTTTGATAAATTCATGCCGGATGTGTATGAATTCTATAATCTCGGCTTGGGAGATCCGCAGCCGGTCTCTTCCAGTTCCCGCCTTGGCTTGGGGGATATGCTGGAAGCACTGGCGCAGCATTTTGGCGCGGAAAGCCATGAAGAAGAAGAGGACGAACGACCACGGGTGGCGATCATCGGCAAACCGAATGTCGGGAAGTCTTCGATCATTAATAAACTGCTGGGAGAAGAACGCGTGATCGTATCCGACATTGCGGGTACGACAAGAGATGCGATCGATACCGAGGTGGTCAGGAACGGTAACCGGTATGTCTTTATCGATACGGCGGGACTTCGCAGGAAAAGTAAGATCAAGGAAGAGTTGGAACGCTATAGCATCATCCGCACGGTTTCCGCGGTGGAACGCTGTAACGTAGCGGTTTTGGTCGTGGATGCCACACAGGGGATCACGGAGCAGGACGCCAAGATTGCCGGTATCGCCCATGAACGGGGAAAAGGCATGATCATTGCGGTCAATAAATGGGATCTGATCGAAAAAAACGATAAGACCATCTATCGGTTTTCGGATGATATCCGGGATGTGTTATCGTTTATGCCGTATGCGGAACTGATTTTTATCTCGGCACAGACCGGACAACGTCTGCCGCGGTTGTTTGAGATGATCGATGCGGTGATCGAAAACCATTCACTGCGTATCGCGACAGGGGTGCTGAATGAGATCGTGAGCGAAGCGGTCGTGATGCAGCAGCCGCCGACCGACAAGGGAAAACGCCTGAAAATATACTATATCACACAGGTTGCGGTTAAGCCGCCGACTTTTGTGGTGTTTGTCAATTATAAGGAACTGGCGCATTTTTCGTATATCCGGTATCTGGAAAACCGGATACGGGATACCTTTGGATTTCGGGGAACGCCGTTAAAATTCATCATAAGAGAAAGAAAGGAATCATAATATGGCAGTACAGATTTTATATCGAATCCTATGTCTGCTGGGCGGTTATGTGTTCGGATTGTTCCAGACTGCATATATTATAGGAAAGATCCATCATATTGATATACGGGAATACGGGAGCGGAAATTCCGGCGCGACCAATGCGCTGCGGGTATTGGGAAAGCGTGCAGGGCTGGAGGTTTATTTGGGAGACTGTCTCAAATGTGTCATTGCCTGCCTGATCACCCGTCTGATCTTTCGGCAGATCTTGCCGGATATGACGCTGCTGCTCGTGATCTATACCGGACTTGGCGTTGTGATCGGACATGTGTTTCCGTTTTATATGGGATTTAAAGGCGGGAAAGGGATATCTGCCATATCCGGAGCGGTGATCAGCCTGCTGGATCTGCGGATCATCCTGCCTTGTCTGGTTGTTTTTATTCTCGTGGTGGCGATCAGCCGGTATGTGTCGCTTGGCTCGATCGTCCTGATGCTGCAGATGTGGATCATGTATAGTGTTTTCGTGCTATATGATCCGGAACATATTTATCATCTGGGGCAACAATATGTGGCGGAAAGCATCATCGTGCTGGGGTGCTTGGCAGCCTTGGCGATCTATAAACACAAAGCGAATATCGGACGGCTGCTCCGTGGAGAGGAGAGCAGGCTCGGGCAAAAGAAGAAGGAGACGGAAAGGGAGGAAACCCATGAAAATTAGCGTATTGGGAGCGGGAAGCTGGGGGACCGCGTTGGCGGTCTTATTATGCGGAAACAAACATGAGGTGACGCTTTGGTCCATTGACGAACGGGAAGTCCGTATGATACGGGAACATCGGGAGCAGCAGGAGAAGCTGCCGGGCGTGCCGATTCCGGAAGAGATAACGGTCACGAACGACTTGGAAGCCGGCGTGGTCGGACACGACATGCTGGTATTGGCAGTGCCGTCCATTTTTATCCGTTCGACGGCGAAGGGGATCGCAAAGTATGTGACGCCGGAACAGATCCTTGTCAACGTATCAAAGGGCATCGAAGAAGCGACGCTGATGAATATGACGGATGTGATCGAAGACGAGATCCCGCATGGAAAGATCGGGGTACTGTCCGGACCGAGTCATGCCGAAGAAGTGGGACGCGGCATCCCGACCACAGTGGTCGTCGGCGCAAAGGACAGGGAAACGGCGGAAACGATTCAGGATGCGTTTATGAATTCTTATTTTCGGGTCTATACGAGTCCGGATATGATAGGGATCGAACTTGGCGCCGCCCTGAAGAATGTCATCGCGCTGGCGGCAGGCGTCGTAGACGGTCTGGGATATGGCGACAATACCAAAGCCGCCCTGATCACCAGAGGCATTGCGGAGATCACGCGTCTGGGGACCGCAATGGGCGGACGGGTCGAGACTTTTGGCGGTCTGTCCGGCATCGGCGATCTGATCGTGACCTGTACCAGTACGCATAGCCGGAATCACAACGCCGGTTATCTGATCGGACAGGGAAAGACCTATCAGGAAGCCATGAAGGAAGTGAACATGGTGGTAGAGGGCGTATACTCCGCCAAAGCCGCTTTGGCACTGGCGAACAAATACCATGTGGAAGTACCGATCACGGAACAGGTCAACCGTGTCTTATTTGACGGCGTACCGGCAAAGGAAGCGGTTTTACAGCTTCTGATGAGGAACCGTACATCGGAATCGGTTTGGGAGATCTGACGGGATCGGAGCAAAAGAGGAACGATGGAAGAATTGCCGCAAATGATAAAACAACGATATAGACGATACTGGATACAGTTTGCGTTCCGGCTGGGCGTGCTGGCGGCAGTGCTGTGGATCGCATTCCGGTATCCGGAAGAATTGGAAATGCTGGAAGGGATGACATTCTTTCGGCATTTTTCCGTTCTGCATCTGTTGTGGGGCTTATGGGTATGGTATATTTTGAAAAAATTCCTGCCGCTCAAAGAGAGGATGCCGCGGGGGTGCAGAAAATACCGGAGACAGGAATTCATCCCGACAGACGCATACCGCCTTTGGAAGGAGCAGCCCGACCACACCGAGGAACATGAGGAGTTTCTCAGGCAGTACCGGAAAGAACGCCGGGCAAACGACGTGGGTGCCGCGTGGGTGTTCGCCGCATGGATCGCGGCGGCATTGGCAATGTATCTGCTTCAAAAACACCAGATCTTAGGGACGCGGGAATTTCTGATCGGTTCCGCCTTATTCTATGTCGGCGATCTGGTGTGCCTTCTGATCTGGTGTCCGTTTCGGGATATCTTTATGAAAACGCGCTGCTGTACCCAGTGCCGGATCTATAACTGGGACGTTCTGATGCTGATCGTGCCGATCCTGTTTGTGCGGGGATTCTTTTCATACAGCCTCTTACTGCCCGCGTTGGCGGTCGTGGGAACATGGGAGTGGAATTACCGTCGTCATCCGGAACGGTTCCTCCCGTCTTCCAATGCCTGCCTGCAATGCCGGAACTGCCAAGGCGAGATTGGGTGCGTCCGACTGCGGCTTTTTGGGAAAAAATTCTAATAAATGTAAATAAAACCTGAAAATTGTAAAAAACACCATAGAAAACTGACAAATTCACATAAAATTTATTGAAAAACCATAAGGACAGTGATAAAATAATCCTTAAGTAATATGGCATAACTATGCTTTGATGTTATAGGAATATCATTTTTGTTTTTTATTATAGAAACAGATAAAGGAGGTACATAGTGAATGAAACGTTTTCTTAGAAATATCACGGGAAGTCTTTTTTGGAAGCGGACGCTTGCGGTCATCATGGCATTTTCGGTGCTTTTGACTTTAGTGCCTGCCAGCCTGACGGTGGCATGGACGGCGGATACAGATACGGGAAAGCAGCAGAAAGATCTGATCGGCGATACGTCGGTGGAATTGCAGCAGGCGACGTTAGGAGCCAAATGGAAAGATGAAGACGGCAACGAAGTGAGTGTCGAGATGGAGAACGGCGGGGATTATCAGATACCGTTTGATGCGGATATCGGTATGCGTCTGGATTTCCTTTTGGGAGACGGAAATCTGGTAGACGGCGATACGGTCTATCGATATCAACTGCCGGACAATGTGCGTGTGGATGTAGATGAATGGTATGATCTGAAAAATAAGGACGGGGATACGGTAGGTCGCGTCCATGTGCATCCTTCCGAGAATGGCACGCAGGGATACTTGGACTTTGAGTTTTATGAGGATGAGGTAAAAGATAAAAAGGGCATTCATTTTTATGTACAGTTTGAGGGAAGCTTTAGTGGAGAACTCGGAGAGGAAGGAAAGAAAGCAGATGTGGAATTCCCGGCTCCGGGAGGTAATTTCACCTTCCATATCGAAACGCAGGGTTCCTCTAAAAAGGAAGAGGAGCCGGAATTACCGGATATCGGGATCAGTAAAAGCGGTACGGTCATGGAAGTGGACGGAAAGCAGTATATTGTATGGAATGTATATCTGAACCCGAACGGCAGGGATAATATCGACGGCGATATTGTGGATATCCTGCCGGATGGCTTGAAGTATGTGGAGCAATCCGGATATCCGAAGATCACCCAGAATCAGGGGGGAAATTACGGAACGGTTACGGCGACGGTCAACGGACAGGAATTGACGCTGAAGTTATCCGGTACGAATTCCAACGGGATCAATGTGGAATTCTTGACCAGTTACGGGGATTATTTGCAAGATCATATCAATGACGGCAGCAACAGTTTTTTCATTGAGAATACTGCGGCGTTTAATCCGGATGATCTGTTGGAGAAATCCGTAGAGGCAAAGGGTACGGCATATCTGACGCCGCATATGCTAACAAAGTCGGCAAAAAGTGCAGAAATACAATTTGATGAAGTTACAAGAAAATATTATATTGATTGGGATATTGAACTGAATCAGGATGGTATGGATCTTCAAAATGCAAAGTTTGAGGATATCATTCCGGACGGATTGGGTGAGCCTACGGTATTAGGCTCTCTTCCGGCAGGAGCCTCTGCGTCTTATGATTCAGCTAGCCGAAAATGGACAGTCACATTTGGTAGTAGCCTTGACCATCCTAACGATAAACAAAATCTCCATTATAGAACATATGTGGATGATGATGCGTTGAATACGGCTTCTTTTGTGAATAAAGCCAGTTTAAAAGTAGAGGGCGTAAATAACGACTTCACCGCTCAAGCGTCTGTGCGGGGTGTGGATTATCTGGATAAATCGATCGGATATAAAGATTATGATCCGATCACGAAGACGTTCCGCTGGACGATCGTGGTCAATCGTGAGAAAAAAGAATTAAGTAATGTGGTGGTAACCGATTCTTTTAAATCTGCTGAGATGGAGTTTGTCAGCGCGGATGTCAATGGCGTTAAGACAACTCCAACACGGTCCTCTAGTGGGGATCAGACGGAATTGAAGTTTAATCTAGGTTCGATCGCGGATACGGTCGAGATTCATATAGTGACAAAGATGAAGGATGATTTTGAATCCACAAGCGGTAGTTCTTGGTATTCGTTTGTCAATCATGCCAAGCTGACCGCAGACAGTTTGCCGGAATTTGAGGATGAGGCAAATTATACCGTGGATACGGAAGCAGAGATACCGGATTTTCTATCAAAGAGCGGACAGATGAACGGAGACGGCACGGTTACATGGACAGTACACGTACAGCATGTGACGAATAATGCCCTGACTATGGATTTTAAGGACATCCTGCCGGAGGGAATGACCTATGTGCCGGATAGTTTTCAGATCGGAGAATCATGGGCAGGTAATTTCCAGCCGCGTAAGGCGGGATATGTAGACGGAAGCCGTACATTGACATATACGGTCGATCCTTCACAGGACCGGAAGTATATGGACGATACGAACGGCTTTACTTTCCAATATCAGACGAAGGTGGCAACAACCGGTGCGGCGACGACAGAAGGTGATTTTAATAACCATGCGGAGCTGACGTTGAATTTTGAGAATGATTTACAGGTGTCGGATGATGCGGATGCGAAGGTTTCCGGAAGACCGGGCGGCGTGCTGGATAAGGATTTCCAATATCTCGGCGGACGGGAAGTGATCTGGACCGTTCGGATCAATCAGGCAAGGTTGAGTCTGAACATTGACAAACCGGTCATTGAAGATCAGTTGGCGGATTATCTGGATTATGTTTCCGGGACCTTGTATTTAGTGGATGAACGGGAAAACCGGACAGAGGTTGCGCAAAATCAGTACACTGTTACCAATATCAATAACAAGCTGATCGTACAACTCCCGAAGATCACCAATCAGTATTATGAATTCGAGTTTATGACACGGTTTAATCCGATGTATGATACGGCGTTGAAAAATGAGACGATCCGCAATACCGTTACCATGTACGGAAAAGGTGAGACATGGCAGGATGCGTCAGATACCGTGCAGAATGTTTCGTTTAGTCAAGGTAGCGCAGGAGCGGATTATAGTTACGCCATCCGGATCCGGAAGGTGGATGCAAACGATACCAATAAGGGATTGGCAGGCGCGAGATTTTCTCTGAAGCTGAATGGCGTGGAAGTCGGCACTGCCACATCGGATGCTGACGGATGGGCATATTTTCCGGGAATGTTGTCAGAAAATGACGGTTATACCTTTACGCTTGAGGAACTGTCGGCTCCTAGCGGTTATGTAAAGTTAGATAAGCCGATCGAGGTGAAATTCTCACTGAGCGCATGTGAAGACTATGCGGATGGATATCATTCCATGACGATTACGGTAGAAAATGAGAATGCCAACATCAGTACAACAGGCAGCGTAACGGTGAAAAAAACAGACGCGGATGGTTCTCCATTGGCAGGCGCGGTGTTCGGCATCTATTCGGACGAGACATGTACGGAATTAGTGGCACAGATGGAGCCAACGTCAGCCGCTACGGATACCCTCGGAAAAACGACGTGGGAAGGTTTGGAAGCCGGTACGTATTATATCAAGGAGATCACGCCGCCGGCAGGCTATAAACTAAATACGACGGATATCATCAAGGCGACCCTTACAAAGGGAAGCAGCGGCATAGAAACAAGTTATGAGACGAAGAGCGGCACTGGTTCATGGACGAAATGGAGTGAACCAACGGAACCGACGATTGAAGACGTAAAGATGAAAGGTTCTCTGGTACTTAAGAAGGTAGATGAGACTGACGGGACCACAGCATTGACTGGTGCAGTGTTTGGATTGTATACAGACAGAAGATGTAATGATCTGATCGAACAGCAGACAACCGGCGGTGACGGTACCGTGACGTTTGAAAATTTGGAAGTCGGAAGGACCTATTATTACCGCGAAGATACAGCTCCGGACGGATATCTGAAAGACGATACCATCCATGCCGTGCAGATCGGAACAGGTACGGAACAGGCGGATGTCACGATTCAAGAAACGGTGACGAACAAAAAAGCAGTTGGCAATATCGTTGTGACGAAGTACGGGGACGACGGAAAACTGCTCGAAGGCGTGGTGTTCACGTTATATGATAAAGAAGGTACTAATACGGTTGCAAAACCGGGTACTGTAGAGGCATATACAGTCACCACCGATGCAAACGGAGTGGCGAGATTTGAAGGGCTGCCGTTTGGTGATTATACGATCAGAGAAACCACGGGGGCGGTTGGTTATACTGTTGCATCCGATACGAAGATAGCGGTGAACCAGCTAGGCGATACGAAGGTAACGGTCATCAACAACTTACAAAAGATCAATATCAAGATTCATAAGACGGATGGTGCCGGTACCAACTTAGCAGGCGCAGTCTTTGGCTTGCTTACAACGAATGGCTTGGAAATCACCCGGGCAACAACGGATGCGAGCGGTATCGCAGAATTCAAGGATGTGCCGTATGGTAATTATGTGGTGAAAGAGCTTATACCACCGGCAGGCTATTTTGCATCCGGTACAGATACCGTAAAATTTGAAGTGAACGGGAGTGATTTTGCCAGTGGCACTACGAAGGAATTAGAAGCTACGAATACCAAGCAGAACGGTTTTCTGCAGTTCACGAAATATGACGGGGCAAACAATCCTTTAGGGGGAGCTAAATTTGCCCTGTATGACAGAATGGGTAAACAAGTAAAAGTAGCGACATCCAATGGATCAGGTAATGTTGAATTTCAAGACCTGCCGTTTGGAACCTATACCCTGCGGGAGATCGATCCACCGGCTGGATACTTGCGGGACACTACAGAATATACGGTAGTGATCAACTCAAACGAAACTGTTACGGGTTATTATGATGAGGTTAATGATCCGAAACATAACCACCTGATTCCGTATGTGTTTCATAACGAAGAAGCAAGTCCGCCGTTTATCAGCTTTAAGCTGAAGAAGACAGATACTCACGGAGTGCCTTTGGCAGATGCAGTGTTTGGATTCTATTGTGTAGGGAAAAATGCGGACGGTACGGATAAGCTGATTGTGGATGCGACAACCAACGAGGAAGGAATCGCATATTTTAGACGGATTCCAATGACGGATTATGTGGACACCGATCAGTTCTATGTCAAGGAGATCACAGCGCCAGCCGGTTACGAAATTGGAGGTACCGATTCGATAATAGCTACCTTTGGCAAGAAAGATGACTTAAGTAAATTTAAAGATGGAGAGGATGATGGTAGCGGCACTCTGGAGGATATAAAGATTGAATGGCTGTTAGGAGATGTGAATGATTCTACCATTGAAAATACAGAAATCCGCGGCAGCATTCGGATCATTAAAACGGGCTTGACGACTTTGGAACCTTTAAACGGTGCCGAATTCACCTTGTATGAGGAAGACGGAGTCACAATCGCTCAAGTGGATGGAACAGAGGTGGAACCGGTCACGACGGCTAGTATGAATGTGGACGGTGCCATGAAGAATGGTGTTGCCTTGTTTGAAAATATTCCGTATGGCAGTTATGTGATCAGAGAAACCAAGGCGCCAGCAGGATATACGCTGAACCCGAATTCGTTCGAAGTCGATGTGACGGAAAACGGAAAAGTGGTTGAGGTCGGTCCGATTCGTGACGCACGGATCAACGTCTCCATTGATAAAAAGGCAGTTGGCGGAATGGAATCCCTGCTGGGTGCAAAATTAGAATTACATGAAGGGGATGCAAGCGGTAAGGTGATTGCAAGCTGGACATCTCCGAATACAACATATACCATGCCATTTGATCAACTGGTAGTGGGCGGAACATACACGTTAACGGAAGTAACACCGCCTGCCGGTTATGCGTATGCAGAGCCGGTGACCTTTACCATTGATGACTATGGGAATATTACGATCACATCCGGCGCATCCGCAACCCTGAACGGTAAGACGATCACGATGTGGGATAAACCGCTTGAACTGGCTGTCATTAAGAATGGCGAGGATGATAGATCACTGTCCAATGCGATCTTGTCCCTGTGGGATAACGGTACGGATAATACGAAGGATGAGATGGTCGAGGAATGGACGACGGGTCAGACTTCGCATATCATTACGAAGAGTCTGGTGGCGCCGAAGACCGGATATCATTATTATACGATCAAGGAATTAAGCGCACCGGACGGATATCTGATAGCGGACAGCATAAAGATCAGTGTGGATACCGATGGAAATATTTATCAGTATGACAGTGCAAGCAGTTCTTATACCAAATTAGATGGTACGGCTATGCCGACAGTGACGATGACGGATAAGAAAAAAGCAATCGGTAAGATGTATATCCGGAAAATGGACGGCGGTGAAGAAGTTCCGCTGAATGGCGCTATTTTTACGATCAGAGATACTGATGCGTCAAGTCAGATTACCGTTGCCAGTGGTGATATATTAAATACTGATGAAGAACTAGAAGCATATACGTTTACTTCAAAAGATGATACCATGATTGAGGTGGATTTATCGCAGTTGGTAGAAAGTCAGAGCGGTGCTGAGCATTTGTACCGCCTGTCAGAAATAGATCCGCCGACAGGTTTTTCGATCGCGGAACCGGTAGATTTTAAGGTAATAAAGACTGCTGGTACCGGCGCGTTACAGGTGGAGTATGTAAGCGGAAATCCATATGCTCTTAACATGAAAAAAGATACGTTTACGGTGCGGGATTATGAATTAACGCTGTTGATCCGTAAACAGAATGAATTTGGGTTACCGATAACCGGCGCTGTCTTACAACTGTCAAAATATGATTATGCAAATCATAGGAAAACAGGCATAGTTGAGACATTTACCACAGATGCCAATGTAGGAGACTACCAAATCTCGGCTGATCAGTTAACGGTTGACCAATACTATATCCTTGAGGAATTATCGGCGCCGGAAGGATATAATAAAGCGGATCCGATCATCTTTAGGATTAACGCGGATACATCGATCGTGATGCTGCAGGACAGAAAGGAAATACCGGTTCCGGCGAACACCATTGTCATGGAAGATACCACAAACGGTATTTCGGTGACAAAGTATGATGATCGCATGCGTCCTTTGGCTGGAGCGGAATTAACCATAACGGCAGTAGACGATCCGACCTTTACGCCGATCACTTGGACGACAACAAAAGAGACGAAAGCCATGGAGCTGTATCTCTTTAAGGCAGGATGCAGTTATACGATCACCGAGCAACAGGCTCCGGACGGATATCGCTGTATCGATCCGATCACGTTTACGGTTTCAAAAGATGGCACTTATATCACGGTGAATCATGAGAAACAGGACACTCTGGCAGTCCAGATCGTGGATGAGAAGCTGAAACTGACGATCAGTAAGCAGGATATCACAAATTCTGCGGAATTGCCGGGAGCGAAACTTCAGGTGCGGGACGAGAGCGGTACATTGCTGTATGAATTTACTTCGACGGAAGCGCCGACGCAGATGCCGACGGAGAAGTTCCGGACGCCGGCGCCGGGAGACGGTTATACAAAGTATACGTTGACGGAGATTACGGCACCGGAAGGATATGAACTTGCGGAAACGATCACGTTTGCGTTTGACAGCCGCGGAGATGTATATATTGTCACGCTGGATGCGAACGGCAACGAAGTCTATACGAAGACGGATGATTTTACGGTAGTCATGCAGGATGCTCCAAAATTTTCCATCAGCAAGCAGGATCTTGCGGGAGAGGAAGTTCCGGGTGCGACGCTGACGATCACGACGACGGAAGATGAAAGTTTTGAAACAATCACGTTTGTGAGCGGAACAAAGCCAACGTATCTGGATCAGACATTATTTAAGCCGGGTGTCACCTATACCCTGACGGAAACGGCGGCGCCAAACGGATATGCCTATGCGGAGCAGATGACCTTTATGTTTGATGCAAACGGTCAGTTGTATGTCAACGGTAAACTGGTAGCGAATAAACAGGTCGTGATGGTAGATGATGTGCTGGCTGTTAAGATCAGCAAACAGGATATCACGAATTCCAAGGAATTGCCGGGGGCAAAATTGCAGATTCAGGATGCGAACGGAACGGTGATCTATGAGTTTACGTCATCCAATACGCCGACGTTGATCCCGAAGGAGGTATTTACTACTCCGCAGCCGGGAAGCATGGCGTACTATACCTTGACGGAAATCACGGCGCCGGACGGATATGAAGTCGCAGAGACGATCTATTTTGCCTTGGATAGTGCAGGCAATGTGTATGTACGGGGAGCGGACGGCACCTATACGCTCTTAAAGGACGGCACGGTAGTTATGCAGGATCGTCCGACGAATACTTCCGATCAGACGAATACCACGGAAACGGACTCTAACATAGCTAAGGTGCCAAAGACAGGCGATACGGTTCGTTTGCAGTTGGCTGTATTCCTTGGATTATGCAGTATGCTGATGGCATGTATCTTCCTGTATAAAGGATTCAGGAAATAGCAAGAACGGCGGTTTTCCGCATATACGAAACGACATATTATAACAACTCAAAGGCAAGAAGGCAGGTCATGCAACCGCTTCTTGCCTTTTTGTCTGACAGTGGGATATGAAGCAGCGGGGGAAGATTCCCGAGGATCCAGCCCTCCAAGGAACATATGACCTATGGAAAACCGTCAGTTTAAGAAGAAGGAATAAATGGATATTGCTGATATATGAATTCCATTGGTAAATAAATATTATATGTAAATAAATATTACATGTAAATAAATATTATATATATAATATATATGTAAAGAAAATATATATGCAAATAAAAATTATATGTCAATAAATCTTATATGTATATAAATCTTATATGTAAATAAATATTACATGTATATAAATATTATAAAAATACATTTATAAATTATTTTATTCAATAAAAAAGTAAATAAAATATTGATTTTATACTTGACAAAGATAGAAATTATATTTATAGTATAGTTAGCGATGAAATTGGGGTTGAGATCGCGTCAGTGAGCGAAGAATTGTAAGGAGAGGAATGTTCCGATTTCATTTTGGCGTTCGCCCACACGATCTAACTGAAAATTTAATCAATCATCCGTTATTCCTATCAGTGATGAAGCATCCGGAAGCTTATGCCTGTTTGCTGGATACGATTTTAGGAGATGCGGCGCGGACTCTCAGGGAAGTAAAGGTAGAGGAAGTCATCTTGAACCATGTCGGGTTGCGGGCGGTCCGTTTGGATGCGTGGGCGACGGAACCAAGAAGATTTTTTTGAATACTGAGAGCCGGAACGGGAGAGCGGAGCTGGTGAGCATGCTGCAGTATCTTAAGGACAGCAGGCTGGAAAATCCGGAGATCATTGTTCGGGATGAAAAATTGCTGCGGCTGGATGCGATTGTACAGGAAGTCAGGCAGAGTGAAGAATGGGAGGAGATCCGAATGACCTATATGGAATATGCAATGGAACAGGGCGAAAGGCAAGGGATTCAAATAGGAATCCGAGCCTTTGTTATGGATGCGCTAGAGGAAAGGAAGTCGGCAGAGGTTATCTTGGAGAAGCTGGAACGGTGGTTTGGATTGGATATAGCGCAGGCTAAGGAATACTATGAAGAATTTTCCAAGGAAAGCATGGATGACAGGGCAGAGTGAAGTATGGGAAGATTCGGATGATCGATCCGGACCATGCAATGGAACAGAGTGAAAGGAAAGGGATCTCTTTAGGGTCTCTTTCCTTTTTTTGTAAAAAAGTATTGACAAAGTGATTAAAATATGAGAGTATGTTCAAAAATGAAGTATATAATATAAAAAATGAACATAAGATAGAACAAAGGAATTTCACAACATGCTAAGTCAGGAAGAATTTCAAATCTTATATCGCTTTCAGGTTACAAAGGTTTCACAGCATGTCACGCAGCGGATGCTGGCTGAGGAATTATCGGTTTCATTAGGCAAGACCAATCAGATCATGAATAATTTATTGGAAAAGCGTCTGATCGAAACGGGAGCCGACGGAGAGTATCAGATCACGAAGAACGGCGTAGAGGCGCTGGAGCCATATCGTGTACAAAATGCCGTGATCATGGCAGCCGGAATGTCCAGCCGTTTTGCACCTCTTTCTTATGAAAGACCGAAGGGGCTGTTGAGCGTAAGAGGAGATATCCTGATCGAACGGGAGATCCGGCAGCTTCAGGAGGCAGGGATTACGGATATCACGGTGGTAGTCGGTTATATGCAGGAAAAGTTTTTTTATCTGGAAGATAAATTTGGAGTCAGGATCGTAGTGAATGAAGATTATTATCGCTATAATAACACTTCCACGCTGATCCGTGTTTTGGATCGTTTGTCGAATACGTATATCTGTTCCAGTGATAATTACTTTGTGGATAATGTATTTGAACCGTATGTCTATCGGGCATATTATTCGGCTGTCTATGAAGCGGGTGAGACGAATGAATATTGCGTGGAATGTGACGGCAAGGGTAAGATCAAGCAGGTCGTGGTCGGTGGCAGGGCTTCGTGGTATATGATGGGGCATGTGTACTTTGACAGGGCGTTCAGTGAAGCTTTTTCCGAGATCCTGAAGCGGGAATATCATCAAGCGGATACGAAAGAGCATTTGTGGGAAGACCTTTATATCCGATATATCAGATCGTTAACGATGTATATGCGGAAATACAGCAAGGATAAGGTGTTGGAATTTGATTCTTTGGAAGAATTGAGGGAATTCGACCCGGCATATATTAATAATGCGGATTCAAAGATTTTATGGAATATCAGCCGTGTGCTGGGGTGTGAAACGGGCGATATCGTGAATATCCGTGCGATCACATCCGGCGGCACGCATACGTCTTTTCAGTTTTATGTGGACGGTCGGGCATATGTTTACCGCCACCCGAAAAAACGGATGGGAAAGCATTTGAATCGAAAAAGCGAGGCATTTTCCTTACAGGCGGCTTCCGGGCTGCATTTGGATGACAGCTTTATCTATATGGATGAAACGGACGGATGGAAAATATCATATGATATCGACAGATCACGGGGCTTGGATGTGCATGATCCGAGAGAAGTATCCCAAGCGTTGGATATGATGCGGATCCTTCATACGAAGAACATCCAGTCTGCCTATGATTTTGATATTTGGGAAAAAGCGATGGAATACCGTAAGCAGTTGACGGATCTGGAATATGATGATTTTGAGGACTTTGACCGTTTGTATGAACTCTTGCGGTCGGTGCAGCTTCGGGTCGGAGAAGATCCGGCGGAAAAATGTTTGTGCCATTGTAGCTGTTTTCCGTCTAATTTTCGTATTGATCATCAGGGAAAGATGTATCTCTTGGATTGGGAGTATTCGGGAAACGACGATCCTGCCAGTGATCTGGGTACTTTTTTAGCGTCTTCTGATTACCGGATGGAGGAAGCGGTTGCAGTGATCGGGGAATACTTAGGGCATCCCGCCAAGGGGAGGGAACTGGCACATTATCTGGCATATACGGCGTTGACCGCCTATTACTGGTATTTATGGACATTGTATCAGAAAATGTCGGGAAAGCATGCGGACAGCCGGTTATACACTTGGTATCAGCATGCGAAAGGATATGCGAAACAGGCATTAAAGCTGTATTCGGAGGAGGATGGGTAGTATGGAAGAAAAATCGGCGATATGGAAAGAAAAAGAAGCGCGTCTGATCATTCAGGAAGCTTTGCACGTAACGGAGAACGAGATATTGGATGTGGAGGTTCTGCACAAGGGTATGACCAACCGGTCCTTTTTATTCACCTGCCGCGGTAAACGATATATCATGCGGGTGCCGGGCGAGGGAACGGACCGGCTGATCGACCGGAAGCAGGAATATGCGGTATATCAGACGCTGAGCGGTAAGGATATTTGTGACACGGTATTGTATATGAATCCGGATAACGGATTTCGTATAACGGAGTATTATGATCATGCAAGAGTCTGTGATCCACTCAATACAAACGATGTACGGCAGTGTATGAAAAAACTCCGTAGTTTTCATGAACTGCGACTGAAGGTACCGCATACCTTTGATCTGTTCGGACAGATGGAATACTATGAAAGCCTGTGGGGAGGAGTGGCATCTGTATATCCGGATTATGCGGAAACCAAAGCAGCGGTTTTGTCGCTTCGACCGTATATTGAAGCACATGTCGGAGAAACAGTCCTGTCACACATTGATGCCGTACCGGATAATTTTTTGTTCTATGAAGACCGGAATGGAAAACCTGCCATCCGGTTGATTGATTGGGAATATGCAGGTATGCAGGATCCGCATGTGGATATTGCGATGTTTTGTGTGTATGCACTCTATGACCGAGAGCAGATCGATACATTGATCGACCTGTATTTTACGGAAGGCTGTCAAAGGACGGACCGTATTAAGATCTATTGTTACATCGCTGTCTGCGGGCTGCTTTGGAGTAACTGGTGTGAATATAAAAAGCTATTTGATATCGACTTCGGCGAGTATGCGGTCGGGCAATATCATTTTGCACAAGAGTATTGTAAAATAGCAAGAGAAGAAATGGAGAAAGAAGCATGAACGAAAAACAATCTTTATGGAAACAAATCGACTGGTTTTCAATCCTGATCCCGTTGATCGGCGTTGTCATTTTGTGTGTGATCTTTATGACCCTGCCGTCACAGTCTACGATCGTATTGCAGGCAATCCGCGGATTTTTAGGCGATGATTGCGGTCTGTATTATGGAATTTTGGGACTGGGTATCTTTGCCTGTACCATTTACATTGCCTGCTCGCGGTATGGCAAGATCAAGCTGGGGGATACGGAAAAGCCAAAATATTCATCCTTTAAATGGGGAACGATGATCTTTACATCTACGATGGCGGCGGATATCCTGTTTTATTCCCTGTGTGAATGGGCATTATATGCAAACGAAACCCATATCGAGGAAATGGGCGGTATTCAGAAGTGGGCGTCCACATATCCGCTGTTCCACTGGGGACCGATCGCATGGTGTTTTTATATTGTCTTGGCAGTCGCATTTGGCTTTATGCTCCATGTCAGAGGACGTGACAAACAGAAGTTTTCGGAAGCATGCCGTCCGATACTGGGAAAGCGGGTCGATGGCTTCTGGGGAAAACTCATTGATCTGATCGCGATCTTTGCGCTGATCGCCGGTACGGCTACTACATTCTCGCTGGCAACGCCGCTGTTGGCAACATCAGTCAGCAGGGTATTTGGTTTCCAAAGCGGTGTCGGTCTGACGATCGTGATCTTAATCCTGATCGCATTGGTCTATACGCTGACGGTTTGGTTCGGCATGAAAGGTATCACTAAACTGGCGTCTGTGTGTACATATTTATTCTTTGGATTGCTGCTCTATGTACTGATCGGAGGAGGGGAAGCCCGTTATATCTTGGAAACCGGTTTTTCGGCGCTGGGTAATATGGTACAGAATTTTATCGGTATGTCTACTTGGATGGATCCGTTACGGGAGACTTCTTTCCCACAGAATTGGACGATTTATTATTGGGCGTATTGGATGGTCTGGTGTGTGGCTACGCCGTTCTTTATCGGCACGATCAGTCAGGGAAGAACCATTCGCAATACCATATTCGGAGGCTATGCTTGGGGACTGGCAGGCACGTTTACCTCATTTATCATTTTGGGAAACTATGGCATGGCACAGCAGCTAAAGCATGGCGTCGATATCTCCGGATTCATTGCAAATGGAGGGGATTATTCCGAGGCGATCCTGAAAGTCTTTGATACGCTGCCATTGTCGAGTATCGGATTGATCTTACTGGTCATTACGATGATCGCATTCTATTCAACGACCTTTGACGCATTGACCATGGTGGTTTCCTCTTACTCGTATAAGCGGCTGGATGTCAACAAGGAACCGGATAAGCGCATACGGACGTTTTGGGCGATCATGTTTATCTTGCTCCCGATCGCATTGATCTTTTCGGAAAACTCGATGTACAGTCTGCAATCAGTCTCGATCATCGCGGCGTTTCCGATTGGGTTTATCGTCTTGCTGATCACTGCAAGTTTCTTTAAGGATGCAAACCTGTATTTCAAGGAGCGGGAGACACGCCCATAGCCTTAGGCGGAATGTGGTTTAGAGGATGAAAACTGCGTATGGAGCTTTAGGATCATAAACAGGAGCAATACAAGTATCTCGATCAGAGTAGAGAGCATGAGTGCAAAGCTCGCGCCCTGCATGCCGAATAAAGCGCCTTTTGTCTGAAAGCATACCTGCTCCAGATACGGCGATAATACAAAGGAAGCCAGTACCGCGGCAAGATTGCCAAGGATCAGACCGCGAAATTCACGGATGGCTGTCAGGATGCCGCAGAGCAGCCATGCGTATGCGGTCAGGATGGTACAAAGAATCAGCGGAATGAGAAGGGCGGAATAGGAAGCGACTTCTTCATCAAGCAGTAAGGTCAATCCCCAGACGCCAAGAAATTTTCCGGCGAGGACGGCGGCGACGGCAATGGCAAATACGGCAAGCACGCATTTCCATAAGGCGGAAAGAAAGCCTTTCCGGTCTTTTTGGTGATACCGTTCGGCAAATAAAGTGATAAACGGATTAAATACATATGTGGCGCCCATCTGCACGATCAAGGTCGGCGTTGCAACGGAACCATAGATGCCGAGATAATACTGACCGAGGATCCGTTCCATGAACAGACGCGGAATCGAGGCAATCGAAGAAGAAAACAGGGTATAGATCACAAGCGGAAGACATTCGCGCAACAGTTCAAATACCGGACGACGGCGGGTATCCAATCGGATATCCGTTAGTTTTTTTGTGGTTGGAATATCATAGAGAAAGACCGCGCCAAGGCACAGCAGCGCCATCACGCCGATCGTCAGGACGATGTTGTGCGTGGTCACGAGAAGCAGGCTGAAGCCGGTTATGGTTAAAATGCCGCGTAAGATCATGGATTTTCCGGCATAGTCCAGCCGCCATTGTTTTTGAAAGATACCGGCATAGACGTCAAACAGGGCTTCCGAGGTTTTATAGAGAAAATAAAAAAGAATACATAGTTTTTCCTGCGGTTCATATGGCATGCAAAGCGTATAGATCAGGCAGCCGAGAAATGCGCCGCTGCAAGTCAGGATCCGGCTGAAAATATAAGTGCCGTTGGTGTATTGGTCGTTTGCGTCGGACACCTGAAAATTCCGCATTCCGTATACGGCAATGCAGTACCAGATATTGCATACCGTCATCGCAAGCGTCAGGGTGCCGGCATCCGGTATGCCGGAGAGTTTGACCACAAGGACCGTAAGAAGCCATTGGCAGCCCAGATAGCAGATACTGCCAATGGTATTCCATAAGACGCTGGATTGGATGGATAGTTTTTTTTGAGACATGGGATCACCTGTTTTTTGCGTTTTGTAGTTGCTTTTTCCGCCATTTCATGAAAGCGGGGATCAGGGCGTCAACGATATGATAGCGGAGAGCCGGAAACGGACGCATCACTACATTGAAGATATCCCAAAAGAAAAAGTATGCTTTCCAGCCGGTTTCCGGCGGTTCGTCACGCCAAGGCGTCAGGGCAAGATATTGATGATAATTCTCGCGGAATTTGTGATGGTTGCCTTCCCGCCATGGACGTTCTTCGCCGAGATAGTGAATGATCGTCGGATGGGCAAGGGATTCCCGATATACGTCCTCACTGTAATAATAGGCGTTTTTCATTAATTGTTTCAGATAACGATATGGATAAAACCAATAAATGTTATAAAAATTATATTTTGGCGGGAGATACAGGATGCGATCGAGTAAAGTGCCGTTAATGGCGTCCTGATCGGGCGCAAATAAATGACCGCCCTGCGTCCGGTAATAGTCGATAATGGCATCTCCCCAGTGTTCGTTCCGCCAAAGTTTGAGATTGATGAGTAGTACGCCGGAGTTGATGTAGGGAAGATGTTCCATGCCTAGCTCGGTTCGTCGGGACTGCGTCACGGTAGCTTCGATACAGCCGCCGAGGACCGAATCATGGAACGGAGTTTCCCACAATTCCTTCAAACTGCGTAAAACGACCGTATCTCCGTCCAGATATAAGATGCGGTCGATATCCGGCGGGAGGAGTTTGTCCAACAAAAGCCGCGCCAGTACGATCGGATTCCATCCAAGTGTATCAAAATCAAAGGAAAAATATGTTTTTAGATCTCCTAAAGGGAGGTATTGGATGGTACGTTGATAGGCATCCGCTAATTGTGAAAACCGCCGTTGGTTTTCGGCGGATATATCCGGTCCGATGATATAGACCGTGATCTGTTCCATGTCCCGGTTGTTTTCAAAGACGGAGCAGATGCTGGCGCCGACTTTGGCGGCAAAAAGATCGTTGGTGGTATATAAAAGATTCATGCTGTATTACCCTTCTTCTCCAAAATCTATCAAAGCGGCATAGTGATTGTGACGTTGATCTTCCGGCGGAAGCTGCATATAATCTCCGTATTCCGGACGCAGGAATTCGTCATAATTTTTTACAAGCGATACCGTGATATCCTCAAACGGCACTTCGATCACAGGAAAGGCGTCCTGCGTGCGGATCATGAGGTTTTCACCGGTGATATAGGAATAATCAATATATAAGTCGGATTCCGGTTCCGGACAGGAGGTTGCCCATTTCAGATAGTTCCGCGTGGCTTTTGCAGGCGTCATGCGTATCAGTTTCAGAAACAGATATGCCATGCGGCAGCCGGCAGTTAATATCTTTGCGGTCAGACCGCTTACCGTATCCGGCAGTTTGGGATTCGGGATCAGTGTCAGTACATGTAACCGCCCGAGATTCCATGTCCGTTTCTGCCATTTGCGTCTCAGTGTTGCATTTTCCGGCGTCCGGTCGTATGGGAAGATGTCAATATAGATACCCAAAGGATAGTTGGCTTGCTGATAGGCGTCCTCCACAAAACGGGTCCCCTTTTTTACCATTTTTCCGAACATGAGAGGATATCGCGGCTCGGTTTCGGTAGTCATGAACAGGTATCTGTCGCCCAGCTCCTTCGGAGCTACCTGCATAAAGGTGTCGTAGTCTTGGCGTAACATGCACACATCAATATCGTCATCCCAAGGTATAAATCCCTGATGCCGTAACGCGCCGATCGCGGTGCCGCCGGTCGCAAAATAGGGAAGCTCATATTTTTGGCAGACGGCAATGAAATCTTTTAAGATCTCAAGCTCCGTCTGCTGTAATTTCTTTAATATATCTTCGTCATATCGTTTCTCACTCATGAACTGATATCTCCTTGAAAACACTGGTCTCATTCTAACATTATTTTCTATATTTGACAAGCGGAAAACCGGACGGACAATCGGAGGAAAAACCGTCTATATAGAAGCTGCCGGCGAGGCATCGACGGACCCGATCAGGAGAAAACCGGTGTTTAAAGAATTGAAAAAGCATAGGTACAATGCTATAATGTCCATATTATGGTAGATATCTTATTGGCATCTTATAACGGTGAATCTTATATTGCAGAACAGTTGGATTCTCTTTTTAACCAGACGTATCCGGATATCCGGATCATTTTAAGGGATGATGCTTCCACAGACCGGACGCTTGCGATCGCCAAAGCCTATGCGGGCAGATATCCGGATCGGCTGAAGGTTTTGGTGAATGAAAAGGGTACGGGTTCGGCGATGCGCAATTTTTTTCGCATGCTTTCCGATACGGATGCGGAGTATGTCATGTTCTGTGATCAGGATGATGTATGGACTGCCGATAAGGTGGAATGTACGCTGCGGCATATGAAGGAAGCCGAGCGGGAAGCAGGAGCCGGCAAGCCGGTACTGGTGCATACGGATCTGGCTGTGGTAGACGCACAGGGCAAAGTCTTGTCTCCGTCTTTCCATCGCTATATGAATCTGGGAACCGGAGGAGAACTGAGTCAACTGATCATCCAGAATCAGGTAACGGGTTGCACCGTGATGGTCAATCAGCCGCTGGTACAGTTGATGAAAATGGCAGAGGATGTAGACCGGATCGTGATGCACGATCATTGGGCGGCTTTGGTGGCAGCGGCGTTTGGCGTCATCCGTTATGTGGACGAGCCGACTGTGCGTTACCGGCAGCATGGGAATAATACGGTCGGTGCGAAAAACGCGGGGAGTCTGTCTTATTTATACGGACGGTTTCGTCAGGGGAAAAAACAGTTTCGGCGGGAATTGTCCCGGTTAATGAAGCAGGCGGATTATTTTCTCGCAGTATATGCTTCGTGCGGCATGAAGGAAGCGGACCGTTTCCTGATTCAGGAATATGCGGCATTAAGACATAAGAAAAAAGCAAAACGGGTTTCATTTTATCTGCGTCGCCGTGTATTAAAACACGGTATGATCCGTCGTATCATGCAGATCCTATGGGGCTAAGGAGACAGATTTGTGGCTAAGATTAAAGTAAGCGGTTGTATAGTGACCTATAATGAACAGGAAACCATCGCAGCCTGTATTCAATCTCTGCTGACGCAGACGAAATCGGTTGATTTTCAATTATATATATCGGATAATTGCTCGCAGGATGCGACGCTGGATCTGATCCGGGAGCAGTTTCCGGAGGTAACGATCCTACAGAATCCGGTGAACGGAGGTTTTGGTTACGGGCATAATCAAGTGCTGGATCTGCTGGAATCGGACTATCATGTAGTGATCAATCCGGATGTTTATCTGAAAGAGGATACGATCGGGGATTTGATTGCTTATCTGGAAGAGCATGAAACGGTCGGCATGGCGACGCCGAAGGTGCTGAATATGGACGGAAGCGAACAGTTTCTGCCGAAGCGTCCGCCGAGCATCCGTTATGTGATCCTGAGTAAATTCAAGCCGTTTCGTAAGCACAGGCAATTTTATACAAGAGAAGTCGATCAACTGGATACAAGTACGGAGATCGAATTTTGCAGCGGTTGTTTCTTTGCGATCCGGACGGAGCTGTTTCGTAAGATCGGGGGATTCGACCGGCGGTATTATATGTATTTTGAAGATGCGGATATTTCCCGAACGGTTTTAAATGAAGGGTATCGGATTGTGTTCCGACCGGAAACGGCGATTTATCATGAATGGCATCGGGCGAATACGAGGAGCGTAAAAGGAATCCTGCGGTTTTTGACTTCCATGGTGAAGTATTTTCACAAATGGGGTTGGAAATGGAATTAGCGGGTGATAACGATACAGAATCTAAGAATGGAGAGGACGGAAATCATGAAGAAACTTTTGGTGACAGGAGCAAACGGTCAGTTAGGACGCGCGATACAGCGGAAATACGAATCGGATAACCGCTACGAATTGGTATGCACAGATGTGGCGGAACTGGATATCACAAGTGTCGATGCAGTCGTTCGGCTGGTGGATGAGATCAAACCGAGCGTGATCATAAATTGCGCTGCGCATACCAATGTGAATCAGTGTGAATCTGATTGGGACAATGCCTATAAGATCAATGCGATCGGACCGAGAAATTTAAGTATCGCGGCGACCAGAGCGAAGGCGAAAATGGTGCATATCTCGACCGATTATGTATTTGACGGAACGGCTGTAAAGCCATATACGGAATTTGACGAGACAAATCCGTGCGGCGCATATGGGAAAACGAAGCTCGAAGGCGAAAAGTTTGTCAGACAATTTGCCAAGGAGTTTTTTATCGTGCGTACCGCTTGGCTATATGGCGACGGTAATAATTTTGTTAAAACCATGCTGCGGCTCGCCGAGACGAATAAAGAAGTGCGGGTTGTCCGGGATCAGATCGGTTCGCCGACCAGTACAAAGGTTTTGGCGGATATTCTGGCACGGCTGATCGAGACTGATAATTACGGCGTGTTCCATGGAACCTGTGAAGGTTTCTGTAGCTGGGCGGATTTCACAGAAGAATTTTTCCGGCTTTCTGGCGTGACAATCCCGGTACGGCATATCACAACCGATGAATATCCGACACCGGCTAAGCGTCCGGCATATTCGGTATTGGAAAATTATATGCTGAAACTGACTATGGGATATGTAGCGGAAGATTGGCAAAGCGCGATCCGGGAATATATTGCAAACGGTTTGAAATAACGGAGAAATGATTCGACCATGAGAGAATATAATGCAAAACGATATAAGGAAACGATCAAACGGGTGATGCGGACGTATGGGAAACGACTGCTGATCATACTGGCGATATCACTGGCGGCAGCTATGTTAATGGAGCTGTTTTGGAACCGGCAGGCGCTGCAGATAGACAAGACGGATCGCGGCATGATTTCCGTTCCGTTGGATAACTTGTATACGGAAGGTTTTGAAGCGAGGGACGGAAAACTGATCCTGACCGGACAGCCTGCCATGATCCGGATCGACCAGCCGTGTTCGTATGTGAGAAAACTGGAATATGCTTTTGCATATCCGTATGATTTTGTGGCGGTGGCAAGGATCTGCCCGACGGCAGATGCAGAGGCAACACAGAGTTTTATCGACATTGCGGACGGTAATAACCGGTTGCTGACGGTGTCGGAGGTCTCGGTCGATGCTTCGTTTGACCACGTCGATCTGATCTTTCCGGAAGGGACGGAAGGACTGGAGATCCTTTCTGTCAATTATGATAATTCCGTTCATGTCAGCGGACGCAGGATTCTTGCCACAGCGACTGCCCTGCTGCTGATCTTATGGATCCTGTCATGTCCTTCTATTTTGGAAAACCGGTTGGAATACGCTTTTTTATGGATCGGCATGGGGGCATGCGTGACGATCGTATTTACGTTTCCGGCACAAAAGGTGTCTTGGGATGAAGCCTATCATTTCCGCCATGCGTATGAACTGGGATTGGGAACGCGGATCATCCTTTCGCCGGAGGTTCAGTATTATGGCAGTGATGATGAAGTGGCGTCTCTGTTATATCCGAAGACGATGCAGGAATTCAACAATCTGGAACAGGGCTTGGACCGTAGCGCGATCTATGATCCGGACGCTTCGGGAAATCAGGTCATCCGAAGCGGCTTTGCCTCCTTTAATGATATCGGTCATATACCATGTGCGATCGGGATTTCTTTTGCAAGGCTTTTACATCTGCCGTTGGCGACGGTCTATAAGTGCGGGCGGCTGTTTAACGCATGGTTTTATCTACTGCTGACATGGCTTGCGATCCGACGTGCCAAAATCGGTAAACAGTTACTGACCGCCATTGCATTGATGCCGACGCTGTTGTTTCTTGCGTCCTCGTATTCCTATGACGCCAGTCTCAACGCATGTGCATTTTTGGGACTGTCTTATGTCCTGTCGGAACTGGTGGAACGGGACACACCGATCACTTGGAGACGGTATCTGATCATCATAGGCTCCCTGTTCTTTGCTTCCGGTGTCAAACTGTTATACGCACCGTTACTGCTGTTGGTGTTATTGCTTCCGCGGCAGAAGTTTCGGGATAAAAAGACGGTATATCTCATGAAGGGCGGCGTGCTGCTTGTCTGCGTGTTATTATTGGCAGTGATGATGCTCCCGACTCTGCTGAATCCGGTCGGAGTCGAAGCGGATGCCCGAGGCGGGGCGACCTCGACCGGTGGACAGCTTTCAGTGATCTTCGGAAATCCGATCGGCTACGCCAAGTTACTTCTGATGTCGGTTTTGTCATCGGCAGTTGATTTTACGATCGGAAACGGTATTTTCGGAACGATGGCACATTACGGCTATGTGCCGTTCGGCGGTTTCATCACGGTCCTGATGGTATTTCTTACCCTGACGGATGTGGCAAAGGACACATTGCGTATTCGGGAACGGGTCGTAATACTGGGACTGGTCGGAATCATTGTGGCATTTATCTGGACGGCGATGTATATCAGCTTTACGCCGGTCGGAGCGGCTTCCATCAACGGGGTGCAGGGAAGGTATTTTGTTCCGATCCTGCTTCCTTTGTTATTGGCGTTACAGACAACACATATTGAGAACCACATTCCGAGGGCGGTGTATCATCGTATTGTGGTAGGGGTGCCGATGCTGCTGACGTATAGCGTCATTTTATATAAGGTGTTTGTAAATGCTTCATAGAGAAGAAAGAAACGTGTTTCGACTTTACAAAGCAGGAATTTGATGGTAAAATTCGATAAGATATATCACATGCTTTTTTGCATGTGGATCAGCTTGGAGGTAGAAAATTGAGAACGTATTTAGTAACGGGAGGCGCCGGCTTTATCGGGTCGAATTATATTCATTATATGTTTCGTAAATATGGAGATTCCATTCGGATTATAAATGTGGATTGCCTGACCTATGCAGGGAATCTGGAAAACTTAAAGGATGTAGCGGACCGTGAGAATTATGAGTTTTACAAGGTCAATATCTGTGACAGCGAAGCGATCGGTCGGATTTTTGCAGAAAATGATATCGACCGCGTCGTACATTTTGCGGCGGAAAGTCATGTAGACCGAAGTATTAAACATCCGGAAGTCTTTGTACAGACCAATGTTTTGGGTACGCTGGTGATGCTGAATGCCGCAAAAGCGGCATGGGAACTGCCGGACGGAAGTTTTCGTGAGGATAAGAAGTTCCTGCATGTGTCTACGGACGAAGTATACGGTTCCTTGGAGGAAGACGGAACGTTCTTTTATGAGACGACGCCGATCGATCCGCACAGCCCGTATTCTGCCAGCAAAGCATCGTCGGACATGCTGGTAAAAGCCTATATCGACACCTATCATTTTCCGGCGAATATCACGAACTGCAGTAATAATTATGGTCCGTATCAATTTCCGGAAAAATTGATCCCCCTGATCATCAATAATGCCCTTCAGGGCAAGAAGCTTCCGGTCTATGGAGACGGAAAGAATGTCAGGGACTGGCTCTATGTGGACGACCATGCGAAGGCGATCGATATGGTTCAGGAACAGGGAAGACTGGGTGAACGTTATAATATCGGCGGTCACAATGAGAAGCAGAATATCGAGATCATCCATATCATATTGGATACGTTGCAGGAGATGCTGCCGGACGGGGATCCGCGAAAAGAATTAGTCAGTGAGAATCTGATCACTTATGTAGAGGACCGAAAGGGACATGACCGCAGATATGCGATCGCTCCGGACAAGATCAAAGCGGAGATCGGCTGGTATCCGGAGACGATGTTTAAGGACGGTATCCGTCTGACGATTCAGTGGTTTTTTGAGCATGAAGACTGGATGAAGCATGTGACGAGCGGCGATTATCAGAAGTATTACGAGGAAATGTATCAAAATCGATAAAAGAGTCGGAGATATACGGTGACGTATATCTCTTTGTAATGTATCAATGGCATCGATACGTCGATTCCGTAGAATGAATTCCGAATAAAAGAAGGAGAAGGGAAAATGAAAGGCATTATATTAGCCGGTGGTTCCGGAACTAGATTGTATCCGTTGACAAAGGCAATCTCCAAGCAGATCATGCCGGTCTATGATAAACCGATGATTTATTATCCGTTATCGACATTGATGTTAGCCGGGATCCGTGAAGTATTGATCATATCGACGCCACGGGATCTTCCGGTTTTTCAGGAACTGTTGGGAAGTGGAGAACAGCTTGGGATGCACTTTGAGTATGCGATTCAGGAAGTGCCGAGAGGTCTGGCGGATGCGTTTCTTGTAGGAGAGTCGTTTATCGGTCAGGATCATGTGGCATTGGTGCTGGGGGATAATATCTTCTACGGACAGAGTTTTTCAAAAGTATTGAAAAGGGCGGCAGACAGAGATCACGGAGCGACTATTTTCGGATATTATGTCAAAGATCCGAGAGAATATGGCGTCGTGGAATTTGATGAAAACGGAAAGGCATTGTCTATTGAAGAAAAGCCGGAACATCCGAAGTCCAATTATGCCGTGCCGGGGTTATATTTCTACGATAATGATGTGGTGGAGATCGCAAAGAATGTCAAACCGTCTGCACGGGGAGAGATCGAGATCACTTCCGTCAACAATGAATATCTCCGCCGCGGAATGCTGATGGTGGAGACGCTTGGTCGTGGATTTGCTTGGCTGGATACCGGAAATCATGATATGCTGCTGGATGCCGCGGATTTTGTGGCAGCGTTCCAGAAACGGCAGGGATTGTACATTTCTTGTATCGAAGAAATCGCGTATAAACGAGGATTTATTGACCGGGAACAGCTCTTGAAATTAGCGGAGCCACTGATGAAAACACCGTACGGACAGTATCTGGTGGATGTGGCAAACGGATTATAGGTCATAGATAAGGAGCTTGGATATGGGAAAAATTACTGTAGAAACATGTGAAATCGAAGGATTGAAGATCATCACGCCTCAGGTATTCGGTGATGAACGGGGATACTTTACGGAAACGTATAATTACAACGATTATAAAGAAGCCGGTATCGATATGGAATTTGTTCAGGATAATCAGTCCGGTTCGGTAAAAGGAGTCCTGCGCGGACTGCATTTTCAGATTCAATATCCGCAGGACAAGCTGGTCCGCGTCGTGAGCGGTGAAGTGTTTGATGTGGCGGTTGATCTGAGAAAGGGTTCTAAAACCTACGGAAAATGGTTCGGCGTCCGTCTTTCGGCTGAAAATAAGAAGCAGTTTTTTATTCCAAAGAATTTTGCACATGGTTTTATTGTACTATCCGAACGGGCAGAGTTTGCTTATAAGTGTACGGATTTTTATCATCCGAATGATGAAGGCGGTTTGAAGTGGGATGACCCGGATATCGGTGTGGATTGGCCGATGCCGGACGGAATGACGAGAGAGGACTTGGTGATTTCCGATAAGGATCGGAAATGGAACGGATGGAAGGAGTATGTGCTGAGTCAGAATTGAGTTGCAAGGAGATATTCTCGCTATGAATAAGGAAAATTTGCTGGTTAATATCTGGAAAAGCCGAAAATTGATTTTCAGTTTGGCAAAAAATGATTTTAAAACTCGGTTTGCCGGTTCTTATCTGGGTATTGTATGGGCTTTTATACAACCAATTATCACAGTTTTGGTTTATTGGTTTGTGTTTCAAGTGGGACTACGTGCAGGAAGGACTGCTGATTTTCCCTTTGTTGTTTGGCTGGTTGCAGGATTGGTGCCTTGGTTTTTCTTTTCTGAGGCTATCTCAGGGGGAACCAATGCGTTAATTGAATATAGTTATTTGGTAAAAAAAGTAGTATTCAATATCAGTATTTTACCAATCGTAAAATTGGTATCGGCAATGTTTGTGAACTTCTTTTTTATTGTGATTGCAATCGTGTTGTGTTGGGTATATGGATATTCTCCGGATTTCTATACCTTACAGATCCTTTACTATATGTTGTGTATGTTTTTATTGGTGATTGGTATCGTTTATATCACATCAGCTATTGCAGTGTTTTTTCGGGATGTTTCACAGATAATCGGCATTATTCTTCAAGTAGGCATCTGGGCAACACCGATCATGTGGGATGCTGCGGATGTGTTACCGCCTTGGCTGCATACAATCTTTAAAATTAATCCGGTGTATTATGTGGTAGATGGATTTCGGGATGCTTGTTTGGTGAAAGCGGTTTTTTGGGACAAACCGTTTTGGACATTATACGTTTGGGCATTGATTTTTGTATTATTTCTGATTGGTTCTACTGTTTTTAAGAAATTGAAAGTGCATTTTGCGGATGTATTATAAACATAGTCCGCTAACGGTTTTCAATGAATCATAGGCATCTTAAATATAAAGGGTTTGTGTAATATAGAATGATCATTACAAAATGAAAGGAAATGTGGTGTTTCATTGTATGAACATCATACGAAAAGCATGTGTGATACGGCAATAAAAGTAGATAATGTTACGAAAATGTATAAATTATATGATAAACCGTCTGACCGATTAAAAGAAGCATTAGGTTTATCAAAAAAGAAGCGATATAAGGAGCATTACGCATTAAATGGCATTAGTTTTGATGTAAAAAAGGGGGAGTGCGTTGGTATTATTGGGACGAACGGTGCCGGAAAATCTACAATTTTGAAAATCATTACCGGTGTTTTAAATCCAACAACTGGAAATATTATAATTGATGGAAGAATTTCTGCATTACTGGAATTGGGAGCTGGGTTTAATCAGGAATATAGTGGATTAGAAAATATCTATTTAAATGGCACTATGATCGGATTTACAAAAGAGGAAATCGATGCGAAGTTAGAGGATATCCTTTCATTTGCTGACATAGGTGACTTTATTTATCAACCGGTTAAAACATATTCTTCCGGTATGTTTGTCAGGCTGGCGTTTGCCGTGGCAATCAATATTGAACCGGAAATATTAATTGTAGATGAAGCGTTGTCTGTCGGAGATGTCTTTTTTCAGGCTAAATGTTATAAAAAGTTTGATGAATTTAAAGAAAACGGAAAGACTATTCTATTTGTCAGTCATGATTTGGGAAGTATCGGGAAATATTGTGACCGTGTCGTTTTACTGAATAAGGGTAATAAGGTCGCGGAAGGTTCTCCAAAAGAAATGATCGATCTGTATAAAAAAGTCTTAGTCAGTAAAGAGGATGTAACAAGCAGCGCGAATGAAGATCATGGTGACATAAACGATATTGAGCAAACGGAGGATTCCATTGCAGAACCGCTCAGTGACGGGGAAGATCGTGAAGAAGTTCTTTATGAAGGAAGAATGCAGGATCGTCTGACACTCAATCCACAGGTTAGTAATTATGGTAACGGAAAGGCAGATATTATTGATTTTGCGATTATAGACGAACAGGGGAATATTACTAACAGTATTGAAAAGGATACCAAGTTTCGAATCGTGATGAAGGTAAAATGCAATGAAGATATTCAGGATCCGATATTTGCTTATACGATTAAAGATTTAAAAGGAACGGATATTAACGGTGCAAATACCTTGGCAGAGCGTATGAATGTGCCGGCATTAAAAAAAGGAGATATTCGCACAATTACATTTACACAGAGAATGTATTTGCACGGAAATGAATATCTCTTGTCATTGGGATGTACGGGTTTTGAAGAAAACGAGTTTGTGGTTTATAATCGTTTATATGATGTTTGTAATCTTTCGGTGTTATCTGATAAAACACCGTTAGGGTTTGTAGATTTGAATTCAAAAATTACCATTAAATAATAATGTCGAGGGTGAAGATGAAAGAACAAATTGGTCATGTAACACTTAATATGGATTGGTATTCAGGTACGGATTATTATAGTGATGGTGCTGTTGAAGATGAATTACTTTCCATAGTACAGACATATGATAAATCAGAATATAATCGAATTATTTGTGAACAAAAAGATTGGGCAGTGCTATATCATTTATCACAGATCAGAGAGAATATCGTAAATGCTTTAGAGTTTAAACCGGGAAGTTCTGTTTTAGAGATTGGAGCCGGTTGCGGGGCGATTACAGGCGCGTTGGCAAAAAAAGCAGGTAAATTGACCTGCATCGACCTATCGAGAAAAAGAAGTCTAATCAATGCGTACAAAAATCAAGATTGTGATAATGTTGAAATCATCGTCGGTAATTTTACAGAGGTAGAAAAGTATTTAGAGGAATCGTTTGATTATATCACTTTAATTGGGGTATTTGAGTATGCTGCCAGTTATATTCATACAAACAATCCATATAATGACTTTCTGAGTATTCTGCTGTCACATTTAAAACCGGACGGTAAATTGATTATTGCCATAGAAAACAGGCTGGGGTTAAAGTATTGGGCGGGATGTAAGGAAGATCATACCGGCAAATTTTTTTGCGGACTCGAAAACTATGAGAATATTACATCTGTACGCACATTTTCTAAGAATGAGTTGGAAGAATTATTTGTTTCCTGCGGATTGAATGACATAATGTTTTGGTATCCGTACCCGGATTATAAGCTGCCAATGCGTATTTATTCCGATCAGTATCTTCCTACAAAAGGAGAGTTGAATATGAATATGCGTAATTTTGATAATGACAGATTACTCATGTTTGACGAAGCAAAAGTATATGATACGATTTTGAAAGAACATTTATTTCCGGTTGTATCGAACTCGTTCCTAATCTCAGTCGGTAAAGGAGAATGATAGATGCAACATTTAATTTATTCAAAATTTTCAAACGACAGAGCAGAGCAATTCCGAATTGCGACGAAGATATTGGAAGACGAGAACGGAAGCCGGATGGTAATGAAAGAGGCGTTATCCGATCAAGCAGGCGGGTATATTAGAAGAATTAAAGAAATTTATGAAAAACTTTCTTGCTTATATGATCCACAGGACTTAGTGATTAATCACTGTGAAATACAAGATGACAGGGTGGTTTTAGACTATCTGCGTGGAAACACATTAGAAGATACTTTTATCCAACTTTTTTTTGATGAGAAAATGGATGAATTATATACTGTATTTGATGAATTTGCAGATCGGATTGGACGACATGCCAATCTTCCGTTTAACAAAACGGAAGATTTCATTCAAATATTTGGTGATGTAACGTTTGAAAAGGAATTAAAGTGTTTGGAAACAACAGACATAGATATGATTTTAAGTAATATCATCGTCATTGAGGATACATGGAATCTGATTGATTATGAGTGGACATATTCGTTTCCGATCCCGATTCGTTTTGTGTTATATCGATCCATACAAAGTTTTATATTTGCACTTGGAAATCATGAACAGGTAAAACAACTAAAACTATATGAAAAATTTTCGATGGATGAATCAGAACGAAGGGTTTATGAGCAAATGGAGCATAATTTTCAGAACTATGTGACTGGAAATTATCATACACTCAACGAGTTATATCAGGTCATGGGAAAACGTGTCATACCGGTATGGGAAGCTGTGGAAGCAAGCAATTTGAAAATTTCGCTTCAAACCATGCGGGAACAGGAAGTGCTTTATCATAAAGAAATTGATAAATTATATGGAGATACCAGTGAATTAAGTGCGGAAGTCCAACGGACAACAAAAATCATTCAGGAACAGACAGAATTGTTGAATGACAGGGAACGTAGAATTTCCGAATTAGAAGAAGCGATTGTATTGATGAAAAAATCCAGAGTATGGAAACTGCGGGATAAGATAGTCAAGATATTAAGGAGAAAATAGGCATGTATACGATCCAATTTCAATCCGTTTTATATCATAATGATATGAAGGGAATTTATAAAGCGATGGATAGTTTAGCAAATGCAGTCAGAGTGGCAAGAGAGAATGGTCATGAAGTGAGGGCAAATTTGATTTATGGAGATTCTTCCAATCAGCCGCTAATTGACATAACGGAAAAAGAAGCCATACAAAAACGCTATCAGGACTACATGGAATTTGATTATGTGTTTTTTGGATTTAATTCAGGTTCGGCAAAAGGACAGACGCTGTTAGCTCAAAAATCGAAAGCGGAATATATTCTGGTCACGAATCCGGATGTAATTGTTAATCCGCGATTTTTGGTAGAGATGATGAAGCCGTTCGAAAATAAAAAAGTAGCGATTGTGGAAGCAAGACAGACTCCGGTTGAGCATGCAAAAGAATATGATATAGAAACTTTGGAAACGGACTGGGCAACCGGAGCTTGTAATATTATACGGAGAAACGTATTTGAAGAGGTTGGATATTATGACTACCATACCTTTTTTATGTATTGTGATGATGTGGATCTGTCGTGGAGGGTGCGTTTGGCGGGATATAAGATCATATATCAACCGAATGCCCCGGTCTATCATGCCAAAAGAATCAGCCCGGCAGGTAATTGGCAGCCGACCAGTGCAGAAATCTATTACTCAGCTGAAGCAGGATTGTTTATGGCATATAAATGGTCCAATGATGAATATTTAAACCAGACTTTGGAATTTTTTGAAAACAGTGAAAATGAAGAGTATATAAAAGCTGCGGCAGAGTTTCATAAACGTGAAGCTGAGGGAACGCTTCCCAAACGGTTAGACCCAAAACATAAGGTAGCGAAATTTATTAATGGTAATTATACGGATCACAGATATATCGTAGGATAGGGGAACATATGAAGTATACGAATGAATACAAAAATCATTTGATTTCTATATTGAAGGACATCGAATGTGGTAATCAAAGTACAGGATTGATTCTATTAGATGATGGATATTTGCTGTGTCAAGATCCCTTCACAGAGATTCCGATGTTATATGAGCATACAAACATACCAGAACCGACTTTACAGGACCATATACCGTTTGATAGAATCGATTGGATCTTCGTTACGGATGTTTTAAATTATCAGAATTTGGATGACGTGATCATGAGAGCTGCAAAATTATGTGAGAATTCACATAGAAAACTATTCATTGATTATGGTAATCTAGGATATATCGCATATGCTCTTGCCGTTTTTACGGGACAGGGAATCGGTGGTTGTAACAGGAGTAGATATACCGTTGCTGAAATGGAAAAGATTTTAATGAAATACGGTTTTACACTTGTGAAGGAATTTGACCTGAAAAAAAAGTTGGATGAACAGGAAGAAGAAATAAACCAAAATAAAACTCTTTTAAATGAATATCTGTTGTATGCGAAACAAACGGTAGACTCTGATTCCGATATATCACGTATGACCAGAGTATACCAGAAGTGTGAAAATGCAATACAACGGACAGATGATAAACCGTTTTTATCTGTTATTATGAGAACACAGGGAAAACGAAGACTGGAACTAGAGGAAGCACTTTTGAGCCTGTATGGACAGACAGATGATGATTTTGAAATATTGTTGTTAGGACATAATTTGGATGTGGACGGCAAGGCAATGCTTCAGGAGATTATCGACGAAACAATTCAGGATCTGAGAAAAAAAATTCATTTGATTGAAGTGAATGGTGGAAACCGAACGACTCCTTTAGTGCGTGGATTTGAAGCGGCTTCCGGTGATTATGTCGCTATGCTGGATGATGATGATATCGTGTTTGATCACTGGGTGGAAACGTTTCATATGCTGGCAAAAGAACACGGAGGAAAGATTCTGCATACGTATTGTGTAAGGCAGGATTGGCTGAACATTCATAACAAGTATGGGGGGACAGGTTTGCGTGCAACGGGTCCGTTTGAAAAGTTATATTGCAGAGATTTTGATGAATTGTTGCAGATGAGTACGAATACTTGTCCAATTCATTCACTTGCGTTTCCGTTAGAATCATATCGAAAATATGGCATTCATTTTGATGAGCAGTTAAATGTAGTGGAAGATTGGGATTTTTTAATGAGAACCAGCTTTTTGTCAGGCGTGGCGAATGCACAGGAAATCACGTCCATTTATCGGATATGGAGAAATGCGGAAAACTCAGCTACGATTTATGGACAAAATGTGTGGGATGATACTAGAAGATATGTGATCGGTAAGTTTGACCAGAATCCGATTGTTTTTCCGAAAGGCAGTGCCAGTCGTTTGGTGAAGATTATAGAAGAACGAAACAGTAAATATATGATTGCTCAAAATGAACCGGAGATACGTAAGCTATGGTCCTTTTTTGCAGACCTTGGTGACGAGAAAATCTTTACGCCGGAACGTATGCGTCAACAGTATGTGACGGTCAGTCAGGAGGGAAAATTTCATGTTTCGTTTGAAGAATTACAGGATTTTGGAATCATAAAGCGTTTGCGGTTTGATCCGTCGGAAGAGGATTTTATCACGTTAAGTGATATTGAGATAGAACTGGAATATGAAGACCATAAGAAAAAACAATTGGATATCCGTTCGGTAGAAAGTAATGGATTGCGTTTGGGAAACAGATTATTTTTCTTAGAAGCAGATCCACAGATTATTTGGAGCAATCCGAAGGAAGAACGAATTATCAGAGCAACGTTGAAAGGACATATTTTATATGATTTAGATCAAGAGACAAAACATAGCATACAGACAATAGTATATGATCATTACCATTCACAAAATAAGTTTGATATTAAAAAGGTGTTTAAAAGATGAAATCCAATGACAAGAATATGGATAAACGATATATGATTGCTGCAATTATTGTATTGCTTCTTGGAATTGCGTCGGGACTCATGCACATAACAAATGTTTATATTTTATTGATTATGCTGTTAAATTCAATTATTTCGATGCTTCATATCTTGAAGAAAAAAAATATCGTTTCAAATATTTTCCAACTTGGCATATCGCTTTTGATCTTTATTCTGGTTCTGTGTTCATATCCGCATATGTTCTATAGGTCTCACAATTCATGGGTAGAACTGGGAAAATATATGGAAATGGGTGCAATCTATGTCTCTTTTCTGATGACATTATTTGATTATGAACGAAGTAAATGCGAGCGAAAAATAAGAACTGAAATATTTAAAATGTTTGGCTTTAATTTATTTCATGCTCTGTTTGCAACATACATTATGGAACTGATCTACAATACACAGCCACAAAGGATCCCATGGAATAATCTATTGCTTTCTGTCGGGATATTATGGATAGTATTTTTGAGTTTATCTTTCATTTTGAATTCGTTTCGTTTGTCTGGTATTATTGGAATCTTAATCTGTATGTTATACAGTCTGACAAATTATTTTGTTACTTTATTTCGAGGAAATCCATTAAGTGTAATGGATATTCCAAATGCAAGAACAGCCATGACTGTTGCTGGTGGCTTCACATATGTTTTCACTGGGGAATCATTGATGGCAATCTGTATCGTATCGAGTGTGTTCATTTTTCATTTGCGTAGCTTGCAGTGGGAACAGAATCATCTTAATCAGAAAAAAAGGACAGTGTTATTATGGAAAGGTGGAAGTATAACACTGGGACTATTATGTATATTTGGTTTGTATCAGTTATTGATCAGAGGAGTTAAATTAGACCGCGTTGGAATCTTGGTTGATGCATGGGATACACGGTCTACTTATGAGTCCTATGGGCAAACGCTTACCTTTTTAGCATTGTGGGAACAGTCATATTTAGAACCGCCGGCAGGGTATTCTGTTAATGCGATCAATACGTTGCAATCGCGTCTGGAATTGATGGATACCGAAGAAGGCAATACCACAGTTGCCGTAAGACCTCAAAATATCATTGTGATTATGAACGAGGCCTTTTCTGACCTCTCTGTATTGGGTGATTTGCAAACGAATCAGGATTACATGCCGTTTTATCATTCATTGAGTGAAAATGTAGTAAAAGGAAATTGCTTGGTTTCCGTTTATGGTGGAGGAACCTGTAATTCGGAATATGAGTGCCTGACCGGAAATTCCATGTGGTTTACGCCAAGTAATTATCCGTATACCGATTTACTGACTGCGAACCAGCCGTCACTGGTTTCCACATTAGAATCACAGGGGTATACATCATTTGCCATTCATCCGGCATCGGGAGCAAATTGGAATCGGAATCGTGTGTATGATTATTTGGGATTTGATGACTTTATAACGCTTCAGGAAATAGAAAACAAGGAAGATTTAGAACATATTCGCTTGTATTTGAGTGACAAAACTCTGTATCAGATCGTCATGGAAACGGTAGAAGAGAAACCGGGGGATACATTTGCTTTTGTAGTCACTATGCAAAATCATGGAGGATATGATTTTGAGGATTATATGGCGGATGTGCAGTGTGAAAATATTGATTCCGATTCATTAGATCAATATCTAAGCCTGATTCATGAATCGGATGAAGCATTGGAAATGCTGATTGAGCATTTTCAGGATTCTGATGAACCAACGATGATTGTTATGTTTGGAGACCATCAGCCGGCGATCCCGGATGAAGTCAGAGGCGAATTGATGGGATCTCCGGAAATGAGTCTAGAGCAGATGGAAGGCTTATATATGACTCCATATCTAATATGGACAAACTATGAATCGGAAACGAACTTGAACGAACTGACCAGCGCAAATTATCTATCAACTACTATTTTGGATCGGGCAGGGTTGGAATTGCCGTTGTATAATCAATATTTACGGTCTATGCAGCAGGACATACCGGCAATGAATGTCTATGGATATTATGATAAGGATTTGCAGTTCCATGCGTATGATGAGGATTCCGATATAGAAGAGTGGTTGAATGATTATAGTTATTTGATGTATAATCAGATGATAGATCGCAGAAATCGAAAACAAGGACTGTTTTTGATACAGGATTAGGTCGAACGATCAGTTGCAGAGGTGGTGAATGGATTCGCCACCTTTGATATGTAACGGAAAGGAAGGTAGGAAAGATATGAAGTGGTCAAAATTAAGCACGTTGCTGGTACTACATATTATGCTGCTCATATATTCTCTTAGCGGGATTTGTAGTAAACTGGCGGCTGCAGAGCCGGTGTTTAGTTTTAAATTCTGCATGTATTATGCGATCGTAATCGGTTTGCTGGGAGTTTATGCAATCGGATGGCAGCAGGTGATCAAGCACCTTCCGTTGACGACAGCCTTTGCAAATAAGGCGATTACGATCCTTTGGGCGCTGGTTTGGGGTATATTGTTTTTTCATGAAGGAATAACCGTTGGAAAGATTGTCGGAATTGTGTTTGTGATTTTGGGAGTCATACTGTTTGCATGTGCGGATGAGGTGAAGGAAAATGAATAAACAGACGATGATTCATGCGGCGGTTTTGTTACTTGGGGTATTTATCAGTGCGTTTTCCCAAGTGATGCTAAAAAAAGCGGCATTAAAAACATATGAATCCAAATGGAAAGAATATATGAATCCGTTGGTGATTTTTGCCTATGTCCTGTTTGTGGGAACAACTTTTTTGTCAATCATCGCGTATCGTGGGATTCCGCTATCCATGGGCCCGGTGTTGGAATCCACGGGTTATTTTTATGTTACGTTTTTTGGATGGACGATTTTTCATGAAAAAATCAACTGGAAGAAAATATTGGCACTGTTTTTTATTGTGTTTGGAATCATAATATATTCAGGAATATTAGGTATTTAAGATAGCAGCAATCGATAGCAATATGGTTTCTATGAAAATTGAGTTTACACCTACTGCCAAATAGTGTAAAATATCTTAGATAAGAGTTCTTTTTTGTCGTGATAGCAGCGGCAGACAGCAGACAAAAACGATAAGGAATTTGCAATATGAATAATGAGAAACATAATACAAAACGTATAGATATAGATTTATGGTTGAGAAGAATTGTGCTTTTAGTATATGATGCGTTTGCAGTGACGGTGTCAAGCTATTTGGCATTTCTGTTGCGTTTTGATTTTTCATTTTCACAGATTCCGGAAAAATATGAAAAGGTTGCCTTAGAAGCCTTACCGTTCAGCATCGTGATCACCTGTCTGGTGTTTGTTATATTTCGCTTGTATTCTAGTCTTTGGACATATGCAGGCGCCATGGAGTTTATGTATATTGTGGGCGCGACTGTGACATCCGGATTTTTAAATATGTTTTTGATCATTGCCATGAATCGAAATATTGTCGTGCCGCTTCCAAGAGGATATTATGTCCTGTATACTATTGCACTGTTAGTCTTAGTTTTGATCAGCCGCTATGCTTATCGTATGCTTCGGGCTGTTGTGCGGCAAAAGGAGAAAGCCGCAGAGAAAAAACGCGTTATGATTATCGGTGCCGGCGAAGCAGGAAATGCCTTAATCCGTGAAATCAACCACAGTCAATATCTGAATATGAAGGCGGTTTGCGTGATTGACGACAACAAGGGAAAGATCGGTAATTATATTCATGGTGTGAAAGTAGTAGGAAATAGGGATACGATTATTAAGTATGCCGAAGCATTTCGTATAGAAGAAATTTTCATCGCGATGCCTTCCGTTCCAATGTCAGAGTTAAAGGATGTCCTGAATATCTGTAAAAAAACCGGATGTGCATTAAAGCGGCTCCCCGGTATGTACCAGTTGGTCAACGGAGACGTTAGTGTCAGTAAATTACGGGAAGTGGATGTAAATGACCTATTAGGAAGAGAACCGATACAGGTGGACTTGGATTCCATTATGGGGTATGTCTCGAATCGAGTCATTATGGTTACGGGTGGCGGCGGATCGATCGGCAGCGAATTGTGCCGCCAGATTGCCAAGCATCATCCAAAACAATTGATCTTGATCGATATTTATGAAAATACAACTTATGATATACAGAATGAATTAAAACAATCGTATCCGGAACTCAATTTAGTCGTATTGATCGCCTCTGTTCGTAATACCAAGCGAATGGATCAGATATTTAAGACCTATCAACCGGAGATTGTTTATCATGCAGCGGCACATAAGCATGTGCCGCTAATGGAGGATAGTCCAAATGAGGCGGTGAAAAATAATGTTTTGGGTACATGGAAAGTCGTGCAGGCTGCAGATAAGTGGCATGTGAAGCGGTTTGTCATGATTTCGACGGACAAAGCGGTTAATCCGACGAATATCATGGGTGCCACCAAGCGGATTTGCGAGATGCTCATCCAAACATATGATAAGCATTCCGAGACAGAATTTGTTGCGGTTCGATTCGGTAATGTTTTGGGCAGTAACGGAAGCGTGATTCCGCTGTTTAAGAAACAGATTGAGGCAGGCGGACCGGTCACAGTCACACATCCGGATATTATTCGGTTTTTCATGACGATCCCGGAAGCGGTTTCGCTGGTTTTACAGGCAGGAGCCTATGCAAAGGGAGGCGAGATTTTTGTACTGGATATGGGAGAACCGGTTAAGATCGTTGATTTGGCGACCAATCTGATTTTATTATCCGGTCACAAACCAAACGAGGATATCAAGATTACATTTACGGGTCTTCGACCGGGAGAAAAACTGTATGAAGAGACTTTAATGAAAGAAGAAGGCATGCGGGAAACGGCGAATCAGTTGATCCATATCGGTAAACCGATTGAGATGGATGAAGAAAAATTCATGCGGCAGTTGGAAGAATTAAGAGATTATGTGATTGAAGAACCAGACGATATTCGGGAAATGGTGAAAAGTATTGTAACAACGTATGTACCGCAGGCATTGTATGAAAATTTGCCGGAGGAAGCAAGATGAATAAAAAATTAAATATTTGGTTAATAGAAGAGGGAGAAGCACTACCGGTTGGCGAGAATGCTAGGTTAATGCGAACCGGTTTGCTGGCACGGTTTCTTGCTGAACAGGGGCATACTGTCACATGGTGGACCTCCGGATTTTTGCATGGGGAAAAGAAATATTTTGTGGATGAATACAAAGAAATTGCGATCAATCAACAGGAAACGTTAGCTCTTTTGTATTCACCGGTCATCTACAAAAAAAATGTATCATTAAAAAGAATCTTATATCATAGATTACTCGCTTTGCAAATGAAGCGTAAATGGAGAGAAAGCCAAGCACCTGATATTATCGTATGCTCGTATCCGACGGTTCAGTTTGCGCAAGTTGCTATTCAATATGGTAAAAATCATAAAATCCCGGTGATTTTAGATGTGCGTGATTTATGGCCGGATATTTTTGAACGAGTATTTCCCAAAAAATTACAAAAAATTGCGTCAATTATTTTATTGCCTTTAAAATGGCAGACTGCTAGGGTTTTCAAAAATGCGACTGCGGTGACCGGTGTAGTTCCAGACTGCGTAAGGTGGGGATTAAATTATGCAAAACGAAAAAAGACGGATTTAGATCGTTGTTTGTATATTGGTTGTAAGAAAGAAACAATTTCAGATATAGCATGGAAAGAAAATGTTCAATTTTGGAGCCGTCAAGGGGTTACTGCTGACACATGGAATATCAGTTTCATTGGTACTCTGAGTAGTAATTCGTTAGATTTGTCAACCGTGATTCAGGCAGTCTTACGGCTAGCGGAAAAATATCCGGATATTCGTTTGATTGTATGTGGCGCGGGAGACGGAATGGAAGCCTATAAACGGGAAGCACAGCGTAGTAAACATATTGTATTTCCGGGATGGATGGGAAAAGATCAGATGCAAAGCCTGATGAAACTGTCAAAATGCGGAGTGTATTGTTATAAGAACACGCTGGATTTTACAAACGCATTCGGTAATAAGATCATTCAATATATGTCGGAAGGCTTACCGGTTTTGTCGTCATTGCAAGGTTTTTCGAAAGAATATATAACCCGTTATCATATGGGAACTGTATATCGGGAAGGAGACGTCGTGGATTGTGCCACACAGATTGAGATGCTGTATGGTAATGAAACAGAAAGAACGGAAATGGCAAAACAGTCTTTATTACGTTTTGAAACGGATTTTGAAACTGAGATTGTCAATCAGAAGTTCGAATCTTATATTTATGATGTCTTAGCCTCAAAAAAGATGACATCCAAGAGAAATGAAAACAGTTAAGTGAGATATAAAATTGTTGGAGGTACGAACAGTGAGTAAGAACAAAGTAGTAATCGCAGTGGCAGGAACCGGTTATGTAGGACTGTCAAACGCCATTTTACTGGCACAACACAATCAGGTATTGGCAGTGGATGTCATTCCGGAAAAGGTGGAACAGATCAACCGTAGACAGTCTCCGATTGTGGATCGGGAAATAGAGGAGTATTTAACCACGAAGGATTTGGATCTGACAGCCACACTAGATGGGGAAAAAGCTTATGCGCAGGCAGATTATGTTGTGGTTGCAACGCCGACGAATTATGATGTAAAACGTAATTATTTTGATACGTCATCCGTTGAGGCTGTGATCCGGTTAGTCCAAAAGATAAATCCGGAAGCCGTGATTGTCATCAAATCAACGGTTCCGATTGGCTTTACAAAACTGATAAGAAAAAAACTGCATACTGATCGGATCGTATTCTCACCAGAGTTTCTGAGAGAAGGCAAAGCGTTATATGATAACCTGTATCCAAGCCGTATCGTGATGGGAATTCCATCCGGTTTTCCGGAATTGGAAGAAAAGGCACATTTATATGTAAAACTGTTGCAGGAAGGAGCAGTGAAACAGGATATTGAAACACTTTTCATTGATACAACAGAGGCAGAAGCCGTCAAGTTGTTCGCAAATACGTATCTGGCTATGCGGGTGGCGTTTTTCAATGAATTGGATACTTATGCGGAAAGTAAAGGTCTAAACGCCAGCCAGATCATACGGGGGATGAGTTTAGATCCAAGAATCGGAAACCATTATAATAATCCGTCTTTTGGTTATGGCGGATATTGTTTGCCGAAGGATTCCAAGCAGATGGTGGCTAATTTTCAGGATGTACCAAATGATATTATGAAAGCAATCGTGAATTCCAATCAGACACGAAAGGCGTTTGTGACAGAAAGAGTACTGAAGAAAGCAGGATATCCGGAAAAGAAAGATGTTACCGTTGGCGTGTATCGATTGATCATGAAAGCCAATTCGGATAATTTTCGGGAATCGGCGGTACAGGGTGTTATGGAAAATCTGATCAATCACGGTGTAAACGTAGTTATATACGAACCGACATGGAAGGAAGATACGTTCGATGGGATACCGGTACTCACAGATTTTGAGGCGTTCTGCCGTGACTGTGATGTCATCTTAGCCAATCGTGACAGTAAAAGGTTAGACGGTGTACGGGAAAAAATATATACAAGAGATATTTTTGGAGAGAATTAAGAGGTAAGCATATGATACCATTGATGAATGTAACAAAACAGTATGAACATTTAGAACAGGAGCTGGATGCCGCTGCATTGCGGGTACTGCATTCCGGAAAGTATATATTAGGTGAGGATGAACAGGAATTCGAAAAAGAATTTGCTGCTTATTGCGGAGTGAAATATGCTGTCGGAGTGGGAAACGGAACGGATGCTCTGGTCATTGCGTTATCGGCTGCCGGAATCGGAACAGGAGACGAAGTCATTACGTCAGCCATGAGTTTTTTTGCAACGGCGGAAGCGATTGCAGCAGTCGGAGCAAAACCGGTTTTTGTGGATTGCCGACGGGATACTTATGTGATTGATGAAACAGCAATCGAATCAAAAATCAATGAACACACCAAGGCGATCATACCGGTCCATTTATATGGGCAATGTGCAAATATGGATACAATATTAAACATTGCTCAAAAGCATCATCTCTATGTAATTGAAGATTGCGCACAGGCTGCAGGTGCTTTATATCACGGAAAAAAAGCCGGATCTTTTGGTGATATGGGATGTGTCTCTTTCTTTCCGACAAAGAATCTGGGATGTGCAGGAGACGGGGGTATGATTTTGACAGATAATGAGGAATTATATTCGCTGTGTCAGGCATATCGGGTACATGGAAGCGGTACAAATGGATTGCTGGCATATAGCAGGAAAAAAGGTATTTCGGTTGATACATCGGCTTTGGATTTCCATGGAAATTTACCAAAATACTATAACTTTGTGATCGGTCATAATTCCCGTTTGGATACCTTACAGGCAGCGCTGCTCAGGGTGAAGCTGCCGCATTTGGATGGTTGGAATGCCAGAAGAAGGGAAATTGCAAAAAGATATCAACAGGAAATCACCAATCCGAAAGTGAAGCAACCGATATGCGACAGTGCCAACACACATATTTTTTATGTGTATGTCTTGGAAGTAGAAAACCGAGCGGCGTTTCGGGAATATTTAGAGAAACAGGGCGTGACAACCGGCGTTTATTTTCCGGTGCCGCTTCATTTGCAAAAAGTCTTTGAGGAGTTGGGGTATCAGGAAGGTGATCTGCCAAATGCGGAATATTTGGCGGATCATGGCGTAGCGATCCCGATGTTTGCGGAATTGACAGAACACGAAATAGGAAAGATCATTCAAAGCATCAATGCTTGGGAGGGATAATATGAAAGAACAAGTAAACATTCATGAGACAGCATTTGTCAGTGACAAATCCGAGATAGGGGGGGTACAAGTGTTTGGCAGAATTGTAACATTATGGATGATGTTACGATCGGTCAGAATTGTAATTTAGGAGCCAATGTTTATATAGAACGTGGAGTTGTTATTGGCAATCAAGTCAAAATCAAAAATAATATAGCAATCTATTCGGGTGTGACATGTGAAGATGATGTATTCCTTGGACCAAATTGTGTCTTTACCAATGTGATAAATCCCAGAAGTTTTATCAACAGGAAGTCAGAGTTTCGACCTACCTTGATTAAAAAAGGCGCCAGTATCGGAGCAAATGCAACAATCGTGTGTGGGCATACGGTCGGGCAATATGCAATGGTCGGTGCGGGAGCGGTTGTGACAAAAGATATTCCGCCATATGCTTTGGCAGTAGGTAATCCGGCAAAATGTATAGGCTGGGTTTGTAAATGCGGGACGACGTTGGTAAATGAAGGTAATACATTCCAATGTCCTGCCTGTGGAAATCTGTATCAACAGACAGAAGATGGCATACAGGCTGTGAAGGAAAAATAAGATCATATCGATTCGGATAGATGCTGGTAAGGAGAAAGCAGATGGAACAAAAAATCAGCGATACAGCTATTATCTATCCGGGTGTAACGATAGGAGATCATGTAGTCATTCATGATTATGTGGTCATCTATCCGGAAGTAGTTATTCAGGACGGAGTGGAAATCTTTGACCATTGCGTGATTGGGAAAACACCGAGAACGGCGGGAAGTTCAAAAAGGAAGGTGAATCAAAACTATAAAAAGACAATCATTGGTAAAGAAACGGTTTTGTCAGTGGGATGTGTGATATACACCGGAACCGTCATAGGAGAGAAAACATTATTGGGCGATCATGCTTCCCTGCGTGAAGATTGTGTAGTGGGGAGTAATTGCATCCTTGCAAGAAACGTTAGCGTGAATTATAATACTAAAATCGGAGATTTTACGAAAATCATGGATAATACGCATATCACCGGTAATGTTTTGATCGAAGATCATGTATTTATCAGTGTTTTGGTTGCAACGACGAATGACAATCTCATAGGAAAGGGAAGTGCATTTGATGAAGTAAGAGAAGTTGGTCCGCATATTAAACATGGAGCTACCATCGGAGCGGCTGCGAACATTTTACCGGCTGTAACAGTTGGTGTAAATGCCATCGTGGGAGCCGGAAGTGTAGTGACAAAAGACGTGCCTGATGAAAAAGTAGTTATGGGTATCCCGGCTAGAGTGGTCAGAGAGGTATAGACGATGGATGAGATGCTTTTTTATGTCGGACAACATGAAGAAATTGTTAGAACGATAACGCGGGAGGAAGTGCTTAAATATGCTTATCTGACTGAAGATATGAATCCAATCCATATTGACCCGGAGGCTGCCCAAAAATCTATTTTTGGTAAGCAAGTGGTACATGGGATGTTTTGTGCATCCTTAATTTCTGGTATATTAGGCATGAAAATGCCCGGAAAAGGCACGATTTATGTGAGCCAATATGTGGAATTTGTATCTCCGGTTTATTTAGGGGATACGGTTAGGGTTTCTGTTGAAATCATTGAAATGTTAGAGAAAAGAAAAGCAAAATGCTCAACCATTATTTATAATCAAGATAACAAGATTGTTTTAAATGGTTATGCGATCGTAAAACTGCCAAAGGAGAGAATATAGATGAATTACGCATTAATTGGTTGTGGAAGAATTTCAACCAATCATATTACAGCAGCAAAAAAAAATCATTTAACGATCACAGCTGTGTGTGATGTCAAAGAAGATCATATGGAACGCCTATTAGAAAAGCATGGTTTGCAAGATGATGCGACCATAAAGCGGTATACGGATTACAAGAAAATGATTGAGGAAAATGAGATTGAATTAATCAGTATAGCAACGGAAAGCGGATTGCATGCGGAAATTGCCTTATACTGTATTGAGCATGGTATTCATGTGATCATTGAAAAACCGATGGCAATGAGTATGGCAGATGCCAATGCAATCATTCAAAAGGCTGAGGAAAAAAAGGTGAAAGTATCGGCATGTCATCAAAATCGGTTTAATATTGCGGTACAGGAAATGCGTAAAGCTTTAGAGGCTGGACGGTTTGGAAAGCTTTCTCATGGTTCGATACACGTTAGATGGAACAGAACGGAAGGATATTATAAGCAGGCTTCATGGAGAGGTACATGGACACAAGATGGCGGGGCGTTAATGAATCAGTGTATCCATGGTATTGACCTTCTTCGGTGGATGTTAGGAGATGAAGTAGAGGAAGTTTACGGACAGACAAGACAGCAGTTTCACCCATACTTAGAAACAGAGGACATAGGTATGGCTGTCGTGAAATTTAAAAACGGAGCCATTGCAACGATTGAAGGAACGACAAATGTGTATCCGAAGAATTTAGAAGAGACATTATATCTTTTCGGAGAAAAAGGCACGGTAAAATTGGGTGGAACTTCAGCGAATAATATTGATGTATGGGTTTTTGCAGAAGAAACAGACGCAGATAAAAGAAAGAAGGGTTTAGAAGAAGCAACAAGTAACGTATATGGAAACGGACATACCAGTTTATTTGCAGATGTTATCGATGCAATCCGGAATGATCGACCGCCTTATGTAGATGCAATCGCCGGAAGAAATGCTTTAGAATTGGTCTTAGCAATATATAAGAGCCAAAAAAACGGTATGCCGGTTCAATTACCGTTAGATGATTTTTCTAGTACTGACATGAAAGGAGTCTTATAATGAATGTCATCATGTTGTTGACAAATCCGTGTAACCCGGATGTTCGTGTTCTGAAGGAGGCAAAATACCTAAAAGAATTGGGACATAACGTTATTATTTTATGTTGGGATAGAGATCAGAATACGTCTTTACCGATAAAATCAGTTACTGAAGGTATTCAAATTATGCGTATTCGTGTGGCTTCAAAATATGGTACTGGTTATAAGCAATTAGGAGCATTTTTGAAATATGTTATAAAATGTAAACAGTATATCAAAAAACAATCTGTAGATTATATTCACTGTCATGACTTAGACGGAATGGTCGCATTTAAACTCATGATGATCAATAAACCATATGTCTTTGACATGCATGAATTTTTTGTAACCGGAAGTTTTTTGATTAAAAAGTTAAAAAAAATATTTATTGAGAATTCTATTAAAAAAAGTGTTGGATCTATATGTGTACACAATAGGATTTATTCCAAAACATTATCTTCAAAAGTTATATCGAAACTGTATAATTTAAAGAATTATCCAGATGCAACTGTTTTAGAATATAAAGAAAAAACGAAAAGTGATAAATTGCGAATTGGATATATGGGAACTGTTCGCAGACAGATTCCTCATTTTCATGCTTTATTTGAAGCATGTTCAGATATGAATAATGTAGAAATTGACATTTATGGCGGTGGTGTAGACTTAGAGCAATTGTTAGAAATGGAAAAACAGTATGCGAATGTAAAAGTACATGGACCATATGACGGAATGAAAGAATCGTCAGACCTATATCAAACAATTGACGTACTTTTTTGTGGTTATGATAACAAAAATCCTAATTTTCAAGAGGATATCAATTCCGTAAAATTTTTTGAAGCTATTATTACGCAAACTCCGATTATTATGACAGATGGTATATTTATGGCAGAAGAAGTTCGGCGTTTGAAAATAGGATATACAGTTGATACTACAAATGCTGAGCAATTAACAATAATAGTCAATCATATTTTAGAAGCTCCATCTGAATTGCTACAGTTTCAAGAGAACATGAGAAAGATAGCTCCAAATTATAAATGGGAAAATGAAGTCAAAATACTGGAAAAGATTTATGGAAAGGCATGAAGATCATATGAAGATGTTAAGGCAAATAGACCTCAATGATATAAAATTCATAATAGTATCCATGTGTTATAGAATTTTATTTGAGATTGTTTTTGTTAAAATTGTATATCCCATTTATTTTTATGATTCACTGGAATTGTACTGTCAAGTATTCTATTACTTTTTAGGGTGGATGCTTACAATTTTGGGATCCGCTTGGATTTCGAAAGAATTAAAAAAGAAAACTATGCAGTCCAATATCATGGCATTGCTGTTTTTTATGTCGTTTTTGCCGTCCATAACGTTAGCTGGAATAGTTAGAACAACTTTTTTATGGGAGTTCCTAGTATACTCTTTTGTTTTTTTATTAGCATATAAACTAATCCCTGATTTTAAAATAAAAAGACCCCAAAAAAACTACCTAGTTATTGTTTTAGGATACATGATGCTTATTTTTTCGATTGTCATTGTTTACATATGGTTTGTGTATGCGGACCATAGATTGTCATTGGCAATCGATCAGATTTATGTTGCAAGAGCAGAGGCAACGACAAATGAGTTGTCACTCTATTTTAAATATATTTATGTGATAGCAAAAAATATATTACCGATTATAATTATATTTTATATGTGGCAAAAAAAATATATCATTATGATATGGTCCATGATTTTACAATATTTAATTTTTGTATATGATGGTAGTAAAACAACCTTAGTTAGTTTATTTTTATCTGTTGGCATGTATATGCTTTTCTTTATTGTTCACAATGCAGAACATTATTATCCTACATTATTTGCTGGAGGAACGCTGATTGGATTGTTAGAATATATGACAACTGACCATAATGTGGTGACTCACTACTTAATTAGAAGAGTTTTAATGGAACCGTCAATAATTAATTATTTTTATTATGATTTTTTTAAAGTTCATAAACCGGATTTCTTTCAAGAAAGTATTTTAAGGCGAATAGGTTTTGTATCTGAATATAGTGATTTAGGTATTTTTAGAACGATTGGTAAATTATATTATCATAATAATAATAACAGCGTAAATAATGGATTATTCTCAGATGCATTTGCTAATTTAGGTTATGCTGGATTAATTATAATGCCAATTTTAATAGTAATTATAATTAAAATTTTTCAAGCTGTTTCATATGAATTGCCATTATATATTTCATTGTCTTGTGTATTTATGATAGTATTTACGATAGTTAGTAATTCATTTTTTACTTTTTTTATTACACATGGATTTGTTTTTTTAATGATCATTCTTTATTGTTGGCCAAGAAATCATGTCAATAACTGCATAATAACATAATCACTAAATACATGGAATGATACAATATTATGTCAATATACACCACTCTAGTAGTTTAAATGAAAAGGTGCTAATGATCAATGAAAGAGAAAACATCTAAACCGGTTATCCTAATATTTGTTTTAACCGTTGTTGGAAAAATCATGGGATTTATAAGATCCATGATTATTGCAGCATATTATGGGGCTGACAATGTTACGGATGCCTATTATTTAACAAATGGAATTATATCAAATGTTTTTTACGCAATTACTATGTCGGTTTCAGTTGCCTTTTTACCACTTTACATTAAAGTGAAAGAGGAAAAAGGTAAGCTGGCTGGTAAGCAGTTTGCCAGTAGAGTTTTAGTGAATATGAGTATGTTATCTGGAATGGTCACACTTGTGTTAATTGCAGTTGCACCATTGGTGATTAAAATTGTGGCATTTTCTTATGTAGGTACTCAGTTTCAAATGGCAGTGCTTTTTTTTCGCATCATGGCAGTCGGTATTGTTTTTTCTTTAGTTACGGATATCATGCAAAGCTTAATGAATGCGGAAAAAATATATGGGTATGTATCTTTTGCAACGATTCTCAACAGCTTTATTCTTATAATTGCCATAATTGTGTTTGATGAACGTTTTGGCATATTGGCTTTAGTGATAGCTACTCCTTTGTCGTATCTAGCACAATATATATTCTTAAAGTTAAGAAGTAGAAAGTTTGTTAGCTTTACTTTGAAGTATGGTATTAGAGATTCTAATTTTAAATTTCTTTGTAAACAATCGTTACCTATCTTCTTAAGCAATGCAACCATAGAAATTAATCAGATGATAGATCAGTTATTGTTAATATCTATCGCAGAGGGTGCTGTTACCGCATTATCATATTCTGCCGTATTATTTCAATTTTCTGCTCATATTTTGTGTATGCCGGTTAGTACTGTAACGTATACAGAGATTTCTCAGGCATGTGCGAGAAAGGATTATGATTCAGTTAGGTATTCTCTACAACAGGCGTTGGAATTATTTATACTAATTGGAATTCCAATTGCAATTGTTATCTTTTTCATGCCAAAGCTGATTGTGCAAATTGTGTATGGTAGAGGTGAATATGATTTAACGGCAATCACCCAAACGGCAGTAGGATTAAAATATTATGCGTTTTGTTTGATTCCATATTGTATCAAACAGGTATTTACGAAAGCATTTTATTCTATGGAAGATACAAAAACACCAATGAAAACCGGAGTTTTAGAAGTTTGTTTAAATATTGCAAGTTCGATTCTTTTGTCTCATTTTTTGGGGATTAGAGGTGTTGTCATCGGTACAGCATTGGCAAGTACAGTGTTTAGTATGATACTTATCTTGTTATTCCATAAGAAATATGTTAAATTGGGTTTAAAACAGAAAAGAAAAGAAATTATAAAAATTATTTTTGTTACTATTCTTACGATATTGTTTACTGTATTTTTATGTAAAATGGAGTTGCCTATAGCATCTCTTTGGGTTTTTATAATCTACTCGTTAGTAATTATTTTATTGTATATGATTTTGCTTTGCGTTATGAAAGTATCGTTGGTTTGGACTTGGGTATTAAAAATAAAAGCAATAGAGAAAAATAATAAAAAATGATAAAGTATGAACCTATATATTTGAGGAGGATATTCATGAAACAAAAAAATAAGATATGGATTATAATACTAAAAATAATATTGATATTGAGCATAATTATTGGACTGATTCTATCTCTATATATAAGCAAATCAAGTAAAAAGCCGTATAGAATTTACAATGACATTATGGGATGTTTTATGCCAGATAATGTACCGATAGAGGATAGTATAAAGGCATTGTGGGAGAGAGGTGGAAATCATTCTGAACTGGCACTAATTCTCAGAAGTGAAATACGTCATTATAAAGCCGAGGAAAATGAATATTCAGAAAACGTTATTGAAGGGATTTCACAATACCTGATGGAGAATGCCTATACGGTAGGAGGGGATGGAATGACAATAGGCTATGGTATGAATGGCACTTCTTTAGAGAATACCGGAGCTGCCGTCATTAGAGACAATACGGTATATACCATTCAGACGGCAGAAGTCATGTTGGCATTTTGTGATCTATTAGAGTTAAAAACCGAAAAGTTGGATATAGATGAGACTCACATAAAAGAAATTCTTTACGAATGTTGTACAGATTATGCTGAAAGTGTGTATGTGGAATCAGGAGATCGCTGTTATTTTGCATATGATAATTCAGTGGAAGATAGAGAATTGGAAATCGTTAATACAAGTTCGATGCTTGCTGGTGCAATCGCAAGAGTGATGTATATTTGTCCCGATATTTTTTCAAATGAGGAAATAGATACTTGGCTAGTAAAATTAAATGCAGTTTATACAACAATAAAGTCAGAACAATACTTAGAACAAGGAATTGTACTATGGAAATATTGTGACAGTGATCCAAATTCTGTATATAATGATTTGATACATGTTGCATTTATTTATGAGGGATTGACAAATTTATCATTAGTCCTTGATTCTGTAACTACTGAAGGAATTATTGATAGCTTTTATAGTAATATAGATGAAAATAACGTAATTTATAATTATCCTTTAAAGTTAAATGTAGAGTATCAGCAAAAATCACAATTACGTTCTTTAGGTGCAGTACTATGGACTATAAAAGAGGATAAAAAGTTTTTAAAACTTTCTATTAATCAATTGGATGAATTTGATTTAGAAGAATACTTACAAGAGTATCCTGATTATAGATTTCCTAATGGAAATGGTTTTTTGCGAAATGAAGTTTTTTTTCTACTATATGGACTTAGTCACTATTGTTATAAGTAAAACATCTATAATGTAATAAAAATAGGAGTGTTTATGCAGACTGAAAATAGGATTTATTATATAGATGTATTTCGTGGTTTAGGAATAATTTTAATGATTTTGGGACATATTGATTATGGTAATTATTTCAACCATTTTATTCACGCGTTCAATATGCCTATGTTTTTCTTGCTTTCCGGCTTTTTATATGATGCAATGCCAAAGGTGAAGGGATATAGTTTTTTTATAAGGAAGATAAAAACATTAGTAATCCCATACTTGATTTTTGGTTTTGCTCATTATGGATATTGGCTTTTAGTGAATTGGGAAAATCGATCCTTCGCTCCATTAAAAAATTTGTTGTTCCGAAATACAGCAGGTTTGCCGATTGCTGGAGCATTGTGGTTCTTATCTGCTTTATTCTTTTGTGAAAGTTTTTATTATATAATAGATAACGGAATTAAGAATTCGGTTTTGAAACATTGTATAATAATAGTCCTTTCCTTATTTGGAAATTGTATCCAATATATCTTTTCCAGACAGTTACCATGGGCGTTAGGAGCTTCTTTAGTTGGATTAGGTTTGTTTCACATTGGTAAATTAATTCATAAATATGAAAAAACAAAAATAGTTGCATTTTGTTTGAATTTGTCTCCGATTCTATTTATAATAGTAGGGGGGATGGTTATACTTTTGATTTTTTTAAATGGTTTGGTCAATATGAGAACGGATTCTTATGCAATTATACCACTGTTTTGGATAAATGCGGTGACGGCAACTGTTCTTGGAATGAATTTATCAAAAAAAATAGTAAATGTTCGGAAGGCATTGGTTGTCCGTTATATCATGAATGTTGGAAAACATTCTATTGTATATGTATGTTTGAATCAATGGGTGATTAGTGTGGTAACTTTGCTATTGGATAACTTCACCCTTCCGTTGATTTTGCATAAGATTATCACATTGATGTTAGTAATGCTCATTTTAGAAATATTTGTTTATATAATATGCAATACTAAATTGAAAAAGATTATTGGTAAATGATTTGCAGTTATTAAATGCACTATGGAGGAAAGAAGATGATTTCAAACAAAAACATGCAATACGAGATGCGAGAGCGGGAAATCGATATTAAGGATCTGTTTTGGGAAATAGCATATGGTTGGCGATTGATATTGATCAGTATCATAGTGATGACTTTATTGTGTGGCGGCTATGGTTTCTGGAAAATGGTCAGACAGAGAGAGTTGCAAAATGCTCAGGAACCTGTTTCTGTCGATACGGTCAAGGATACTTTGACAGAAGAAGAGTTAGATGAAATCAATCAGTTGATTTTTTATGACGCTTTATTGAATGATCGGGAGACATATTATGAAAATTCAATCTTGATGAATTTGGATCCGTATGAAAAGCGGAGTGTGGTATTAGAATATTGTATTGATACACAATATGAAATGAATTTACAAGAATCAATTAAAGCAGATACTATGCCAAAGTTAACTGCTGCTTATAGGGAATATTTTAATCAGGATGCTTATATGGAAGATGTTATAGATGCATTGCCGCAACAGATAGAGGAGAAGTATTTATCAGAATTAGTTTGTTTTAATGCAGATGGCAGTGGAGTCTTTACGTTAACGATTACTGGTATAGATGAAGAACAGGCGAACGAGATCGCAGATGCTGTCAGTACGGCTGTGGAATCCTGTAAAACAAAGCAGGAACAGCTCATTGGTTCGCATAGGTTAATTGTGTTAGACCGGTATGAGACGTGTACTGTTGATGAGGACTTGATGGTAAAACAACTCGAGTGTGTACAAGGCATAGAAGAAACCAAAAAAAATCAGTCAACACTGCTTTCAGGACTGACACCACAGCAGACGATCGTGTATAGTGGCACATTGGAGAATGCAGGAGATACAGTTATTGAAACAAATGTATCAATTATAAATTATGTTTATTTAGGAATGGCACTAGGGATTTTGGTTGCCTGTTTTTGGATCGTATGCAAATTCATCTATGGTCGCTCTCTTCATTTAGCAAAAGAGACACAGGAGCTTTATGCAGTAAGATGCTTAGGCAGTATAGGATATGAACGCAAGCAAAATCAACCGTTATCATTTGTGGATCGCTGGTTGGACACATGCCAAGGACATCATATTTTTACAAAGGAAGAACAACTGGAACGATGCAAGGTGAGTGTGAGAGCGTTATGTAAGCAGGAAGCGATTGATAAACTGATAATCATTACTTCTCTTTCACTCCATGAGAAAGAACGAGCATGTCTATCAGAAGTATTGCAGCTATTAGAGGATTCTGGTATTTCGTCTTGTGTGTACGAGGAAGTATTAGAAAATATAGAATTTATGGAACAGATATCAGATACGGCTCATGTTCTAATCGTGGAGCAGGTAGGAAATACTAAATATAAAACATTAGAAGATGAAATAGCAGTGTGTATGTTTCATAATATACAGATTTTGGGAATGATCATGCTTGGAAGGGACTTTTAGAGATTATATGTAGTAACGGTATGAGGAGATTCAATATGAAACTGAAAGCATTTTGGACAAGAGAAACACAATGGGCAATTGGCTCCAGTTTGCTAATAGGATTTATTACCCATATGTATATACTGACAAATAATTTTCCGAGTTGGGATTCTTTGGTAAGCATGTACACTCCATCTCGGGATTATACTTATTTGGGAAGACCGTTATATTTTTTGTTTGACAAAATCAGTTCTAATTATCTGCTTCCATCTGTGAACGGATTTTTATCCCTGTTGTATATTGCATTAGCAGTGGCTTGTTTGGTGCAATTATTTCATATTGAAAACAAATTATTGATTGTGATTTTAGCTGCTATCAATGTCACTTTTCCGGTTGTGACGGCAAATTTTGCTTATTTTTTCTGTTCGGATGTTTATATGCTGTCATATCTTTTTTCTATCTTTGCGGTTTATCTTGCGACAAAATACCGTTTGGGGTTTTTAGCAGGAAGTGTGATACTGGCACTTTCACTGGGAATCTATCAGACATATATTTCGACGGCGGCTATAACAGCAGTGTTATTGATATTATATGATATATTAACACGAGATACGAAGCAGGTATGGATACAGACAGGAAAATATGTGGGGACATTGTTGATCGGTTTTGTTTTATACAAAATCATACTGGCTGTTGCATTACATGTGCAGGGTACGGAACTCAATGATTATCAGGGTATCAATGACTTGAATCATCTGTCCATTAAAATGATGGTGTTACAGATACCAAGTACTTATAATAATTTTATACAGGAATTGCTTCACGGTTCAGAGTTTGCACAAAACGAAGGGAAACTGTTTTGTGTGGGGATTTTGTTATTGGTTGCATTCGGATTGTATGTTCGATTGTTTGTCAAGGCAAAAAAATATAAGTATATTACACTCTGTCTGCTAACGATTGGCTGTATGTTGGTAATACCACTCATCTGTAACGCAGGCAGCTTGATTTCGACTGAGGTCTCTTATCATATGGTTATGAAAATGCCATATGTGTTCCTTTTAATGATCCCGATCCTGCTGTTAAGTATATATTTACGAATAATTCCAACGCAACAAGCTAAGAGTAAAAGCATACAATGCTTGAAACTTGGTATGATGCTTGCTATTTTTGTAGTGATTTATAATAATTATCTGATTGCAAATGTGGCATATCTGAATATGCAGTTGCGTTATGAAAAAGCCTTGTCCTTATGTAATCGAATCGTGGATAGAATTGAAACGACTGAAGGATATTATAAGGGAATGCCAGTCTATGTATGTGAGGAAGTAACCGTAGAAGATGTTTTTGACAGTAATACTTCCATAACAGACAGATATGTTGATGATATTACCGGAGCGAACGGTGATGATATTCTGACACATGATTACCATTATACACATATGATGTTAGAACATTTGGGATTTACAATTTTAGGACCTACGCAAGAACAGAGAGAGGCAATTAATGCTTCACCGGAATTTCAGATGATGCAGGTATGGCCGGATGAATCGTCTGTTATAATTATTGATGGTGTGATGGTGGTTAAAATATATAAAGGATACTAGAAAGTGATTTATTTATAAAGGGATGAAAAAATGATATATTTATTAAAAGCAGGATTGCTATTAATCCTATATTTATTGATGTATTTATCTTTTGGTTCATTGATATTAAGGCAGTGTAAAACTATTCCGTTTTCATTCGCAAAAGCAATTGCAGTGGGTTTTTTTGTATATTTTGGATGTTTTCAGTTGATTGCCTTACCGTTTACGTTGTTACTTCAACCGTTACATATTTTAACATACGTATGGGCAATATTGGCCGGTGCAATAGTGATTTTTGCATGTGTGATCAATTTTAAACAGTGGGTAGAGTATGCAAAGCATTGGTATCAAAGCCATAAACACCCATTACTGATTGTGCTTTTAGGTTTTGTGATTTTAGAGTGCCTGTTTGTCTGTATGAGTGATTCTCTGACATGGTTTGACTCTACATACTACATTGGTGTAGTTTCGGCGGCGATACAAACGGATACTTTATACCAGATTGATCCTTATACCGGAGCTGCGACTGACATCTTAAATTTCAGGTACGCGTTGGCAACATTAGGTACGCACAGTGCTGTTTTTTGTAAACTGTTCCACATTCATCCGTTGATTGAAATGAAATTAACGGTTGGAACGATAGATGTTTTATTGTCTAACTGCATCGTATATGAGATTGCTAGAACTATATTTATAAAAAAACGGTATTTATGGTATTTTATACCTGCGTTGAACATCTTGTTTGTATTTTGGTTTTATACACCGTATAGCGAGTCGCTTTTTTTACTGTTCAGAGGATATGAAGGGAAAGCGTTTTGCGGTAATGTGATCATACCGATGGCAATATGGATCTGCATCAATCTTTGGCGGGATATACAAAATAAGGATTATTGGGCAATGCTATTTGTTTTAACATTCTCATGCAATACGATTTCGATGTCATCCATGGTAATTATTGCGGTGCTGTTAGCAGCTTTTTTGCTGCCGACGATTTTTTTGGAAAAACAGTACCAAAGGATTTGGACATTGTTAATCTGTGAGATGCCATGTCTGATCGTATGCTTGATCATGTTGTTGTATCGCAAACAATTATTATATATATATATTTAGAGGTTAGGAGTTTGGATATGCAACAACTCAGTGTGATAGATTCTTTTCATGAATTTGCAGGAACAACAATATATGGTAGTTTAGCTCTGATTGCTCTTGTTTATATTTGGACTGGTCTGAAGGCAGACTTTCGTAAAAAATATGGCTGGACTCTCGTAATGCTTTTTTTACTGTGTTTTAATGAATTGGCACATATGGTGATTGTGAAGTTGGGAGAAGGAGGTACATATTATCGCTTTTTTTGGATATTGTCTATGCCGCTTGTCATGACTTTGGGAATTGGGTATTTTGTTGAACGGTCTCGGAATATGGGAAAACTGCGATATGTGGCGATGGTTCTCTTGATTGGGATCGGCTTATTTGCGGGAAATACATTTTTAAGTAAAGATATGGTTCAGATGCCGCAAAATGTATATAAAATACCGGATGAGGTTGTCATGTCTTCTTATATTATTCATGAAGACGCACAAACAGACGAACCACAGATCATTGCCACAGATTATCTGATGTTAGTGTACCTGAGGCAATATGATGCGTCATTGCGTTTGTGTTATGGACTGGATACGTATATGGGACGGCGTACTATGAGCGATGCCCAAAGTATCTTGTATGAAGTCATTCTGAAAAAAAACTATCAGGAAATGCCATTGGATGATTTTAAAAACGCACTGGCAAATTGCAAAATTGATTATGTTGTGGTAGAGTATTCGGAAGGGCTAGACACATATCTGAAAGATTGTGGACTGATCGGTGTATGTCCGACAGGCAGTTATAGTGTTTATCGCGTAGAAGAATAGAGGAAAACCTCATATAGCAAGTATGAAGTAAAGAAATAAGGAGTCAGAAATGAAAGTTGTGATTTTAGCAGGTGGATTTGGCACTCGGATCAGTGAAGAAAGTATCTTGAAGCCAAAACCAATGTTGGAAATAGGAGGAAAGCCGATACTATGGCATATTATGAAGGAGTATTCGTATTATGGGTTTCATGATTTTGTCATTTGCTGCGGGTACAAGCAGCATGTGATCAAAGAGTGGTTTGCCGATTATTATCTGTATAACAGTGATGTTACATTTGATTTTACGGATCATAACCGGATGCAGGTGCATAACAATGTGTCTGAACCATGGAAAGTGACGTTGGTAGATACAGGCTTGAATACCATGACAGGCGGACGTGTGAAAAGAATTCAAAAGTATATCGGAGATGAACCGTTTATGCTGACTTACGGAGACGGCGTTTCTGATATCAACATTTTAGATTTGTTAGACTTTCATCGTTCACACGGCAAAATTGCGACGCTTACGGCAGCAAGCGTGGAACAACGCTTTGGCGTGCTGGATATTACGGAACATAAAGAGATCGTATCCTTTCGTGAAAAAAGCCTCAGTGACAGTTCGAGAGTTAATGCCGGTTATATGGTATTGGAACCGGAGATTTTTGAGTATATAGCAGGAGATGATACCGTTTTGGAAAAAGAACCGTTGGAAAAGCTGGCTGCGCAGGGAGAACTGATGGCATATATGTTTGACGGATATTGGCAGTGTATGGATACGAAACGGGAAATGGATGCCCTGAACGACGTGTGGAAGAATGGAACCGCTCCATGGAAATCATGGGAATAACGGATGGAGGAACATGATGTTTGAAAATATGAATGAGCAACAGGCAAAACAAGAGATCTTAAATTTGGTACAGGAATATTGCGACACCTTTCATAATAGCAAGAAACGGTTTCAGGCAGGAGACCGCATACCTTACGCATCACGAGTCTATGATAGTGATGAAATGTGCAATCTGGTAGATAGTGCATTGGAATTTTGGCTGACTTCAGGTAGATATACAGCAGAATTCGAACAGAAATTTGCACAATATCTTGGGGTGAAATATTGTTCACTCGTCAATTCCGGTTCATCAGCAAATTTAACGGCATTTATGACCTTGACGTCTCCGCTGTTAGGAGAACGACAGGTTTTACCCGGAGATGAAATGATTACGGTTGCTGCAGGATTTCCGACTACTGTAACCCCTGCTATCCAATATGGGGTGGTGCCGGTATTTGTAGATATTACCATTCCACAGTATAATATAGACATCACGCAGTTGGAGGCGGCCTTATCGGATAAGACAAAGGTAGTGATGGCAGCACACACTTTGGGAAATCCGTTTGATCTAAAAGCCGTTAAGGAATTTTGTGACATTCATCATTTATGGCTGATCGAAGATAATTGTGATGCCTTGGGGTCTGTATATACAATAGACGGAAAGGAACACTTTACCGGTACGATTGGAGATATTGGCACGTCTTCGTTCTATCCACCGCACCATATGACGATGGGAGAAGGTGGAGCCGTCTATACCAACCAGCCGCTTCTGCACAAGATCATACGTTCAATGCGTGATTGGGGCAGAGACTGTTCCTGTGCATCCGGTCAGGATAATTTATGCGGTCATCGTTTTGATAAACAGTACGGTGAGTTACCGTTGGGATATGACCATAAATATGTCTATTCTCATTTTGGATATAATTTAAAGGCGACAGATATGCAGGCAGCCATTGGGTGTGCGCAACTCAGAAAATTTCCGGAATTTGTCCAGAAGAGAAGGCATAATTTTGAACGCTTATCGGAAGGATTGCGAGATTTGTCGGATGTCTTGATTCTTCCGGAGGCTTGTGAACATGCAGCTCCTAGTTGGTTTGGTTTTCTAATCACCTGTAAAGAGGGTGTAAAACGTAGTGAGATAGTGCCATATTTAGAAACACATGGCATTCAGACCAGAATGCTGTTTGCAGGCAATTTGATCAAGCATCCTTGTTTTGATCAAATGAGACAATCGGGAACCGGATATCGTGTGGTAGGGGATTTGACAAATACCGATCGGATCATGAATGACACATTTTGGATAGGGGTATACCCGGGTATGACGGATGAGATGATCGATTACATGATCGAAACCATAAGAAAAGCGGTTAGGGGATAACAAAACATGCTATTACTGACGGGAGCAACCGGATTTATAGGAAGTAAATTGTTAAAACGACTTCTTCAGGAGTCGTATGACGTCTGTTGTATCAGGCGAAAGACCTCGAATATTGCCAGAGTCAAAGAAGAGTATGGGCAGTGTGTCTGGATTTTCAATGAAGAAGAAAGCATGGAAGCGGTGTTCCGGGATTATCCGATTGACGGAGTGATTCATTGCGCTACGGAATATGGGAAAGAACAGAATGATTCCTTAAAGGTATATCAGGCAAATTTGTTTTTTCCTTACACATTATTCGAGTATGCGAGACGATATCACTGTCGCTTTTTTATGAATACGGATACGTTTTTTGAAAAAGAAATCCAAGGACTTCAGGATATACATCAAGAAGTATATCAGAATGAATATGTAAAATCAAAAGCGGTGTTTAAGCATTTAGTCTTGGATATGATTGCGAAAACCCCATTTCCTTTTATTAATTTACAACTGGAGCATGTGTATGGTGCCGGAGATTCCAAGAAAAAATTTGTCGGGTATATTTTGGAATCTTTTTTGAACCAGATACCGTATATTGACTTGACGGCAGGGACACAATATCGGGATTGGATTTATGTGGATGATGTTGTTGAAGCATACATGACCGTACTGAAACATATAGATTCCTTTCAAGAAGCATGCTTTTATCATGCGGAAGTAGGCACCGGAAGAGCAACCAGTGTAAGAAACTTTGTAGAATTGGCAAAGGAGTTGTCACATAGCGACACGGTTTGTAATTTTGGCGTTAAAGCAATGAATGATAACGAATTGATGTATTCATGTGCGGATAACCGCATGCTGCTCGATCTAGGATGGAATCCTCAGTTTGATTTGCAAAAAGGAATCAATCAAATGATTAGGGAGAATAAATATGGAAACAATCTCAGTGGTGATACCTACTTATAATGAAGAAGGAAATATTGAATTGATCTACGAAAGAGTGACTGCTATTTTTCGAGAGTCCTTAACGAACTATCAATATAAAATTCTATTTATTGATAATTGCTCATTGGATTCATCAAGGGCGATCATTCGGCATTTAGCGGAAACGGATCCTAATGTACAATATATTTTCAACGTAAAAAATTTTGGCTTTTCACGATCTACTTACTATGGTTTAACCCAGTCAGGGGGGGCATGTAGTGTTTTATTATTTGCAGACATGCAGGATCCGCCGGAGTTGATCGTAGAGTTTGTGAAGCACTGGGAAAACGGTCATAAAATGGTGGCTGGAATTAAAAATAAGAGTCAGGAAAACTCGTTGCTGTATTGGATCCGTAGCTGTTACTATAAGTTTATTAACGGAGTAACGGAAATACAGCATATTGAACATTTTACCGGATTTGGATTATATGATCATTCTGTGATTGAAACATTTCGTAACATACAGGATCCGTTGCCATATCTGAGAGGTATGGTGGCAGAACTGGCACCGGAATGTGATTTTGTGTATTATGAGCAGAAAAAACGGGAACACGGAAAATCATCGTTTCATTTTATGAATTTATATGACGTTGCGATGTTGGGAATCACTTCATATTCAAAAGTATTGTTACGGTCAGCTACTTTTTTTGGATTGTTTGTATCCTGTATCAGTTTTATATTGGCTATCGTGACATTTATTATGAAAATATGCGGTTATACAGATTATCCGGTTGGAACGGCTGCTATTTTATTTGGAGTCTTTTTTCTGGGTGGTATCCAATTATTGTTTATGGGATTTTTGAGCGAATATATTTCCAATATTAATATTCGTACCATGGGAAGACCGTTGGTGATTGAAGAAGAACGGGCAAATTTCGAGGAGAATGAGGAATAATTATGGACATGTCATTTTACAAAGGAAAAAAAATACTGATAACCGGTCATACAGGATTTAAAGGTTCGTGGATGTGTAAGGTTTTAATTCATGCAGGAGCCGAAGTGACCGGATATGCCTTAAAACCGCCGGTTGGAGAGAATTTATTTGACTTGTCAAGGGTATCGAAAGATATGATGTCGATCGAGGGAGATATTCGGGATCTGGAACATTTGAAACGCGTATTTCAGGAGGTACAGCCGGAAATTGTGATACACATGGCAGCGCAGCCGTTGGTGAGGGAATCATATCAAAATCCGGTCTATACATATGAGACGAATGTTATGGGTACGGTTCATGTATTGGAATGTGTGCGGCATACGTCGTCTGTCAAATCGTTTGTCAATGTGACGACAGATAAGGTATATAAAAATCGAGAATGGGAATGGGGATACCGTGAAAATGAAGAATTAAATGGATATGATCCATATTCAAACTCAAAATCCTGTTCGGAATTGGTGACTGACAGTTATATCAATTCGTTTTTCCAAACGATGGATGTGGCAATTTCTACTGCCAGAGCCGGCAATGTGATCGGTGGCGGTGATTTTGCAAAAGACAGGATCATTCCGGACTGTATACGTGCCGTACAGGAAAAGAAAAATATTATTGTGCGCAATCCGCATTCCATAAGACCGTATCAACATGTTTTGGAACCGGTAATGGCATATTTAATGATAGCGCAAGAACAGTATCGAAATCGTGAACTGGCAGGTCATTATAATATTGGTCCGAATGATACGGATTGTTGGACGACGGGAGAACTGGTGACGCTTTTTGTAAATACTTGGAATGCCTATACGGGTGACGCCATAGAATGGACCAATCAGGGAGACAACGGTCCGCATGAAGCTAATTTCTTAAAATTGGATTGTTCAAAAATAAAACGTGTATTTGCATGGGAACCCCGTTGGAACGTGGAAAAAACCATGGAACAGATTGTAGCTTGGTCAGCAGCATATCTGAAGGGTGAAGATATTGTTGCCGTCATGGATGCACAGATATTAGAATATTTAGGATAACCGGAATCATGGAAATCAAAATAAACGATGTTGTCATCATGAAAAGGAGTTTACCAATATGAAACAAAAACGTACGATTGTCATTTTCTTAGCGGCTTTATTAACAATCACATATGGCGTTCCTTTTTCTACATATACGGAAGCAAAGACAGTGAATCAGCCGGTACAGGATTTTGCAAACATTGTGTTGTTTGCTCAGTTTTCCGGTGACAATGCCGAAGAAGATGCGGCTTATTTTGCTGACCATAAAGATGACATCTTAAAACTATACGACGGAGACTATGCGTGGTCGCTCACAAATTATATGAGTCAGATTTCGTATGATCAGTTTCATGTGCATAATATCTATCCGCAGATAACCGGTTCCTCGTTGGAATCTTATACACTCTCCATGACGGCAGACAGCATGAAAGATAGAGATGCCAGTGCCGGCGGAGATGCGATCGTTCAGGAACTGATTCAGAATGTACCGGGAGTGGCGGATCAGGTGGTGGATTATAATAATGACGGAGCCATCGACAATCTGACGGTTATTGTCAGAGGAAGAGTGAGCGACAGCTCTTATCCGGCACTCCATCCACATAAAAGCAGCTATGGAGGAACGGATTATTACTGTGATAAACGGATTGGCAATTATAACATCATCAATACTTATCGAATGCTGGAATCCGGTATGCCGGAAAAATCCGGCGTGATCGCACATGAATTTATGCACTCCATCGGATATCTGGATCTATACAACAATACGGATTATCCGGTCTACACATGGGATATCATGGCGGCGACCAGTCAATACCTGACTTGGCCTTTGGCATATACACGGATGGCGGTGTCTCATTGGATTGATATTGAAACTGTGACATCCAGCAGGACGCTGACATTGGATACGCAGGATGCCACAGGCGGTAATCAGGCATATATCTTAAAATCTCCGCTCAATGAAAATGAAGTGTTTGTTGTGGAATTCCGTAAACAGGGGGCAAGCAGCGTCAGCGGCACGACCTATGAACTGGATGAGAAAATCGGAGGTTCCGGTGTGATCGTCTACCGCGTAGATACAACGGCGGCATACCTGAGTAATTATTATGATTCGAATGCGATCTATGTATTCCGCCCACAGGCAGGTCAATCCGGCTACCATTCAACGGAAAGCATCTGCGTACAAAATGCCTTTTTGTCCCAAGAGAGCGGAAGGACCTCAATCGGTTCTTCGGACTTGGACAAAGGACCGGAAGACGGTGCGTTAACCTTTACCGATGGCACAAACTCCGGTATCGTGATTCAGAATGTTTCAAGCAGTTCCGGCACACAAATGACGTTAGAGGTCAGTATTCCGGCTGCTTCGGATTTTGACGGTTGGACGAATATGGAATTTCCGGATAATACGTCAGGCACTGCCCTGAAAAATGTTACGATCGCTGATTACAACGGAACGCTGTATCTTTTGGCATATATGGACAGTCAGTTGGCAACCTACCGATATGACGGAACGAAATGGGTGGCAGGTGCGACAATTGCCTGTCGTTATACACCGCTGGATATGAAATTATTCAATCATAACGGTAATTTATATGCCGGCTATTTAGACGGTAATAGCTCGCAGTTTCATCTGTTACGATGGAATGCTGCTTCCGGATCATGGAATGAGGTGGCTTCTGTTGCCAATGCAGGTTCCGAGTTCGACGTTGTGAGTCAGGGAACGGATTTATATCTGACTTATATCTCGGATAATCAGAACGCATACTTGGCGAAATTCACTGGTTCTGGTTTCCAGACGCTGGGAACATATTCAAATGGGAGTTTATGCGGGCAGCCGAGAGTGGCATGTATGAACGGAATCATTTACACCGGTTTGCGATACGCCAGCGGAAATGTGATAGAGGTATATCGCTATCAAAATGGGTTTACGAAGGTTTCCGAGGGAACGTTGTCCGGTGGGACATATGATATGACGGTCTTGGATAACTGTCTGACGGTCTGCATTGGCGGAAGTGATTTAAGAATTCATACGTATAACGGCACGACATGGACTCAGAGCGCGGCTTCCGGCATATCATGTTTTGAACCGGTTGTGACCACGCAGCAGGGCAAGATTTATGTATTGATATCTCCTTCGGATGGAAAGGGGAATATACGCGTATACCGGTATGATTCGGCGTCCGGACATTTTACGCAGGAAGGAATGGATGTTGACAGCTATTCCCAACACATGACATTAGTCGATTCGGCAGATCAATTATATATCGCCTATGTAAAGAACAGTGACGGCAAAATCACGGTAAGAAGAAAAAATACATCGGTTCAGTTGGTGTCACTTCAGGTGACACCGCCAAAAAAATTGCAATATCGGCAGGGAGAAACGGTCAGCACGAACGGTTTACGGGTGATTGCCAATTATTCCGACCAGACGTCAAAAGAAGTACCGACAGGAGCCTATCAGCTGACCGGCTTTGATACCACGGTGGTCGGAAAACGTCAGGCGAAAATTTCGTATGAAGGGTTGTCGGTTGGATTTCAGTATACGGTAGTGGCAGATGCCGCATCCGGTTCTACAGAAGATGGCGGAGGAAATTCCACAGGCAGCAGCAGTTCTTCGGCAAGCGGCGGAGGCACTTCCACGGGCAACGGTGGTTCCACAGGGCAAAATCCTTCAACAGGAAGTGGGCAGACAGGCACGGAAACGATTCCTACGGTGAAAAATCAGTGGGTGGAAGATAACGGGGTTTGGTATTATATGGATGCTGACGGACAGCCGGCAACCGGTTGGCTGCAAAACGGCGGCAACTGGTATCATTTGGATCATAACGGTGTGATGGAAACCGGATGGGTACAGGTAGATTCGGTTTGGTACTATCTGGACGGTTCCGGGGTGATGCAGACCGATTGGAAGGAAATCAACGGACATTGGTATTATTTTTACGGTAACGGAGCAATGGCGCAGTCTGTCTGGATCGGCGGCGATTATGTCGATGCGTCCGGAGCGTGGATACCAAATGCGGTTCCGGAAGGCTGGAAGCGGTTTTTTGGAAGATGGTGGTATCAGAATGCGGACGGAACATATCCGGCAAACGGTTGGAAATGTATCGGTGGAAGCTGGTATTATTTTGATGCCGCGGGCTGGATGCAGACCGGATGGATCAAACCGGGAAATACGTGGTATTACCTGTACGACAGCGGAGCAATGGCAACCGGTTGGCTTTCGGATGCCGGTACATGGTATTATCTGAATGCGGACGGAGCAATGGCGACCGGCTGGATACAGGTGGACGGTACATGGTATTATTTGGAATCGTCCGGTGCCATGAAAACCGGTTGGCTGTTAGACGGCAGTACATGGTATTATCTGTACGACAGCGGAGCGATGGCAACCGGTTGGATCTTTGACGGTACGGCATGGTATTATCTCTACGGCAACGGAGCGATGGCATATGATACGGTGATTGATGCCTATGTTTTAGATGAAAGCGGTGCTTGGGTGGATTTGGCGAACGTAAAATCGGCTGTCAAATAGACGCATAGTTTCAAAACGGAAAGGCATGATAATGACATGAAGATACAGTATGAAAAAGAATTACAGGAATTCATAGACCGGTATTCCATCAAGGAAGCGGATATCGACGCATTTATAAAACGCAGGGCGAGCGAGACAGACCGTTCCGGCATCAAGAGCCTGAAAGGAACCGTATGGTGGAAACTGCTGAAACCGGCACGCTGGCTTTATAATATCCTGCGGCTGCTGATGTTTAATCTCAGAAGATATGGGTTTGTCCAGACGCTTCTAAAGATAAAAGAAAAACTGGTAACCACTCGAAAACAGCGAAAATTTTCAAAAACCTATATTCAAAGCATCCTGCCGGACGAAGAGGAACGGCAGCGGCAGCGGCAGGTTGTATTTTCAAAAGATATTACATTCAGCATTTTAGTACCGCTTTATAATACGCCGGAACAGTATCTGAGAGAAATGATCGATTCGGTGATCGCCCAGACATATGAAAAATGGGAACTCTGTCTGGCGGACGGAAGTGATCAAGCCCATGATTACGTGGAAACCGTATGCAAAGGATATCAGGATGCTCGAATCGTCTATAAGCGCTTAGAGAGCAATGAAGGGATATCGGGCAATACAAACGAATGTATTCGGATGGCGACCGGCGATTATATCTGTTTTTTTGATCATGACGATATTCTGCATCCCAGCGCTTTGTTTGAAAACATGCGGATGATCTGTGAAACGGGAGCGGATTTCCTATATACGGATGAGGCGACCTTTAACGGAGATAACTTATATGATATCATCACATATCATTTCAAACCGGAATTTGCCATTGATAACTTGCGGGCGAATAATTACATTTGCCATTTTACGACGTTTTCGAAAGAACTGTTTCAGAGGACCGGATGGTTTGACAGTCAATATGACGGCAGTCAGGATCATGATATGATCTTACGGCTGACGTCAGTTGCCGACCGGATTTGCCATATTCCGAAATTATTGTATTTTTGGAGATCACATCCGAATTCCGTGGCGGCGGATATCAATTCCAAGACCTATGCGATCGAGGCAGGTAAGCGCGCAGTCGGTGACAGTATCCGCAGGGACGGATTAACCGCAGAGGTGGAAAGCTCACCGGCATTTCCGACGATTTACCGGTTCTGCTATGAGATCAAAGGCAATCCAAAGATATCCATTATCATTCCGAACAAGGACCAGATCCCGTACCTGATCCGGACGTTGGATTCTGTGTTTCAGAAGTCGTCCTATGAAAATTATGAGGTCCTCATCGTGGAAAACAACTCGACCGATCCGGAGACCTTTGAATTCTACCGTCTCATCGAAAAGATCCCTTGTGTCCGGGTTCTGCGATGGGAACATCCGTTTAATTATTCCGCGATCAATAACTATGCGGCGAAATATGCGGATGGGGAATATCTACTGCTCTTAAACAATGATGTGGAAGTGATCTCCGAGCAATGGATGGAAGAGATGCTGATGTATGCACAGCGGGAAGATGTCGGCGCGGTCGGTGCAAAGCTGTACTTCCAAAACCGTACGATCCAGCATGCCGGCGTGATCATCGGAATCGGCGAGGACGGAATCGCCGCACACAGTCATTTGGGAGAGCCGTTTCATTCGGTGGGATATATGGGAAGATTATATTTTGCACAGGATGTGAGTGCCGTAACGGCAGCCTGCCTGATGGTAAAGCATGCTTTGTATGATGCGGTCGGCGGTATGGAAGAAGCGTTGACGGTGGCATATAACGATGTGGATTTCTGTCTGAAGCTGCGGGAACAGGGATATCTGAATATCTTTACGCCATATGCGGAATTATTTCACTATGAATCCATTAGCAGAGGATATGAGGATAATCCGGAAAAGAAACAACGTTTTCAGTCGGAGGTAGCGTTCATGAAAGAAAAATGGAAGACCGTACTGGAACAGGGAGATCCGTATTACAATCCGAATATGTCGCGTAAGCGACCGTGGAAGCTGTATTAAGAATAAAGTAGAAAGAACAAAAGAATCATAGAATCATTTCAGGTATGAATCAGGAAACCTCCTGCATATACTGTATCAATCATCATGGGAATCATTCCATGAATGAAAAGAGCAGACAGGCAGGAGGTTTTTATGGATAATAATATGGGTACATATGATTTATACGCAGATATGAGGGCAAGAACCAATGGAGAGGTATATATCGGTGTGGTTGGACCGGTGCGTACCGGAAAATCCACATTCATCAAGCGATTTATGAATCTGATGGTACTGCCTAATATTGAGGAAGAGCCGTTAAAGGTGAGGGCAAGAGATGAACTGCCTATGAGTTCGGCGGGTAAGACCGTCACGACGACGGAACCGAAATTTATTCCGCAGGAGGCAGTCAAGATCCGGGTCAATGATGACGTAGAAATGAAAGTCCGCATGATCGATTGTGTCGGGTTTATGGTAGACGGCGCAGTGGGACATGAAGAAAACGGGGAAGAACGGATGGTAAAAACGCCGTGGTTTGATTATGAGATTCCGTTTACCAAGGCAGCGGAGATCGGAACGCGGAAAGTGATTCACGATCATTCGACGATTGGGATTGTTGTGACAACGGACGGGAGTTTTGGAGAATTAGAGCGGAATGCGTATCTGGAAGCGGAACAACGGACCGTACAGGAAATACGGGAACTTGGAAAACCGTTTATCATGCTTTTAAACAGCGCAAAACCATATGCGAACGAAACGATGGAGTTAGCAAAGCAGCTAGAGGATACATACGGCATCCGCGTACTTCCGGTGAATGCGGATCAACTGCGTCGGGAAGATATCACGGATATCCTGCAGGCAGTCCTGTTGGAATTCCCGGTGGCAGAAATTGATTTTCATATTCCGAAATGGGCGGAAGCCATGCAGATGGAATCGGAAGTCAAGGCGGCTCTGGTAATGGCGGCGAAAGAGATCTTGGATCAGGTCAGTGTGGTTCGGGATATCTATACGATGAACTGGCCAAGCAGCGATTACATAGAGCGTATGAAGATAGACAGCATTTCTCTGGATACTGGAAAGATTAATCTGATGATCCATGTGGATGATTCGTTCTATTATCAGATGCTGAGCGATATGTTAGGTGTCAAACTGGATAATGAGTACCAGTTTATGCAGGTTTTAAAAGAATTGGCACAGAAACGACGGGAATATGAGCAGGTAGCCTGTGCGATCGATTCCGTAAAAGGAAAGGGATACGGTTGTGTAACGCCGAATCAGGAAGAGATCCATATCGACCAGCCGGAAGTCATTAAACACGGAAATAAGTTCGGAGTGAAGATCAAAGCGGTAGCCCCTTCCATTCATATGATCAAAGCGAACATTACAACGGAGATCGCTCCGATCGTAGGTTCGGAACAACAGGCAAAGGATCTGGTACAGTATATCGGTGCCGAAGGGCAGGAAGATATCTGGAGCGTCAATATTTTCGGTAAAACCATCGAACAACTGGTAGAGGATGGAATTCGCGCAAAGACCGGAAAAATAACGGATGAAAGCCAAATGAAATTACAGGAAACCATGGAAAAGATCGTAAATGACGGAAACGGCGGAATGGTCTGTATCATTATTTAAGATCATCGCCTGCATTACGTCCTGCAAATGTCTGCGAGCGGACATTCGCAGGGCGTTTTTTTGAATATTTGAATCGGATGGCAGAATTTGATATACTATTATAAGCAGTTAGAAAACGGGAGGTTCTCTTATGGGTACAGAATATGATACATTAATGCAGGCTTATGAATTCTGTCGGAAACAGACAGACTTCAGACCGAAAGTTGCCTTGATCCTTGGATCCGGTCTTGGGGCGCTGGCGGATGAAATACAGATGGAAGCGACGATCTCATATGCGGATATTCACGGATTCCCTAAATCGACGGTGGAGGGGCATAAAGGAAGATATGTGTTCGGATATCTCGGAAAGGTTCCCGTAGTGATTATGCAGGGAAGAGTGCATTATTACGAAGGATATTCCATGTCAGAAGTCGTGCTTCCGACCCGTCTGATGGGACTGCTGGGGGCAGAGATCCTGTTTCTGACCAATGCGGCAGGAGGGATTCGGAAAGAGTTTCAGCCCGGTACGCTGATGTTGATCCGCGACCAGATTTCTTCTTTTGTACCGTCTCCGTTGATTGGAAAAAATATGGATAGTTTAGGCTGCCGGTTTCCGGATATGTCCGAAATTTATCGAAAGGATTTACAGCGTATCATTATGGAGACTGCTGATTCGTTGCATATTCCGCTGGAATCGGGTGTATATATTCAGTTTACCGGTCCGGCTTATGAGTCTCCGGCAGAGGTCAGGATGGCAGGGCTGTTGGGAGCGGATGCCTGTGGTATGAGTACCGCGTGTGAAGCCGTTGCCGCAAATCATATGGGTATGAAGATCTGCGGCGTCTCCTGCATCACCAACATGGCAAGCGGAATTTTGGACGTGCCGTTGTCGCATCAGGAAGTACAGGAAACGGCGGATCGGGTCGCCGGATTGTTTAAGGCATTGGTCAGAGAAAGCATAAAGCGAATGGGTGATATAGTATGAAAGTAGCAATCTATACAGACGGTTCCGCACGTGGAAATCCGGGAGCGGGCGGCTATGGAACGGTCATCGAATATAGGGATACCAAAGGACAACTTCATACCAGAGAGTATGCGGAGGGATTTTATGAGACAACCAATAACCGTATGGAACTCATGGGAGTGATCGCCGGATTGGAGGCTCTGATCAGACCCTGCGAAGTGGATGTCTACTCGGATTCCCAGTATGTCGTCCGGGCATTTACCGAACACTGGCTGGAACAGTGGATCAAGAAAAATTGGAAATTAAATACCGCGAATCCGGTAAAGAATATTGATCTGTGGAAACGCCTGCTGCGGGCAATGGAACCGCATACGGTGACCTTTCACTGGGTGAAGGGTCACGCAGGGCATCCGCAAAATGAACGTTGCGACTATTTGGCAACCAAAGCGGCAGACGGAGACGGCAAACGGACGGATGAAGGATTTCTGCCGTCATCTATACAAAACTGAATTTTTGTGGTACACTTACCATGTCAGTGTGATGATAGAAACACGGGAAAGGAAAAAGAATGAAAGAACAATGTATGATCTGTGGCTCTGTGGTAGAGGATGTTTCCGGAATCTGTCCGGTCTGCGGAGCCGTATTAGGAAGAAGCACGCAGGTGAATCCTGCGGACATGTATACAGGTGAGAACCGGCAGCCGGTGAATCCGACCGGGACGCCTTCTTCAAATCCGTCAGCGTCATATGGGCAGCAGACGAATGCCGTGGGGAACGGTTTCGGACGTCCGTATAATTATCAGAATGGAACGGTGCCATATCAGGCGAATAACGGACCGAAGAAAAAGCTGTTTAGTATTCTGTCGATCGTATTTGCCATTGTGGGACTGTTGTTATCCTGCTGTCTACCGTTACTGAGCTTGCTGTTGGCTATAGCCTCTCTTGTGATGGGAATTATCGCACTGGTCAAAAAGCAGATTAAAGTACCGGCAATACTGGGGCTGGTCTGTGGCGGGATCACCGTGTTGATCAGCGGCGCTTTTTGTGTTTTGAATTTCGTGCTGCAGTTGGTAGTCCATACGAATCTGACCGGCATGTTTGAGCAATGTTGGGAAGCGATGGAAGAACCGCCGGCAGATTTGTCATTAACGGGTATGGAGATTCCGACGGCAAATGGTACGGAGTATTACTTTATGTGCGATTCCGATACGCTGGAACGCGTAGGAGAAAATATGGAACTGGAATACGGTACATATACGGTATCGAATTATATGAGTGATGAAGATATACAGGACGATATGATCGATTATGTGATGCTGGCTTTGGGAGAGGGATATGAAGTAAAAGATGTCCTCTATGTGGAAACGGATGTTATGGGTCACAAGGATCATTTTTATCTGGTGGTAGAACCGGATTATGAGTTGGGTGATGAGATCTATTATATTGATACGAGCGGCGCGGAACCGAAATTAAAACGGGTTAATACGATTGACCGCAGCGTGTTTGATTTATTTGAATTGCAACAGTATTCTGAATGATGTTTCTGCTCCCTGCATAGTTATATTCAGGGAGGGGTTTTTATGGCAAAGAGAGTATGGAAGTCGGAGGAAACGGGGTTCCGTTATCTGGTGGCGGTCATAATCCTGTTAATCTGCCTGACGGTGGAATATCAGATGTTGGATCGCCTGATGCAGCAGGCATATCAGGTTCGATATCAGGAACATTTAGAAACGTTTCGTAAAGAACCGCTCGCATATCTGCATCAAACGATCGGTAAGGAAGCGTATGATGTGTTTTTTCAGGAACAGGTGGACGGTATTTTGACCGATATCCGAAGTTTTCCGATAGAAAAGTCATACATTCAGGATATCAGTTATGAGGATTCATGGTATGGAGAACGGAATTTTGGCGGCGACAGAAAGCATGAAGGAACGGATCTGATGTCGGGATCCAATATCAGTGGAGAAATCCCGGTCGTCAGTATGACAGACGGTGTGGTTACGAACATCGGATGGCTGTATTTAGGCGGCTGGCGGATCGGTATTCAGTCCGAGCAGGGGATTTATTATTATTATGCCCATCTGCACTCCTATGCGGCGGATATCAGGCAGGGTGATACCGTGCATGCCGGGCAGTTGTTGGGATTTATGGGGAATTCCGGTTACGGAGAAGAAGGAACGGTTGGCATGTTTGACGTCCATCTGCATGTAGGGATCTATATTTATGATGACAGCGGAAGGGAAATCAGCCTGAATCCGTATCCGTTTTTAAAGGAATTTCAGGAAAAAGATATTTTGTAATATGGGGTGGTGTTATGGAAATACAGCTTTGGCGGGAAATTTTGTCGCCTTATCAGTTGGCGGTCGATGAACTGGTAGTGAAGTTTAATCATATCATTCAGGAATATCGCAGTAAAGGACAATACTCACCGATCGAGCAAGTGGTCGGAAGGGTAAAAAAGATATCAAGCATCTTGGATAAGATGTCAAAAAAAAATCTGGCGATCGAAGAGATCGAGGATGAGATAGATGATATCGCTGGCATTCGGATCATGTGTCAGTTTGTAGAAGATATCGACAAAGTAGTTGAGATCATACAGAATCGTAAAGATATGGAGATCAAGTGCGAAAAGGATTATATTTCGCATTATAAGGAAAGCGGATACCGCAGTTATCATATCATTGTATATTATGACGTCTATACGTTGGAAGGAACAAAACGGCTGCAGGCGGAAATCCAGATCCGGACCATGGCGATGAATTTTTGGGCGACCATTGAGCATTCACTGCAATACAAATACCACGGCAATATGCCGGCGCATGTACGGGAACGTTTGTATGCGGCTTCGGATGCGATCGTGGCATTGGATTCGGAAATGTCTTCGGTACGGGATGAGATCATAGACGCACAGAATATGTTTACGATCAAGGCAAATCTGGTGTCCGATATTTTGATCAATATACAGAATTTATATCATGTGGCAAATAAACGGGAAGTCTTAAAAATACAGGAAGAATTTTATCAGATTTTTGCCACGCAGGATTTGGAACAGTTAGAGCGTTTCTGCAAGGAACTTGATATTATTGCCGAAGGCTATAAAGCGCAAAGCTTAAGCTGACAACCGGCATAGTCGGCGGGAATCGCCGGAAGGCATGTTCGGGAAACGCGGTAGGAGAGTCATGGTGAAATTATCGGAAAATTTTATAACACGGATGAAGACGAGTCTGGGCGCGGATGATTATGCGGCATATCGCGCCTGTCTGGAGGAGCCTTCTTTCCATGGATTACGTGTCAATACTGCAAAGATATCCGTAGATGAATTTCTGCGGATATCTCCGTTTTCGCTCCGACCGGTACCGTGGTGTCCGAACGGGTTTTATTATGACGAAACACAGCAACCGGCGAAACATCCGTATTATTACGCAGGATTGTATTATATTCAGGAACCAAGCGCCATGACGCCGGCTGCCATGCTTCCGATCGAAAGCGGCGACCGTGTTTTGGATATCTGCGCGGCGCCGGGCGGTAAATCGACAGAACTGGCGGCAAAACTGCAAGGCTCCGGTTTTTTGCTCTCTAATGACATCAGTCATTCAAGGGCGAAAGCATTATTGAAGAATCTGGAATTGTTTGGGGCTTCAAACATCGTGGTATCCAGTGAACCGCCCAATCACATTGCCGATCGTTTTGAAGGTTATTTTGATAAGATTTTGATTGATGCTCCATGTTCCGGAGAAGGCATGTTTCGTAAATCCAACGCGATGATCAAGGCATGGGAGCAAAACGGCGTGGAAATGTTTGTCCGACTGCAACGGAGCATTCTGCGGGAAATGGTCAGGTGCCTGAGACCGAACGGCATGATGATCTATTCGACCTGCACATTTTCACCGGAAGAAAATGAACAGGCAATCGAATATCTGTTAGAATTGGCGCCGGATTGTCATTTGGTGGAATTACCGATGTATCCGGGATTCGATACGGGGCATCCGGACTGGAGCCGCACGGGGAATCCTTCCCTTCAGGAGTGCCGGCGGTTATGGCCGCACCGGATTCAGGGAGAAGGACACTTTGCAGCGATGGTAAAGAAGGACGAAAACGCTCCGCAGACAGTGTTTTCGCCATATCGCCCGTCTAAGGTGAAGTTACCGGAAGAAGTATGGGAATTCTTAAACCGGATTGATTGGACTTGGGAGACGGAGCGGATGGAACTGCAGAATGAACGGTTGTATTATCTTCCGAACGAGATGCCGGATGTATCGGGACTGCGGTTACTGCGAAACGGATTGTTTTTAGGCGAGATAAAAAAGAACCGGTTTGAACCCAGCCAGTCGCTGGCTATGGCGTTGCGGATGGAAGCGTTTGATCATACCGTTTCCCTGCCGGCGTCCGATGAACGTGTCATCCGTTATTTAAAGGGAGAAACGATTGAAGCGGACGGAAGAAATGGCTTGGTGTTGTTTTGTGTAGACGGTTATCCGCTGGGCTGGGGCAAACTGACAAACGGGACAATGAAAAACAAATATCTGGCAGGCTGGAGGTGGCAGTAATGCAGCAGGAGATGCTTGCGAATATCAAAGCAGTCATTTTTGATCTGGATGGGACATTAGTAGATTCCATGTGGATCTGGGAAGCGATCGACCGAGAATATTTTAAACGGCACGGTCTAAAGGTGCCGGATGATCTGCAACAACAGATTTCCGGTATGAGTTTTTCGGAAACCGCAAATTATATTAAGAATCGATTTGATATTTCCGACACGATAGAGGAAATGAAAGAAGCATGGAACCGGATGGCAGAAGAAAAATATGAGAAGGAAGTCCGGTTGAAAAACGGGGCGATGGAATTCCTTCAAAACTTAAAGCTGATGGGCATAAAACTTGGCGTGGCTACCAGTAATTCAAAGCACTTGGTAGAAGTGTCTCTGCACGCGAGAGGGATCCGTCATCTGATGGATTCGGTACATACTGCCTGTGAGGTAGAACATGGGAAACCGTCGCCGGATATCTATTTGTTAGTTGCTAAAGACTTGGAAGTGCCGCCGGAGGAATGTCTGGTGTTTGAAGATATCGTGGAAGGAATTCAGGCGGGAAAACGTGCGGGCATGCGGACCTGCGCCGTGGATGATGCGGCAAGCAGGGATTCATGGGAAGCAAAACAACGCGAAGCGGATTACTCGATTTTGGATTATGATGATCTGCTGACGCCTGCGTTAGACTGATAACAAAACGGAGGAACGATCGGACGTGGCAAAAGGAACATTTGGTTATATCAATGCGTATAAAAAACGTTACGGTACGTATATGGCGATCTTGGCTGTCTGTATCGTGGGCGGGCTGCTGGCAGTGTTTTTGATCTTTGGCACGCTTAAGCATCTTGCCGTGCTGATCCCGGTCATTTTAAGCATCCCGTTTGCAAAGATGTTGACGCTATGGGTGATCGTAGTCCGGTTCCGCTCGATGGATCCGGAAGATGTAGAAACCTTGGAACAGGGATTGGACCGGCAGAGGCATCCTTTGGTGCTATATGATATGGCATTTAGTTCCTATGAGTCCGTATCCTTTGCTTCCTGCGTGGTGTTACAATCGGACAGAATTTATCTGTTATGGGGTGGATCAAACGAAAAGACGTATGACGAAAAGATGCAGTGCGACTATATTCAGGATCTGGTAAAGCGATCAGGCTGTGCGGATACCGTGGTTACGGTGCATTCGGTTTCGGAACTGTTGGAACGGATACACACAGATGCGGACGGAGCGGAAACGCAATGGGAGGATGGACAGGCGGCAAAACAGGAGCGTCTGAAACGTCGCCTGTTGGATATTTGCGTATAACGAGAGGAATGGCATGAAAGAGATCACAATCGGAGCAAATGAAGAAGGTCAGCGGCTGGACAAACTGTTGACGAAAATATTAAACGAAGCGCCAGCCGGATTTATTTATAAAATGCTCCGCAAAAAAAACATCACGTTAAACGGCAGGAAGGCGGAAGGGAAGGAACGTCTTCGGAAAGGCGATGCGGTTCAACTCTATCTGTCGGATGACACGTTGGCGAAATTTCATCTCCGACGGGAAACGACCGAGGGAACGGTTTTGGCGGAAAGCGGGATTTTGTTTCAGGATGAAAAGATCATGATCCTGAATAAACCGTCCGGTTTATTGTCACAGAAATCAAAGCCGGAAGACGATTCGTTAAATGACCGGATGATCCGGTATCTGTTACAGAAAGGCATCCTGACAGCCAAACAGCAGGCAACCTTCCAACCGTCTGTCTGTAACCGCTTGGATCGCAATACCAGCGGGATCGTGCTTGCCGGGATCTCGTTGGAAGGCAGCCGGGGATTATCCGCCATGTTGCGGCAACGCAGTCTGAAAAAATATTATCTGACGCTGGTTCTTGGTCGGATGACGGAACCTGCGGCGGTATCTGCTTATTTGACAAAGGATACCGTGAATAACCGGGTTCGGATTTCCGAGACGGATCAAAACGGGGCAAGCCATATTGAGGCGCGTTATGTGCCGTTGTTTACCGGAAGTATGTATACGTTGCTGGAGGTGGAACTGATCACGGGAAAATCCCATCAGATCCGGGCGCATCTTGCCTATTTGGGGCATCCGGTCGCGGGTGATGCCAAATATGGGAAGGCAGAAGAAAACCGCCGTTTTCGGATGCAGTATGGCATACAAAATCAATTTCTGCATGCGTATCGGGTTGTATTTCCGCCGCTTACGGGAGAATGGGAGAATCTTTCACGAGCGGAATATATCGCGCCTCTGCCGCAGAAGATGAATCAGGCGGTTCGGGAACTTTGGAATGTGGATATCAATGCAGATTCAGAAAGACAGGGCATACAAAGGAATACTGCCCGCAAAAAGGGTGAAGGATATGGCAACATGGAACAGTAGAGGTCTGAGAGGTTCGACACTGGAAGATTTGATCAATTTTACAAATGAGACGTATCGGGAAAAAGGACTGGCTTTGGTACAGAAGATTCCGACGCCGATCAAACCGATAAACATAGACAAGGAAAGCAGTCAGATCACACTGGCATACTTTGAGAAGGATTCCACGGTGGATTATATCGGCGTTGTACAAGGGGTGCCGGTATGTTTTGATGCCAAGGAATGTACAACGGATACATTTTCCATGCAGAATATCCATGAGCATCAATATCGTTTCATGGAAGCATTTGAAGCCCAGCAGGGCATCAGTTTTCTGATCATTTTTTTTACTTCCAGAAATGAACTGTATTATATGCCGTTTGAGGAATTAAAAGGCTATGTGGAACGCATGGGAAAGGGGCATCCGAAGAATTTTAAATACGAGGAATTAAATCCAAAGAATTTCATCCGTGCAAAAAGCGGAATGCTGGTGCATTATCTCGAACCACTCAGTCAGGATCTCATGTCCCGGCAATAGAAAAACACCTGAAAACACAGGCTGTAGCATACGGATGCTACGGCTTCTTTTTCGTTACTCTTGCTTGCATCTGTAAAATTATATGGTATAATGAGGAAGCACACTGAAGTGTGCGCAGGTCATCAACCTACGGTTGGTGACAAGATATAATGAGGAAGCACACTGAAGTGTGCGTAGGTCATCAACCTTCGGTTGGTGACAAGATATAATGAGGAAGCACACTGAAGTGTGCGCAGGTCATCAACCTTCGGTTGGTGACAGGATACTAGATACTTCGAATCAAAGGAGAAGACGGATGAAAGAAATGCTTCTGCATACGCCGGACGGGGTGCGTGATATCTATGGCGGTGAATATAGAAGAAAACGGAAGGTGATGGAGGAGCTGCATCATGTGTTGGAACGATACAGTTATCATGAGATTCAGACGCCGACATTTGAGTACTTTGAAATCTTTAACCGGGAGAAAGGTTCGGCACCTTCCAACGCAATGTATAAGTTTTTTGATCGGGAGAATAATACCTTAGTTTTGCGACCGGATATGACGCCAAGCATCGCGCGCTGTGTGGCAAAGTATTATAACAAGGAAGAGCTTCCGATTCGTTTGTGTTATGAAGGGAATACCTTTACGAATAAGATCAGTCATCAGGGAAAACTGTGTGAGGTCACGCAGATCGGCGGAGAGCTGGTGAATGATGACAGTTCCGCTGCGGATGCAGAGATTCTTGCCACGGTCATTGATTGTTTTCAGGCAGCCGGCTTGAAAGAATTTCAGATAGAAGTGGGAGAGGTAGAGTATTTTCAAGGCGTGATCGAGGAAGCCGGGCTGGATGAGGAAGAAGGATGCCATATTCGTGATTTTATCATGAATAAAAATTTTTTCGGTCTTCAGGAATATGTCCGTCATTTGGAAATATCCGAGCCGTTCAAGAAGGTACTGACTTCGTTTGACCAACTGTTCGGCGGTTTGGAAATGCTGAAAACGGCTCGGGGACTGGTGCATAATCCACGTTCTCTGGCAGCGATCGACCGCTTGGAGAATGTATATCATGCTTTGGAATATTATCATTATGAAGAACATGTCGGGTTTGATTTCAGTATGCTGAGTGATTATAAATATTATACCGGGATTTTGTTTCGCGGGTATACGTATGGAACCGGTGATGCGGTGGTAAAAGGCGGACGGTATAATGCTTTGTTACGGCAGTTCGGAAAGGATGCGCCGGCGATTGGTTTTGCGTTCGTGGTAGATGAATTGATGAATGCCATTCACCGCCAGAATATACCGGTGCAGATTGAAGAGACAGAAATGATCATCCTATATCAGCGCGCATGCCAGCAGCAGGCGATCGAGCTGGGCTGTCAGATGCGTCACGACGGCAAAAAAGTGGAACTGATAAGAAAATCCGATCGCAAACGATTGGAAGATTATCAGGCGTACGCCGAAGGAGAACATTTTCAACGGTTGATTTATATTCAGGAAGACGGGGTGCAGGAAATTTCCCTACGATGCAATCAGGACAGAGGATGAATGATATGAGATATTTAACATTTGCCCTTGCCAAAGGGCGTTTGGCAAAACAGACATTGGAACTGCTGGAACAGGTGGGGATCACCTGCGAGGAAATGAAGGATCCTAAGACACGCAAACTGTTGTTTGTCAATGAAGAACAACATGTAAAATTCTTTTTGGCAAAAGCGTCGGATATTCCGACTTACGTGGAGTATGGAGCCGCTGATGTCGGAGTGGTGGGAAAGGATACGATCCTTGAAGAAGGTCGGAATCTCTATGAAGTGTTGGATTTAAACCTTGGTACATGCAGGATGTGTGTATGCGGTCCGGCTTCGGCTAGGGAATTGCTGAAAAAGAATGAGATCATCCGCGTGGCGACCAAATATCCAAAGATCGCAAAAGATTATTTTCAAAACCAGAAAAATCAGACCGTAGAGATCGTAAAGCTCAACGGTTCCGTAGAACTGGCTCCCATCGTAGGATTGTCTGAAGTGATCGTAGATATTGTAGAGACCGGAACCACATTACGGGAAAACGGATTGGAAGTCTTGGAAGAAATCTGCGGTCTGTCGGCAAGGATCGTGGTCAATCAGGTGAGTTTAAAAATGGAACATACACGAATCCGTCAATTATTACAGGATTTAAATGGGCTGATAGCAAAGGAGGAATAACGATGCGTAAAGTAAAGCTGACGGAGACAAGCAGAAAAAATCTGTTGAATGATTTATTACAACGTAGTCCGAACCACTATAGTACTTATGCAGAAACGGTTCAGGAGATCGTAAACCGTGTCGCCAAAGAAGGAGATACGGCTATATTTGCATATACGGAGCAATTTGATCACGCCCATCTGTCAGCGGAAACGATCCGGGTAACGCCGGAAGAGATGCAGGCGGCATATGCGGAGGTGCCGGCGGAGTTATTGGCGGTCATCCGTAAATCCTTGGTCAATATCCGCGAATTTCATGAAAAACAAAAGCAGTCCAGTTGGTTTGATACAAAACCGAACGGAACGCTTCTGGGGCAGAAGGTAACGCCGCTATACCGGGTAGGCGTCTATGTACCGGGGGGAAAAGCGGTATATCCGTCGTCTGTTCTTATGAATATCGTGCCTGCCAAAGTGGCGGGTGTGAGCGAGATCATTATGACAACCCCGTGCAATGCGGAAGGCAAGGTATGTGCCACGACGTTGGTCGCCGCTGCCGAAGCGGGCGTAGATGCCGTTTACAAGATTGGCGGGGCGCAGGCGATCGCGGCGCTGGCATACGGAACAGAATCAGTGCCGGCAGTGGATAAGATCGTCGGTCCGGGTAATATATTTGTAGCTTTGGCGAAAAAGGCGGTCAACGGATTTGTGGGAATTGATTCGATCGCAGGTCCGAGTGAAATACTGGTTTTGGCAGATGAAACGGCGAATCCGCGATATGTGGCGGCAGATCTGCTGTCACAGGCAGAACATGACGAATTGGCAAGCGCGATTCTCGTAACCACCAGTGAGGCATTGGCAGATCAGGTGTCTGTAGAAATCGAATGGTTTGTAGAAACGCTGTCACGCAAAGAGATCATCCGAAAGTCGCTGGAGCGTTTCGGATATCTTTTGGTAGCGGATACCATGGAGGAGGCATTAGATGCCGTCAATCAGATCGCTTCGGAACATTTAGAGATCATTACCAAGAATCCGTTTGATATTATGACAAAGGTACGCAATGCCGGTGCCATATTTTTGGGAGAATACAGTTCGGAGCCGTTGGGAGATTATTTCGCGGGACCGAATCACGTATTGCCTACAAACGGGACGGCAAGATTCTTTTCGCCGTTAAGCGTAGATGATTTTATCAAGAAATCCAGTGTGATCTACTATTCTCGAGAAGCGCTGGAACCGATTTATCAGGATATCATTACATTTGCGGAATCGGAACAATTAACTGCGCATGCGAATTCCATTCGCGTGAGATTTGAAGAGGAAACGAAAGAAGGAGGGCGCTGAAAATGGCAGGTCGTAAAGCAAAGGTCAGTCGCAAGACGACAGAAACGGACATCAGGATGGAACTCAATCTGGACGGTACCGGAGAAACCGGCATAGATACCGGCATCGGTTTTTTTGACCATATGCTGAACAGCTTTGCAAAGCACGGGTTGTTTGATCTGACGGTCTCGGTCAAAGGAGATCTGTTTGTGGATTCCCACCATACGATCGAGGATGCCGGTATTGCACTTGGCATGGCGATCAGAAAAGCACTCGGAGATAAAAAGGGAATTCGCCGGTATGGTTCCTGCATGCTTCCGATGGATGAAACCTTGGTGCTGTGTGCGATCGATCTAAGCGGACGTCCGTATCTGGTTTTTGACGAGACATTTACCGTCGATCAGGTCGGGTATTTTGATACCGAAATGGTACGGGAATTCTTCTACGCGATCAGTTATGCCGCCGGTATGAATCTGCATATCAAACAGTTAAACGGAAGTAATAATCATCATCTGATCGAAGCGACCTTTAAAGCCTTTGCGAAGGCGTTGGATGAAGCGTCATCCTATGACAACCGGATTCAGGATGTGTTGTCTACCAAAGGCACGATCTAAGGAGGCATATTATGGAGTATGTGAAGATCATATCCCTGCTTCCCCGTTTGGAATCGGCAGAGAATGCCGTGGCGCTGGAACGGGCAGGGGTAGATGAATTGTATTATATACTGGAACGGGAACAGGATTTAGAGATGATCAAGGATATATCCGCAGCAGTCGATATTCCGTTGACGGTCCGGATGTCGCCGCAGCGGTTTGAAGATGTCAAGAAGGTATTATATGCCGGCGCTTCCTCTGTCTGCTTACAGACGGAAAAAGAAGAACTCATTGAGGAGGTTCTCGGCAGATTTGGCGCGGAAAAGATTTTTGGTATGATAAACGGTTCTTCCGTAGACAATATCCGTACCGAGGCAGAACGCATGTCGGCGTTCGGATATGGCAGGCTGTATCTCGAGACGGAACCGGATCTGTGCGCTTGGGAGTCCGTGGCACAGACGGAGATCGCAACCGTACAGCCGCCGGTGATCTTGCGGCAGGTGGAACGGATAACAGACGTCCATGCCTTAGGAGCGGTGATCCGCAGGACGGCAGCTTCCGGTATTGTTTTGCCGGCGGCGGACGGTATGCTGGCGATGCAGATCAAGCAGGGCTTACGGGAGGACGGCATATCGGTGCATACGTTTACGTCGGCTATTCCGTTTTCGGACTTCCGGTTAAACGGAGACGGTCTGATCCCTGTCGTGGTTCAGGATTATAAATCCGGCGAAGTGTTGATGCTCGCATATATGAATGAGGAAGCCTTTGCGCAGACACTCGAAAGCGGTCAAATGACGTATTATAGCCGGAGCCGGCGGGAGCTTTGGCGGAAGGGCGCAACTTCCGGTCATTATCAGTATGTAAAGGAATTGCGTTTGGATTGTGATAACGATACGATCCTAGCCAAGGTGGAACAGATCGGGGCGGCATGCCATACGGGCAATTATACCTGCTTTTTTCAGGAATTGGCGGCAAAAGAATATAACGATACCAATCCGCTTACCATCTTGCAGGAAGATTATGCGGTCATTGCCCAAAGAAAACAACAGCCGAAAGAAGGATCGTATACCAATTATTTATTTGATAAAGGAATCGATAAGATCCTGAAAAAAGTCGGCGAAGAAGCAACGGAGATCGTGATCGCCGCAAAGAATCCGGATACGGAGGAACTCAAATACGAAATATCAGATTTCCTGTACCACATGATGGTCCTGATGGTGGAACGGGGATTGACTTGGGAGGATATCACACGGGAACTGACGGAAAGACGTTGACGGAAGGAAATAAAAGGAGGAATACAAAATGGAAGGGTTAGATTTATTTGCAACGGAACTGGTACAATATCTGTTTAAGGTATTAATCTTGGGGGCTACGATTGTAGCGGCGGTATTTACCGGGATCGGCATTCGAAAAGCGATCAATAAAAAGAAACAACAGCAGGAGACCACTGCAAATGAATCATAGTGGGAAAAGCCGGATCACAGGAGGACAAAAACGTGAAGAGTTATGGCGTAAATGAATTAAGAAATATGTTTTTGGAGTTTTTCGAAAGCAAAGGGCATTTGCGGATGAAAAGTTTTTCTCTGATTCCGCATAATGACAACAGTCTGTTATTGATCAATTCCGGTATGGCACCGTTAAAACCGTATTTTACCGGACAGGAAATACCGCCAAGAAAACGGGTGACAACCTGCCAGAAGTGTATTCGTACCGGAGATATAGAAAATGTCGGTAAGACTGCCAGACATGGTACTTTTTTTGAAATGCTGGGTAATTTTTCGTTTGGAGACTATTTCAAAAAAGAAGCGATCGCGTGGTCGTGGGAATTTCTGACGGAAGTAGTCGGAATCGATGCGGACCGCTTATATCCGTCTGTCTATCTGGAGGACGATGAAGCGTTTGATATTTGGAATCAAATGATCGGCATACCGAAGGAACGCATCTTCCGCTTTGGAAAAGAGGATAATTTTTGGGAACACGGCGCGGGACCTTGCGGACCTTGCTCGGAGATATATTATGACAGGGGAGAGGCATATGGCTGCGGGAAGCCGGACTGTACGGTCGGATGCGACTGCGACCGCTATATCGAGGTTTGGAACAATGTCTTTACCCAGTTCGAAAATGACGGTCACGGAAATTATACGGAACTGGTTCAAAAGAATATAGATACCGGTATGGGGCTGGAACGGCTGGCTGTCGTGGTACAGGATGTCGATTCCATCTTTGACGTCGATACGGTTCAGGCGTTACGCGATAAGGTATGTGAATTGGCAAATGTACGGTATAAAGCAGAGGAAGCAAAGGATGTTTCCATCCGGTTGATCACGGATCATATACGTTCTGCGACGTTTATGATTTCGGATGGCATCATGCCGACCAATGAAGGACGCGGATATGTGCTGCGCCGCCTGATCCGTCGGGCTGCCCGGCATGGAAAGTTGTTAGGGATTGAAGATATGTTTTTGGCAAAGCTGTCGGAGACGGTCATTGAAGGCTCTAAAGACGGATATCCGGAGTTGGATGAGAAGAAGGAATTTATCTTTAACGTCCTGACGCAGGAAGAAACCAAATTCCATAAAACCATCGATCAGGGATTGTCCATTTTGTCGGCGATGGAAGAGACGATGGAGCGGGAAGCAACCCATACGCTTTCGGGAGCGGATGCGTTCAAACTCTATGACACATATGGGTTTCCACTGGATCTGACCAAAGAGATCTTAGAAGAAAAAGGCTATGATATAGATGAAGAAGGCTTCCGGCAGGCGATGGAAGAACAGCGGGTGACGGCAAGGACGGCACGTAAGACGACAAATTATATGGGTGCGGATGCGACCGTTTATGATACGATCGACGCGTCCGTCACAACAGAGTTTATCGGTTATGACACCTTGGAAGGCACTTCGAAGATCACGGTGCTTGCCACGGATACGGAATTAACGGAAGCGATCGTAGACGGACAGCATGGCACGATTTTTGTGGAACAGACGCCGTTTTATGCCACCATGGGCGGGCAGGAAGGCGACACCGGTATGATCCGTACGCCGGAGGGAGAATTTGAAGTGGAAGAAACGATCAAATTATCCGGCGGTAAAGTCGGGCATGTCGGGACGGTCCGCAGGGGCATGCTGAAAGTCGGAGATTCCGTGACGTTGCAGGTACACAGCAAAGAACGCGCGGATACCTGTAAAAACCACAGCGCAACGCACCTGCTGCAAAAAGCGCTGCGGATGGTGCTGGGAACGCATGTGGAACAGAAAGGTTCTCTCGTAACGCCATCCCGTTTACGGTTTGATTTTTCGCATTTTACTCCGATGACACCGGAAGAGATCGCTAAGGTAGAAGCGATCGTCAATGCAGAGATCCAAGCATCCCTGCCCGTTGTCACAAAGGTGATGAGCATAGAAGATGCAAAGAAAACGGGAGCGATGGCATTGTTTGGCGAAAAATACGGCGATACCGTGCGGGTGGTCTCCATGGGTGATTTTTCAGTGGAATTATGCGGCGGTACGCATGTGTCCGATACCGCGACGATACAGACCTTTAAGATTCTGTCGGAAACCGGCGTGGCTGCCGGTGTACGACGGATCGAAGCGTTGACCGGCGACGGAGTGCTGGAATACTACAGACAGTTAGAAAAGGAACTGTTGGAAGCGGCACAGATCGTCAAAGCGACGCCTGCGACACTGACGGAAAAACTGTCGCATCTGATGGCGGAGATGAAGGCATTGACGGGGGAAAACGAATCCTTAAAGAGCAAATTGGCGAAAGATGCGTTGGGAGATGTTACGGATCAGGTCGTAGAGATCAAAGGAATCCGGTTATTGGCAAAGCAGGTAGACAATGTGGATATGAACGGCTTGCGTGAACTGGGCGACCAGATGAAACAGCAGTTGGGTGAAAGTGTCATTGTCTTGGCGTCGCCGAAGGACGGTAAGGTAAATCTGATCGTCATGGCTACCGATACAGCAATGAAACAGGGCGTACATGCCGGTAACCTGATCAAGGAAATCGCGCCATGCGTCGGAGGCGGTGGCGGCGGTCGTCCGAATATGGCGCAGGCAGGCGGAAAACAGCCTGAAGGAATCGCAGAAGCACTGACGAAAGCGGCGGAAGTCGTTGAGCGGCAACTGCAGGAAGGAAAATGAATCAGAGGGTACAGATGAAAAAGAAACTGATTGTGGTCTTGATCGAAACGGTTATGTTAGTGACACTTGCCGCTATGATCTGCAGGATATGGAAACAAAACGATATAGGAAAGGATCAGGTGGCATGGAACACACCGGAGGATATGCGGATATGGTCGGAAGAATTACGGGACGACTTAACGACGAAGCAGATCACCATGACTGCCATCGGAGACGTGATGATGCACCAGTGGCAGATCACCAGAGGATACGATGAAGCGACGGATACCTTTGATTATGCGGAAAGTTTTACGTATGTGGAACCGTATTTAAGTCAGGCGGATTTTACTTTCGGAAATTTAGAAACGACGTTTGCCGGACGGTATCAAGGCTCTAACAGTGATATTTTGGGTTATGCCGATTACCCTATGTTTAACGCGCCGGAAATATTAGGCAACAATCTACAGGATGTCGGTGTTGATATGCTCGCTACGGCGAACAATCATTCTTTGGATTCCGGACTGCAAGGTGTTTATTCGACATTGGATTATTTAGATTCCATTGGCATGAAACATTTGGGAACCGCCAGAAACGAAGAAGAGCAGCAGGAACTTTGCATTGTCGATGTAGACGGGATCACTTTTGGGTTTACCTGTTACACGTATGGAACAAATGGCATTCCGGTACCTGAATCGGCTCCGTTTTGCGTCAATACCTTGGACACTTATGAAGAGGCAAACATCCAACGGATGTGTGAAACTGTCAAGGCGCTGGATGAAGCCGGCGTGGACGTCGTCATGCCGATCATACATTTTGGAACGGAATATCGGGAAATGCCGGATTCATGGCAGGAAATGTGCGTGGACCGGCTCTTTGAAGCCGGCGCGGACGTGATCGTCGGAAGTCATCCGCATGTCGTCGAACCGATGGAAATACGGGAGATCACAAATCCGGACGGTACGACCAAAACCGGTTATGTTATTTATTCTATGGGGAATTTTATATCCAGCCAGAGATATGAATCCGGTATCATGAAAGACATTGGGCTGATCATGGATATGGATTTTGAAAAATCCGGTGGCGTGACAAGGCTGACGGGTTGGCGGTTTGCCCCGACGTATGTGTACTGGAAAGATGATGTGATCGGTGTGGTTCCGGTGATCGAGGCGTACGAGAATCGGGAAGCCTATTCTTTTTTGGAAGAGAAAGACTGGGTACGCATTGAAGATTCTTATCAGAAAACCATACAGACATTGACCGCCATCACGGATTGTCCGTATGAAATCGTGGATTATAAGTATAATTTTATCATTTCAGAATAAAAGTATATAAATGGGTGTTGACAAAATATAGCATTTTGTTATACACTGATTGAGTGCTAAAAACCCAAACAGTTATGTATTGCACAATATACAACTGGAGGGAGGTAAGGTGTGAGGTCATGTCGAACGTAGTAGTTAAAGAAAACGAAACATTAGATAGTGCTTTGCGCAGATTCAAAAGAAACTGTGCGAAAGCAGGTATTCAGCAGGAGATTCGTAAGAGAGAACATTACGAAAAGCCAAGCGTAAGACGCAAGAAGAAGTCTGAGGCTGCCAGAAAGCGTAAATTCAAATAATAGTAAAAGCTGTTACTCGTGTAACAGCTTTTTCTTTAAACTCTGAAATCTTTAGGAATGAGGAATCATGGAATTATCAGATTCGATAGAAACCATAAAGGGAGTCGGGGAAAGAACGGCTGCTCTGTATCACAAACTGAATATATATACGATTGAAAACCTGTTAGAACATTATCCGAGATCGTATCTGACATATGGGGAACCTGTGGATATTGCGGATGCACCGATCGGTGAGCGGGTGGCTATCCGTGCTACGGTCGCTTCTTATGTCGAAATCAAACAGATGCGGACCTTGAGTGTCGCTACATTTTTGGCGAAAGATCTTACCGGTCAGGTAAAAATGATCTGGTACCGTTCTCCATATATCAAGAAAGTCTTTCATGTCGGGCAGACATATATTTTTGTGGGAAGAATCGCGGTCAAGAATTATCAGAAAGTGATGGAACATCCGGAGTATTATACCGAAGCCATTTATTTAGAAAAACAAAAGGAACTACAGCCGGTCTATCCGTTGACGGAAGGACTGACGAATCAACGGGTGCAAAAGGATATCAAGGCAGTCGGCGGCGTGATTCAGGCTTTGAGTGAATATCTTCCGTTGGATATCCCGAGGCGGTATGGATTGATGGAATATCGGGAGGCAGTCCGTCAGATCCATTTTCCGCATGATGATGAGCAGTTAGATCTTGCAAGACATCGTTTGGTGTTTGATGAATTCTTTTTATTTTTGCTGGCAATGCGGCGGTTTAAACTGCATCGGGCAAAACAGGAGAACCATTATACGATCACGGAAGGTACAATGTGTCAAAAACTGATCGCGACCTTGCCGTATTCCCTGACCAACGCGCAAAAAAGCGTGTTCGGAGAGATCAAACAGGATCTGATGGGCGATTCGGTCATGAACCGTCTGGTTCAGGGAGATGTTGGATCCGGGAAAACCATAGTAGCCGTATTGGCGTTATTGATGGTGGTGGAATCCGGCTATCAGGGGGCGTTCATGGCGCCGACCGAAGTACTGGCAACGCAGCATTATGAAACGATGGTGCGTCTGCTCGAGCCGTTTCCGGTTCAGGTGGCTCTATTGACCGGATCAACACCGATGAAAGAAAAACACAGAATTTACGAAGGACTCAAAACAAAAGCGATCGATATCGTCATAGGTACGCATGCGATCATTCAGGAGAAGATCAAATATCATAGTCTTGCTTTGGTGATCACGGACGAACAGCATCGGTTTGGCGTTCATCAAAGGGAACAGCTTGCAGAGAAAGGACGGGAACCGCATATCTTGGTCATGAGCGCGACACCAATCCCGAGGACATTGGCGATCATTTTGTACGGCGATCTGGATATTTCCGTCATGAATGAAATGCCGGCGGAGAGACTGCCGGTCAAGAACTGCGTAGTCGGTACGGAATCCCGAGTGACCGCCTATCATTTCATTGAAAAAGAAATCGCCAAGGGGCATCAGGCATATGTGATCTGCCCAATGATCGAAGGCGGAGAAGAGACGGAGATGGAAAACGTGCTGGATTATGTCGAACAGATCCGGTGCCATGTAAATCCGAGTGTTCGGGTCGAATCTTTGCATGGCAGAATGTCGTCTAAGGAAAAGAACGCTGTGATGGAACGGTTTTATGCAAATGAGATTCAGGTTTTGGTCGCAACCACAGTGATTGAAGTCGGTATTGATCATCCGAACGCGACGGTCATGATGATCGAAAACGCCCAACGGTTTGGCTTGGCTCAGCTCCATCAGCTCCGAGGCAGAGTGGGACGCGGAAAGGAACAGTCATACTGCATAATGGTCAATACTTCCGATCAGGAAGAGGCAAAGGAGCGGTTGGATGTACTGTATCAGTCCAACGACGGATTCCATATCGCAAACGAAGATCTGCGGCTCCGGGGACCCGGCGATTTCTTCGGCGTCCGGCAAAGCGGAGAGATGGTGTTTCAACTGGCAGATATCTATAACCATGCCGATATCCTGAAGAAGGCACAGTCCGCGATCCGCTATCTGGAACGCCAAGGATATGAATTTGAAAAGATCGAGCATTACGCATTGTCGGAAAAACTGGGCATGGCGCTGCATTTATAATGCTTCATAACTCCTTCTAGCTATTTTGTAAAAAGAATGTTATAATATATAAGATTATATGTTTCGTTCTTTCAGAAGGAAACAGGGCATGGAGCCGTGAGGCTGCCATGATGGTACAGAGTAAACATAAAGGAGAGGATACAATATGTGGTTCAAAGAGCATAAAAAACACATACTGATCGGCGTGATCGCTGTCCTTGTTGTGGCGGCTTCCCTTGTGGGAGGCATTTTTATCGGCAAAGGGCGGACGCAGACGGCATCGAATACGGAGCAGCCGGCGGTAGAAGACACGCAGGAAGCAACGGCATCGAATACGGAGGAAAAAGATACGGAAGAAGTCCCCGCCGCCTCGCCGTATGATGTTACGATCGCGGTTACAGGCAGTTGGGATGCAAACGGTTCGGTCGGAGCCACGTATAATGTATCTTTTACAAATAACAGTGACAAAGACGTAACGTCTTGGAGTGCGGAAATGGAAGTGCCGGACGGTACGCAGCCTAGCACAGACGCATGGGGATGCAAGCTGGACGTGCAGGGAACTACCATGACGATCACCGCCGTGGATTGGGGCGCAGCGGTCAGCAAAGGACAGAAAATCGATGTCGGTTTTAATTTAACGACATCGACCGCGCTGACTCCGAAACTTGCAGTCGTATATGTGGACGGAGTGCGTCAGGACGCAACTGCGGTAGCTTCTACCGAAAAACCGACGACGGAAGAACCACAGACCGAGGCTTCCGCAAAGCCGGTGACGGAATCCGGGACGCCGCTGGAAAATCATGGGGCTTTAAGTGTGGACGGTACGCAGTTAGTGGATCAGAATGGGGATCCGTATCAGTTAAAAGGCGTCAGCACACACGGATTGGCATGGTTTCCGGAATATGTCAATAAAGACGCCTTTCAGACGATTCGGGATGACTGGGGCGGCAACGTCGTTCGGCTTGCCATGTACACGGATGAGAATGGCGGATATTGCAGCGGCGGCGATCAGGCAGCATTGAAGAAGTTGATCGATGACGGTGTCAATTATGCGACCGAATTGGGAATGTATGTGATCATTGACTGGCATATCTTACATGATTTGGATCCGACAGTGAATCAGTCGGAAGCGGAAGCATTTTTTTCTGAAGTTTCCGCAAAGTATGCGGACTATGACAATGTACTATATGAAATCTGTAATGAGCCAAACGGCGGTACGACTTGGGCGGGCAGTATAAAACCGTATGCGGAAACGATCATCCCGATCATTCGTGCGAACGATAGTGATGCGATCATTATTGTCGGAACGCCGACGTGGTCACAGGATGTGGATGTCGTTGCGGATGATCCGATCACGGATCAGACCAATATCATGTATGCCGTTCACTTTTATGCCGCGACTCATACAGATAATATTCGCAGTAAAGTAACATATGCGCTGGATAAAGGACTGCCGGTGTTTGTATCGGAATTCAGCCTGTGTGACGCTTCCGGAAACGGAGCAAATGATTATAATCAGTCGGAACAGTGGTTTGATCTGATCAACAGTAACCACATGAGTTATTGTTCATGGAGCCTTTCCAATAAGGCGGAAACATCGGCTTTGATCTCATCAGGCTGTACGAAGACGTCCGGTTGGACAGAGGACGAACTTTCCGAGACTGGTAAATGGATACGCAGTCAGATACGGGGCGAACAGTAATGAGAGTGATAGCAGGTACGGCAAGAAGCCTACGCTTAAAGACACCGGACGGCATGGATACAAGACCGACAACGGATCGCATCAAGGAAACCCTGTTTAACATCCTAGCGCCGACGATGCCGGATTGTGAGTTTTTGGACTTATTCAGCGGCAGCGGCGGGATCGGGATCGAGGCGTTGAGCCGGGGCGCCGCACATGCGTATTTTGTGGATAACAGCCGGAAAGCTGTACAGGTGATACGGGAAAACCTGATACATACCCGACTGGAAGACCGGGCGGATATACTGGCATATGATGCGGTCAGCGCCATTCGTTTACTGGAACGCAGCCACGGTGCCTTTGATGTGATTTTTATGGATCCTCCATATCGTAAGAATTGGGAGCGGGAAATCTTGTCGGCACTGGCACAGTCCCGGTTGGCAGACGAGCAGACTCTGATTGTGATAGAATCCGACCGGGAGACGGATTTTCCCTATCTGAATGAATTGCCGTTTGCCATTCGACGGGTCAAGGAATACAAGACAAATAAACATACTTTTCTGTACAAGGAGACAACAAAATGAAACGAGCGATTTATGCCGGAAGTTTTGATCCGGTGACGCTGGGACATATGGATATTATTAAACGGTCGGCTGAGATTTTTGATGAGATCATCGTCGGGGTACTGAAGAACAGTTCGAAATCTCCATTGTTTTCTGTTGAAGAACGTGTTAATATGTTGGAGGAAGCCACAAAAGCGATCCCGAACTGTAAGATCCTTTCTTTTTCCGGTCTGTTGGTAGACTTTGCCAGAGAGACGGGAACGAACGTGATCGTTCGGGGATTGCGGGCGGTAACGGATTTTGAATATGAATTACAGATTGCACAGAGTAATCGGATTGTAGCGCCGGATGTTGATACGGTATTTCTGACGACAGGAATTGAGTATGCGTATCTGAGTTCCAGTATCGTGAAAGAATTTGCGGGTTATGGCGAAGATGTTTCCTCATTTGTACCGGAATGTGTCATACCGAAGCTACAGGCAAAGCGGATGACGGTATAGACATTGCGGATGGATCGAAAACAGGTAGAATGAAAATCAGGAGGATAGAGGAATGGGCAAGAAAGGCGTAGAAGATATCATTAATGAGATCGAGATGTTTGTGGACAGTTGTAAATATGTTGCATTCTCATCGGATCGGATCAGCGTGCCGAAGAGCGAACTGGAAGAAATGCTAAATGAATTACGTTTAAAAATGCCGAGTGAGCTGGAACGCAGTAAAAAGATCATGCGGAACAAGGAAGGCATTCTGACGGATGCCAGAACGCGCGCGGAGGCGATCATTACGGAGGCGTCCAATGAAGCCAGACGCTTGGTGGACGAAAGCGAGATCGTTACGCTTGCCAATATACAGGCGGACGAGATCCTAAAGCAAGCCAATCAGGAACGGAATGCCATATTGGAACAGGCAAATGCGGAAGCCGCAGACATACGGCTCAGTATGATGGAATATACGACTGGTATGTTGAATGATATCGAGAAGTATATTCATGCGACCATGGAAGTGGAAAAGACAAATTATGAGAATCTGATCGAGTCTCTTCAGAATAATGCCGCGGTGATCGATGCAAACCGGAAGGAGATCGAAGACCAGCACTTAGCTATGATTCAGGCGCAACAGCCGGAGATCAAACCGGAACCGCAGTATGTTGACAGCGCATTTGCACCGGACGAATTCTATCAGGCGCAGGAGTCCCAGTACGAGCCGGAACCACAGACACAGCAGACGTACGCGGAACCGGAAGGACCGGCAGCGGAATCGGACGAAGAAAGCTTTGAGTATGAAGAGGAGGAAGATGATTTATTTGGGGAATGACCGACGGTTTTCCCACTCTCAGAATAAGAGCAAAGCAAGCAGATAGCTGATCATGCCCATACATACTTTGATACATATATAATGAACGATGGACAGCCCTTTTTGAGTCAGGACGCTTTTGGTCTGCAGGACACTGCAGATGCCGCCGAAAGAAGTCAGACCGGCAATCAGGGCTGTTTTTTGCTGCATGCCGATCGGGAGTTTCATGATCAGGTAGATGCCGTTTGTGATCTCCAGCAAAGAAGTCAACAGCTTAGGCACAACGCCATGCTCCGGTAACACGGTCAGCAGGAATGAGATGACGATACAAAATAGCATAATATAAATGCCGACGGTCAGGATCACCTGCAGGGAATGTCGGATGACGGTCTCTAATGAGGCGGGTTGCGATGCGGCAGACACATGGTTTCCGTCAGATACGGATATCGTCTGCAGCGTATGGGGAGCGTTATGGAAATGCGACATGCTCTGACGCCGGCGGTCTTTCAGAGCGAAGATAACGCCAAAGAACAAGAGCGGCAGGTAAATGGCAAGAAAAAAACGGAAGGCGGAAATTTGCCGTTGAAACGTTTGATTTAGAATGTATCCGCTGATAAACATCGGACTGGTGATATTGCAGATACACAGGAGGGAATTGGCGGTTGCGGATGATATATGCCCGGCGGCATATTGCTGATTGACAAGATTCGCTCCGACCGGCAGACCGCAGAAAAGTCCCAGATAACAAATCCCTTTGCCACGGACATTTTGTAATAACAGGCTGGTCATGATCATAAACGGAAGAATGGAAGGCAATACGGATTCATACCACAATTCCAATCCGGTATGACCGCCATCGATCACAACGGACGGATGAGTCAGCATACAGAGCAGAATCAGGATGAGAATGCCGCTTATGAACATTCGACGCATAACACATTTCCTTTGGGCTTTTGCTTCAATATATGTTTTCGGACGAGGAAACATGACCGGAGGTTTCGATCTGAACGCCTGTCCGGTATTCATTGATGGCGGTGGCGCCGTAGCGGTTGGCAACTGCCAGTTCATAAAGATGGGCGGAGGCGATATCCTGTTGCAAGAGTGCCACACCGTTTGTATCGCCGGCTTCTTTCAGAAGCCGCAGCCCGTCCGTCAGTTTATTGATGATCGGGATTTCACTATGGTCGGAAAGGTAGCGCAGTAGCGGGGAAGCATCCCGACGAAACGCGAGCAGACGCGCATAGTGCATGCTGTTGTCAGCCAGTTGCCGTTCCATATCTGCCTGACGGATATCCAACAGGATGTGGAGAAGAGAACGGTAAACGCGGGTGTAGGTATACTGTTTACAGATCACCGCTTCTACGAGTTGTGCATAGGAATATTCCGGTCGGAAGGAAGACTGAATCCGATTTGCCAGTTCTTCCGAGACATCCAAGTAGTCGGTGAGCGGATGTTCCGGTTTCCATAACCGATATTGTAAAAATGGGTAGAAATCCTGCATGTCTATCGGTGAAGTCGTATGTTCGGATGCTTGTAAGACCGTATAGACGGTCTCAGGCAGTACATTCCGAAGAGAAGGACGGCACCCGTGTTCCGTATAGTCCTGACGGATGGCAGTCGCCGATGCAAGGCGGTGCCGGCAGTCAATATCATGATAATCCGCACCGACACGTTGGCATAGATATGGTTGTATGGAACTATGCTCCCGTTGCAGTGCTTTTAGATATTCAACGGCTAGGACTGCGTTCGGAGCATGGAACAGCATGTGCCGCTCCGCATCCGAGAGCGTATCGTCCGGCAGACAGGCAAGTGCTGCCGCTGCCCGCGCTTTTGGATAAGAGATCCCCTGCGCAAGTTGTTCCTTTAAAATCCGCCGATAGTCTTCCGGTTCCCGTATGAACAGGTCCGCAGCCCGCTGTAGGAAGTCCAGCCGTTTCGTTTCACACCCAAATGAGAGCGTGTGGATACCGTGCAACTGGTTGAGCAGACGGACACCGCCTAAAGCAAACAATTCCGCGCTGGAAGTACCATATAAAGTCGGGAGTTCGATCACCGCATCGACACCTTGGCGGACCGCCATAGCGGCACGGGTATATTTGTTCCAGCATGCAGGCATGCCGCGCTGCATAAAATCACCGTTCATTACCGCGATCACATAGTCGGCATGCGTCTGTTTCCGCGTCTGTTCCAAATGATACGCATGTCCGTTATGGAACGGATTATATTCAGCTATGATCGCCGCAATCTTCATAGAGTTCCCTGCCTTGTGATAATGGAATGCCTGTAAAAGCCATATAATGTATACTATACAAAACGTATCCGAAAAAAACAACCCTGCCATCGGAAAAAGAAAATGAAATAAAAATCTTTACATTTTTATATCTATATGATAACATGAAAAAAAATATGGATATCTGCCATACTTTGGCAAAGGGAGATGTTAGGATCGATCAAAAGAGGTACGGAAGGATGGTGAGACGGAAAAATCAGTTGACAGATATGCAAAAATATATTAGGATGATAGTTGAGAATCGAACATATGTTTAGTAGGAGGTCATTATGGCAAGTGAAGATAAGTTAAGAGCATTAGATGCGGCGTTGGCACAGATTGAGCGGCAGTACGGAAAAGGCTCTGTGATGAAATTGGGAGACTCCGGCGCGGCTATGAATATAGAGACGGTCCCGACCGGTTCCCTGAGTCTGGATTTGGCTTTGGGATTGGGCGGACTGCCAAAAGGCAGGATCATTGAAATATACGGACCGGAATCCAGCGGTAAGACGACCGTTGCCCTGCATGCGGTTGCAGAGGTGCAAAAGCAGGGTGGGATTGCCGGTTTTATTGACGCAGAGCATGCGCTGGATCCGACCTATGCGAAGAAGATCGGTGTCGATATTGATAATTTATACATATCCCAGCCGGATAACGGAGAGCAGGCTATGGAGATCGCAGAGACGATGGTGCGTTCGGGCGCGGTCGATATCGTGATCATCGATTCGGTTGCAGCGCTGGTTCCAAAGGCGGAGATTGACGGCGAGATGGGCGATTCTCATGTCGGATTACAGGCGCGCCTGATGTCACAGGCACTGAGAAAGCTGACCGCAGTTGTGAGCAAGTCAAATTGCATCGTGATCTTTATTAACCAGTTGCGTGAAAAGATCGGAGTCATGTTTGGCAATCCGGAAACGACAACCGGCGGTCGCGCATTAAAGTTTTATGCTTCCGTTCGTATGGATGTACGCCGGATCGAGACGTTGAAGCGGGGCAATGAAGTGATCGGCAATCGTACACGGGTAAAGGTAGTCAAAAATAAAGTCGCGCCTCCTTTTCGAGAGGCGGAGTTTGACATTATGTTTGGGGAAGGCATTTCCAGAGAGGGCGATATACTGGATTTAGCAGTCGCCCATGACGTGATCCAGAAATCCGGCGCATGGTTTGCGTATCTGGGTGAAAAAATCGGACAGGGTCGGGAAAATGCCAAGACATATTTAAAAGAAAATCCGGAAGTGCTTGCAGAAGTGGAACATTTGGTACGGGAAAAATGCGGAATCGCAAGTGAGGCAAAGGCGTGAATCAGACAGAATTGCAACGGGCAAAAGAATATGCACTCCGTAGTCTGACGTGCAGAGAACAGACAGAGTCTGAGCTTCGTGCGAAGCTACAGCAGAGAGGATATGATGCGGAGATCACGGAAGCGGTGATCTCTGCTTTGAAAGAATACCGGTATCTGGATGATGCCCGCTTTACGGAACAGTATGTGGCGTCGCATTGCCATCGATGGAACCGGAAACAGTTACAGGAAAAATTATACAGAAAGGGCATCCAAAAGGCAGAGATCGACACCTATCTGGAATTATACCGCTATGATGAAACCGCCTTGTTACAAAAAGAGATGCAGGCGTACATTCGCAACAAAGACCTGTCGGATCCGACGGACCGGCAAAAGGTCTGGTCGCACTTCATGCAGAAGGGATATTCGTATTCAGTCATTCGGGAAGTTCTCGTATAGCTTTGGTAAAATATGGAAAAACTGTAGCTATATCAGGGATCGTGTTTGATAGATTTAGACAAAAATGCAAACGGATTCCGCAAAGACACTTGACATAATGTACAATTAAGTATAGAATTGTTATGTTGTATTCGTACAATGAAAACTAAATAAGGAGGTGCTCCTGTGGAACCGATTCATTATATAATATGTGGTGCTATAGTATTAGTTGTTGCAGTTATTACTTGGTTCGCAGCCATTGCTTATCGCAAGAATGTGGCAGAAAGTAAGACTGGTAAGGCTGAAGATAAAGCTCGGGAAATTATTGATGAAGCTCTGAAAACCGCTGAAGCAAAAAGACGAGAAGCTCTGCTTGATGCAAAAGAAGAGAATCTCCGTATCAAGAATGAATTTGACAAAGAGATGAAAGATCGTCGGAATGAAGTCCAGCGGATGGAGAAACGGGTTCTTTCCAAGGAAGAGAATTTGGACCGTAAAGCGGAACAGATGGAAAAGAAAGAATCGGCTTTGGCAGCAAAGGAAATGTCTTTGGACAAACAGAAAGCCAAAGTAGAAGAGCTGCAGGCAAGGAGACTACAGGAACTGGAGAGAATCTCTGGATTAACCTCTGAACAGGCAAAAGATTATTTAATTAAGACTGTTGAAGATGAAGTAAAGCATGAAACCGCTGTAATGATCAAGGAAATGGAGATCAGAGCGAAGGAAGAAGCTGGTAAGAAGGCGAAAGAATATGTGGTAAATGCCATTCAGAAATGTGCGGCTGACCATGTGGCGGAAGCTACGATTTCGCTGGTTCAATTACCAAACGATGAAATGAAAGGTCGGATTATCGGTCGGGAAGGTCGAAACATTCGAACCCTTGAAACCATGACGGGAGTGGACTTGATCATAGACGATACTCCGGAAGCGGTTATTTTATCCAGCTTTGACCCAATCAGACGTGAAGTTGCCAGAATCGCACTGGAAAAACTGATCGTAGACGGACGTATACATCCGGCTAGAATTGAAGAAATGGTTGAAAAGGCTCAAAAAGAAGTGGAAATCATGATGCGTGAAGAAGGTGAGGCTGCTACCTTAGAAGTAGGAGTTCACGGAATTCATCCGGAATTGGTGCGTCTGCTTGGTAAAATGAAGTTCCGTACCAGTTATGGACAAAACGCATTAAAGCACTCCATCGAAGTCGCTCAGTTATGTGGCTTGCTTGCCGGCGAGATCGGCGTGGATGTCCGCATGGCAAAACGTGCAGGTCTGCTCCATGATATCGGAAAGTCTGTCGATCATGAAATGGAAGGTTCGCATATTTCTATCGGCGTTGATTTGTGTCGGAAATATAAGGAATCACCGATCGTCATTAATGCCGTTGAAGCACATCACGGTGATGTGGAACCGGAGTCATTGATCGCTTGTATCGTACAGGCTGCAGATACAATCTCGGCAGCAAGACCGGGAGCAAGACGGGAGACGTTAGAAACATATACAACAAGGTTGACGCAGTTAGAGTCCATTGCCAATGGGTTTAACGGTGTTGAAAAGTCTTTTGCTATTCAGGCAGGTAGAGAGATTCGGGTAATGGTAGTTCCGGAGCAAGTCGGTGACGCGGATATGGTTGTTTTAGCTCGTGATATTGCAAAGAAGATCGAAGGCGAGCTGGAATATCCGGGACAGATTAAGGTTAGCTTAATCCGTGAATCGCGTGCGACTGATATTGCAAAGTAGTGATACATGTATTGAATCATAGAAGCATGAATGAGAAAACATTCCGCCATGATATCCGTAAGTGGATATCATGGCGGTTTCTTTCAATTTAAAATACTTGCAAAAAGTGTATGATTATATTACTATTAAACAGTTGAAAAGAATGAATGGATCTATTTGAATGACTAAGGATGGTGGTAGAAATGGCATTAACATTATCAAAAAAGGCAAAGGCAGTGAAACCTTCTTCAACATTGGCGATCACGGCAAAAGCGAAAGAATTAAAAGCCGAAGGGATTGATGTGGTTGGATTTGGAGCGGGAGAACCGGATTTTAATACACCGGAGCATATCAATCAAGCGGCGATACAAGCCATTCATGACGGTTTTACGAAGTATACCCCTGCTTCCGGCATTCCGGAATTAAAGGAAGCCATCAGCCATAAGTTTCAGACGTTTAATCATTTGCATTATACACCGGAGCAGATCGTGATCAGCAACGGAGGGAAACATTCGTTGATCAACGTATTTTCTGCTATTTTGAATCCGGGCGATGAAGTGTTGATCCCGGCACCGTATTGGTTGAGTTATCCGGAAATGGTCATGCTTCAGGACGGCGTACCGGTTGCGGTTTCCACAAAGAAGGAAAACGGATATAAAGTAACGGTAGAGGAGTTGGAGAACGCCTATACCGGACGGACAAAGGCATTGATCTTGAATTCACCTTGTAATCCGACCGGTATGTTATATACCAGAGAGGAACTGGAGGCGATCGCCGCCTTTGCAGTTGAGAAAAATATTTATGTCGTATCCGATGAAATGTACGAGTATTTAACGTACGACGGGGCGGAGCATATCAGTATTGCCAGCCTGAATGATGATATTTATGCTCACACGATCACCGTCAGCGGCGTTTCAAAGAGTTATGCGATGACCGGATGGAGAATCGGCTATACGGGTTCTTCTGTGGAAATTGCGAAGCTCATGGGCAGCGTACAGAGCCATTGTGCATCCAATCCGAATTCCATCGCGCAGAAAGCGGCGGTAGAAGCGATTACCGGACCGCAGGAAACGATTGCTAATATGAAAGAGCAGTTTGATGAACGCAGAAAGTATATGGTGAAGCGGATTGCCGAAATGCCATATGTGTCCTGCGTGGAACCGAAAGGCGCATTTTATGTCTTTGTAGATGTTTCGGAAGCGGCGGCAAAGAAATATAAAGGGGAACCGGTGGGTTCGGCTTCAAAATTGGGAGACATTATGATCAATGATTTTAATGTTGCACTCATTCCGTGTGAAGATTTTGGGATTGATTACCATATCCGTTTGTCTTATGCCATCTCCCTTGAAAATATCAAAAAGGGCTTGGACCGTTTGGAAGCGTTTTTAAACCTGTTGGAAGACTAAGAAAGACGTATGGGGGATATATGGCAAAGTATAAGAAGCTGGGGGAGACCCTAGTATTCAAAAGTAAACTGGTAGAATTTTATGAAGACCACTTGGAACTGCCAAACGGAAAGCAGGTGGTGTATGACTTGATCAAACATGCCGGCGGCGCCGCGGTTTTACCGGTCGATGAAGAGGGAAAACTGGTTTTCATCAAGCAGTACCGCAACTCTGTGGATGCAGAAGTATTGGAGATCCCGGCAGGCTTACGGGAAAGAGACGATCTGACCCCTGAGGAATGCGCAAAACGGGAATTGGAGGAGGAAGTCGGTTATCGTGCCTCTTCATTGGAATTTATCGCGCAGGTGTACGGAGCCATCGGTGTATGTGATGAAAAAACGGATATTTTCCTCGCCGAGGATCTGATTCCCTGCAAGCGGCATCCGGATCCGGAAGAATTTATTGAAATATGCAGACTGGAGCCGGATGAGGCAGTGGAGATGATTCGACGAAAGGAGATCATCGACGCAAAGACGGTGATCGCTATTTTGTATTACCAGTCAAAACGTCGGCAAACGGAAAAATCATGAATATTTCTCTGCATGGAAGCATATATAGTATCAGTCGGACATGGCTCCGGCTTTTTCTATATAGCAGTAAGCATACGGGAGTGGAGAAATATGAAAGAAATCAAATGGTCATGGCTGCTGATCAGCGGTTTTATCGGCATCATACTGGGAACCGTGTTTGCCAATGGAATGGAACATATCAAACCGAATGAATTAACAGTCTTTGCGGTGGATCAGTATTCTGTTTCCGCTTTGGTGCTTCAGGAACGCAGTCAGTTATCTGCTTACTTACTCAGACACCGTGGCGGTCAGTTTCTCTTGTTGTTTGGAATCGGTATTCTTTGCAACTCATCCCTATTGGTTCTTATGATCACCGGATTCAGCGGGTTTTTATGGGGGTTGATCCTTTCGCTGGAGACCATGCGCCTAGGTCTGAACGGCTTATTTTTAGCCGTTTCCTGCTTTTTGCCGCAAGGAATTTGTTATCTGTTTGCCATTTGGCTGTTTTTACTCGGAAAAGACCATCTCCGACAGGAATCCCATGTTGCGGTCGGGGCGGTATGTAAATGGCTTTTATTGCCGGTGCTAATGGCTGGTTTGGGGATTCTGCTCGAAATATGGATATCGCCAAATATCATTCAATGGCTGCTGCAATCATGACGACAAAGAAAAGCAGAAAAATAAAAAATAATATTTGATTTTACATAGATTTCTCATTATAATAGCTTTGTATCGACATGTTTGGAAAGGAATTGCCACATGAGGGAAGAGATCGAACGCTTTGGGAACTACTTAAGCACGGTAAAACGGTCCAGTAACAATACGATCACGGCTTATATCAGGGATCTCACAAAGCTGGAAAATTTTATGATAGAACAGGGAAAACATTCGGTGAATGAGATCACGGCAACGAATTTGACGACCTATGTGCTGTATTTGGAGAAACAACAGCTTTCCTCTGCAACGATTTCCAGAAACATTGCATCCATACGGGCGTTTTTCATGTATCTGCTGCGTCAGGGTGTGATCGAGCAGGATCCTTCGGAACAACTGAAACCGCCGAAAGTGGAAAAACGGATACCGCAAACGCTGACGGTGGAGGAAGTCAATCGGTTGTTGGAGCAGCCATCCGGCGATTCACCAAAAGAGTTACGGGACAAAGCGATGCTGGAGTTGTTATATGCAACCGGTATTCGGGTATCCGAGCTGATTTCCCTGAAAATGCAGGATGTCAATCTGCAGATGAGTTATATCCGGTGCCGGGATGAGGGCAAAGAGCGGATCATTCCGTTTGAATCTGCGGCAAAACAGGCTTTGGTCCGATATCTGGATTCCGCAAGGGATACGATGTGCCATGATACGGATGATCTGTTTTCAAATTGTCAGGGATCCAGAATGACCAGACAGGGATTTTGGAAAATCATTAAGTATTATGCCGCAAAGGCAGGCGTTGAAAAAGATATCACGCCGCATATGATCCGTCACTCGTTTGCATCGCATCTCGTCAATAACGGCGCGGATTTAAGGGCGGTACAGGAGATGCTCGGACATTCCGATATCTCAACGACGCAAATTTATAGAAAGAAAAGTGCTATACGTCTGAAAGAAGTGTATGATCATACCCATCCGAGGGCAAAGTAAGATTCACATGCGCATGGCACATGGAAAATTCAGATAAAGGAATCAGAATATGATAACAATCAGGAGATTATCGAACGGGATAAGAACTGTAATTGAAACTGTGCCCAATGTACGTTCCGCTGCATTGGGCATTTATGTTGAGACCGGTTCGGCTTATGAAAATGAGAAAAATAACGGGATCTCACATATATTGGAACACATGTTATTTAAGGGAACCACCCATCGGACGGCGAGAGAACTTGCCATGCAGACAGCTTTGCTGGGAGACGATATGAATGCGTACACGGCAAAAGAATTGACCTGCTACTATGCAAGAGTATTGGACGAGCATTTACCGGCTATCGTGGAGATCTTAGGCGATATGTTTACCCATTCACTCTTTGATGAAGAAGATCTGGAAAAAGAAAAGGGAATTATTCTGGATGAAATCGATATGTATGAAGATTCTCCGGAAGATATGATACAGGAACAGTTGCAGAAATTGGTGTGGGACAAGCATCCCTTGGGATATATCATTTCCGGAACGCAGGAAAATGTCAGAGCCATGACCCGGGAAGAATTGATCGCATTTTGGAGAGAACATTATGTGGCGGAACAAATGATCATTTCCGTAGCGGGGAATGTAGAGGCAGAGGCAGTCTGTGAGCTGCTCGAGCAGTATTTCGGATCGGTTCCTTCCGGCAAATGTTCGGTCTTGGCTCCGATGCCGGTCTATCATCCGAAAAAACAATGGTTCCAAAAAGAAACAGAACAGATCCATCTGTGTATCGGTTATCCGTCTGTTTCTCATACGGATCACCGCAGCTATATCCTTTCGATCGCGAACAATATTATCGGCGGCAGTTCCGGTTCCCGTTTGTTCCAACAGATACGGGAAGAACAGGGCATGTGCTATAGTTTGTACTCATATGGGAGCGCCTATCATCAGACAGGGACCTTTCAGATATACTGTGGCATGAGTGAAGAACGACTAGAGCAGGTCTATCAGGGGATACTGGATATGATGGATACATTAAGAACCCAAGGTCCGACGGAAGATGAAGTGCATCAGAGTTATTCGCAGATTCGCTCGGAATTATTGCTTTCCTTGGAAAATACCCATAACCGTATGAATCATAATGCCCGCAATCTGCTCTATTGGAACCGGGCGGTATCGATCGATGAGATCTTAGAAACCCTTCAAAAGGTGACAGCGGAGGACGTTATGGCTTATATGGAAGAATTCTGCCGGGCGGAACAGATCAGCGTGACGCTGGCGGGCAATATAGAGGAACATGAGGAAATCAAAAATCTCTTCGATACTTTTTGATGGACACAATTTGGACTTATTTTTATGATAAGCTATATGAAATTCAGCACGATTGGATAGGAGGAAGAAAGCGATGCTTCTGGTAAAAGACTTGGTCAAACGTTATGGCAGCCGAGAAGCCTTGAAGGGAATCAGTTTTCATATTGAGGAAGGGCAGATCGTAGGACTGTTAGGACAAAACGGTGCCGGTAAATCAACCACCATGAATATTATTACCGGATACTTATCATCGACTTCCGGAGAAGTCATGATACAGGATATGGACATTTTGGAAAAGCCGAAGCAGGTAAAGCAAGTGCTTGGATACCTGCCGGAGCAATTACCGCTGTATGAAAATATGACCGTACAGGAATATTTGCAGTTTGTCGGCGAATTAAAAGGACTGCGGCGTAAAGAGGCAAAGCAGGAAGCGGAGAACGTTATGGATAAAACGAACATCCTAGAACGGAAAGATATGCTGATCCGCCATCTATCCAAAGGATATAAGCAACGGGTCGGGCTGGCGCAGGCGATGGTCGGAGATCCGCCGCTCCTGATCTTAGATGAACCGATGGTAGGTTTGGATCCAAACCAAATGATTGAAATGCGGGAACTGATCCGCTCCTTAGGCGGCACCCATACCGTGATGATCAGTTCGCATATCCTCTCGGAAATTGAAACGCTTTGCGACCATATCATTATTTTAAATGAAGGGATGGTGGCAGCCGAAAATGAGACAAAACGTCTCGAAGAAGAGCATTCCGATCAAAGGCATCTGCATCTCAAAGTCAAAGGAAACAAAAAGGATATCATCCAACTTTTACGGGAAGCGGATTTGGTGAAAGATTTCAAACTGTTAGGCGAGACGGAAAAGAATGTCTATGAATTCGAACTGCTGTCCGCCAAGGAAGAAGATATTCGGGATGACTTATTTTTACTGTTCGCCAACAATCAGATGATTGTCTACAGTATCCATGTCGAACAGTTATCTCTGGAAGATGTCTTTGTCAAGATCACCGGTAAGGAGGAAGAACATGATAGCGATATATAAACGAGAATTAAAAGCATACTTTACTTCCATGCAGGCGTATGTTTTTCTGGCACTATTTGTCTGTATTACCGGTCTGTTTTTTTCGATTACCTGTATTGTATACGGAAACAATGATTTTGCCAGCTTTGTACTCAGTAACAGTTTTTATATGATCTTTGTTTATGCGATCGTAGCGCCGATCCTTACTATGCGGCTGTTTGCAGAAGAAAAGAAGCATAAGACCGACCAGTTGTTATTAACGGCACCGGTTTCGGTATGGGAAATTGTGCTGGGAAAATATTTGGCGAGCGTCACCATCTTTTTAATAGGATTGCTCCTGATCAGCATATTCCCGATCGTTATCGCATGCAACGGCGTTCTGCCGGTCGCGAATCAGATCAGCGGATATCTCGGTATGTTTTTGTTTACCGCCTGTATGCTCGCAGTCGGAACCCTGATATCCAGTCTGACGGAAGAACCGGTCATTTCCATGATCGTCAGTGCAGTCGTTGGGTTATTGGTTCTCTTTTTCAGTGTCTTGGTCTCCTTTCTGCCGAATGGCAAGGTGCCGACATTGATCGGTTGCGGCATTCTTGTCATCGGTATTGCCGTACTGTTTTATCTGGATACCAAAAAAATATCCATTGCCTGCGGAGCATTGGTCATCGGCGCCGCAGTGACGACAGGACTGTATTTTTGGCAGAAAGAATGGTTTGATTATGGACTGACCACGGCAATGAACTGGCTGTCCATTGAAAAACGCTACGAAGAATTTCTGAACGGAATACTGAATCTTTCATCGGTTGTATATCTGCTGACCATCATTGCTTTGTGTCTGTTTTTGACAACGCAGGTGATCGCGAAACGCAGATGGCGATAAGGAGGTGTATGACATGATGCGAAATAAACGCTTAAAGCTTGGTATTGTTTCGTCCTTGTTGATCACAGGGATTTTGGCGCTTGCAGTGATTTTCAATGTGCTGATCGAAAAATTAAATGTGTCGTGGGATCTGTCACAGGAACAGATTTACACCATCTCGGATCAGACAAAGAGTATCGTCAGTGGACTGGAAGAGGATATCACCATTTATGTTTTGGATTCGGAAGAAGGATTCCCGGTGGGTTATCGGCAGATGCTGCAGCAGTACCAAAAGAACAGCAAACACATTTTGATCCGATATCGGGATCTGGAACTATATCCGAATTTCCCATATGAGTATGTCAGCAGTTCAACGGAAACGATTACAAAGGACAGTCTGATCGTGGTCCGTGGAGAAAAATCCGTATATCTGAACGCGGATAAATTCTCGGATTATACGTTAAGCGAAGATTATTCATCCTATAACACATCCATAGAATTTGAACCGCTGCTGACTTCCGCTATTAATGTGGTCAATGATGGGGAAACTTCCGTGATCTATGAGACGACCGGACATGAAGAACACTCCCTGTCATCTTCCATACAGACCGGATTGATGCGTGATAATTATTCCCTTCAGGATCTCTCTCTGATTCAGGAGGATATTCCGGAGGATGCGGACATCATTTTGATCAATGCCCCGTCAATAGATTTTTCCGAGGAAGATTGTGAAAAACTACGCACATATTTAGAAAACGGCGGCAGCGTCTGCTATGTGATGAATTATGAAAAAACGCTGGAGCATTTAGAGGCGCTTTTGGAGGATTACGGAATCGACGTAGCGGAAGGCATAGTGCTGGAGCAGGATTATACCATGATCTATAATTCGATCCCTTCGTATATCCTTCCGATCATAGAGGATACGGAACTGACAAAAGATCTCTACAATGCCGATGTGCCTTTGTTAGTCCCGGTGGCAAAAGGACTGACGGAGAAAGCGGGTTCCGGCTGTACCGTTACGGGATTGTTACAAACATCCGATTATTCCTATTCGAAGATCAATTTGAATTCGGAATATATTTCACGGGAAAGTGAAGATATCGTCGGTCCGTTTGAACTGGCAATGCTGTCCGAACGGGAGGGAAAAGGCACGTTACTGGTGCTTGGATCTTCCTATATGCTGGACGAGGAAGTGGATGAAGTGGTATCCGGCAGTAATCAGGATTTCTTCTTGAACGGGTTCAATTATCTGCTGGGTGATACGGACAAGATCTCCATACGGGGGAAAGGAATCCGATACGATTATAATGTATATTCCGATTTACAGGTGTATCTGATCTGCGGCATGGCGATCATAGGGATTCCGTTGTTGATCCTGATCGCCGGAATCGTGGTGGTTGCCACACGGAAAAGACGTTCACAGATTGGCGGAAAGCGTCAGGAAGAAGCGGAAGAATCGGTGAATGAAGAACAGTCGGCGGAGATATCCGAAAAGGAGGCGGAAACGGAAGAATCCGATACCGGCTCCGTCGGAGAGACGAATCGATAGATGCACAGCAAAAGCATGCCGGTCTGCAGCAGATAGCTGATCATCATGCCCCACATGTAGCCCGTCAGACCGATGGCGGGAACCAGCCAAAGGATAAAGGCGATCCGGATGCCGATGGACAAGACGGAATAGAAGAGATTGACGGCAGCTTTTCCCAAGCCGTTGATGATGCTGGCGAGACAGGAAGACAAGTAGATAAACGGACAGAGCAGGGCAAATTGAAACAGCAGCTCGCCCGCTGTTTCACTGCCGAACAAAAAACTGCCGGTCCACCGTCCGCAGAATAACAGAAACAGACTGCTTGCCGCTCCGATCAGCAGACAGAAACGGATGCTTTTTTGAATAATGCTGCGGATAGAACGCATATGATCGCTTTTATACTCCGAGGAAATAGCAGGTAAGAGCATGGTGGCAAGCGAAGATGTCAGCGTGGTTGGAAACATGATGCAGGGCAGTACCATACCGCTTAATGTACCATACAGAATTAAAGATACGTCCCCGTCCTGCAAATATAAATTCAGCATATGCGGGATTAAAATAGCTTCTAAACTCTGCAAGGCAGTCAAAGAAAGCCGGTTAGCGGTCAGCGGAACGGCATCTTTGATCAGTTCTCTGCGATAGAGAGAAGCGGGATGACAGCATACGGAAGCGTTGGATTGCAGACGCTTCCGTTTTTTATAGCAGATCAAAGTAAAAGCGCAGGATACGATCTCGCCGATGATGATGCCATAGACGGCAAAATATGCTTTTGGTTCTCCGTGCAGGAAGAAGGTGGCTAACAGATATACGCCGCCAATCTTAGCGATCTGCTCGATAAGCTGTCCCCAAGCGGTGACAGCCGAATTTTGAATGCCAATATAGTAACCGACCAGACAACCCTTGACGGCAACAAACGGGAATGCCGCCGATAGGATGCGGAGACATGCCGCGCATTCTAAGGAATGGAGAATGTGATAACTGATCCATTCCGCAAAGCAATAAACGAGTACACTACAGAGCAGAGACAGGGAAACTGACAGATACAGTGCGGTTCGCAGCAGACAGGAACGGGACCTTGCGGACTGAAAATCCGGTCTGGCAACCTGACGCGTCAGAGCGGTTTGGATGCCTTGACAACAAAAACTGAATATGACCATATACATCGGAAAAATCATTTGGTAGATGCCCAGTTCTCTGGCACCGAATAGGTTTGTCAGGAATATTCTATTATAGAACCCTAAAAAGCGGGAGAGAATCCCTGCTATTGTCAGAATCAGCGTTCCCTTGATAATCGAGTTCTTTGCGTAGGAAGTCATAGAAGAGCCTCGTTTGGTTCTTGTTTATCATTATATGGGGGTTTTATTATTTCATGACAGAATTCAAATAGGAGTTGTTAAGAGATGGGAGTTATTTATTTAGACCACGCAGCCACTACCGCAATGCTGCCGGAAGTGGCGGAAGCGATGCAACCATTTTATACAGAAGCTTTTTATAATCCTTCCGGCATCTACCAACCCGGTCAGGAAGTCCGAAAAAAAATAGAAGCGGTACGGGAACAGATCGCCTCTGTCATCGGGGCAGAGGCAGAAGAAATCTACTTTACTTCCGGTGGGACGGAGGCAGATAACTGGGCATTACAGATGGCAAAGCCGAAAAATCGGAGACCGACTCATTTGATCACGTCAGCGATTGAACATCATGCGATCGGACATAGCTGTAAACGATTAGAAACACAAGGCTGTTTTGTCACTTATCTGCCGGTCGATTCCAAAGGAAGAGTTCGTATACAGGATGTGAAACGAGCCATTCGTCCGAATACATCTCTGATCTCCGTTATGTATGCCAATAATGAAATCGGGACCATCCAGCCCATTGAAGAAATCGGTAAAATCGCTCATGCGCGGGGCATCCCGCTCCATACGGATGCGGTGCAGGCTTGCGGTCATATCCCGATCAACGTCAAGAGGGAAGGAATCGATATGCTCAGCGCCAGCGCCCATAAGTTTCGCGGACCGAAGGGAATCGGTTTTCTATATGTGAAAAAAGGGCTGCCATTACCGCGATTGTTAGAAGGAGGGGGACAGGAACGTGGATATCGTGCCGGAACGGAGTATGTAGCCGGCATTATCGGCATGGGAAAGGCGTTAGAGATAGCGGAAGAAACCATGGAAGAACGCAAGATCAAAGAAACACAATTACGCGATTATCTGAGCAGACGGATCATGGAGGAAATTCCGTATGCCAGAATGAACGGACATCGTTGGTTCCGCCTTTCCAATAATATCAACGTTGCCTTTCGTTTCGTCAACAGTGAATCGCTGTTGATTTTGTTGGATATGGAGCAGATCTGTGCCTCCGGCGGTTCGGCATGCAATGCCGGTTCCACAAAACCCTCCCATGTGATCGAAGCCCTGCATGTGCCGGAAGAATATAAAAACGGAGTGATCCGCCTGACCGTAGGCGAAGAAAATACGATCGATGAAATGGAACATGTCGTGGACGTGTTAAAGAAAAAAGTGGAAGAACTGCGAAAGGAATCTCCGGAATACGAAGATTTCTTGGCGCGTCAGACATCATAAAAACCGGTGAACGAAAACCGTTCACCGGTTCGGCAGGCGATCACAAAGGAATAAACTGCGGTTTTCTGCCTTGAAATAACGTATAATAACGGAAACCGCAGGAACGCAGAAGCTGACAGGCGGTTTCAAAACCGTATCCGAGGTATTCCGGCGTATGGGCATCGCTGCCGACTGTGATGATCTCACCGCCCAGCTCGTGATACATGTTCAGGATATCAATATGTGGGTGCGGATATCCGAGACCCTTATAGAGACCTGCCGTATTGATTTCGATGCCTTTTCCGTTTTGGATCAGTGTGCGTAAGATGGCTTCAAATACATCGGCATAATCCCGAAAATCCCACCCGGCATTCTTGGTAGGTCCATAGCGAACCACATAGTCTAAGTGTCCGTATACGTCAAAATTATTAAAAACACTTATATTCTCGTAAATCGATTCAAAATATTCCCGATAGGCTTCCGTTTGGCTCCGGTCAGCAAAATATTCCGGATAAAAGGGATCCATGCCCCGTACCAGATGAGAAGAGGCAATGATGAAATCGAACGCAAAAGTCGATACATAGTCATGGAGTTTTTGCGTGATATGTTTCATCAAGCCGAGTTCCACGCCGGTCCGGATTTCAATCCGGTTCCGGTACTGCCGCTTTAATTCGGACAACTTTGCAAGATATTGCGGGGTATCCAGTTGAAAATCCAAGCCGCCCGCAGCATCTTTCGGGAAATCAATATCATGGTGGTCTGTCAGGTAGAACACGCTCATACCTTGTCGGATCGCCTGTTGCAGCATATCGGTGATCGGAGCGGTCGAATCACTGGAAAACTCCGAATGAACATGGCAGTCGGCAATGATCATGGTTTCCATCCTCCTCTATTTCTATATCTTCTATATCGTAACATCAGCATCGTATAACGCAGGCAAAGAGATGGCATGACATGGCATAAAAAACCACGCATGCAGCCAAAATGCCTAACGTTATTATAACAAATTTTCCGCGAATTGTAATATAATTTCGTCGAAAGGGAAAGAATAGCTCATACGGCATGTGTTTTTCCTATCTTTCTTTAAATATAGACTTGAAATTTTTGGATAAAGACGGTATTATATTATTGTGATTTTCTTGATTATTAATCACCGGTTCTCGGTGCATTTATAATATTAATATTCACTATTATAGGAGGAATTTTAAATGGCAGTAAAAGTTGCAATCAATGGATTTGGACGAATTGGACGTCTTGCATTCAGACAGATGTTTGATGCAGAGGGGTATGAGGTTGTTGCAATCAACGACTTGACAAAGCCTTCAATGTTAGCACACTTATTAAAGTATGACTCTTCGCAGGGGAAATATCAGTATGCCGATCAGGTGTCTGCAGATGATGAAGCAGGTACGATCACCGTATGTGGTAAGACTCTGAAGATTTACGCTATGGCAAATGCAGCAGAGCTTCCTTGGGGAGAGCTGGATGTAGATGTAGTATTAGAGTGTACCGGTTTTTATGTATCTAAGGCAAAATCACAGGCACATATCGATGCAGGCGCTAAGAAAGTTGTTATTTCCGCTCCGGCAGGTAATGACTTAAAGACGATCGTATACAGTGTAAATGAGCAGACCTTAACGGCAGATGACAAGATCATTTCCGCTGCTTCTTGCACGACCAACTGCTTGGCTCCGATGGCTAAGGCATTGAATGACTATGCGCCAATCCAGTCCGGTATCATGGCAACGATCCATGCTTATACCGGTGACCAGATGGTATTGGACGGTCCACATAGAAAGGGCGATTTGAGAAGAGCGCGTGCGGCAGCCGTAAATATCGTTCCGAACTCTACCGGCGCTGCAAAGGCAATCGGTTTGGTTATTCCGGAACTGAACGGTAAATTGATTGGTTCTGCACAGCGTGTACCGGTACCGACAGGTTCGACTACCATCTTAACCGCAGTTGTTAAGAAAGCCGGATTAACAAAGGATGGCATTAACGCTGCTATGAAGGCTGCGGCTTCCGAATCCTTCGGTTATAACGAAGAAGAGATCGTATCATCTGATATTATCGGTATGAGATATGGTTCTCTGTTTGATGCAACACAGACTATGGTCGCTCAGATCTCAGATGACTTATATGAAGTACAGGTGGTATCTTGGTATGATAATGAAAATTCATATACCAGCCAGATGGTTCGTACCATCAAGTACTTTGCAGAATTAGGCTAATTCTGATTGGTATTGACCTTAAGGGTCCGGTCTTTTGGACCGGACCCTTTTTTTACTGTATAGGACATAACACCCATATAGTAAAGAGATGACGGAACGATATCCGTAAGATGTAAAAAGTAAGGAAAGGAGCATGAGCATGCTAAACAAGAAATCAATCGACGACATTAACGTAAAAGGAAAAAGGGTATTGGTACGTTGCGATTTTAATGTACCGTTAAAAGAAGGAAAGATCACGGACGAGAATCGTTTGGTCGCAGCGCTGCCGACGATCAAGAAGCTGGTGGCAGACGGCGGAAAGATCATTCTCTGTTCCCATCTGGGAAAACCAAAGGGTGAGCCGAAGCCGGAATTGTCTTTGGCACCGGTTGCCGTTCGTTTGTCGGAATTGTTGGGACAGGAAGTGAAATTTGCAGCGGATCCGGAGGTTGTCGGACCGAATGCAAAGGCTGCTGTAGAAGCGATGAAAGACGGAGAGATCGTTTTATTAGAGAATACCCGTTACAGAGCGGAAGAAACGAAGAATGGAGAGGCATTTAGTAAGGATTTGGCAAGTCTGTGCGATGTATTTGTAAATGACGCCTTTGGAACGGCACATAGAGCGCACTGTTCCAATGTCGGTGTCAGCTCTTTGGTAGATACCGCAGTTGTTGGATACTTAATGCAAAAAGAAATCGATTTCTTAGGAAATGCGGTAGAAAATCCGGTTAGACCGTTCGTTGCCATTTTAGGCGGAGCAAAGGTGGCAGATAAGCTGAATGTGATCTCAAACCTCTTAGAGAAGTGCGATACGCTGATCATCGGCGGCGGTATGGCATATACCTTCTTAAAGGCACAGGGAAAAGAAGTCGGAAAATCACTTGTGGATGATTCCAAAATTGATTATTGCAAAGAAATGATCGAGAAGGCGAAAAGGCTGGGTAAAACACTGTTGCTTCCGGTTGACACCACGATCGCCGCAGATTTTCCGGATCCGATCGACGGACCGGTTGACGTGTCAGTGGTTTCCGCAGATGCCATTCCGGCGGATATGGAAGGATTGGATATCGGGACAAAGACGGCAGAATTATTTGCAGACGCTGTCAAATCCGCAAAGACGGTCGTATGGAACGGACCAATGGGTGTATTTGAAAATCCGACGCTTGCAACCGGAACGATCGCAGTTGCCAAGGCATTGGCAGAGACGGATGCAACCACCATTATCGGCGGCGGCGACTCGGCGGCGGCAGTCAATCAGTTAGGTTTCGGAGATAAGATGACACATATTTCTACCGGTGGCGGCGCCTCTTTGGAATTTTTGGAAGGAAAAGAGCTTCCGGGTGTGGCTGCTGCAAATGATAAATAAGATGCAAATGAAAGGGTCGATATGGCAAAAAAAGTAATTGGTATTATCCTAATAGTCTTTGGTGGGATTTTTTTGGCAATGGCGTTGTTGTATGGTCTGGTGTTTGGCGGACTTGGAACGGCATTTCATATGATATCTCAAAACGGACAGGATTTTTTGAATGATCCTACCACAACAACCTGTGTGGGAGAGGTGGTAAGCGTTGGAGGTAATTCTACTTCTACTATCGTTGAATATACCGTGGACGGGATCGTCTATCAGGTGGAATTAACCATGGAGCATTATCAGTATCCGGTCGGTACGCAAGTCACGGTTTACTATAATGAATCAGACCCAACCGAATGTCAGATCCCGGAACTTCAGGAGGCTACCTTTGGCACTCTGGGCAGTGTTTTTTCCGGCGTGGCGATCGCATGCACGATCGTGCTTGTGGTATTTGGCGCAGCATTTCTGATCATTGGTATCGTTTTGGTGAAATCCTATAAAAAACAGACTGCTAATACCAAAACAAATCCAGTACCCAATGAATCCACACAGACAACAGGGATGGACAAAATAGAACAGGAATAAGGAGAAGATCATGACAAGAAAAAAAATAATTGCAGGCAACTGGAAAATGAATAAAACGCCCAGTGAGGCAGTTGCTTTAATCAATGAATTAAAACCATTAGTGGCAAATGAGGAAGTCGATGTCGTATTCTGCGTGCCGGCGATTGATATTCCGGCGGCGATCGAGGCGGTAAAAGGCAGCAACATTGAAATCGGAGCGGAAAATATGTACTTTGAGGAAAACGGCGCCTATACCGGTGAAGTTGCTCCGAATATGCTGACGGACTTAGGCGTGAAGTATGTGATTATCGGACATTCCGAACGGAGAGAATATTTTGCGGAAACCGATGAAACCGTTAATAAAAAAGTGATCAAGGCATTTGAGCATGGCATTACTCCGATCATCTGCTGCGGCGAGTCTTTGACACAGAGAGAGCAGGGAATCACGATCGATTGGATCCGTCAACAGATCAAGATCGCATTTTTAAATGTAACGGCAGAACAGGCAAAGAAGGCAGTGATTGCATATGAACCGATCTGGGCGATCGGAACCGGTAAAACGGCAACTTCCGATCAGGCAGAAGAGGTATGCGCAGCCATTCGTCAGGTGATCGGTGAAATCTATGATACGGCTACCGCAGATGCGATCCGTATCCAGTACGGTGGTTCCATGAATGCAGGCAATGCGGCGGAACTGCTTGCAAAACCGGATATCGACGGCGGTTTGGTCGGTGGCGCTTCTTTAAAACCGGACTTTGGAAAGATCGTGAATTATAACAAGTAGGCATCTGAGTTGTAACAGGGATATACATAAAACACTCCTCTTTGATATGGTTCATCCATCCAAAAGGAGTGTTTTTTATTGCCGTGGATTGTGTCATGTCGATTTGGGTAGGAAGCATGGTCAAGGATTGGCAGATGGGTGATGGGTCGCTTTCCCGGTATGGATCATTTGTGGTTTTCCGTTTGAATGATTTCCTTGAATGCGGGAAATGATTATGCTAAGATAAAAAGATGGAAAGAAAAGACATTATATCAATAAAGGAGATTTCATATGAGTAAAAAACCAGTTGTATTAATGGTACTAGACGGCTATGGATTAAACGAGAAAACGGAAGGAAATGCGATTGCACAGGCAAATACGCCGGTCATGGACAAGCTGATGGCAGAATGCCCGTTTGTAAAAGGAAATGCTTCCGGTCTGGCGGTCGGACTGCCAGACGGACAAATGGGAAATTCCGAGGTAGGACACTTAAATATCGGTGCCGGACGGATTGTATATCAGGAACTGACACGGATCACGAAATCCATTCAGGACGGCGACTTTTTTCAAAATGAAGAATTGCTGCGTGCAGTCAACAACGTAAAAGAACATCATTCCGACCTGCATTTATGGGGACTGCTGTCCGACGGCGGTGTCCATAGCCATAATACGCATTTATATGGGCTTTTGGAACTTTGCAAACGGGAAGGCATTCAAAACGTCTATGTGCATCCGTTTTTGGACGGACGGGATACGCCGCCGGCTTCCGGTAAAGACTATGTAGCGGAACTCGAAGCCAAGATGAAGGAACTGGGCGTTGGGAAGATCGCATCGTTATCCGGACGATATTATGCCATGGATCGGGATAACCGCTGGGAGCGTGTGGAGAAAGCATATGCTTCTCTCGTATACGGGGAAGGCGTGACAGCCGTTGATGCCGTTCAGGCAATGGCAGATTCATACGCCAACGATATCACGGACGAATTTGTGTTGCCGACCGTGATCGTTGATGAAGCAGGAAAACCGTTGTCGGTCGTAAAACCGAATGATTCCGTGATCTTTTTCAATTTCCGACCGGACCGTGCGAGAGAGATCACCCGTGCATTTTGTGATAAAGACTTTACCGGCTTTGAGCGGAAGCAGGGATTTTTGCCTGTGACTTATGTATGTTTTACGGATTATGACGAAACCATCGAAAATAAATATGTGGCGTTTAAGAAAGAAACGGTCACAAATACGTTTGGCGAGTATCTGGCTGCAATGGGAAAGACACAGCTTCGTCTGGCGGAAACGGAGAAATACGCGCATGTCACCTTCTTCTTTAATGGCGGCGTGGAAGAACCGAATAAAGATGAGAGCCGGACTTTGGTGAAATCGCCATCGGTTGCCACATATGATCTGCAGCCGGAAATGAGTGCGCCGGAAGTCGGGGTGAATCTGGTCGATGCGATCAAATCGGATCGTTTTGATGTGATTATCATAAATTTTGCAAATCCGGATATGGTAGGTCATACCGGCGTGATCCCGGCGGCGGTCAAGGCGGTCGAGCGTGTCGATCAATGCGTCGGAGCCGCTGTAGATGCCGTGAAGGAAGTGGATGGCGTTCTCTTTATCTGTGCCGATCATGGTAATGCGGAAAAGATGATCGATTATGAAACAGGTGCTCCACATACCGCACATACGACCAATCCGGTACCGTTTATCCTAGTAAATTATGACGACGCGTATACGTTACGGGAAGGCGGATGTCTGGCAGATATCGCTCCGACGTTATTAGAGATCATGGGGCTGCCGCAGCCGAAAGAGATGACCGGTAGATCTCTGCTGGTACGCAAATAGTGAGCAGATTTTCAGCCATCTCATTCTACAAAAGAGGAGCAGGAGAAATACGACTGCTTCGGAACCATGGCAATCATACATGCTGGTTGAAGATATGCAGATCAAAGACAGAATCGACTTATGGAAAAGAGCATATTCGACGGCTTGTATCATTAATCGTACGGATTCCAACCATGCGTTATCGGTTGACGGAGGGAATGAAAAAGACGGGAGACCGAAAAAGAAACGGACAAATTCGTTCTGAAGATATGTATGTTCCGGCTGGGTTCGGGACATACTTATATGTAAAATGATTGGGCTAGGAGGAATGCAGTCATGCGTGAGGTGAAGATCGTTAATGTACATGCGAGAGAAATTCTGGATTCCAGAGGAAATCCGACCGTAGAGGTGGAAGTTGAGACCGAGGGCGGTATGATGGGAATGGCACAGGTGCCATCCGGTGCATCGACCGGTGAACATGAAGCTCTGGAACTGCGGGACGGTGAAAAGCGGTATCAGGGACAGGGAGTGCAAAATGCGGTTACGAATGTCAATACCCGGATCGCAGACCGGATCATCGGTCAGAATGTCTTTCAGCAGGCAGAAATTGACCGTATCATGTTAGAGGCAGACGGAACCGAAAACAAATCAAAATACGGCGCCAACGCTATTTTAGGCGTGTCACTGGCGGTAGCAAAAGCGGCAGCAAATGTATTGAACGTACCGTTGTATCGATATATCGGCGGTGTCAATGCCAGAACGATACCGGTACCGATGATGAATATCTTAAATGGCGGAAAACATGCAGATAATACAGTGGATTTACAGGAATTTATGATCGCACCGGTCGGCGCGGATTCCATCCGGCAGGCAATGCAGATGGCAAGTGAGATCTATCATGTTCTGAAAAAGATACTGAAAGATAAAGGACTATCGACGGCTGTCGGTGATGAAGGCGGATTTGCACCGGATTTGCCGAGTTCGCAGGCGGTTTTGGATCTGATCGTTGAGGCGATCGGTCAAGCAGGTTATCGGGCAGGTGAAGATGTGAAAATCGCCATTGATGCGGCTGCATCCGAACTCTACATGGAAACACAGGATCTATATTTTTTCCCGGGAGAGAGCAAAATGTCCGGCAAGGATGTTTACCGGAATGCCGAAGAAATGGTACAGTATTATGAAGAACTGGTTGCCAAATATCCGATTTTCTCCATTGAAGACGGCTTGAACGAAAATGACGTGCGGGGCTGGAAGTTGTTGACATACCGTTTAGGCGATAAGATTCAGTTGGTAGGCGACGATCTGTTTGTGACCAATACACAACGGCTGGCAATGGGGATTGAAGCGAAAATCGCCAATTCCATTCTGATCAAATATAACCAGATCGGAACCCTGACCGAAACCTTAAATGCGATCCATATGGCAGCACGGGCTGGTTACAGTACCATTATCTCGCACCGTTCCGGTGAAACGGAAGACAGTTTTATTGCGGATTTGGCAGTTGCAGTCAATGCAGGGCAGATCAAAACCGGTGCGCCGTGTCGGTCTGACCGGACGGCAAAATATAACCGCCTGCTTCGGATTGAGGAAGAACTCGGTAAGGTATCGGTTTACCGTATGTAAGACCTATGGAATAAAGCTATGAAATCAAACAATGAAGAACCTCTTTCCGAGGATGGTCGGCAAGGGGTTCTTCATTTTTTCTTCATTTTTCCTTCATCTTTTCTACAGATGTATTGATTGTGTAAATCGACAGAATATGTTAAAATTTACCTATCCGGAGAACGGAGCCATAGGATAAGTGGTTAAAGTATATGAGGAAAGGGGGGATATCTATGAATAAGCGAAAGAAGATTCTAAGCAGCCTGATCTGTGGTCTGATCTTATTTGCCGGTGCGGGCATCTTTGTGAATGCCGCATATGGCGGTAATTCTGATTTGAATGTAACGTCATCCAATGCTTCCGGCGTCACATCGAGAGATCCAAATTCATCTATAACACGAAAAGACGATAATGATCAGAATTTTTACATCAAACTGACGTCTTTGACAAATGGTACGGCTATGTCGTTTACATCGTATACCAGTAGTAATGACCGTGTATCGACTGCCATGTGGATCGATAATACGCAGTTAAATGTCACGCACTCGCATCCGTATAATGTTACAGCTTATGCAGGATATTATTATTACGTTAATACATATCCAAAGTTGTATGAAGTGAATGTACATGCAGTCGGCACCTACTGCCCATAAAACAGTCATATGTACATGTTCCGACCATATGGTCAGAACATGTACGTATGTCATGCCGGGATCATTAAGACGGAAAGAATCGGATAGAGAAAGAGGGAATGGAAATGGAAATCAATATGACACGGAGCGGTCGGCTCGCACGACAGAACAAACGGCAGATCCTTGCTGCTGTCTGTATATGGATGCTGTGTCTCACGGGCTGTCAGACAAACCGGGGGACGTCGCAGACGGACGGAGGAAAAGCAGATGCAGGGACTGCGTTTCCGACCACATACCAGCTCAGCGGGGAAGGGGTGGAAATGGATCTGGAGATTGATGCGCCGGAGACGGTCAGCTTTACGGAAGGCACGATCGCGGAACGTACCTTTGATCATGAACAGGCAGCCGCCTGTCTGATGAGGGACCGTGAAAATACGGAGTTCATATCTGGTATTACAGATACAGACGGAAATTTAGTGAGTAAAGAAATGATCGACGACATGCCGTTGGAAGTGTTCAGTTGGGGTTCAAATAGTGTTTTTTATCGTTATAAATATTTGAAAGATGTTGATTCCGTTTTTACGCAACAGGAAACAGCAGGAGATAACATCGGGGCATATAACCTGCCGGAGTACACAAAAGAGCAGGATTTTTCTTTCGGTACGGCAGAAGAAGCATTGGCGGATGTATACGATACCTTAGAAGAATGCGGCTTCATCAAAGCAGAGGATGAGCTGGAAACTACGACCTATTATCTGGATTATGAGACATTACGGGAAAACGAAGAACATTACGACATGGACGAGATACGTCACGATGAATTAAATCGAACGGACTGGTCGGAGGCGGATAATGCCTATCTGTTTTTTATCCATCAGACATACTGTGGACTGCCGGACTATCACAGGGAATCAGGAATGCCGGGAAGGGCGGAAGATTTTTTTGCACAGTTTATGGTAGAATATAATGCGGATGGGATTATATACCTTAAGGGCAGTCAATTCTCAGATTATACCAAGGGCAACAGACAGGAGACTCTGCTTCCATTTGAAGAAGTAGCGGACCGGTTAAAGACGCACTTGGAACAGATGATGGACGGCTCGACTTATGAAGTGTCTGAGGCGGTATTGTGCATTGACAGTCTGCCGCTGACGGATCTTGAGGAATCAGTGATCCTGCCGATATGGGCATTTCATATCAAGGAAACGGAAGCAGACGGATATGTGATAGATAGAGAATTTCGTGTCAATGCGGTCACCGGAGAGATCATGACCGATGCGGTACGGTAAGATTAAGGGAAGGTGAAAAGCCTGCCTCTCATCATCATGCCGGAAAGAATCGGATAGAGAAAGAGGGAATGGGAATGGAAATCAATATGACAGGTCGGCTCGCACGACAGAACAAACGGCAGATCCTTGCTGCTGTCTGTATATGGATGCTGTGTCTCACGGGCTGTCAGACCAACCGGGGGACGTCGCAGACGGACGGAGGAAAAGCAGATGCAGGGACTGCGTTTCCAACCACATACCAGCTCAGCGGGGAAGGGGTGGAAATGGATCTGGAGATTGATGCGCCGGAAACAGTCAGCTTTACGGAAGGCACGATCACGGAACGTACCTTTGATCATGAACAGGCAGCCGCCTGTCTGATGAGGGACCGTGAAAATACGGAATTCAGATCTGGTGTTACAGATACAGACGGACATTTATTGAGTAAAGAAATGATCGGCGACATGCCGTTGGAATCGTTTGGTTGGGGTTCAAATAGTGTATATTATCGTTATAAAGATTTTACAGGCGCTGATTCCGTCTTTATGCAACAGGAAACAGCAGGAGATCCCTGCGGGGCATATAACCTGCCGGAGTACACAAAAGAGCAGGATTTTTCTTTCGGTACGGCAGAAGAAGCATTGGCGGATGTATACGATACCTTAGAAGAATGCGGCTTCATCAAAGCAGAGGATGAGCTGGAAACTACGACCTATTATCTGGATTATGAGACATTACGGGAAAACGAAGAACATTACGACATGGACGAGATACGTCACGATGAATTAAATCGAACGGACTGGTCGGAGGCGGATAATGCCTATCTGTTTTTTATCCATCAGACATACTGTGGACTGCCGGACTATCACAGGGAATCAGGAATGCCGGGAAGGGCGGAAGATTTTTTTGCACAGTTTATGGTAGAATATAATGCGGATGGGATTATATACCTTAAGGGCAGTCAATTCTCAGATTATACCAAGGGCAACAGACAGGAGACTCTGCTTCCATTTGAAGAAGTAGCGGACCGGTTAAAGACGCACTTGGAACAGATGATGGACGGTTCGACTTATGAAGTGTCTGAGGCGGTACTGTGCATTGACAGTCAGCCGCTGACGGATCTTGAGGAATCAGTGATCTTTCCAGTATGGGCATTTCATATCAAGGAAGCGAGAGCAGACGGATATGTGATAGATAGCGAATTTCGTGTCAATGCGGTCACCGGAGAGATCATGACCGGCGCGGTACGGTAAGGTAAGGAGGAAATGTATGAAAACTAGTTTGTGGAATTATATTCGGATCGATCTAAAACGTGCGTTTTTGGGGTGGAGATTTCCAATCTCTGTTGGGGTAATAGCAATCGTCTTATGGTTTGATATAAATGCGGTACACTCTCAAGTGAATACGGATGTCATTACTCATACCAGATATATACTTTCTGACGCAGTTCTGCCTACGGTGATCTGGGTCTTTGCCACCTTGCCGTATGCGGATTCCTTCTGCATAGATATGGAATATAAATATGATTTTCTCATGGTTCTCCGTGGAAATCGTTTCCGTTATTTATTTGCAAGGGTTATTGTTACTTTTTTGTCCGCATTTTCAGCCGTCTTACTTGGATATATCTTGCATATGCTAAGCTATCGTGTCTTTCATCCCTTTCTTGATCTAAGGGAATTGGAAAGCATCACCGATCAGACATTCTTCTATGCAGATCGGCTGCTGCGGGGTGAGTATCTCACATACATATTTTTGGTTGGATTGCAGGTCGCTATGCTGGCAGGTACGCTCGCAGTCACCGCACTTACCATATCCCTGTTTTTAAGAAACCAGATGCTGGTATATGTGTTCCCGGTTATCTTTCTGCAATTAGAGGATGTTCTGGTACAGCGTATGTTTGATATGTATACCGGTCCAAAGCTGTCCTATAATATTATGACAGCAGGAGTTATTGCATTTAACAGCGTGCATGCTTCTTGGCAATGGGCATATATACAATTTCTGTTGCTGCTTATCATCGATATCGCTATTATCGCTTGGAAAATGGAAAGGAGGAATTGAGGATGAACGATCGTTTACATCATCAGTGGATGCGAAGCATTTGGTTTTCCTATCTGCGCCGTGTGACATCCATACGTTTTGTTTGCTCTGTTTTGTTTCTGCTGGCTTTGGCATGTGCCATCACCTCAGGTCTTGGAAAGTTCGTGAGTGAAAGCGGAGAAAATATTACTCCGTGGCTGATGCCTATCCTCTTAGATCATAAAACGTTTGCGACTTATTATGGATTTATTGTCTGTTATATGTTTTCGGATGTTCCGTTCATGAACCGCACGGAGTTGTACTGGATCCTGAGGGAAGGACGGAAACTGTGGTGCTTGGAAAAGATCGCCGTGATCGTAATGGAAGCCGTGACACTGGCATTGTTAGCGATGTTATTGCCGCTATGCTTTTTTATACCCAATATACAGTTTTCATGGGAGTGGGGAAAAGTCATCTATTCCTTGGGTTTTTCCAATTATGCAAGTGTTCAGTATAATATCTATGTGGGTTCTTCGACGATCGTGACCCGCTATACTCCTCTTCAGGCGATGTTATTATGTTTCGGTCTGGTGGTTTTGGTGTCCGTATTTGTCGGGCTGCTGCTGTTCATCATCAGTCTGTATGGAAACCGTCTCATGGCGATCGCTGTCGGCGTTGCTCTGATGACAATGCAGCTTATGATCTATGCGGCACCGACCTTCGGGAGGTTTTCTTATATTACACCGTTTTATTGGTGCAGGCTTTCGACGATCGGAAACTATAATATGTTTGGATGGTATTACCCCAGCCTATGTTATATTCTCCTTGTGAGTATCATAGGGGGTATATTGTGTGCCTTCGGGATCTTCAGGCGGACAAAACACATGGAATATGTATGGAATAATGAGGAATAAGGGGATATCCGGTTGATCATAAACTGCGGATCTGATAAAAACCGCTTGAATTTCCGAATCCTCTGTGTTACAATCAACCCTAGTTGAGTTTTGTAAAGGAACGGAGGTATCGAGATGCAGCTTGCACTTACCATCATTTTTTTAGTCATATCCGTAGCAATGGCAGTACTTGTGTTATCACAGGAAGGCAAATCAAACGGTCTTTCAAGTTCCATCGGCGGTGGTTCGACAGAGACGTATTGGAATAAAAACAAAGGGCGATCCAAGGAATCAATCTTAGTGACGGTTACGACCATACTGGCGATTTTATTCTTTGTATTGGCATTGATTTTGAGTTTGGGTATCTTCTAAAGAATGGGCTGTCAACGGACAGCCTTTTTTCTTTGGATTCTGGCGGGTAGATAAATATGACAGAGGCGGCGGAGGAATTATGGAAGAACAGGAACGGTATCAGGAACGAAAACAAAAAGTGAAGGAACTCATAAGCAGTCCGGAATACAAACCGATGAAATATAAGGAACTGGCATTTTTCATGCAGGTAAAAGAAAGTGATAAGCCTGTCCTTTCCAGTATTTTAAATGAACTGACGGAGGAGGGTTTCCTGATCAAGACGCCGCGGGGAAAGTATCAGAAACAGGAAGACGACATGCGAATGGGCTGTTTCACCGGAAATCCCCGTGGATTTGGTTTTGTAACGGTAGAAGGCGAGCCGGATGATTATTTTATTCCGGAACAGGCATGCAACGGCGCGTTGCATCAGGATACGGTGCTGATGCGTGTGACCAATACCTCTACGGAGGGCGGCAGGCGAAAGGAAGGAGAGATTGTCCGAATTCTGTCACGGGGTATCCGGGAACTGGTCGGTACTTTTGATGCGGGCAAAGGATTTGGTTTTGTGATACCGGATAATGTCAAATATCATTCGGATATTTTTGTGCCGAAAGCATGGACGAAGGGAGCGGTAAGCGGTCATAAAGTCGTGGTACATCTCACGGATTTTGGCGGGAAACAAAAGAAACCGGAGGGACGTATCACCGAGATTCTTGGGCATATCAATGATCCGGCTGCCGATGTCTTATCCGTGGTAAAAGCGTATGAGCTTCCGGTGGAATTTGATGACATGCAGTTGCGACAGGCACAGCGGATACCGGACCGAATCGATGTCAGGGATTTGGAAGGAAGAAAGGATCTGCGATCGTGGCAGACCGTGACGATCGACGGTGAGGATGCCAAGGATTTAGATGATGCCATTACGCTGCAAAAACAGCCGGACGGGTTTTTGCTGGGTGTTCATATTGCGGATGTATCGCATTATGTTACCGAACATTCACCGCTGGATGAAGAGGCAAAACGGCGTGGCACCAGTGTTTATTTAGTGGATCGCGTGATCCCGATGCTGCCGCATAGATTATCGAACGGCATTTGTTCGTTAAATCAGGGAGAAGACCGTCTGGCGTTAAGCTGTATCATGAAAGTGGACGGCAGGGGTCAGGTGACGGATCATGAGATCGCAGAGACCGTGATCCGGGTGGACAGACGGATGTCGTATACGGCGGTCAACCGGATCTTAGAAGAACAGGACGAACATATGATACGGGAATATCAGGAGCTGGTCCCTATGTTCCATGATATGAAAGAATTGGCGGATATTCTGCGTGACCGTCGGAATAAACGCGGTTCCGTAGACTTTGATTTCCCGGAGTCACAGATTCTGCTCGATGAAAAGGGTTATCCTGCGGTGATTCAGCCATATGAGCGTTTGGCGGCAAACAAGCTGATCGAAGATTTTATGCTGCTGGCAAATGAAACGGTGGCGGAGGATTTTTTCTGGCGGGAAATACCGTTTGTATATCGCACGCATGAGGCGCCGGATCCGGAAAAAATGAAAAAACTGCGTGTATTGCTTGCAAATTTCGGGTATTATCTAAAAGCGGCTCCGGATAATCTGCATCCGAAAGAATTTCAGAAACTGCTAGAACAGGTGGCAGGACTTCCGGAAGAAGCCATGATCAGCCGGCTGACGCTGCGTTCCATGAAGCAGGCAAAGTATACAACGATCTGTTCCGGACATTTCGGTTTGTCCACACCGTATTATTGTCATTTTACGTCTCCGATCCGGAGATATCCGGATTTACAGATCCACAGGATCATCAAGGAATGTCTGCATGACAATATGGACGAGAACCGGATCGCGCATTATGAGGCGATCCTTCCGAAGGTGGCGGAGGACTGTTCGAAAACAGAACGTCGTGCGGATGAAGCGGAGCGGGAAGTAGAAAAAATTAAAAAAGTGCAGTATATGGAACGGCGGATCGGAGAATGCTTTGAAGGGGTTATTTCCGGAGTCAATCCGTGGGGGATGTATGTGGAATTGCCGAATACGGTAGAAGGTTTGGTACATGTGACGAATATGCAGGATGATTATTATTGTTATGACGAAGAAAAGTATGCTATGATAGGTAAGGCGACCGGAAGAACGTATACCTTGGGACAGAAGGTTCGGGTAAGAGTAACGGATACGGACCGCTTCGCGAAAACGATTGATTTTGTTTTGATTCCGGAATCGGATGACGAGCCGGAACAGGAAGATGAAAACCGGATGCGGAACACAGGAAAATGACTGTGGGACGTGGAACAGGAAAACAGGAGGATTCATAATGGCGAAAGAACAGGGCAGCCGCTTGATCGCAAATAATAAAAAAGCATATTATGATTACTTTATTCTGGATACGTACGAAGCGGGTATCGAACTGGCAGGAACGGAAGTCAAATCCTTAAGGCTTGGACATTGCAGCATTAAGGAATCGTTTATCGGCATTGACAATGAGCAGATCTATATTTACCATATGAATATCAGTCCGTATGAAAAAGGAAATATTTTTAATAAGGATCCTTTGCGGACACGGCGGCTTCTGCTGCATAAATCGGAGATCCATAAGCTCATGGGTCAGGTGAAGGAGACGGGGTATACGATCGTACCGCTCAAAGTGTACTGGAAAGGCAGTCTGGTCAAGATGGAGATCGGTCTGGCACGCGGTAAAAAGTTATACGACAAACGGCAGGAGATCGCAAAAAAAGATCAGAAGCGTGAAGCGGAAAAAGAATTTAAGATTAGAAATCTGCGATAGTACGCGGAAGAAAGGGAACTGTGATGAGTCAGAAAAAGGGAAATGCTCAGAAAAAAGGAAATACTCAGAAAACGGCGACAGAAAAGCGCAAACAGGCACAGCGGAGAAAAAGCATGAAAAATATGCTGTGGATCTTGGCAGGATGTATTGTTTTGGGACTGGGAGCAGGTTTTATAGCCGGTAAGTATTGGATCTATCCCGCTTATCTGGAAAAAACGGGACGGGATTATCAACAGGAACAACAGAGTCAGTCTGAGATCAATAATCAGGAACTGCTGGATTTAAACCGTCAGATCGAAGAAGCAGATACCGAGGAGTAGATTGTATTTGACAAATATGCGGTCTACCGTTACTATGAAAGTAGAAATTCGGGGTTGTACTGGTTTCGACGGGGATTTTGAACTTATGGAAGCCATTCGTGGACCATGTACCACGTTAATCCCATGGAACTTAAATACAAACGCAGACGAAAAATTTGCATTAGCTGCCTAATCGCAGCAGTCGGTCTTGAGTCTCCCGTAGCTTAAGGGAACCGGCTTCATCCATGCGGGGAACTCGATTGTTTAAGCTTTGCGGCAGTCGAAGATTTATGAAGCTACCGAGGCTGTTTGCCCGTCCGCAGGCAATCGGCTGAGGGAATCAAAATATGCGGACTGTAATGGGAGAAACTGTAACGGAAGGATCTTCGGACGCGGGTTCGATTCCCGCCAGCTCCATATCTTGTGGTCATATCGGAAAGATTCCGATATACGATCATGAGGCGGTCGGAGGTAAAAATAACTGTATATCCCTTTGCCTGCCGGATACAGACAGATCGGGCAGAACGGCTGCCATAGGATAAAAGATTGTTTTTTTTATGCGCATATGGTACACTATAACTAATAAAATGAAAGAATACAGAGGAAAAAATATGAAAACATCACTGAAAAGATTGACATTACTTGCGGCATTGACCGGACTTATATGTTGTATGACTGCATGCGGAAAATCCGATGCCGTCAAGGATGATTTGTATTCCTATCTGACAGATATGACAGACATTCAGGAGCTGCAAAGGGAAGCGATCAATGAATATAACAGTTATGTGACGAGTGAAACGTCCGATTCCCAACAGCTTCTTCAGGCACTGAATGATTCGATCATTCCGAAGTATGAGACGTATGTTTCAGAACTGAACGCATTAGCGCCGGAGACAGAAGAAGTGCAGGAAGTGAAGGCAGTATGCGTGAACGGCGCAAATAAGCAATTAGAGGCATTAAATAAAGTAGCGGAAGCCATTGAAGCCTGTGATACCGATATCTTAAGCGAAGCGGATGCTCTGATTGCAGAGGCGGAAGGTATGTTTGCCGATTATGAAGGACAGTTAAACATACTGGCAAGTGAACATGAGATTACTTTGGTGAACGGAAGTGTTCCCGGACCGGGAGATACTTCGTCTGACGATACGACAGAGGCAGAATAAGGAAAGCATGATTTTATAATGCAAAGGGGTGTTCGGACAACATGTTTGTAACATCCCTTTTTCTGAAGGAGGGTGACATATGAGTGAAAAAATAAACAACACCATAACGGAATCAGATTCTGACCATACCGCGGCAGAAATGAGCCGTACAGTCGGTGGTTTTCGCTTTGATCATCCGAGGGAGGCACAGCTTGCGTTGCGGGAGCAGCATAATATCGCGACGCTGAAATCCAAGATTGATTTTACAAAGACGCAGGATATGATCGCCCTCTACAAAAGACTCGTAGAAAAGCGGGTGTTCCGTACACCGATCGGATACCAGTTCTTAGGAGAATTCCGGGATTATCTGACGCAAGAGGCGGGTTTTCGGGAAGAGGATGTACCATACATTACGGTTGAACCCACGACAGGTCCTACTTATGCGCAGCAGGAGCAGATGGAGTTCTTGCAGCAGGAAAACGAGCGTTTGGAAACAAAAGAAAAAAAATATAGGATCGCAATCGGTATTTTTCTCTTCCTTGTTCTCTCTATGTTATTGATTACGGCGTTTAATCCCAATGTCGGATATATTAATACGGAGAATAAAATCCTGAATCGTTATTCTTCTTGGGAAGAAGAACTGACAAAACGGGAAGAAGAAATACGGAAGCGGGAAGCAGAGCTGGGAATACAATCGGAACCGGTAACGGATCAGGACTCGGAGGCGCCATCTGAATAATTTTGGATCCGTGTTCACATTTTCTACATATTCCTTTGTTATAGTGAAGATCAGAAAACCGCTGGGGGTATGAACGGATGGATCGGATTAAGATTTTAGTCGTAGATGATGAAAGCAGAATGCGAAAATTGGTACGGGATTTTTTGGTGCATAAGGAATTTCAGGTGCTGGAAGCTGCGGACGGCGAAGAGGCAATGGAACTCTTTTTTAAGACAAAGGATATCTCACTGATCATTTTGGATGTTATGATGCCTCGTATGGACGGCTGGCAGGTCTGTAGAGAAATCCGGCAGTATTCAAAAGTTCCGATCATCATGCTGACAGCCAAAGCGGATGAACGGGATGAGTTATTAGGATACGAGCTGGGGATTGACGAGTATATTACGAAACCGTTCAGTCCGAAGATCTTGGTGGCGCGCGTAGAGGCGGTGCTGCGGAGAACGAATCAGATGGTGGGAGAAGAAGCCATACAGGCAGGCGGCATTGAACTGGATATTAACGCACATATGGTTAAAATTGACGGTACAGAAGTCGAACTCAGTTTTAAGGAATTTGAACTGCTGCATTATTTTGTTATGAATCAGGGCGTGGCGTTATCCAGAGAAAAGATTTTGAATAATGTTTGGAATTATGATTATTTTGGTGATGCCAGAACGATTGATACACATGTTAAAAAATTACGCAGTAAACTTAAGGATAAAGGAGAGTACATTAAGACAATTTGGGGGATGGGATATAAGTTCGAGGTGCCGCAATGAAACATTCCATTCAGTTTAAATTAACCATCGTTTCTATTTTTTTTATTTCTGTCATTATTGTCGTAAGCTGGATTTTCTATCATCGCAGTTCTTTTTTTTGGTTTGAGGCTAGGGCAGAAGATAATTTGAAAAGCTTATATCAGCAGGTGGACGAGTTGTTTTCCAACAGTAGCTGGAGCGATGAAGAATTGCGGATCGGATTTGAGGGGCTGAACAATCCGAATAATGCGATCATTGTCGTCAGTGACGGATATAATAAGATCTACACAACGACAAACGAGACCGGTATGATGTTTGACAGTTTAACTTCCATGACAAAGCTCATACGCAATCCCGACTATCTGGAAGACGGAAAACCATATATGATCGAGATTCATCAGGATGACCGTATGAATACCGGTTATTATGACCTGACCGGATTTTTGAGCAACGGTTATATGATCGTTATTCGTACTTCTATGGACGCCATTAATAACAGTGCAAAATTTACCAACCGCATTTTTATGTATTTCAGTCTTTCGATTTTGCTGCTGGCAGCGATCGTCATATCCTGTATCAGCAGATATTTTTCAAGACCGATCCATGATATGGCGGTCGTGGCAAAACGAATGTCCAATCTGGATTTTGATGCAAGAATTCAGGTAAAGACAAAGGATGAAGTCGGAGAACTGGGAGACAGCATGAATCGCTTGTCGGATAAACTGCAGACGACGATTTCAGAATTAAAGACTGCCAATACGGAACTGCATCACGATATTGAGCATAAAATTCAGATCGATGAAATGCGTAAAGAGTTCCTGTCGCATGTATCGCATGAATTAAAGACGCCGATCGCACTGATTCAGGGGTATGCGGAAGGATTAAAAGAAAGTGTCAATGAAGATGCGGAAAGTCGTGATTTTTATTGCGATGTGATCATGGATGAAGCAAACAAGATGAACGATATGGTGAAAAAATTGTTGTCGTTGAACGAATTGGAGTTCGGGCAAAGTCAGGTTCAGGTAACGAGGTTTGATATTGTAGAATTGATCCGGAATGTTTGTCAGGCTTCAGATATTCTACTGGAAGACTGCCATGCACAACTAAACCTGCAGATGGAGCAACCGGTCTATGTATGGGCAGATGAATTCTTGATCGAAGAGGTTGTCACGAATTATTTGACGAATGCCATACATTATGTTTCCGATGAAGGAAAGATTATCATACGTCTCGTACCGCTGGAAAAAGAAGTACAGGTTATCGTGTTTAATACGGAAGATCCGATCCCGGAAGAAGAATTGGATAAACTTTGGATCAAATTCTATAAAGTGGATAAAGCAAGGACCAGAGAATACGGAGGCAGCGGGATCGGATTGTCGATCGTAGCGGCGGCAATGGATGCGCACGGAAAGGAATACGGCGTGCGGAATGTTTCGGACGGCGTGGAATTTTATTTTAATCTTGATACGGATATTTCTTGAAGCAAATGAGGAAACGTGTTAGAATGATACTATTATAAGTTGGAGGTGCCTATTGTGAAAAAAGCATGGTGCCTGTTGTCTGTTCTGACGCTGTCATTGGTTTTGACCGGATGCGGGACGGATCTGACAGATGAAGAAAATAAGATCATTGCGGAATATGCAGCAGATCTGCTTTTGAAATATGACGCAAGTTATCAGGCACATTTATTGGAAGATACGGAAGAGGATCCGGGACAGACGACGGAAGAGCCGAGTACGGAACCCGTCACGACGGAATCGACGACGGAGTCTGCTTCGACTACAGCTCAGGAACAGAACACAGACGAGAATACAACACAGGAAAATACAGCGCAGGACACGGAAACAACGGAAGGAACAGAGACGGAAGGTGAGGACGATTCTGTCCCCCCCTCTGATAGCGGCAGTATCACGGATATTGCCGGTCTTATAGGTTTGGAAGGTATTTCCATCGTTTATAATCGATGTATGTTTTTGGATCGCTATCCGTCATTGGATCAGGATGGAGCATTTATTTATCTGAATGCGGATCCCGGTTACAAGCTGGTCGTAGTGAAGTTTGATGTCAAGAATCTGACGACAGAGGACATTCTGGTGGATTTACTGAATGTGGACATTGATTACCGGTTGGTGATGAATCGGTCGCATGCGGCAAAGCCAATGCTCACAATTCTCATGGATGATCTAGGGACATTTCAGAATGGAGTACCGGGAAATACTGAACAGTCGGCGGTTTTGATCTTTCAGATGTCCGACAGCATGATCCAGCAGATCGAGACGCTCGATATACGCGTAACCTATCAAAATGAGGAATATACGATTCTTATACAATAGGGAGGACTAGAATATTGAAGACAAATATTTTATTGGAAAGTGGCACAAATGAACTGGAAGTCTTGGAATTTGTAGTGGGTGGAAATCACTATGGAATTAATGTGGCAAAGGTGAAAGAGATTTTGACCATGCAGCCGATCACCCCGATACCGAACTCCCATCCTTGTATAGAAGGCATGTTTATGCCGCGCGATGATATCATTACGGTTATGGATCTGTTTTCCATACTGGGATTTGAGCGGGATGAACCGTCAGCGGAGGATATGTTGATCATAACCAGTTTTAATAATCTGCATATCGGATTCCATGTGGAGCAGGTGCTGGGGATCCATCGGGTATCATGGACGGATATCGTAAAACCGGACGTGACGGTCAGTTCAAACGGCAACGGTATGGCAACCGGTATCATCAAGCAGACCGACAAGCTGATCCTGATTTTGGACTTTGAACGTATCGTAGAGGAAATCTGTCCGGAGACCAGTCTCCGTGTATCGGAGATCGATGAGTTGGGAGAGCGGTCTAGAAGCGATGTACCGATTTTGGTGGCAGAGGATTCGCCAATGTTGTCGGCTATGATACGGGATGCGTTGGAGCGTGCCGGCTATACGAATCTGACGATGAAAACAAATGGTCAGGAAGCGTGGGATATGATATGTACGCTGAAGAAGAATAACGGTGTTCAGTACGGCGTACAACTGCTGATCACGGATATCGAGATGCCGATGATGGACGGGCATCGCCTGTTGAGGCTGGTGCGGGAAGATGACGATTTAAAGAATATCCCGGTGGTGATCTTTTCGTCGCTGATCAATGATGATATGATGCGTAAAGGCGATCGGTTAGGGGCGGATGCGCAGGTATCCAAGCCGGAGATCGGAAAACTGGTACATATTATTGACGGCTTAGTCGGTTATGAAAATCAGGAGTAGACACAGAAGAATGACCGGATTTTGGGAAAGATAAAAACGGCGACCGCAAGCCCTATGGCTTACGGTCGCCGTTTTATCTTTCTGCCTTACAGTTCTAGTCCAAAGGGAAGCAACCGCTTACTTCATCGTTAAATACATAATAAGCTGTATTCTCTTCCGGTTTAATGTACATTTTCAGAGACTTTAATTCAGAGGCTTTATTACCGTTGTCAACCCAGATGCGCTTTGCCTTTGCTACAATTTCTTTTTCATCTAACTGTTTTTCCCGAAATTCCAAATACATAGAAGACTTCATAACCATACCTCCTTTGTGTGATTTGTCTACGAATCAATCTAAATATATAATATTTCTGCTTGAAATGCAACTTGTTTTTTACGGATGCTTATTGTATATTAACAAGAGAGTGTTCATTAAAGAAGGTGGATATATGGACGAAAATTACTTGGATCAGTTATTGAAAGAAGTGGAAAATCAAAACTCCGATCTTCCGGATCTGCAGATCGAGGATCATACTGAGGAATATATAGAGGATACGGAACAAGAGATGGAGCAGAGGCTTGCGGCAGATGCGGAACACATTCAGGATGTCGCATGGTCCGACGCGGAGATCCCGCCGGAAGAAATTTCGGAACTGGATGAATTGGATGAATTGGCAGACATAGACATGGATGCCATGAATTTTGATGACATTGATTTCGATGATATAGATGTAACGAAAATGGATGTAAATCCGGTTTCTTTTCAAACGAATCTGGAGAATATAGAAGACTTAAAGATCGACGAGTCTTACTTAGACGAATCTGAGGACCGTGCTTTTGAACAGGAATTTGAACGGCTGAAAGAAGCGGAAGCAATGGCAGACGCAGCCGAAGCATCCAAGGAAGACAGGCAGGTTTCCGTGTTGTATGAAGAAGCGGAGCAGCCGGAGACGGATGCGTTTGATGTGGATACTCTAATGGAAGAAGTGTTCGGAGATACGGATGCAAAAAAAGAGCCGGCAACACCGTCAGATACTGATTCGGCATCTGATCCGGCGGAACAACCGTCTCAGGAAACACAGCCGGCACAGGCAGAGCAACCGGAACCGACAGAACCGGATGCGATGGATGACATGGAAGACTTGTTTTCTATGTTGGGTATTTCGGGAAATGATGCGGTCAAACCTTCCATTCCAAGCACGGACGAGATACCGGATTTTGAAATACCGGAAGAGTTGTCGGACGTGGAACAGGTTACGCCGGAAAAGAAAAAAAAGACGTTTATGGATATACTGTTTGGGGATGATGAGGAGGATACTCTCACACCGGAACAGGAAGAAGAGCTGGCGAGAGAAAAAGAAGAAAAACGGCAGGCAAAACTGGCGAAAAAAGAAGAACAGAAGGCAAAACGAGCCGAGCAGAACGCAAAAAAACAGGCAGAAAAAAATAATAAAACGGCACAACTGGCGGCTAAAAAAGCCGCAAGACAAGCGGAAGATGCAAGGATACTGGCAGAGGACGGACCGGACAAAAAGTTAAATAAACCGCTGGTCGCCATCATCATGTTATTCTTTTTTGCAATCGGAGGATTTGTGATCGTCGGAACCAATCTGTTTGATTATCAGTTAGTGATCACCAAAGCAACGGATTATTTTGAACGGCAAAAGTATGGACAGGCGTATCGTGAGATACTGGGTGTGGAAGTCAAGAAACAGGATCAGGAACTGAAAGATAAGATCTATACCGTCATGTATGTCAACCGTCAGTATGAGGCATATGAGAATCATGTCGCCATGAATGATCCGGATCTGGCGCTGGATGCGCTGATAAAGGGTCTGAGTAAATATGACGAGTACTATGATGATGCGGTCGCTTTGGGAATCGAGGATGATTTCAATACCGCGCATGACCAGATCGTGAATGAATTAGAAGCCACCTATGGTCTGACGGAAGCGGATGCCAATGCCATGGCACAACTGGATGCGGAGTCCTATACCCTTCAGATACAGAATATTACGGCGGGTATGGATTTTTCGGCAGAAGAATAGCAGAGTAGGAGATGTGACGGGATGATAGCAATTCTGGACTACGATTCTGGTAATATAAAAAGCGTGGAAAAAGCGGTACAGTATTTGAAAAAAGACGTGTGTATCACCAAAGACCGGGATGTGATCTTAAACAGTGAAAAGGTCATACTTCCGGGCGTTGGTAATTTCGGGGATGCGATGCGGAAGTTAAAAGAATATGGATTGGTCAACGTCATTTATGACGTAATAGACAAAGGCACTCCTTTTTTAGGAATTTGTCTGGGTCTGCAACTGTTATTTCCGACCAGCGAGGAAAGTACAGGTGTAACGGGTCTTGGTATTTTAAATGGCAAGATCGTCCGTCTGCCGGAGCAGGCAGGTGTCAAAATCCCACATATGGGTTGGAATTCCTTGCATATTCATCCGAACGCTACGTTGTTCCGGGGCTTACCTGAGAACCCGTATGTCTATTTTGTACATTCGTATTATCTTCAGGCGGAGAAACCGGAAGATGTGGCGGCGGATACGTTTTATGCGACCGAGATCCATGCGTCGGTGGAACATAACAATGTGTTTGCCTGTCAGTTTCATCCGGAAAAGAGCGGAACGGTCGGGTTACGGATATTAGAGAATTTTCTTCGGATCGGGGAGGCGGATTAGATGTATACAAAACGGATCATTCCTTGTTTGGATGTCAACCGCGGTCGCGTTGTCAAGGGAGTTCATTTTGTCAATCTTCAGGATGCGGGCGATCCGGTGGAAATCGCCGCTGCCTATGACAAGGCAGGGGCAGATGAATTGGTGTTTTTGGATATCACGGCATCTTCAGATGCGCGCGAGATCGTAGCGGATATGGTGCGGCATGTAGCCGAGACCGTGTTTATTCCGTTTACCGTAGGCGGCGGTATCCGGACTGTAGAGGATTTCAGGTCCATTCTGCGGGAAGGCGCGGATAAAGTGTCTGTCAACTCCGCCGCGATCGATCATCCGGCATTGATTTCGGATGCGGCAGATAAATTCGGAAGCCAATGTGTAGTGGTGGCGATTGATGCAAGGCGGAGAGAGGATGGTTCCGGCTGGAACGTTTATAAGCACGGCGGCAGGATCGATGTGGGTTTGGATGCGGTCGAATGGGCAATGACAGCGGAACGGATGGGAGCGGGAGAGATCCTGCTTACCAGTATGGACTGTGACGGTACAAAAGCAGGATATGATATTGAACTGACACGTCTGATCTCGGAACAGGTCAATATACCGGTGATCGCCTCTGGCGGCGCCGGCACAAAAGAACACTTTTATGAAGCGTTGACGGACGGAAAAGCGGATGCGGCACTGGCTGCCTCATTGTTTCACTATAAAGAACTGGAAATCTTGGATCTGAAACGATATTTAAGTGAACGCGGATTGCCGGTTCGTCTGTGAGAAGGGTGAAAACATGAGTGAGATAACTTTACGATACAATGCGTTAGAGGTCGATACCTATCTGACCTTGCGTGATAAGGTACATTGGAAACGGTTGACCGGAGAGCAGGCACGACTCGCATTAGAACGTAGTCTTTATGTAGTGACCGCATATTTGGATGACGTCTGTGTCGGCATGGGACGTCTGGTGGGCGACGGCGCGGTGATCTGTTACGTACAGGATCTGATCGTCCTGCCGGAGGCGCAGCGGATGGGTATCGGCTCCCGCATTTTAGAAGCACTGAAAGATCATGTGGAAACCTTGCGGATGGAAGGTACGGAAATGATGCTTTGCCTCATGTGTGCGAAGGGACGGGAGGCGTTTTATGAAGCGCACGGCTTTACGGCAAGACCAACGGATACCTTGGGTCCGGGTATGATCCGCTATCTGAATGCACTTGACAAATAATGCGATGGAAGTATAATAAAAGAGATCATAAAGAAAAACCGTGGAAGCAGAGATAACAATAAGTGATGCGCAGTACAGAGAGTCCGGAGGGCTGAGAACCGGGCGGCATGCAGCTTATTAAATGGACTGTGGAGGGCGTAGTCAAAGGCATGTGCCGAGTATTCTACGACGTACAGACTTACGTTAGTAGTCAGGGATATGTTTGTATCCCGGAGCGTGTGGGAGACCATGAATCAAGGTGGCACCGCGGATATTGTGTAAAAGATATTCGTCCTTGGTAATCATATTATGATGATTGCCAAGGTTTTTTTGTTTTCACGAACCATTCAGGCGAAAGGCAGGAGATAGTATGAACAGTCAAATTTCATTAGAACAGGCGAAAGAATTGGCAGCGCAGGGGGCATATCGCGTGATTCCGATCAGTATGGAAATCTATTCAGATATGCGGACGCCGATCGAAGTGCTGCGCATTCTGAAAGGAATCAGTAATCATTGTTACATTTTAGAGAGTATTGAAGATTCGCAAAAGTGGGGCAGATATACATTTTTGGGGTATCACCCGAAGCTGGAAATCACCTGCTCGAACGGCATGCTGACCGTATCGGATGAAACCGGTGTTTTGGAAACCAAGGAGACGATGCGTCCGAATGAATATATCAAACAGGTCTTGGAAGCATACAAAAGCCCGAAGATAGAGAATTTACCGCCTTTCACGGGCGGTCTGGTCGGATATTTTTCATATGATTATATCAAATACAGTGAGCCGTCCCTGCAACTGGATGCGGAGGATCAGGAGCATTTTAATGATGTAGATGTCATGTTATTTGATAAAGTCATTTGTTTTGATAATTTCCGCCAGAAAATTGTGTTGATCGTCAACGCTTCTACCGAGAATCTGGATGTCTCTTATCCGGAAGCGGTAGCGGATTTAGAAGAAATGCGCCGCCTGCTCCAAACCGGAAAGCCACAAGTACATGAAGTCGGCAGACTGACATCGGATTTCCGCCCGTTGTTTGAGAAACAAGCGTATTGCGAGATGGTGGAGAAAGCCAAGCATTATATTCGGGAAGGGGATATTTTTCAGGTCGTGCTGTCAAATCGGCTGGAAGCCGATTTTGAAGGCAGTCTGTTAGATACCTACCGGGTGCTGCGGACGGTTAATCCATCGCCATATATGTTCTATTTTTCCAGCGACGCCATTGAAATAGCGGGTGCCTCACCGGAAACATTGGTAAAACTTGAAGACGGCGTCCTGCATACGTTTCCGTTAGCGGGTACGAGACCGAGAGGTAAGACGGAAGAAGAGGACCGTCGCTTAGAACAGGAACTGTTGGCGGATGAAAAAGAACGTTCCGAGCATAATATGCTGGTGGATCTCGGCAGAAATGATATCGGTAAGATCAGCCGTTTCGGTACGGTGAACGTAGAACAATATATGTCGGTTGGGCGATATTCCCATGTCATGCACATCGGTTCTACGGTGCGGGGAGAACTGCGGGAAGATCTGACGGCATTAGATGCGGTGGATGCCGTGCTGCCGGCAGGTACTTTATCCGGCGCGCCGAAAATCAGGGCATGTGAAATCATAAACGAATTGGAAAACAATAAGCGCGGAATTTATGGAGGCGCCATCGGTTATTTGGATTTCACAGGGAATCTGGACACCTGTATCTCCATACGCCTTGCATTTAAGAAGAACGGAAAAGTCTTTGTACGAAGCGGTGCGGGCATTGTGGCGGACAGCGTGCCGGAAAAAGAATATCAAGAGTGTATCAATAAAGCAAAAGCGGTAATGAATGCGTTGGAACAGGCACAGGGAGGAATTGACGAATGATTTTATTGATTGATAACTATGACAGTTTTTCATATAACTTATATCAACTGATCGGTTCGATCAGAGAAGATATTCAAGTGATCCGGAATGACGAATGGAGCGTAGAAAACATCCGTGATGCACATCCGGATGCGATCATTTTGTCGCCGGGACCGGGGAAACCGTCGGATGCGGGCGTCTGTATCGAGACAGTCCGGCAGCTTGGGGCGGAGATCCCCATATTGGGTGTTTGCTTGGGGCATCAGGCTATCTGTGAGGCGTTCGGCGCAACGGTATCATATGCAAAGGAACTGATGCACGGTAAAATGTCGGTGGTGGAAGTGGATAACGCCTGTCCGATTTTCCGTGGTCTGCCAAAAGAAATAGAGGCAGCAAGATATCATTCGCTTGCCGTCATGCCGGAGACACTGCCTGATGTATTGGAAGTGATTGCCAGAACAAAGGACGGCGAAGTGATGGCGGTCAGACATCGTACCCAGCCCGTGTACGGATTGCAGTTTCATCCGGAATCCATATTGACGCCAAAGGGAAATATAATTTTGAGGAATTTCTTTTTTGCACTGTAAATTATCCTTGAAATATGATATACTTTCCCTATGTGTGAAAAAACGCCGGATTTACAGCGTACAGGATAAACCATAACATGTAAGACGAGGAAATGAAATGGCAGAACGGACTACACAAGAAATGACGGATAGCAGAAGACGAATCAACCGTATGAAAAAAGCCTTGGTCACGATAGCGCTTATATTGGTAGCCGCATCCCTGATATTGAATGTGGTACTTTTGATTCGCGTCATCCATTTGGATCAGACTGTTCGGGCATTACTGGAAACTTCTGGACAGATTTTCTTACTGTAAACCGTAAAGGAGGATATGATGGGTTTTTTTAGAGATTTTAAAAATGACATGAAGCAGGCGGTCAATGAATTGATGCCGGGCAATGACGAAATGGTCAGTGAATATGATGATGAGGATATGGTGAATACTTTGGAGGAAACGGCAGAAGTTCCGTCGGACGAATATGTGAACACGATGGAAGATGCAACGCCTTCCGAAGCATCCGACGATCCTCTTGCGGACGATATATTGGATGAAGTCGATGCAGAAGATTTAGAGAATTTTGATTTAGAGGATGAAGATTTGGCGGAGCCGTTTGCAGGGCAGGAACGTCCGGAAGAATTTGCAAAGTCGGTCGTGGACAGTATCCGGGCGGAACAGGCGGAAAAGAACAGTGAAAGCCAGCCGGAGGAACCGTTGCAAGAGGAATCGTTTGATCAAGCGGCACCGGAGACGGCGGAAGAAGAACCGAAGGAACCGGAGACTGCCAATGAAGCCGTACCGGCAGGGCAGGCAACGGAGAATCCCGCAGCGGCTGAGGAAGCGGACAAGGAGCAGGAGGAGCAACCAATGGCAGAGGAAAAGATTATTGAAATCAAAGCAATGACAGAGGAGAAGGAGGATGCTTATGCTGCGGAAACGGCGGGCGATCCTACGACGGATGCCGAAGTCAGCGACAGCACTACGTATATCACGAAAGGCACCAGAATCGAAGGCAATCTTTTTACGGACGGTTCTTTGGATATCCTCGGCACGGTGGAAGGGGATGTCAGCTGCTATGGAAAGCTTGTCGTCAGCGGTGTTATTAACGGCAAGGTGAATTCCGGTGAAATATATGCCAATTCAGCGAAGATCAACGGTGAGATCGTGAGCGCGGGAAGTGTCAAGATCGGTGTCGGTTCCATTATCGTCGGCAATATAGAAGCACAGTCGGCGGTAGTTGCGGGCGCCATTAACGGAGATTTGGATGTCAAAGGTCCGGTGATCGTAGATTCGACGGCAGTGATCATGGGCAATATCAAGTCACGCTCCGTACAGATCAATAACGGAGCGGTCATCGAAGGCTTCTGTTCACAATGCTATTCCGATATCGATGTCAAGAGCTTTTTTGCATGAACAGTGAAAGGAAACAGTGAAAGCTATGGAAGAGACGCGCATATTATTAAAGTTAAGCGGTGAAGCGTTAGCAGGAGAGAAAAAGACCGGTTTTGACGAAGCGGTAGTGACAGATATAGCGTCACAGGTCAGGCAGGCGCTGCAGGCGGGCAAACAGATCGCGGTGGTTATCGGAGGCGGTAATTTTTGGCGCGGACGGACCAGTGAACATATGGACCGCGTAAAAGCGGATCAGATCGGCATTCTGGCAACGGTTATGAACTGTATTTATGTAGCGGAGTATTTTCGCGCCGCCGGTATGAGAACGATGGTCATGACGCCGTTTGCATGCGGAAATATGACAACGTTATTCCGAAAAGATGAGGCGATCGAGGCGCTGACTTCCGGAACCGTAGTCTTTTTTGCCGGAGGTACCGGGCATCCGTATTTTTCAACCGATATGGCAACCGTCCTGATGGCAATCGAGATGGAAGCGGATATCGTCTTATCCGGAAAAGCTATAGACGGCGTATATGACTCAGATCCAAAGAAAAATCCGAATGCAAAGAAATATACCGATATGGAAATGCAGGATATCGTAGACAACAAGCTGGAAGTGATTGACATGACTGCGGCGATTTTGGCTGCCGAACATCACATGCCGATGAAATTATTCGGACTGAATGCCGAGAACAGTATACTAAATGCAATGACCGGAGCTTTTACCGGCACATATATTCACGCATAACGCAAGGTGTAAGGAGGAAACGAAATGTTACAGCAATATGAAGAAAAAATGGATAAATCGCTCGATAGTCTGGTGAATGAGTTTTCCGCTATCCGCGCCGGACGCGCCAACCCACATGTACTGGATAAAATCCGAGTGGATTATTACGGACAGCCGACTCCCCTGCAGCAGGTGGCAAATATTTCCGTGCCGGAACCACGGACTTTGTTGATTCAGCCATGGGAGGCGTCCCTGATCAAAGAAATAGAAAAAGCAATCATGTGTTCGGATTTGGGGATCACGCCAAATAATGACGGAAAAGCGATCCGGTTGAACTTTCCGGAACTCACAGAGGATCGCCGTAAGGAAATGGCAAAAGACGTGAAGAAGAAAGGTGAAAATGCAAAGATTGCGATCCGGAACATCCGTCGGGAAGCCAACGATGCGTTTAAGAAACAGAATAAGGCGAACGAGATTTCGGAGGATGAATTAAAGGACTTGGAAGATCAGGTACAGAAGCTGACTGATAAATTTATCGATAAAGTGGATCAGGCGGTGGAGGATAAGAGTAAGGAAATCCTGACGGTGTAAACCGGCGGATTACGCTCGATTCTGAAACTCTACGATAGGGAATATAGATAAACAAGGCTTAGGAGATTCTATGGAGAGGGAAATTAACGGAGAACGGTTGACCATTCCACAGCATATCGCCGTGATCTTGGACGGAAACGGCAGATGGGCGAAAAAACGAGGAATGCCAAGGAATTACGGGCATATGCAGGGTGCAAAGACAGTGGAGAAAATCTGCGAAGATGCAGGAGATCTGGGTGTCAAATACATGACGGTCTATGCGTTTTCAACGGAGAACTGGAAACGTTCCGAAGAAGAAGTAAACGGCATCATGAATATCCTGCGACAATATCTGATATCTTTTAAAACACATATCAAACGTGATCAGCTTACGGTACGCGTCATCGGAGACCGGACGAAGCTGGCGGATGATATTAATGTATTGATCGATGAATTATGGGAAATGAGTAAAGACAATGAAGGGTTGGTATTGACGATCGCGCTGAATTATGGCAGTCGGGATGAGATCACGCGCGCGGTGCGGCGGATGGCAGCCGACATTCAGAGTGGCAGTCTGTCGCCGGAACAAGTAGATGAGCAAACGGTTCATTCGTATTTGGATACGGCAGATCTGCCGGATCCGGATCTGCTGATCCGTACGAGTGGCGAACAGCGATTATCCAATTATTTACTTTGGCAGTTGGCGTATACGGAATTTTATTTTACGGATGTGTTATGGCCGGATTTTGACCGCAGGGAATTGATCCGAGCCATTCAGTATTATAACGGAAGGGAACGACGATATGGCGGCGTCAAGTAACGAAAAACAAGAAAAGAGAGTTAGTTTTTTTACGCGGCTGGCAAGTACGATCGTGCTGCTACTGGTGTGCGGAACAGCCCTTTATCTGGGAAACTGGATACTGGTGTTATTGTTGACATTGATCTCCATAGGCGGTGTCTTTGAGTTATTACGTGTCTTTCAACTGCATAAATCTTCTTTGGCAGTGATCACGTATGTGTTTGCGGTGGTCTATGACGCCCTTCTTTTCTTTCAGCGGACCGATTTGATCTTACCGGCTTTTATTTTATATTTGCTGATCTTGCTGACGATTTATGTCATACGCTTCCCGAAATACGAGATCAGGCAGATGATTTCCTGTTTTTTTTCTTTTTTTTATGTAGTTGTCTGTCTGGGATATATTTATCAGATCCGCATCATGAAAGACGGCGGATTGTTTGTGATCCTGATGCTGATCTGCTCATGCGGCAATGACATGTTTGCCTATCTGGTAGGTATTTTGATCGGAAAACATAAGATCTTTCCGAATCTAAGCCCGAAAAAAAGTGTAGAAGGCTTTATCGGGGGAATCGTCGGCGCAGCCCTATGCGGCTGTATCTACGGTTTTATTTTTCAGAAGTATGCCGATATCGGAAATTATAATTATCCGTTCTTATTTGCGGTCATAGGAGGCATCGGCGCTTTACCGGCGGTCGTGGGTGATTTGGCGGCTTCTGCGATCAAGAGAAACTATGAAATTAAGGATTATAGCCGTCTGATACCGGGGCATGGCGGGATCATGGATCGCTTTGACAGTATGATCTTTACGGCGCCGATCGTGTATTATCTGTTGATCATATTGATGCGAATGTACTTTTAGGAGGAATGGAAGTTGAAAAAAATAAGCATTCTGGGTTCCACCGGTTCAATCGGTACGCAGACGCTTGAGGTGATACGGAATCATGCGCGCGATTTCAGTGTGACGGCTTTAGCGGCGGGAAAGAATATTGATCTGCTCGAGGAACAGATCCGGGAATTCCATCCAAGCATGGCGGTGGTATGGGATGAAGAGAATGCGGCTACACTAAAAACGAGGGTTGCAGACTTAAACGTCAAGGTGCTTTCCGGTATGGAAGGGTTGATGGAAGCCGCCGTACAGAAGGAAAGTGATCTGTTGGTGACAGCCATAGTCGGCATGATCGGCATCCGTCCGACCATAGCTGCAATCGAGGCTGGCAAGGACATCGCTTTGGCAAATAAAGAAACCTTGGTAACGGCAGGGCATATCATCATGCCGCTCGCCGAAAGGCATCATGTGCGGATTCTGCCGGTTGACAGTGAACATTCCGCGATTTTTCAGTGCTTAAACGGAGAACATGGCAATCGACCGGATAAAATTCTTTTGACCGCTTCCGGCGGACCGTTCCGGGGAAAGGACCGTGCGTTTTTGGAAACCGTTACGGTCGAGGATGCACTGCGGCATCCCAACTGGAGCATGGGACGGAAAATCACGATCGATTCTGCCAGCATGGTGAATAAAGGACTGGAAGTGATGGAGGCAAAGTGGCTGTTTCAGGTAGAGGTCGATGATGTGGAAGTGGTGGTACAGCCACAGAGCGTCATTCATTCCATGGTACAGTTTCGGGACGGCGCCGTCATGGCGCAGTTAGGAACTCCCGATATGAAGCTGCCGATCCAGTACGCCCTTTATTATCCGGAACGACATGATCTGGAGGGAAAACGTCTGGATTTCGGCAGTCTGTCCTGTCTGTATTTTGAAAAACCGGATATGGAAGTCTTTCGAGGACTGGCACTCGCCTATCGGGCGGGCAGAGAAGGAGGAAGTGTTCCGACGGTTCTGAATGCGGCAAACGAATATGCCGTAGCCGGATTTTTAGAACATAAGATCGCATTTCTGGATATCTATGAGATCATTGAGGAATGTATGGAGGCTCATAAGAAAATAGAATGTCCATCCGTGTCAGATATTCTGGATACGGAACAGTGGACCTATGAATATATTGAGAGCAGGTGGAAGCTTGAGTACAGTCATTAATATATTAGTCATTATATTAGTTTTTGGTCTTATTATTATGATCCATGAACTGGGGCATTTTCTGATGTGTAAATGGACCGGCATCGGTGTCACGGAGTTTTCGATCGGTATGGGTCCTTGTATTTTTAAGACGCAACGGGGAGAAACCCAGTATTCCTTACGGTGTCTGCCGATCGGCGGTTACTGCATGATGCTGGGGGAAGACGAGGAACATTGTGAAGATGAACGGGCATTTTCAAACAAGCCCATCTGGTCAAGGATCTTGGTGGTGGTGGCAGGTCCGGTGTTCAACTTTATCTTGGCATTCTTTGCATCGATGCTTTTGATCGGTATGGCGGGACATCTGACTGCGGAGATCAATCAGGTCGGCGAAGGTTCTGCCGCTGAGGAAGCGGGGATCCGCGCCGGAGACGTGATCACAAAATTAGATCAGACGCGTATCTATGATTTTCGGGAAGTATCCGTATATATGCAGTTTTATGCTTCGAATGATCCGGTGACTGTTACGCTGCTGCGGGACGGAGAAGAAATGCAAGTGGAAGTGACACCGAAGTACAACGAGGAAACCGGTCTGTATCAGTTGGGGATCATGGGCGGATATGTGATCGACGGCGATTACTTGGTACGGACAAAAGCGAATGTTTTCACCAATATCAAATACAGTGTCTTAGAAGTGCGGTACTGGATCAAAACGACCTTTATCAGTCTCAAACAACTGGTTATGGGAAGGGTAGGCGTTAATCAGGTATCCGGCGTCGTCGGTGTCGCGGATATGATGAATGATACGATGCAGGAAGCAAAGGAAACCGGCGGCATGCTGGATGTTTTCTTAAATGTGATTAATTTTGTGATCCTGATCAGTGCCAATCTCGGCGTAATGAATTTACTTCCGTTTCCGGCGTTGGACGGAGGCAGATTGCTGTTTTTACTGATAGAACTGATCATGCGCAGACCGATTCCGAAAGAAAAGGAAGCCTTCGTGCATGCGATCGGATTTGTTTTGTTGTTCCTTGTGATGATATTCGTGACTTTTAAAGATATACGCAATCTGTTTCTCTCCTGATAGGGCGTTATGATGTCGGGTGACAGGAACAGAGGATAGGATATAAGGGAGGAATCAAACGCATATGGCTTACCGAGATCATACAAAAGCGGTTGCGATTGGCGATCAGGTGATCGGCGGCGGAAATCCGATATTGATTCAGTCAATGACCAATACCCGGACGGAAGATGTGAAAGCAACCGTTGAACAGATTTTAAGATTAGAGGACGCAGGATGCCAGATCATTCGTTGTACGGCGAACAATGAAGCGGCGGCAAAGGCAATCGGAGAAATCAAGAAACAGATTCATATTCCGATCGTGGCGGATATTCATTTTGATTACCGTTTGGCGATTCTGGCAATGGAAAACGGGGCGGATAAAATCCGTATCAATCCCGGAAATATCGGTGGGGAAGAACGCGTGCGCGCCGTCGTGGCTGTGGCAAAGGAACGGAACATACCGATTCGTGTCGGTGTCAACAGCGGTTCTTTGGAACGGGAACTGATTGAAAAGTATCATGGTGTGACGGCAGAAGGAATCGTAGAAAGTGCCTTGGATAAGGTACATATGATAGAACGGTTGGATTATGACCGGATCGTGATCAGTATCAAATCATCGGATGTCAGGATGTGTATTCAGGCACATGAGGCTATCGTGCGGAAAACAGATTATCCGCTGCACATAGGGATCACGGAAGCGGGAACCTTGTTACGCGGAACCGTGAAATCTGCGGCGGGACTGGGCATTCTTTTGTATGAAGGGATCGGAGATACGATTCGGGTATCCTTAACCGGTGATCCCGTCAATGAGATCCTAACTGCCAAGTATCTTTTAAAAACTTTAGGATTGCGTACCGGCGGGATCGAAGTGGTATCCTGTCCGACCTGCGGGAGAACGTCGATCGATCTCATTGGATTGGCAAATCAGGTAGAAGAGATGGTCGCAGATTTTGAACATCTGAATCTGAAAGTAGCGGTGATGGGATGTGTGGTCAACGGTCCGGGCGAAGCTAGAGAAGCGGATATCGGAATCGCAGGCGGTAATGGGGAAGGACTCTTGATGAAGCGTGGAGAAATCATAAAGAAATTACCGGAAGAAGAATTATTAGGTGCATTGAAATACGAACTGGAACATTGGGAATAGCGATCTTGCAGTGAGAGAGGTATTGCCGATGTACGGGAGGAGGAATCGGTGTGGAAGAGGGAAAAATAAGCATATGGAAGGTCTTTCAGTCATATCATCCGTCTAAGATTCTGCAATCCTATTTTCATGATGTGTATTTGGAACGCGTGCGGTACAGCAGACGTTCCAAAATCCTGCATATATATATCGTTTCTGATCATTTGATCCATCATCAATATGTCGGGCAACTGCAAGAGGAGTTACTGCCTTATGCAAAAAAGATGCTGGATGATGTCAAGGATCTTGAATTTCTGATGGTCTATCAATTATCGGACCGCTATCAATTATCGGATATCTTACAGGAATACAGGGACAGTCTGTTGTATGAGATCAAGCAAGCCGATCCGATCCATTATCTTCTCATCAAAGAGGAAGCATGGGTAGTCAATGACAATGTCATTACGATTCCGATGCCGGATTCGGATCTGGCAAAATTGCGTTGTCATGAAATTCAGGAATTTTTTCAGACCGTGTTCCGGGATCGTTTCGGGATGGACGTACAGATTGGATTCGATTTCAAGGCAGAAGATAAAGCATCGTTATGGGAAGCTCATGAAAAACGGATGCTTCAGGAACGCGAAGAATGGGAGCGGCAGTTGGAGCAGCTTCGTAATATGGACGAGTCACAGCGCGCGGTGGAGACCACAGATACACAACCGTCCGACATTCAGACAACACCGCAGTCCGAGAAGCCTGCCGCATCCGAAACCGCGCCGCCGGCGGATACAAACAGCCGTAAGTCCGTTTCCTCAGATCAGCGGAATCATGTGACGGACGGAGCATCCGGTCGCGGCAGTCGAAATGGTTCTCGCCGTTTTCCCCTGCAGTCCGCGAAAGATCCGGATATTTTCTATGGGCGTAACTGTGAAGGAGAACGCATACCCATATCGGATATTCAGGGAGAACTGGGCGAAGTGGTATTGGACGGACAGATCATTAAGCTGGAGACCAGAGAGATCCGCAACAATAAAACGATCGTTTTGTTTCACATTACGGATTTTACCGATACGATAAGCGGAAAAGTTTTTTTGGCTAATGAGGACTTGGAATTGTTTCAGGAACGTTTTCAGCAGGGAGGATTCTATCGGATCAAAGGGATTATTTCTTTCGATTCGTTTTTAAATGATTTTTCACTGGGTTCCGTAGTGGGCATAAAAAAGATCGCTGATTTTCGTACGGTCCGGATGGATCAGTCTGCCGAAAAACGTGTGGAACTGCATATGCACACGGTCATGAGCGATAAAGACAGTGTCGTGGATATTGCCAAGATCATCAAACGCGCAAAGGCGTGGGGACACCCGGCGATCGCAATCACGGATCACGGAGTGGCACAGGCATTTCCGATCGCCAATCATGTGCTGCCTGCGGATGATCCGTTTAAGATCATATACGGAGTCGAAGGATATTTTGTAGACGATTTAAAGAGTCTGATCATCAGACCGAAGGGGCAGACGTTTTGGGATACGTTTGTGGTATTTGATATTGAAACGACCGGAAAAAACGCAAAGTTTCATAAAATTACGGAAATAGGAGCGGTCAAGATACAAAAGGGCAGGGTGACGGACCGTTTTTCCCAACTGGTCAATCCGGAGCGACCGATTCCGTATAATATTACCCGTCTCACTGGCATTACAGATGAAATGGTGGCGGATCAGCCAAATATCGAAACCGTGCTTCCGCAGTTTTTGGAATTCTGCAAAGATGCGGTTTTGGTGGCGCATAATGCTGCCTTTGACACCGGATTTATCGGTGCGGAAGCCGCCCGGCAGAAACTGTCGTTTCAGCCGACGATCTTGGATACTTTAGGTCTGGCGCATATCCTGCTCCCGCATTTGGGAAAATATACCTTGGACCGTCTGGTAAAAGAATTAAAGATTGTCTTGGAACATCATCACCGCGCGGTAGATGATGCACAGGCAACGGCAGAGATGTTCCTGAAATTTATTCATATGTTAATGGAACGCGGAGTGGAAAACGTAGATGCTTTGAATACCATGGCAGCCGGCTCGAAAGACAGTATAAAAAAATTACGGCGTTATCATGGAATCCTTCTGGCTAAAAATGAAATCGGACGTGTGAACCTCTATCGTCTGATCTCGATGTCTCATCTGGAATACTTCAATCGCCGCCCGTTGATTCCGAAAAGCATGATCGAGAAATATCGGGAAGGTCTGATCGTGGGTTCTGCCTGCGAGGCGGGCGAACTGTATCAGGCGCTCCTGAACGGAGCCGATGATGCGGAGATCACAAGGATTGTGGATTTTTATGATTATTTGGAAATACAGCCGATCGGCAATAACCAGTTCATGATAGAGGACGATAATTATCCGGTAGAGTCTGAAGAGGATTTACGGGAATATAACCGCCAGATCGTCTCACTCGGAGAAGAATTCCATAAGCCGGTAGTCGCCACCTGTGATGTGCATTTTTTGGATCCGGAAGATGCCATTTACCGTGCGATCATTCAGGCGTCGGAAGGCTTTAAGGAAGCAGACAAGCAAAGTCCGCTCTATTTTCGGACAACGGATGAAATGTTAAGGGAATTTGAATATCTGGGGGCGGAAAAAGCAAGGGAAGTCGTCGTGACGAATACAAACCGGATAGCGGATATGATTGAATATGTGAAACCGGTGCGACCGGATAAATGCCCGCCGGTCATTGAACACTCGGATGAAATGCTGACGGATTTATGCTATCGGAAAGCCCATGAGATTTATGGACCGGAGCTTCCGAAGGTGGTGGTGGAACGGCTCGAACGCGAACTCCATTCCATCATTTCAAACGGATTTGCAGTATTGTATATCATTGCACAGAAATTAGTCTGGGATTCCAACGAGCATGGATATCTGGTCGGTTCACGAGGCTCGGTCGGCTCGTCTTTTGTGGCGACCATGGCGGGTATTACGGAAGTGAATCCGCTGTCGGCTCATTACATCTGTCCGGAATGCCACTATGTGGATTTTGATTCACCGGAAGTCGTGGCTTTTTCCGGCAATTCCGGTTGTGACATGCCGGATCGGGACTGCCCGCGGTGCGGACATCGGCTTTTAAAAGAGGGGCATGACATTCCGTTTGAGACGTTTTTAGGCTTTAAGGGGGATAAAGAGCCGGATATTGATTTGAATTTTTCCGGCGAATATCAGGCAAATGCCCATCAATATACCGAAGAACTGTTTACCAAGGGACATGCGTTCCGCGCCGGAACGATCGGTACGATCGCGGACAAGACCGCATACGGAATGGCGATGAGATATTTTGAAGAACGCAACATGAAGAAGCGGACTTGTGAGATCGAACGTCTCTCTTCAGGCTGCATCGGTGTCAAACGTACGACCGGACAGCATCCGGGAGGTATGATCGTGTTACCGAAAGAGGAGGAGATTTATTCCTTTACGCCGATCCAGCATCCGGCAAATGACCAGAACACACCAATCATTACAACGCATTTTGAGTACCATTCGATTGACCACAATCTGCTGAAACTGGATATTTTGGGGCATGATGACCCGACGATGATCCGACGGCTGGAAGATTTGACCGGTGTAGACTGTAAAAGCATACCGCTGGATGACAAACAGGTCATGTCACTCTTTCAAAGCACGGAGGCGTTAGGGATCCAGCCGGAAGATATCGGGGGCGTCCCGCTAGGGTCGCTCGGTATTCCGGAATTCGGCACGGATTTTGCCATGCAGATGCTTTTGGATACTAAGCCGACGATGTTTTCGGATCTCGTCAGGATCGCCGGATTGGCACACGGAACGGATGTTTGGCTGGGAAATGCACAGGATCTGATCCAGTCCGGTACCGCGGTGATTTCGACTGCCATTTGCTGTCGGGATGACATTATGGTCTTTCTGATACACAAGGGTATGGAGAAGGGGGTCTCTTTTCAGATCATGGAAAGCGTCCGGAAGGGAAAAGGGCTGAAGCCGGAATGGGAAGAAGCTATGTTGGCGCATGATGTTCCGGAATGGTATATCGAGTCGTGTAAAAAGATAAAATATATGTTTCCGAAGGCACATGCTGCAGCTTATGTCATGATGGCATGGCGGATCGCTTGGTATAAGATCCATTATCCTTTGGAATACTATGCGGCTTATTTCAGTATTCGCGCCGATGCGTTCAGCTATGAGACCATGTGTATGGGACGTTCAAAGCTGGAATATCATATGGAAGAGATCCGTAAAAGTGAAGATAAAAAGAACAAGGATTTGGATAGTTTAAAGGATATGCGTCTGGTTCTGGAAATGTATGCGCGCGGATTTGAATTTATACCGATCGATCTCTATCGGGCGGATGCAAACCGGTTTCAGATCTTTGACGGGAAAATCATGCCGGCACTGTGCAGTATCGAGGGGCTGGGTGCCAAAGCTGCCGTTCAGATACAGACAGCCGCTCAGGAAGCGCTGAAAAAAGGCGGTTTTTCATCGAAAGACAATTTGCGGGAAATGGCGAAAGTCGGAAAATCGACCGTGGATAAATTTGCCCAGCTCGGTATTCTCAAGGATCTTCCGGATTCCGACCAGTTCAGTCTGTTTGATTATATGGCAGAAGGTTCGCAAGCATAGGCGTCACGGCGATACCGTTCGTCGGCAGATCATCTTTTACGGGAAGTTCTGAAAAAGTGCTTGCTTTTTTAACTCCTCTTTGCTATACTAACAACGTCGTGTAGACAAAGAGAGTATGGTTCGTTGGTCAAGCGGCTAAGACGTCGCCCTCTCACGGCGAAAACAGGGGTTCGATTCCCCTACGAACTGCTAAAGGTTCCGTTTATCTGTTTTTTTCAGATAAACGGGACTTTTTCTTTTGATTTTCCGGTTCTTTTTTTGACGATCTGCATATACTATTTCTAACGATATTTGGAAGAAATAATCTATGGATATCATTCAGACAATTCCGCAGGATAATGTTCCTGAAAGCCTTACATTGCTGGAAGAAAGCGAATCGGATGCCGGTACTGCGCAGCAGGGAAACATCCGGTTTGAAATCAACTCTGCCTTGGGACGGATTCCCATTGCGAACGCGCATATCACCATTTCCTATGCCGGCGGTCCCGGCACCGTGTTGCAGGAAACGGACAGTGACGCTAACGGTATGACCGATGAAATCGCACTGGATGCACCGCCTGTGGAGTATTCCATGGAACCGACAGATAATCAGCCGTATGCGGAGTATAATATACGGATCACGGCTGCCGGATTTGGGGAGCGATTTATATCCGGCGTACAGATTTTTCCGAATGAGACTGCCATTCAGTATGTCAGCATGCAGCCTGCTCAGGAGACGGAAGAATATGATCCGACGGTCATAGACGCGCATACACTCTGGGAGGAATATCCGCCGAAGATACCGGAATCCGAGATCAAACCGACCAACGAGTCCGGTGAGATCGTATTAAGTGAAGTCGTTGTGCCGGAGTACATCGTGGTACACGACGGGGTACCTTCGGACGCTTCCGCGCAGAATTACTATGTGCGGTATAAAGATTATATCAAAAATGTGGCGTCCTGCGAGATCTACTCGACATGGCCGACTGCCTGCATTCAGGCAAACGTGCTGGCGATCATGTCGTTTACCCTGAACCGTGTATATACGGAGTGGTATCGGAATCAGGGATACAGCTTTACGATCACGAGTTCCACGGCGTACGACCACAAATGGATCTACGGAAAATCAACCTATGAAAGCATTGATGCCGTCGTTGACGATTTATTTACGTCTTATCTTTCCCGACCGAATGTGAAGCAACCGATTTTAACACAGTATTGTGACGGGAAGCGGGTTACATGCCCGAACTGGATGAGCCAGTGGGGAAGCAAGTATCTGGCTGACCAAAACTATACGGCAATCCAGATCTTACGAAATTATTATGGCGATACCATTTACATCAACAATGCGGAAGCAGTATCCGGAGTGCCGTTGTCATGGCAGGGTGAAGCTTTGGAAAACGGTTCCAGAGGAGAAGCAGTCAGGACCATTCAGGAACAACTCAACCGGATCGCAGACAATTATCCGGCGATCCCGAAAGTGGCGGTGGACGGAATCTATGGCCCGAAGACGGAGGAGGCAGTTCGTACATTCCAAAAAATCTTCCGTTTGCCGCAGACGGGAGTGGTGGATTACCGGACATGGTATAAAATATCGGAAATCTATGTTGCTGTAAGCAGGATTGCAGAACTGGTCTGAATCTGTTATACTAACCGAAGTTATACGGAAAAATGCAGAAAAACGTATGATACAGGAGACGGACATTGAAGAAATTATTGATATACTTAAAAGAATATCGCAAAGAAAGTATTCTGGCACCGTTATTTAAAATGCTGGAAGCCTCTTTTGAACTGCTGGTGCCGTTAGTGATGGCAGCGATCATGGATCAGGGGATTGCCAATCAGGATATGCCGTACATTTGGAAAATGGCGATGCTTCTGTTACTGCTGGCTGTAGTCGGTCTGGCATCCTCTCTGACGGCTCAGTATTTTGCCGCCAAAGCAGCGGTAGGTTTTTCGACAAAAGTAAAGCATGTCTTATTCCGGCATATCCAGACACTCTCATTTTCGGATCTGGATCATGTCGGAACACCGGCGCTGATCAATCATATGACCAGTGATATGAATCAGGTGCAAAATGGCGTCAATATGGTACTGCGCCTGTTTCTCCGTTCACCGTTTATCGTGTTCGGCGCGATGATCATGGCGTTTACGATCGATTGGAAAAACGCTTTGGTGTTTGTGGTCGTGATTCCGTTGCTGACCGTGGTTGTGGTAGGGATCATGCTGCTGACGATCCCAAAGTACCGTACGGTACAGGAAGCGCTCGACCGTGTGCTGGGGATCACAAGGGAAAACCTGACCGGCGTGCGTGTGATCCGCGCATTCCATCAGGAAGAACAGGAACAGATGCACTTTTATGAACAGAATGACGAATTGACGCGCCTGCAACTGTTTGTAGGGCGGATTTCGGCATTTATGAATCCGTTGACGTTCATTTTGGTCAATGCGGGCGTGATCGCTCTGTTATGGTCCGGAGCCGTACAGGTAAATATCGGGAACCTGACACAAGGGGAAGTGGTCGCTTTGGTGAATTATATGAACCAGATTCTGGTGGAACTGGTCAAATTAGCCAATCTGGTGATCACGATCACCAAGGCGGTCGCCTGCGGCAATCGGATTCAGACGATTTTGGAAATTCCGGCTGCACAGACCTTTTCGGATATACCGGTTGCCGAACAGCCGGCAGCCGATATAGCCGTTGAATTTCAAAATGTATCTTTTACGTATCATGGCGGTGGTGACAAGGCGCTCTGCCATTTGAACCTGAAAGTCAAACGGGGAGAAACGATCGGCATTATTGGCGGAACCGGATCGGGAAAGAGTACCATGATCCATCTGATTCCGCGGTTTTATGATGCTACGGAGGGCAAAGTCCTCGTGGACGGCGTGGACGTTATGAAATATCCGAAAGAACAGCTAAGAAGTAAAATCGGCATTGTCATGCAAAAGGCAGTTTTGTTTCAGGGGAGCATACGGGAAAATATCGCATGGGGCAATGAATCCGCCGGTGAGGACGAGATCATCCATGCACTGGAACTGGCGCAGGGAATGGAATTCGTCAATCAAAAAGAAGGCGGACTGGATGCACACGTTACGCAGAGCGGAAAGAATCTGTCCGGCGGACAGCGGCAACGTTTGACCGTCGCCAGAGCGTTGGTGCGAAAACCGGAGATCCTGATCTTGGATGACAGTACTTCTGCGTTAGACTATGCGACCGATGCAAAATTACGGCAGGCAATTCAGACATTATCGTACGATCCTACGGTATTTATCGTTTCCCAAAGAACGGTATCAATCCGCCATGCAGACCGGATCGTGGTCTTAGATGACGGGGAAATCGCCGGGATCGGTACGCATGAGGAACTCTTAAACAGTTGCGACGTCTATCGCGAAATCTATGAATCACAATATCATAAGGAGGTGCAGGGAGCATGAGCCGGAATGTAAACGACGAAAAGCAGAACTCCGGTATCTGGAAGACATTCCGCCGGCTGATGCGATATCTGCGTCCTTACGGACATATTTTATGTTTCTCAGTCATGACCTCTTTGATCAGCGTGGGGCTGACATTATATCTGCCGATCCTGACCGGCCGGGCAGTGGATGCCATTATCGGACCGGATGCCGTGGATTTTGACCGCATCCTTGAGATTCTCATCTTCATGGCTGCATCTGTGGCAATTACGGCTTTGGCACAGTGGGTGATGAACGTATGTAATAATAAAATGACTTATTCGATCGTGCGGGATGTCCGGCGGGATGCGTTTGAACACCTGCAGTCCCTGCCTTTGAAATATCTGGATGCACATACAAGCGGTGAGATCGTGAGCCGTATCATCGCGGACGTCGATCAGTTTGCAGATGGTCTGCTGATGGGATTTACCCAGTTTTTTACTAGTCTGATAACGATATTTGGCACGTTGATCTTTATGTTGACCATCCATCCGATGGTGACATTGGTTGTGGTCTGCATCACCCCGGTTTCATTGTTTGTATCCGCCTATATTGCCAAGAAAACTTACCATATGTTCCGCATGCAGTCGGAGACCAGAGGAGAACAGACCGGATATATCGATGAAATGATCTCAGGGCTTCGGGTCGTACAAGCGTATCATCGGGAAGAAGCGGTTGCAGAAAGATTTGATGAGATCAATCGGAAGCTGCAAAAGCGTTCGCTCAAAGCCATATTCTTTTCTTCGATCACGAATCCTGCCACCCGATTTGTCAACAGTCTTGTGTATGCGGGCGTCGGCATTACCGGAGCCATTGCTGCGATTCATGGTCGTATGACAGTCGGACAGCTCACGTCCTTTTTGGGATATGCAAATCAGTACACCAAACCGTTTAACGAGATTTCCGGTGTCGTGACGGAGTTACAGAATGCGCTTGCCTGCGCGGCGAGGATCTTTGCCTTTATGGACGAAGAGCCACAGACGCCGGAAGCGGAAGATGCAGTGGTGCTTACGGATGTCAAAGGCAATGTGGGAATACATGATGTATCGTTTTCTTATGTACCGGATCAAAAACTGCTCGAACATGTGACCTTGGCGGTGCGTGCCGGACAGAGAATTGCGATCGTCGGTCCGACCGGATGCGGAAAAACGACGTTGATTAATTTGCTGATGCGGTTTTACGATGTCAATAGAGGCAGCATCACAGTCGAGGGAGAAGATATCCGTCACGTTACGCGAAACAGCCTGCGGGATGCCTATGGGATGGTGCTTCAGGAAACTTGGCTGAAAACGGGTACGGTGCGGGAAAATATCTGTATGGGGTATCCGGAGGCGACAGAGGAAGAAATGATAGAGGCGGCGAAACTGTCACATGCCCATAGTTTTATCAAGCGGCTGCCGCAGGGATACGATACCGTGATCACGGAAGACAGCGATACGCTGTCGCAGGGACAGAAACAGTTGTTGTGTATTGCCAGAGTGATGTTGTGCCGTCCGCCGATGTTGATTTTGGATGAAGCGACGTCTTCCATTGATACCCGGACGGAGATCAGGATCCAAAAGGCGTTTCATCAGCTCATGCAGGGAAGAACCAGTTTTATCGTCGCACACCGTCTGTCCACCATACAGGAAGCGGATGTGATTCTGGTGATGAAAGACGGCAATATCATTGAACAGGGAAATCATGAAGAACTGCTTGCCAAGCGGGGATTTTATTATACGTTGTATAACAGTTGATTTTGTATTTTTAAGACGAAAATAATTGGGATCATGAATAAAAGTTGAAAAAAACCAATTTTTCTTGTATGATTGCAAAAGAACGTATGAAACAGAGGAAAGAACGGAAGTTAGGAGGCATTGATATGAATAGTCGGGCAATGATGGAATTAGATGAAGAACTCAATGCACAGTTTGATGATCTGGTGAAATATTGTATGGTTTCCGGAGCGATCAATCAGGAACTATATGCAGAATATGATGTAAAACGGGGATTGCGGGATTCCAACGGAAAAGGGGTCCTGACCGGTTTGACAGAGATTGCTGACGTGGTATCTACGAAATTTGTAGACGGAGTAAAGGTACCTTGTGACGGTAAACTTTACTATCAGGGATACGACGTGCAGGAGTTGGTTAAAAGCTACGAGAAACGTCGGTTTGCGTTTGAGGAGAGTACATATCTGCTGTTGTTTGGGGACCTGCCAAATGCACAGCAATTCAAGAGTTTTTTGGATATATTGGCGAGTCTTCAGGAATTATCGGGAAATTTTATCCGGGATGTGATCATGAAGGCTCCAAGCGCTAATATCATGAACGGATTACAGCGGTGTGTCCTGACACTGTACTCCTATGACGAAAAACCGGATGATATCACGGTCCCAAACGTATTGCGACAGTCTTTGCAGCTCATAGGGAAGATACCGCTGATCTCGGTATATTCATACCACGCATACCGGCACATTCACTACGGAGAGAATTTAGTCATCCGCACGCCGGATAAGAATTTATCCACGGCGGAGAATATCTTGCAGATGCTCCGTCCGGACGGGCAATTTACGGAACTGGAAGCGCGGGTGCTGGATATTGCTTTGGTGCTGCACGCAGAACACGGAGGCGGTAATAATTCGACCTTTACCAATCATGTAGTCACGTCTTCCGGTACGGACACATACTCGGCGGTAGCCGCGTCCATCGCATCTTTAAAAGGACCGCGGCACGGCGGCGCCAATCTTAAAGTACAGCAGATGTTTGAAGATATGCGGGAGCATCTGGCGGATCGTCAGGATGAAGACGAGATCCGCATGTATCTGAAAAAGATTTTAGATAAAGAGACGTTTGATCGGGCAGGTTTGATCTACGGCATGGGGCATGCCGTGTATACGGAATCAGATCCGCGGGAACAGGTCCTGAAAGAGTATGCGGAAAAACTCTCGATCGAAAAAGGCATGCACGATGAATTCCTGTTCCATGAACGTGTCGAACGTCTGGCGGCGGAAGTGATCACGGAGCGTCGGCGTCTGTTCAAACCGATATGCGCCAACGTGGATTTTTACAGTGGATTTGTCTATACAATGCTGGGGATTCCGGAAGAACTGTTCACACCGATTTTTGCGATATCCCGTATTTCCGGATGGAGCGCCCACCGGTTAGAGGAACTGGTAAATAACGGCAAGATCATCCGGCCGGCATATAAATTTGTCGGCGTGCATAAAAAGTTTTATGATATCGAGGAACGATACTGGTAGTTGTACCTCCCATGCCATACGGAAATAAAAGGAGCGTTGCGCCCTTCGGGCGCAATGCTCCTTTCGTCATTCTATACGACGTCGTATCCAATGATCAGTGTTGCTCTACAACGGCATTTACATACATGTAGAATGTGATCAGGTACAGACCGGATAAGCCAACCAAAGCATAAATGATTCGGGAAATCCATGACATATTGCCAAAGATAAAGGCTACCAAGTCGAAACTGAAGAATCCAATCAATCCCCAGTTAATTGCACCAATAATGGCAATTGTAAGAGCAATACAATCCAATACTTTATTGTTCATGCTGATTTACCTCCTTTTGGGGTTAGTATGGAACCCTTTGGGGTAAAATATACATCAGGTTAAAAAATTTCCGGATTCGTCACCATAAATATCATATTTGATCGTCTGCATCCGTTGATCCGTTGCGGCAATGATATCGGCGCATTCTTTTAGATCCTCCGAAATTTTTTTGGCATGTTCCGGATTTTTTTTGTATCGAAGTTGATGATCAAGGCTTGCCCAGAAATCCATAGCGATGGTGCGGATCTGTACTTCCACCTGCATCGGCTGTTTCCGGTCGGAGAAGAAGACCGGGATCTCAACGATCAGATGCAAACTGCGGTATCCGTTTGGTTTCGGATCCTGAATATAGTCCTTGGTCTGTAATAAGGTGATGTCATCCTGCTTCGTCAGCATGCGGGAGACTTCATAGATATCATCAATAAACGGACAGACCACACGGATGCCTGCCACATCATGTAAATGGAGATAAATGCTTTCCAGTGTGACCGGATATCCCTTAGTCTTTAACTTATTTAAAATGCTCTCCGGCGTCTTGACGCGTGTTTTGATAAAAGAAATCGGATTCCGTTTGTAACGGACGGAAAATTCGTCGTTTAAGACTTCCAATTTGGTCTGTACTTCACGGATCGCGCTCCGGTACATCATCATTAACTCCATATATAAATGAGCATTTTCCGCAAAATCTCCCGGCAGCTCAAGCATTTCGAGGTGATCGGATTCTATTGGTCTTTCTGTTTCCATGTTCATATTCCCTTCCGGCAGATTGCCATTCCGATGATTTTTTTCGATAAAATCAGTCTGTTTTATGATAAAAATAGTTTATTACATAGAATATAATGTGTCAATGAAGGGGAAAGTAAAACAAATTATTTTTCTTGCAATTTGTACCAATAAATAATAAAATATAATCGGCAGAAAATGGTTTTTCATTAAAAATGGAGAATCGTGAAATAAATATACAACGGAGGGCTTGATATGAGCAATAATTCTCAATTGTCTGCAAGACAGCGGATTGCTTCTTTGTTAGATGACTCCAGCTTTGTAGAGGTTGGCGCCTATGTAACTGCCAGAAGCACGGATTTTAACTTGCCAGACAAGGAAACACCGGCTGACGGTGTCGTGACCGGATATGGTACCATTGATACCAATTTGGTATTCGTATACAGTCAGGATGCGGAGATACTCAACGGTTCGATCGGTGAAATGCACGCAAACAAAATCTGTCATCTTTACGATATGGCGGTGAAAATGGGTGCGCCGATCATTGGATTGATCGATTGTGCAGGTCTGCGGCTTCAAGAGGCTATGGATGCACTTAACGGATTTGGACGGATCTATGCCAAACAGTCGGCGGCATCCGGTGTGATTCCGCAAATCACTGCTGTGTTCGGAAGCTGCGGCGGTGGCGCGGCTCTCTTTCCTGCATTAAGTGATTTTGCTTATATGACAAAGGAAGACGCCAAATTATTTGTGAACGCGCCGAATGTCTTGGATGGCAATCATGTTTCCAAACTGGATACCGCATCAGCGGCATATCAGAGCGAACATGCCGGAACGATAGATGATATATTTGATACGGAAGCGGAAGTATTGGGACAGATCCGTCAGTTGGTGACGTTTCTGCCGGCAAATAATGAAACGGATCTATCATATACCGATTGCGAGGACGATCTGAATCGTCTGGTGGATGTTGAAGGGTTTGTAGATGACGCAAAGTCATTATTGATCACGATTTCGGACAGTCAGCAGTTTATAGAGACTAAGAAAGCATATGCGGCGGATATGGTGACCGGATTTATCCGTCTGAACGGAACGACCGTTGGATGCGTGGCAAATCAGGGACAGGCAGGCGGTACGGTCCTGTCAGTGACCGGCGCATATAAAGCGGCGGAATTTGTTCGCTTTTGCGACGCCTTTGAAATTCCGGTCCTGACCGTGACCAATGTGAAAGGATACAAAGCGACCGTAGAAGAAGAAGCCGGTATGGCGAAAGCGGTTGCTTCCATGACGGCGGCTTTTGCGGGTGCTTCCGTGCCGAAGGTCAACCTGATCATCGGGGAAGCCTATGGCTCCGCATATACCGCAATGAATTCCAAGGCGACAGGGGCGGACATCGAATACGCTTGGCAGAATGCCAAGATGGGCATGATGGAACCGGAAACTGCCGTACAGATCATATATGCGGATGAGATTGCCGGCGCCGCAGATCAAAAGGCGTTTCTTGCGGAAAAGAAACAGATCTTTGCGACGGAACAGGCAAGTGTCATGGCTGCGGCAAGACGGGGCATTGTGGATGATATCTTAGTGCCGAATGCCACCAGAAAGCGTTTGATCGCGGCATTTGAAATGCTTTATACAAAAAGTGAAGACATGCCGGCAAAAAAGCATGCTTGTAAATAAAATAGAGAGGTGACAACGAAATGAAAAGAAAGAAAATGCTGTTACTCCTTTCCTTGTTTATTGTGTCACTTCTGTTGACGGCGTGCGGTCAGAAGGATGTGATTCCGGAAGCATTTGATGCTAACACCTATTCGGATGCTTTGGAGTCATTGACGCTAACGGTTTTGAAGAGCAGTGATACCGAGTTGCGGATCAGTGCAAATGAAGAAGCGGAACCGTTTAATTCCTTGGCGAGCGGAATCCTGACGGCAAAAGAAGAGGCAGGTGATCCGATTGAAGTGGAGGAATCATATGTCACGACTTCCGAAGATACGGTAACGGTCGTAGTCGTGGTACGGCATGAAGAACGAAACGTTAATTATGAATATACCTACGAACCGAATCCGAGTGCGGAATATAATCCGAATGCCCCTGCATATTCCCTGATCCAGATTGTGGTAATGCCACAATATACGATCGGCGAGCTGATGCAGGAAGCCGGTATCAACACACTCATGGGTATGGGAATCGTCTTTTTGGTATTGATCTTCATTTCCTGCATCATCAGTCTGTTTCGGTTTTTACCGGGCAGCGGAGCAAAGAAAGCCGCAGCAAAGCAGACAGAAAAGACAGTACAGCCGGCGCCGACACAGGCAGTACAGCCACAACCGGAGAATCCGATGGAGAATGCGCAGTTGGTGGCAGTCATTACGGCGGCGGTACTTGCGGCAAACGGCAGCGACACACAAAATACGCTTACCAGCAGTGATACATTAATCGTACGATCAATCAAGAGAGTATCTCGATAATATAGGAGGATATAACAATGAAAAATTATAGAATTACCGTAAACGGTACCGCTTATGACGTAGCAGTAGAAGAATTGGGAGCGAGTGCAACACCGGCTCCGCAAGCCACAGCGCCTGCGGCTCCGGCTCCGCAAGCCGCCGCGCCGGCAGCTCCGGCTCCGGCAGCATCGGCAGGCAGTGCCGGAAGCATTGCCGTTACGGCTCCGATGCCGGGTAAGATTTTATCCGTAAAGGCTTCTGTGGGACAGAGCGTAAAGAAGGGTGACGTTGTATTGATTTTGGAAGCCATGAAGATGGAGAATGAGGTGGTGGCTCCGGAAGACGGAACGATCGCAAGCATTGATGTCAGTGTCGGCGCGACAGTAGAAGCCGGTGACATGCTGGCAACCTTAAACTAACAATAGCCATTGGCTGGAAATCTGACAGGAGGAAACAACATGGACTACATTATCTCAACGTTTCAGAACCTTGCGAGTCAGACTGCCTTTGCGACACTCGACATTAAAAACTATGCGATGATCTTGCTTGCTTTGTTTTTCTTATGGCTGGCGATTGCAAAGGGTTTTGAACCGTTACTTTTAGTACCAATCGCATTTGGTATGTTACTTTCAAATATGTTTCCAAGCATTATTCAAGAAGGCGGATTGCTGCATTTCTTTTATTTGCTGGATGAATGGAGTATCTTACCGTCGTTGATCTTTCTAGGCGTAGGCGCCATGACGGATTTCGGTCCGCTGATCGCGAATCCGAAGAGCTTTTTATTAGGCGCTGCCGCTCAGTTTGGCATTTATGCGGCATATTTTTTGGCGATCTTTATGGGATTTGACGGAAGAGAAGCAGCCGCTATTTCCATTATCGGCGGCGCAGACGGTCCGACTTCCATTTTCCTTGCCGGAAAATTGGGGATGGGCGGTACCCTGATGGGACCGATCGCGGTTGCCGCATACTCCTATATGGCATTGGTTCCGGTTATTCAACCACCGTTCATGAAATTGTTCACAACGGAAAAAGAACGAAAGATCAAGATGGAACAGTTGCGTCCGGTCTCAAAACTGGAAAAGATCCTCTTTCCGATCATCGTGACGATCGTGGTAGTGCTGATCCTTCCGACCACGGCGCCGCTTGTCGGCATGCTGATGCTTGGAAATCTGTTCCGTGAATGCGGCGTAGTAAAGCAGCTGACGGAAACTGCTTCTAACGCTTTAATGTATATCGTAGTCATTTTACTGGGAACCTCTGTCGGTGCAACGACTACCGCGCAGGCATTCCTGACTTGGGATACGATTAAGATCGTATTCTTAGGTTTGGTCGCATTCTGTGTCGGTACTTCCGCAGGCGTGCTGTTTGGTAAACTGATGTGTTGGATCACCAAGGGTAAGGTCAATCCATTGATCGGGTCGGCAGGCGTGTCTGCTGTACCGATGGCGGCGCGTGTTTCACAGAAGGTTGGCTCGGAAGCGGATCCGACAAATTTTTTACTGATGCACGCTATGGGACCGAATGTTGCCGGTGTGATCGGAACGGCAGTCGCCGCCGGTACATTTATGGCTATTTTTGGAGTGAAATAAGGTCAGAAACAGTTTGAATGAAAGGAACTATGATAAGGAGGAACAATTATGGCAAATCAGAATACGGCAAAGCCGATTAAGATTACCGAAACGGTACTGCGTGATGCGCATCAATCCCTGATCGCAACACGTATGACGACTGAGCAGATGCTGCCGATTATTGATAAAATGGATCAGGTGGGATATCATTCCGTTGAATGCTGGGGCGGCGCAACCTTTGATGCGTCCCTTCGTTTCCTGCATGAAGATCCTTGGGAACGGTTACGGAAATTAAGAGACGGATTTAAAAAGACAAAACTACAGATGTTGTTCCGTGGACAGAATATTTTGGGATATCGTCCGTATGCCGATGATGTTGTAGAGTATTTTGTACAAAAATCGATCGCAAACGGTATTGATATCATCCGTATCTTTGACTGCTTAAACGACCTGCGGAATCTGCAGACAGCCGTTAAGGCGGCAAATAAAGAAAAAGGTCATGCGCAGGTTGCGTTGTCTTATACCTTGGGAGATGCCTACACCTTGGATTACTGGAAAGAGACGGCGAAACGGATTGAAGATATGGGTGCAGATTCCATCTGTATCAAAGACATGGCAGGTTTGTTGGTGCCATATAAGGCAACGGAATTGGTAGAGGCATTAAAGGAAGGTTCCAGTCTTCCGATCCAACTGCATACGCATTATACCTCCGGCGTCGCTTCCATGACTTACTTAAAGGCGGTAGAGGCAGGCTGTGACGTGATCGATACTGCGATGTCTCCGTTTGCTCTCGGCACCAGCCAGCCGGCAACGGAAGTTATGGTAGAGACATTCAAGGGAACACCGTATGATACCGGATTTGACCAGAAGCTGCTGGCGGAAATCGCGGATTATTTCCGACCGCTGCGGGAGGAAGCGATCGCTTCCGGACTGTTAAATCCGAAAGTGCTGGGAGTAGATATCAAGACTTTGATGTATCAGGTGCCGGGAGGCATGTTGTCAAATATGGTATCGCAGTTAAAAGAAATGAAAGCAGAAGACCGGTATTATGATGTGTTGGAAGAGATTCCAAGAGTTCGGAAGGATTTTGGAGAATGCCCGCTGGTAACTCCGTCCAGCCAGATCGTCGGTACGCAGGCGGTACTCAATGTCATTACGGGTGAACGCTATAAGACAACAACAAAAGAGACCAAAGACGTCTTATCCGGAAAATACGGACAGACCGTAAAACCGTTCAATCCGGAAGTGCAGAAGAAAGTAATCGGCGATACGGAGCCTTTGACCTGTCGTCCGGCAGATTTACTGGAACCGGAATTGGATAAGATCGAAGCGGAAATGGCACAGTATAAGGAACAGGATGAGGATGTATTGACTTATGCACTGTTCCCACAGGTAGCAACAGAGTTCTTTCAATACAGAGAAGCGCAGAAGACGAAAGTGGATGCCTCGGTAGCGGATACCGAAAATAAGGTATATCCAGTCTAAGCGCGGATCAAAGGAAGAGGTTGTCAGGTGTGGCAGCCTCTTTTTCATATATAGTAAGAACGGAAAGCAGCAGGGCAATTATGAAACGAATACTGATCATCGGCGGTGGCGCCGCTGGAATGATGGCTGCGATCGCAGCCGCGGAAAACCACAATCAGGTCATACTGTTGGAGCAGAACGAAAAGCTGGGAAAAAAGCTATTCATCACCGGAAAAGGACGTTGCAATCTGACCAATGCGTGTGAAATGGAAGAGTTGATCGCAAATATCGTGACCAACCATAAGTTTTTATATAGTTCGCTGTATGGTTTTGATAATCAGGCAGTCATGCGTTTTTTTGAGACGCTTGGCGTACCGTTGAAAACGGAACGGGGCAACCGTGTCTTTCCGGTCAGCGATCATGCGTCGGATATCATACGGGCGTTGGAGCGGGAACTACACAGAAGGAAGGTGGAGATCCGCTTACGGACCCGTGTCAGTGGGCTGTGTATCGGACAGAAAAAGATAACGGGTGTGTATCTGGCAGACAACACGCGGCTGGAGGCAGATGCGGTCGTAGTGGCAACCGGCGGTCTGTCTTATCCAAGCACCGGTTCTACAGGTGACGGTTATCGGTTTGCCCGTGAAGCGGGACATACCATAGTCGGCTGCCGTCCTTCATTGGTGCCTATGGTCACGAAAGAGCCATGGTGCAAAGACCTGATGGGACTGACATTAAAAAATGTGACCTTTACTTTATACAATGGGAAAAAGATCTTATTTCACGGATTCGGTGAACTGTTATTTACACATTTCGGGATCAGCGGACCGTTGGTATTAAGCGCCAGCGCCTATCTGGGAACCGGTTCCGAGACTGGTTATGAGGCACGGCTGGATTTAAAACCGGCGCTGACGACAGAACAACTGGACGAACGTCTGCAAAGGGATTTTTTCCGTTATCAGAACCGGCAGTTATGCAATGCCATGGATGATCTGCTTCCCAAAAAGATGATTCCTGTCGTGATCGCCGAGAGTGGGATCCCGTCAGCAAAAAAAGTGAACGGTTTGACGAGACAGGAACGTCTCACATTGGTTCAGACCTTAAAATCCCTTCCGCTGCATATTATCGGGACAAGAGATTATCCGGAAGCGATCGTGACAGCCGGCGGCATACATGTAAAAGAGATTCATCCGCAGACCATGGAATCCAAGCTGGTCAAGGGATTATATTTCGCAGGTGAAGTGCTGGATACGGACGCCCTGACCGGCGGATTCAATTTGCAGATCGCATGGAGTACCGGATATGCCGCGGGATGCGGGACTGCTTTGCATGATTGAAACCGAAACGAAAAAATGATATAATCGGGTGAAACGGAACAAACGGTACAAGTACCGTTGATATCCATACGGAAAGAGAGGGAACGGACGATGGCAAGCGTGGCAATAGACGGACCTGCCGGAGCGGGAAAAAGCACTATAGCAAAGCTGGTGGCAAAAGAATTACAGGCAATTTATGTAGATACCGGCGCGATGTATCGTGCCATAGCCATTTATTTCCTACAGGAACATCTTGATCCGGAGATTCCGGAAGATGTTGAAAAAGTCTGCGCGGAGGTGGACGTCGGTATCACTTATGAAAACGGCGTACAGCAGGTGTGGTTGAACGGAGAGAATGTAACGGCGCGTTTGCGGACGGAAGAAGTGGGAAATATGGCGTCGGTTTCGTCGGCAAAACAACCGGTGCGGGATAAGCTGCTGCAGCTGCAGCGTGATATGGCATTGACGCATCCTGTCGTCATGGACGGACGCGACATCGGCACCCATGTTCTGCCGAATGCGGATGTCAAGATTTTCCTGACCGCATCCTCGGCGGAACGGGCAAGAAGGCGTTATGAAGAACTGACGCAAAAAGGAGAGGTCTGTGATATTCAACAGATTGAAGCGGATATCGTAAAACGGGATCTTCAGGACTCTACCAGAGACATAGCGCCGCTTAAGCAGGCGGAAGACGCGTTTTATCTGGACAGCTCGGAGCTGAAGATACCGGAAGTCGTGGATATCATATTGAAAAAATGCAGGGAGACGAAAGCATGGAAGTGATTCTTGCGAAAACGGCAGGGTTTTGTTTTGGCGTAGAGCGTGCGGTCAACACCGTATATCAGGAAGCGGAAAAACAAAAACCGGTATATACATATGGACCGATCATACACAATGAAGAAGTGGTCCGGGATCTGGAAAGCAAAGGCGTGCAGGTGATCCATTCGGAAGAAGAGTTACAGAATTTATCCGAAGGAACGGTTGTCATCCGCTCACATGGCGTAGAAAAGAGGGTGTATGATATCATTCAGGAACGCGGTTTGACGTTAGTGGATGCCACCTGTCCGTTTGTACTCAAAATCCATACGATCGTTCAGGAAGAAAGCGAGCGGGGAAGCCGTATCGTGATCATCGGCAACAATGAACATCCGGAAGTGGAAGGAATCAAAGGCTGGTGTAAGACAACGCCGTTTGTGGTGGAAACGAAAGAAGATGCGGATGCGATCGAAGTCTCTCCGGAAGAAAGATTGGTCATTGTATCGCAAACGACATTTAATAACAAGAAATTTCAAGAATTAGTTGAAATTATATCAAAAAAAGGGTATGATAGTAGTGCTTATAATACGATATGCAATGCGACCGAAGCGAGACAGAAAGAAACGGCGGAGCTTGCTGCGAATGCGGATGCCATGATCGTAATAGGCGGTAAGAATAGCTCAAACACACAGAAGCTATATGATATCAGCAAGACTGAATGTGCAAATACTTACTATATACAGACACTCGTTGACTTGGATTTGACTGCTTTTGAATCCGTAAGTAGGGTAGGTATTACTGCAGGGGCATCTACCCCAAAGAATATTATTAAGGAGGTTCATGACGGCATGTCAGAATTAAGTTTTGAAGAATTACTACAAGAGGAAGAAAAGAACAGTATCCAGATAGCTGTAGGAAAACAGGTAGAAGGAGAAATTTTAAGTGTTCGCCCGGACGAGATCATCGTAAACATTAATTATAAATCAGAGGGCGTGATCCCTAGGAATGAATACACGAATCAGCCGAATGCCGATCTTACGACCATGGTGAACGTAGGTGATAAGATCACCGCAAAGGTCATCAAGACGAATGACGGGGAAGGACAGGTCTTATTGTCATATAAGCGTGTGGCTATGGATTTGGAAAATGATAAATTGGAAGCTGCATGTGAGAACGGCGATGTTCTGACCGGTAAAGTGGTACAGGTTATGGACGGCGGATTAACAGTGCTGTACGGAGAAAGCAGAGTTTTTATCCCGGCAAGTCTGGTTTCGGATACCTATGAGAAGAATCTGGAAAAATATCTGGATCAGGATATAGAATTTGTCATTACGGAATGCAATCCAAGAAAGCGCAGAATCATCGGCAACCGGAAGATGCTTTTGGTCGCACAGAAGAAAGAAGCCCAGAAAGCACTGTTTGAAAAGATAGAAGTCGGTATGACGATGGAAGGAACCGTGAAGAATGTAACGGATTTCGGTGCGTTTATTGATTTAGGCGGAGCGGATGGTTTGCTGCATATTTCGGAAATGTCTTGGGGAAGAGTCGAGCATCCGAAGAAGGCGTTTAAAGTAGGCGATACCGTGAAGGTGTTTATTAAGGATATACAAGGAAGCAAGATCGCATTAAGCATGAAGTTCCCGGATCAGAATCCATGGATGAATGCAGCGGAGAAGTATGCGGTTGGCACTGTTGTTGAAGGACGTGTTGCCAGAATGACGGATTTCGGCGCATTTATTGAATTGGAACCGGGTGTGGATGCTTTGCTGCATGTATCGCAGATCGCGCGGGAACATATTGAGAAGCCTTCTTCCGTATTGACCGTTGGACAGGAGATTACCGCAAAAGTGGTAGATTTTAAGGAAGAGGATAAGAAGATCAGCCTGAGCATGAAAGCATTGTTACCGGCGGAAGATGACAGCAGTCAGGAAGAACCGGCGGAAGAAGCTGTATCGAAAGACGATGCAGAAATGACACCGGAAGAATCTGTAGCGGAAGAAGTGACCGCGGATACGGCAGAGGAAGTACCGGAAGAATAAAACGAATGGATTGAGAATATACAATAGAAACTCATCATTGGACTGTCGGAGTGGTTTCGGCAGTTCAATTTTTATCAGTCAGATATTCTGATTAGGGGTTATCATCGGAGAAAAATCATATGACAGGTTATGAAGAATTCAAAAAAGAGATCATGAGTCTGACCGGAATTGATTTAAATGCTTATAAAGAACGGCAGATGAAGCGTAGGATCAGCACGCTATGCAGTAAATATGGATTTCATAATTATGAGGATTTTTATCAGGATTTACGCAGAAATAAAGAACATCAGGCTCAGTTCTTAAATTATCTGACCATCAATGTGTCGGAATTTTACCGGAATCCGATGCAATGGCAGGTCTTGGAGACGAAGATCATCCCGGAACTTCTTCAGGGGCATAAAGACTCTCTGAAAATCTGGAGCGCCGCCTGTTCCACCGGCGATGAACCGTATACGATCGTGATGATGTTAAAAGAGCGGTTTCCGCATGTCAAGGTTACATTGAAAGCGACGGATATCGACAATGAGGTTTTGGCAGCTGCAAAACAGGGATGTTATTCAGACAAAAGCATCCTGAATCTGCCTCCTGCTTATGTCAGCAAGTACTTTCACAGGCAGGAAAACGGGAAATATCTGTTATCAGAAGAAATCAAACGGTGTGTGGAATTTCAACAACACAATCTTCTTTCCGATGCGTATGATACCAATTACGACCTGATCGTATGCAGAAATGTCCTGATCTATTTTACGGAAGAAGCGAAAATGGAAGTCTTTAAACGGTTCCATCACTCCTTGCGTCCGAACGGCTATCTGTTCATCGGCAGTACCGAACAGATTTTACAAGCCAAGAATATTCATTTTGAATCAAAGTATTCTTTTTTCTATAAAAAATTGGTCGAATAGCGGCGTATTACATGCGTGGCATATTACATGCTTCTGCAGAGATTGCGGGCATATTCCACCCAAAAATCCGACGTTTGAAAATCGATATCATCTACGCATACAAACGTTTGCCGGTCCCGATAGTTTCTTCGGAATAAAGGGATGCCGGGAGCGGAAAAGGATTGCGGATACGGTAAGAACGGACCTTCTTTTTTTAGAAAGCAGGTCTCTTTTTTTACTTTTTCTTTATATGGGGCGTCTACGAAGGCGGCAACGCTTTTATGGATCACAGTGTCTTCCGCAGGAAGATAGTAATAGTCCTTCCAGTCCGGCAGGAAGTATTTCATTTCTTCTTCGGTCAGAGGGATGGTTATGGTTGCCTGATCGCCGTATCCGTTCCATGTATATTCGGACGTGCAGATGAGAAAACGGAGAGGGAGCGGATAAGGAAGATGGAGCAGGAGCCGGATCTGTGCTGCCTGCCGGCTGACTTCAAGCAGTGTAAATTCTCCGGCAGCAAGGGACTGAAAATGCAGCAGGCTGAGCAGCGGGATCAAGCCTTCTAAGTCCTCGAAGTTGTGTCGGAACAGGATCTGTTCCGTTTCCGGATCCGGATGTTTTAAATAGGCGCGGTACAAAGGGATCAGATCACCGCCGGTGTAGGGATCGGTCCGGGTGATCTGCAGGGCTTCTTCAATGGTCTTTAATTTCAGATTCGGCAGTTGCAGACCATGTTTATAGGCTTTGATCACTTTATAGAGGTCTATGCTTTGAACATGGTTTCGCAGGTTATCATGCGGCAGGCGCAGTCCGAGCGTTTCATATTGTCTGCATTTTTCAAGCAGGTAAGGAATATCAAATCCGTCGCCGTTAAAGTGGATCCATGTAGGATAAGAAGCAAGAACCTCAGTAAAGCATTGAAGAAGGGTATATTCCGATCTGCCGTCTTCGTTCAATAAGATACGGTACTGCCAATGACCGGATTGGTAATAACTATATCCGATCATATAGAGCGCAGTGTTTTTTGGCGAGAAACCGGTCGTCTCGATATCAAACAATAGTACATCTTCCGGTTTTTCCCAGTGTTCCAACTGATAACATTCCGTTTGTTCAAAAGTACCGTTCCATTCTTTCATCCCGTTTCTCCTTTGTTGTTTGGTCTGCCTGTTTGCAGTGGATCATTTGTGGTTATCATAACAAATTTTAAGGAGATTTGCAGTTATTTTTTGCGTAATGCCTGATTCTGTGATATACTACTTACGTTACATAGGCACAAAGAGACAGAGGAAATTCCGTAGCATCTAAACGGAATATGAATGGTGATTCAGATGTTGGCATATATCAGGGGAATCTTAGAAGAGATAGAAGACGAAGCGGTCATTGTGGACCATCAGGGAATGGGATATCGCATTTATACGAGCGGGACGGATATGGAAGCTATGCCGCCGATCGGAGAAGCAGTCACATTCTATCTGCATATGAACATTCGGGAAGACGATATCAGTCTGTATGGATTTACATCAAAAGAAGCCCTCCGTCTGTTTCGGCAGTTGATCGCAATCTCAGGGATTGGTCCGAAGGCAGGATTGGCGATCTTATCCGCCATGTCGGTGCGGGAGGCGCAGATGGCGATCATGAGCGGTGATGTGAAGACCCTGACGAAAGCGAACGGTATCGGTACGAAGGTAGCCCAGAGGGTCATTATGGAACTGAAAGACAAAATGGACTGGGATCTGCTCCCGCCTGCCGACGGGCATGACGAGATGATCGAATCCGAAGAATATACGGATCACGCAACTGCGGCAGCCATGGCATTAGTCAGTCTGGGATATTCCCGTATGGAAGCGATGCAGGCGATCAAAAAGGTGGAACATGCGGATCAGTTGACAGAAGAAGGACTCTTGAAAGCGGCTCTGAAGAAGATGTTGTAAAGGCATGAGACGGAGATTGAAGGACTATGAACAATCGTATGATCACAACTGAATTTACGGAAGAAGACAGTGCAATCGAAAGTAATCTGCGACCGAAATATCTGGATGATTATATCGGGCAGGAAAAAGTAAAGAACAATCTGAAGGTCTTTATTGAAGCGGCAAAACAAAGAGGCGAAGCATTAGATCACGTCTTGTTATATGGTCCTCCGGGACTGGGAAAGACGACACTTGCCTCGATCGTGGCAAATGAAATGAAAGTGAATCTAAAGATCACATCCGGTCCCGCTATAGAAAAGGCGGGAGAATTGGCTGCCATTCTCAACAATTTGTCGGAACATGATGTGTTGTTTATTGATGAGATCCACCGGCTGAACCGGCAGGTAGAGGAAGTGCTGTATCCGGCGATGGAGGACTATGCGATTGATGTTATGATCGGGAAAGGAGCGGCGGCGCGTTCCATCCGGTTGGATCTTCCTCATTTTACTCTGATCGGCGCGACGACACGGGCAGGCATGCTGACGGCGCCGCTGCGCGACCGGTTTGGCGTGATCAACCGTCTTGAGTTTTATACCAATGAGGAGTTACAGGATATCTTGGAACGTTCGGCGTATGTGCTGGGGATTTCTCTGGATGATTCCGGCGCGGCGGAGATTGCCAGACGTTCAAGGGGAACTCCGCGATTGGCGAATCGTCTGTTAAAGCGTGTCCGTGATTTTGCGGAAGTGGAATATCAGGGCGCCATTACCTACGAAGTTGCCCGTACCGCTTTGGATCGTTTGGAAGTCGATACACTGGGATTGGACGAAACGGACCGGCGTATGCTAAAGACGATGATCATGAAATTTCATGGAAAACCGGTGGGGCTGGATACCTTGGCGGCAGCGATCGGTGAGGATGCAGGTACGATTGAAGAAGTATATGAACCGTTTTTGATTAAGAACGGGTTTATCAACCGAACCCCGAGAGGGCGCGTGGTAACGGAATTATGTTACCGGCATTTCGGTCTGGAAGCCCAAATACCAAAGAATGAATAAGGAGGTTGCTATGGCACAGAAAAAAGACATACCGGTGATCATCAATGGAAAGGTATATACGCTGAGTGGATATGAAAGTGAAGAGTATCTGCAGAGCATTGCTATGTACATTAACAATAAAATTACGGAATGCAAGTCCAGCGAGCATTATCGGAAGCTGAATACGGAATATCAGGGCGTATTGCTCGCCCTCAATATCGCCGACGATTATTTTAAGGCAAAAAAACAAGTGGAAGAATCCGGTAAAGTGGAGGATGAGAAGGAAAAGCAGTTATATGATCTGCGGCATGAGGTGATCGAAACGCGGATCAAACAGGAATCCGCTCTGAAACTGGTCGAAGAGTATAAGGAACAGGTCAATGCCCTTCAGCGGAAGATTTTACAACTGGAGGCAGAACACAACCGGAAAGATAAGTAAAGCATAGGATATGTTATGAAAAAGGGAACACCTGAAATTTTGGCGCCGGCAGGTTCTTTGGATATCATGAAACGGGCGTTTCAGGCAGGAGCGGATGCCGTATATCTTGCCGGACCGTATTTCGGAGCCAGAGCCTATGCCGTCAACCTGACGGAGAAGGAATTGTTACAGGGCATCGAATACGCACGGTTTCATGATAAGAAACTGTATCTGACGGTAAATACGTTGTTGAAAAACGAGGAAATAGACCGCCTTTATTCATATCTACAGGCACCGTATGAGGCGGGACTGCCAGCCGTTATCGTACAGGATCTCGGTGTGGCGGCACTGATACGGGAATGTTTTCCGAAGCTGGATATCCATGCCAGTACGCAGATGTCCGTCACCTCGGTTTATGCAACCGATCTGCTTCGGACACTTGGTGTTACCCGCATCGTTCCGGCAAGGGAATTATCCATCGGGGAAATCCGCTCTCTCAAGGAAGCGTCCGGTCTGGAAGTAGAAGTGTTTGTCCACGGCGCTTTGTGCTACTCGTATTCCGGGCAATGCCTGATGAGCAGTATGATCGGCGGGCGAAGCGGAAATCGGGGCAGGTGCGCCCAACCATGTAGACAGATTTACCGCACGGAACACGGAGCGGAAGGCTATCTGCTGAGTCTTAAGGATCTATGCGCGTTGCGTCTGGTGCCGGATCTGATACAGGCGGGCGTGGATTCTTTTAAAATCGAAGGACGGATGAAACAGGCGGAGTATGTCGTGGCAACGGTAGAAGCATACCGCAGGGCGGTTGAATCTTGTCTGGACGGTCATGGATTTCCGGTCGATCAAGCAAAGGAACGGCTTGCGGATATCTATAACCGCGGCGGATTTACGGAAGGTTATTTTTATCAAAGGAACGGGGCGGATATGATGGCTGTGGAACGTAATCATCATAACGGCATCCGTATAGGAACGGTGGAGCGGATCTCCGGTCATCAGGTATGGATTCGTTTGACCGTCAATCTTCATATCGGCGATGTGTTAGAGATTCGTACCAAGCAGCGGATGGTGGTAGAACTGACCTCGGCATCGGAGGGAACTGCCGGCGCATTAGTATCTGTCAATGGAAGGCAGTTGCGATATATCCGGTGCGGTGATGCGGTCTTTCGGACAAAGAATCATCAGATGTGCCGACAATTACTGGAAGAGAACGACAAAAAAAGATTGTCAGAAAACATTCAGATTTATGTTAGGTTAAAGAAAGACATTCCTGCTATGATAAGAGTATCGGGGAAAGGAAAGTCCGTGACGGTCAAGGGAGCGACTGTGACGCGGGCGGACCGGCATCCGGTAACGCGGGAAGCCTTAACGGAAAAGCTGAATAAACTAGGCGATATGCCGTTTACGCTCACATCGGTCACGATAGAGTTAGAGGATGACTGTTTTTATTCCATGAAAGAATTTAACCATCTGCGGCGAACCGCTATGCAGGAATTTCTCCGGCAATGTACCGATTGTCACTCTCGGAGGATATCGTCCGCCGAACAGTTTCAGAAAGCGGTCCATGACATGGCACAGCCACCTGCTTCGAGTGTGCTGCAAGAAATGCCGCTGTTGGCGGTGAGCGTTTCTACATCCGAACAGTTGGAAGTGGTTTTGGACACCCGGCAAGTGAAACGGATCGATCTGGAAACGGAATGTTTTCCCGAAAACGAATTATCGGAGGCGGTCAAACGAATACGGCAGACAGACAGGCTTTGTTATCTGGCACTGCCCAGAATGTTTCGCGCCGACATGGAAACCAGCCTGAAGGATTGGTCGGAACTGTCGGCTGACGGTTATGTAGTGCGTACCATTGACGAGGCGGGATGGATACACCGTTTTCTGCCGGATGCGCAGGTGGTCTGCGATCAGGGGATGTATGCTTATAACCGTTCGGCTGCTTATGCGTTTCATGAATGGTTTCCGAACTGCCATCTGACGCTACCGGCAGAACTCGATCAAAGAGAACTGGATGCACTGGTGAGATCCGCCTCACAGGCGCCATGGGAGTGGATGATCTATACGTCACAACCGGTTATGATATCGTCACAGTGTCTCCAAAAGACGACCGGCAACTGTACCCATACGTCAGGCAGTGAGCGTATCAGCAATCGGCATCGGGACGGTTATCGGGTAAGGCGCATCTGCAAATTTTGCTATAATGTGATCGTTGAGGAACAACCGACCGCTTTGTTTGGCGTTAGGGAGAGCTTTCAAACATATCCAATCGTGGTTCATCGGATCGGATTGACGGAAGAAAGTGCTAAGGAGACAAGAGCCATATTAAACGGGCAACCGCTCGGAGCGTGTGGCACCGGTCATCTTAAGAAAGGGATAGAATAGCAATATGGTTACGGTTATTACGATTATTGCACAATATATCAGTATTATTTTGCTTGCGATCTATGGATGGCTGTGTTTCAGCATTATCCGTCCGCTGGATCCGAACGTCCGGAATAAGAAACTGTCGAAACAGATCATCCTAGTCTTTACGATACATTTTCTATGGTATTTGATTTTGTTTTTACGGATGAATTCCATGAAAGTCCTGATCCTGTACGGAGCGGAAATTCTGGTGGCGATCCTGTATATGGTTTTATATCATCATTACTATCCATATTCCTCGCGATTGGTCACGAATAATATGTGTTTTCTGTTATTATTCGGATATACCATGCTGACGCGTCTCAATATGGGGCTGGCGATCAAACAGTTTGCGATCTCGACGGTTTCCCTGCTGTTGGTGAGTTTTATTCCGGCGATCATGATCCGTTACCGCAATCTGCGTAATTATTATTATGTCTATGCGGTATTGGGGATCCTCATACTGGCGATGGTCTTTATTCCGGGAGAGGGATTGATACACGGCGTCGAGGAATATGGCGCAAGAAACTGGCTGGCTTTTCAATTACCGGGGGTTTCGTTTTCCCTGCAGCCGTCCGAGTATGTAAAGATTCTGTTTGTGTTTTTTGTGGCGAGTATATTGGCTAAGAGTACGGAGTTTCGACAGGTTTTGATCGCAACGGCGTGTGCGGCGGCGCATGTCGGTGTGTTGGTACTGGAAAAAGACCTTGGCGGCGCCTTGATATTTTTTATCATCTATGTGATGATGCTTTATGTTGCAACCAGACGGGCGTATTATTTCTTCGGATGTATCGGCGGTGCGTGTGCCTTGGGCTGTCTCGCATTCCTGCTGTTCCGGGAGCGATTGTTTGAGCATGTGGTGGTCCGCATCCAAAACTGGCTGAATCCGTGGGCAGACATTGACAATCGAGGGTTTCAGATCGCGCAATCCCTGTTTGCCATCGGTTCCGGCGGCTGGTTTGGTTCCGGGCTTGGAAACGGCATGCCGGAGAGTATACCGGTTCGGGAAAGTGATTTTATTTTTTCTGCGATCGCGGAAGAAATGGGCGTACTGGCTGCCCTGATCTTAATCCTGATCTGTTTCAGTGTTTTTTTAGCGTTTATAGATATTGCCATGCGAAGCAAGCGGTTGTTTTATAAGAATATGGCGTTTGGGTTTGCCATCTGCTATATTTTTCAGATCCTGTTAAATATCGGCGGAGCTACCAAGTTCATTCCGTCTACCGGCGTGACATTGCCGTTAGTCAGTTATGGATTGAGTTCCGTTACCAGCACTCTGATTATTTTTCAGATTATTCAGGGTATTACAAGTATAACAAGTAAAGAGGCTGAGAAAATTGAACGAGAAAAAGAAAAGATCTTCCTCGCTTCCGAATCCGCAGGACTTCCTGAGGAAAGAAAAACGCCGAAGCGAAAAAAACAAAATAGCTAACCGTCCGATCTTACTGCTCACATATATATTTGCGGGTATCTTTTTACTCATGATCCTGTATATCTGCAAATTTATGGTGTTTGACAGTGAGACCGTAATCGCTAATTCGTATAATGCACGGCTGGATAAACTGGCAGAACAGGTGATCCGCGGAGATATCGTATCCTCTGACGGAGAGGTGCTGGCGACGAATCAGTATTTGGACGACGGCAGTTATGTTCGATATTATCCATACGGGAATATGTATGCGCATGCTGTCGGATTTGCCACGCACGGAAAATCCGGTTTGGAGCAGACGGCAAATTACTATCTCCTGACATCCAACGCAAATATTTTCGAACGAACGGCACATACGTTGCGGGAAGAAAAAAACATGGGTGACACGGTTGTGACCACATTGGATTCCCGACTGCAAAGCACTGCCTACTATGCGTTGGGCGAGGGAAAAGGCGCGGTAGTGGTCATGGAACCGGATACCGGAAAAATTCTCGCTATGGTGTCGAAGCCGGATTTTAATCCCAATGAACTGGATTTGGTCTGGGAATCGATCGAACAGGCAGATTCCGCCTCACAGTACGCCGTCTTGGTGAATCGGGCGACACAGGGACTGTATCCTCCCGGTTCGACCTTTAAAACGCTGACCACTCTGGAATTCATACGGGAAAATCCGGACTGGGAATCCTATCGCTTTACATGCGAAGGAGAAGGAAACTACCATGGCATCCCGATCCATTGTTACAACGGTACGGTTCATGGGGAAGAAACGCTTGCAGATTCTCTGGCGTTTTCCTGCAACAATTCTTATGCGTACATCGGTACGACCTTGGATATGGAGCGTTTCCGAAAGTTATGTGACGATTGCTACTTTAACGGTGAACTGCCATACGGCGGCAACTATAATTCCAGTAGTTTTGTTCTGGACGGAGAGAGTGATCCTTCCCAGATTCCACAGACGGTGATCGGACAGGGGCAGACACAGATCACGCCAATCCATAATGCACTCATCATGGCATCGATCGCAAACGGCGGCGTAGCGATGAAGCCATATTTGGTGGACCATATTGAGAACTATGAGGGAGTTTTTGTGAAACGGTTCAGTCCTTCCGCTTCCAAACGTCTCATGACGGTTTCGGAGGCACAGGAATTGACGGAATTATTGGAAGGGGTCGTCAACTATGGAACCGGCACGGTCCTGCATTCCGATACATATTCCGTCGCCGGTAAAACGGGTACGGCAGAATATAACGATCAGGGCGAATCCCACTCATGGTTTGTCGGATTTTCCAATGTAGATAATCCGGATATTGTGGTCTGTGTGGTAGTGGAAGATGCCGATCATTCCGGCATCCGGGCAACCAATGTTGCACGCCAGATTTTCGATTCATATTACCAATAATGGTTGAAATTAAGAAATAATATTGCTATACTGATTCTGATAGTAAGTCACACCTTGGAGGAGAATTGCAATGATTGAGGCAACAAGCTGTGGTGGTGTGGTAATTTTTAGAGGCAAAATCCTGTTATTATATAAGAACTACAGGAATAAATATGAAGGATGGGTTTTGCCAAAAGGAACGGTGGAAGCAGGAGAGGAGCATCCGCAGACGGCATTGCGTGAGGTTCAGGAGGAAACCGGCGTATCTGCAACTATCATCAAATATATCGGTAAGAGTAATTATATGTTTTCCTCAGCGTCTGACGTTGTAAAAAAAGATGTACACTGGTATCTGATGATGGCTGACAGTTATTACAGCAAACCACAAAGAGAAGAATATTTCTTGGATTCGGGATATTATAAATATCATGAGGCATACCATTTACTGAAATTTCCGAATGAAAAGCAGATTTTGGAACAGGCGTATGCCGAATATACAGACCTGAAACGGTGCAATCAGTGGGGCAGCAAAAAGTATTATTAAAAAGCCCTTGATTTCCCTATGGTCTCTTTTCTATCCGGATAATGGATTGGAGGAGTTGGAATGACCGACACTACGAACGGACAGAATGTCCATGCAGATTCGATACCCAAAAAGACGAAAGCATCTGCTGCCAGCCGCAGGATCCGTATGATCCTCGGCGTTTTGTGCTTATGCGTTGCGATAGGGTGTATGTGGTATCTTGGCAAATATTATTTGGAATCAAAGAAAAGTCAGGATAATATTGATGTATTGCGGGATATGATAGTAGCAGACGATATTCCGCCGGAACAGTCTGATGTGAATGCTGAGACGGCATTTACGACAGTCAATGGAAGAAGCGTACAGACGAAATATGCCGCCTTATATGAGGCAAATCCGGACTTTATCGGTTGGGTAACTATTCCGGATACCAAAGTCGATTATCCGGTCATGCAGCACGACGGTGAAAATGAATACTATATCAACCGAAATTTTGAACAGGAATGGGACGGTTCCGGACTGCCGTTTTTGGACTTGAATTGCAGTTTTACCGAACCGACAGCCAATCAACTGATTTATGGTCATAATATGAAATCAGGTACGATGTTTGCCAGTATCTTGAATTACCGTTCGGAGGATTTTTATAAGGAGCATCAGACATTTTCCTTTAATACCATTGACGGAGATGGCGAATATGAGGTCATTGCGGCATTTTCGTCACAGATCTATCCGGAAGACGACACGGAACACTTTAAATATTATCAGTTTTTTGACACGGACTCACAAGAAGAATTCGATGCCTTTGTCAAGCAGGTAAAGGCACTGACTCCTTATGAGATAGATGCAACAGCCCATTATGGGGATTCACTGGTCACGCTATCGACCTGCGCCTATCATACGGAAGACGGTCGGTTTGCAGTCGTAGCGAAAAAAGTTAAATAGGAGGTTTTATAAATGCAACAAAATAATCCATATGGTTTTCATATCCAAAATGAAGCGAACGCTTCACAGCCGGCGTACCAAAATACCGGAACACAGTATCAAAATACCGGGACGCAATTTCAAAATGCCGGCGCATCCTATTATGGTCCGATGGATGCGGAGTCCTATACCGTTCGCCAGCCGTTCCCGGACGCACTCAGCCCGACGGAGCGGAAAAAGAAGGCTCTTGTCACCAGCCTCGCGATCATGTGTGTTGGTCTGCTGATTTCAACGGTATCTGCGTTTGCCTCCATTATCTTAATCGTCATCGATCAGCAATTACTGATGCCGCTCCTGATCGGTTCTCTCATCTTGGAAATCAGTATGTTGTTTGCTACGACATCCTGTATCAATAAGAACAAGATCGCCGGGGGAATCATATGCTATACGCTGTTTGCCATATCCAATGGCGTCATGCTGTTCAGCATTTTTTTCAGCTATTCGTTTGCATCCATTATCAGTATGTTTCTGATCACAACTTTGGTGTTTGGCGCTACAACAATAGTTGCATTGGTGATACCGAAAGACTTAAGCGGATGGTCGTTTTCTCTGATTTCCGGTTTGTTTGCCTTACTCGGCTTAGGCATTATCAATCTTTTCGTGAACCTGCCTGCCTTGGATCTCTTTATCTGCGTCCTTGGGATCATCCTGTTTATTGCCATAACGGCATATGATATTCAAAAGATCTCGAAGATGGCGGTAGAAGATAAGGCGACTTCTGTCTGGTCGATCGGATTGTTTGGCGGAATGAATTTGTACTTGGATTTTATCAATATGCTGCTGAAGTTTTTACGTCTCTTCGGACGCAGAAAGTAATTGACAAGCAAACAGTTTTCATATATACTAACTTTTGTTGGCGTGAGAACGTCAATGTTAATCACGGATTAACTGCCGGCGTGTCGGAATGGCAGACGAGGCAGACTCAAAATCTGTTGTGGGCAACCACGTGCGGGTTCAAGTCCCGCTGCCGGCATTAACAAGAGGACAGATAACGTCATGTTATCTGTCCTTTTCAGTTGCTTTTTTCGTTGGAAGCGATCGCTTTTTCAGGTTGTCCGGATTTGATTTTTAAACGGAATTCGCATATAATAAAACTACTTGTTACGGAGGAGAAAATCATGTCAGATTTGTTATTGTTTATTGTTGCGATCATACCGGTAGTGGTATTGATCATTCTGATTTATTTTGCTGATAAGATTGAAAAAGAACCGCTTTGGCTTGTGGCAGCATTGCTGGGACTGGGAACCCTCAGTACCATACCGGCTGCGATCGTCGAATTGATCGGCGGTGTGATCTTGGATGTGCTGTTTGGTTCCTTTCCGGTTATAGAGAGTTTTTTGATGTACTTCTTTGTGGTGGCTGTTGCGGAAGAATTGTTTAAATTTCTCTTTATGTTTGCTATTACATGGAAGAGCAGACATTTTGATTATGTGTTTGACGGTGTGATCTATGCCGTGTCTTCTTCTTTGGGATTCGCTTTATTGGAAAATATCATGTATGTCTTTATGCAAAAGAGCCAGTTGGGCTTCTTGGCAGGTATGGGTACCGGCGTCGGCAGGGCATTTCTTGCGGTTCCGCTGCATACCTCCGTGGCGATCTTTATGGGTATGTTTTACGGGAAGGCAAAGGAAGCCACATTCCGGCATGATTTCAAAAAATGCGCATGGTTCATCACACTCAGTTTAGTGGTTCCGATGCTGATCCACGGTTTTTATGATTTTTGTCTGGATTCCAGCAATCATATCCTGATGATGGTAGTCTTTTATACCTTTGTAGTCGGATTATACGCCTTTACGATCTGGATGTGTATTTCCTTCTCAAAACATGACCATAATATCACCGGTCGATTAAAGGTGAACGTTACCAAAGACGGCTGGCTGCGTTATGCGATCACCGACCAGCGGGAGATCATGATACTGGGACTGACCAAGCCGTTTCAGGGCGAGGTACTGGAGATTCCGGAAAAAATCGACGGATTTCCGGTACGGGTGATCGCGCGTTCCGCTTTCGCTTATACCAATATCGTAGACGTCCGTCTGCCTGAAAATTTACGGCTTATTGAAGATACGGCATTTTTTAACTGCCCATATCTCCGGAACATTTCCCTGCCCGATCATCTGATCGGGATCGGTAATTTTGCATTTGAATATTGTTACAATCTGCATCGGTTTCTGATCCCGCATGTTCAGTTTTTAGGGAATCATTTATTTGACGGCTGCAATCAGTTGACAGATATCTATTACTTAGGAACGCCGGAAGAATGGAGCCGGATCCGATTTGATCAATCGGAAAATCAGAAAGTGTTTGCTGCCCGTTTTTATTATAATACCGTGCGGCAATAGATGAAAAGTCGGTGATGGGATATGAATTGTTTGGAAGCACAATCGAAGATCGTGGCTTTTATCGAAGATAAACTGGACAGCGGAGAAACACTGGAATTTGTCCGTCATATACGCTCCTGTGAAAACTGTGCGGAGGAATTGGAGATCTACTATACCTTGCTGGTCGGCATGAAGCAATTAGACGAGGATCAGGAGCTTTCCACGGATTTTAAGAGCCAGATGGAAAAAAAGCTGAATATGGAATATAAACATATTCAAAACCGCAGGAAATTAACCGGTTCTTCTATCGTTTTGGCACTGGTAGCGGTGGCTGTGGCAAGCGTGCTGGGATACGAAAGTTATCTGACGACGAAATACCAAAAAGAGCAGGCAGAAATAAAAGAAAGACAGTCGGAATACTATTACAGTGATTATTTTCAGGATGCCATGTTCTATCCGGATGTATACGAGCGGTTTGATCTTGCGGCATATATGGATCAGGAAAAAGAAGAAAACAGTAGCAGCTATTATGAACGCCTTCAGGATTATTTAAACAGACATAAAGGAGATTTGGAAGTTGAATAAACTCTTATTGATTGACGGTCACAGTATCTTAAATCGAGCATTTTACGGGCTGCCGGACCTGTCGAATTCACAGGGACAGCATACGAATGCGATTTTAGGATTTTTGAATATTCTTTTTAAGCTGATGGAAGAAGAACATCCGACGCATATCTGCGTCGCCTTTGACGTCCATCAGCCGACATTTCGCCACCAACGTTATGAAGCCTATAAGGGAACGCGGAAACCGATGCCCGAAGAGTTGCGCCAACAGGTGCCGATTATGAAAGAAGTGCTTCGCGCAATGAATATTCTGACGGTTGAAAAAGGCGGCTTTGAAGCGGACGATATCATCGGTACGCTGTCACGCCGGGGAGCCGAGGAAGGATTTATGGTGACAATTCTGTCCGGAGACCGGGATCTTTTACAACTGGCGACAGATGAGATTCAGGTACGGATTCCGAAAACCAAGCCGTCCGGAACGACAATCGAAGATTATTATGCTAGTGATGTCGTGGAACGGTATCAAGTGACGCCGACCGAATTTATTGACCTGAAAGGGTTAATGGGCGACGCCTCGGATAACATTCCGGGCGTTCCGTCCATCGGAGAAAAGACGGCATCCAAGATCATTGCCGAATATCATACGATCGAAAATGCGTATGCGCATATTGAGAATATTAAGCCAAACAAGGCAAAAGAAAACTTACAGGCATATTATGAACAGGCGCTGCTGAGTAAAGAACTGGCGACTATTCGATTGGATGTGCCGTTAGATTTGAAACTGGACGACGCAAACGTTTCAGAGTTATTTAACGAGAATTCATATGAATGGTTCAAACGTCTGGAATTAAAAAGCATATTGAACCGTTTCCCGCACCCGATGCAGCACAAGACATTTGAATCCGCTTTGACGGTCCTTGAGGATTTTGCGGACATCGAAGCTTTTTTCCAACAGGCAGATCTTGCAAAAAGCGTTGCTGTACAGTGTGTGATCGGAGAAGATACGCTGCTGGGTGTTACCTGCGCGGTTGAAAGCGGAAAAGGCGTATGGATTCCGGTGGGCGGTTTTGCAACGGAAACCTATCTGTCCGAAAAAGTAGCGGGACTTTTTGCGGAACACCATCGCGTGATCACGATCGGATGGAAGAATCAGTTACATGTTTTGCAGCATACGTTTTTTGCGGAACCCGTACTGGATCTGGCAGTCTGCTGCTATCTTCTGTATCCGCTCAAAGATCACTATTTCTATGATGATATCGCACGGGATATTCTGGGCATAACGGTGCCGTCCAAAACGGAACGTCTCGGAAAAGCACAGATCACGCCGTTGACCCTTCAGGAGGATGCGGTTTTGTCTGTACTGGCAGACGAAATCTGCGTGGCATATGCTGCCGGACAAAAGGTGGAACATATGCTTTCCGCTTATAATATGCTGGATCTCTATTGGCAGATTGAGTGTCCGACTATCTATTCGCTCTACGAAATGGAACGCTGGGGAATCCGTGTTCGGGAACAGGCACTGATCGATTACGGAACACAGTTACAGACACGCATACAGGAGTTGGAAACTGAGATTCAGGCAATGGCAAACGAATCCTTTAATATACAGTCGCCGAAACAACTGGGTGAAGTGCTATTTGAACATATGAAGCTTGCCGGCGGGAAAAAGACAAAAACCGGATATTCCACAAATGTGGACGTATTGGAAAAGATACGGCAGGAACACCCAATCGTGCCGGCAATCTTAGAGTATCGTCAGTTGACGAAATTGAAATCTACCTATGCGGATGGTCTGGCGCATGTGATCCAACCGGACGGACGGATCCACGGGCGGTTTCATCAGACCATTACGGCAACCGGACGGATCAGCAGCACCGAACCGAATCTGCAGAATATTCCGATCCGCATGCCGCTTGGACGTATGATCCGCAAAGTATTTGTTCCGAAAGAGGGATTTGTATTTGTCGATGCGGATTATTCCCAGATCGAATTGCGGGTTTTGGCGCATTTATCCGACGATCCCGTTCTGATCGAAGCGTTTCGGCAAAAGCGGGATATTCACGCTACAACGGCGGCGGAAGTATTCGGTGTGCCGATTGATGAAGTGACGCCTCTGCAACGGCGGAATGCAAAGGCGGTGAATTTCGGCATTGTTTACGGGATCAGCGCATACGGTCTGAGTCAGGATTTAGATATATCCCGCAAAGAGGCATCGGAATATATCGAGCGATATTTTGAAACATATCCGAAGATTAAAGCGTTCCTTGACCGGCAAGTGGAACAGGCGAGAAAGACCGGAAAGGTGGAGACGATGTATCATCGTATCCGTCCGGTTCCGGAAATCCAGTCGGGAAACTATATGCAGCGGAATTTTGGCGAACGTATCGCTATGAACTCGCCTATTCAGGGAACGGCGGCGGATATCATTAAACTGGCAATGAATCGTGTGCGGGAGCGTTTGCATCGGGAAGGCTTAGAATCTAAGCTGATCTTACAGATTCACGATGAACTTCTGATTGAAGCAAAACAGGCAGAAACGGATCGTGTGACACAGATCCTGCATGAGGAAATGGAACAGGTGGCGACGCTTTCCGTACCGTTGGATATTGATGTTCACATCGCAGACAACTGGTATGACGCGAAGTGACCATGGATATGAGGAGAAAAGGGATGAAAACCATCGGAATCACCGGCGGGATCGGAGCCGGAAAAAGTATGGTCTTAGCAGTGTTAAGAGACGATTATCATGCTTATGTATTGGAGGCTGACCGGATCGCTCATCGGCTTATGGAACCGGAACAACCGGTCTATCGTGAGATCCTTGCCGCATTTCATGAAGATATCCTCTGTCAGGACGGAACCATTGACCGTCAGAAACTGGGGAATTTTGTATTTGGGAATGCGGAAGCGCTGCAATCGCTGAACCGTATCGTTCATCCGGCTGTCAAACAGTATATACTGGAAGAACAGGAACGGCATAGGCAAGGCAAATGCACGGAATATTTTGTGATCGAGGCGGCATTACTGATCGAGGACGGATATGCGTCTGTCTGTGATGAACTTTGGTATGTGTATGCGCCGCCGGAATTGCGGATAGAGCGTTTGATCAAAAACCGTGGATACAGTAGGGAAAAATGTGAACAGATTATAAGAAATCAGGCGGCAGATGACTATTACCGGTCACATTGCAGGCGTTTGATCCGGAACTGTACCTCACCGGAGGACGTCCAAAAACAGATAGAGGGCTTATTGAAGAACCGGTCTGATTGTGGTAAAATATAACAATATGATAGGATTCAGGAGGCAGTATGACAGCACTTACGAAATATCCACAGTCACTGGTATTTGGTTTGGATATCGGGACCAGAAGCATTGTGGGAACGGTCGGATATCGGGATATAGAGGGCTTTCATGTGGTGGCACAGTGTGTCAAGTTACATGAAACCAGAGCGATGCTTGACGGACAGATTCACGATATCGCGACGGTTGCGGAAGAAATTGCATATGTGAAGGCGGAGTTGGAATCTCAGATCGCAAGACCGTTGACGGATGTCTGTATCGCGGCGGCAGGCCGGGTATTGAAAACGGCTGTTGGAGTGGGGGAATATGAGTTTCACGATCAGACGGTAGTCAACTTGGAATATATCCATTCGTTGGAAATGCTTGGCGTGGAAAAGGCGTATGAGCAGATCGTAGAGGAAGTCGGTACGGAAGAAAAATATTACTGCGTTGGTTATACAGTGATCAAATACTATCTAAACGGTTATGAGATCTCCAATCTGGAAAACCATAAGGCACATAAAATCAGTGGGGAAGTATTAGCGACCTTCCTTCCGGAAGAAGTGGTAGACGGTCTGTATGCAGCGGTTGAACAGGCAGGACTGAATGTGTCGAATCTGACTTTGGAACCGATTGCGGCTATGCACGTAGCCATTCCGCAGCATTATCGGCTTTTAAACATTTGTCTGGTAGATGTGGGCGCGGGAACTTCCGATATTTGCGTAGCGAAAGACGGAAGCATCATCGGTTACGGCATGATCCCATCGGCGGGCGACGAAATTACGGAGCTGATCGTCAAAGAATATCTTGTGGATTTTAATACGGCGGAAAAGATCAAAATGATCTCGCCAAAGCGAAAATCCATGACTTATAAGGATATCATGGGGATATCCCATAAGATCACGCCGGCGGAGGTCTATGAGCTGGTCGCTGGCGTCATCAACGAGATCACGAAAAGCGTAGCGGAAAAGATCATCGAACTCAACGGAGGCAAGTCCGTTAGCGCCGTATTTGTCGTGGGCGGCGGCGGAAAACTGCCGGATTTTACCAAGGCATTGGCAAAACAGTTGAAATTGCCGGAAGAGCGGGTTGCGCTCCGTGGAGAAGAAGTCATGGATCATATCTATATCCATGTGCCGGATGTTAAAAAAGATCCTCTGCTGGTAACGCCGATCGGTATCTGTCTGAATTATTATGACCAGAAGAATAACTTTATTTTTGTATCGGTCAACGGTGAACGGATTAAATTATACGATAACGATCATTTGACCGTATTTGATGCTGCGATACAGCTTGGGATGAAAAACGATGCCATATTCCCGAAACGCGGTCGGGATCTGCACTATACGGTGGATGGCAAGAATCGGTTTGTCAGAGGCCGTCAGGGTGAGGCGGCAGTGATTTCCATCAATGGGCATGAGTCATCGATCAATGCTTCCATAGCGGCGAATGACCAGATCCGGATCTCGGAATCAACCATGGGTGAGGATGCGGTACTGACGTTGGGACAAATTCCGGAGTTTACCAAAACGATAACCTTTTACGTCAATGACAAAGAGGTATCTTGCCCGAAATTTGTGGATGTCAACGGCAAGCTGGAATCCGAGTATTATCAGATTCAGGATCAGGATCAGATTCAGATCCGGGGATATTATACATTGGAACAGTTATTGACCTTCATGGATGTAAGACCGGAGGGAAAAATCTATGTCAATCGGGAGCCGGCGACATCGGATACGAAGATCTATGAGAACTTTAAAGTCCACTGGACCGAAGACCTGCAATATGCTGATTTGGAGCCGGAGGAAGAGACCGCATCCGGCAATGACGCTCCTGAGCGGCAGCCGGAAGAACCTGCGCGGGATCAAGCGGAGGCTTTGACGCGGACGATTACCGTAACGGCGAATGATACGACCTATCAACTGACCGGAAAAGATCATTATGTCTTTGTGGAGATATTTGATGTGATGAATTTTGATACGTCCAAGGTGCAGGGCAAAGAATTGGTCATGCTTCTGAATGATAAAAAAGCAGAGCATTTTGATGAGCTGCAAAACGGAGATCAAATAAAAATCTATTGGAGGAATTAATGAATGTTAGATGAAAGACTCATAGAGCAGCAGCATGCTCAAATGAAATTTCATCGGATTTTGTACGGTATACTGATCGCGTTTTTGTTTATCGTGTATTGCAGCGATACGAAAGCGGCGACCGTTGATTATATCTGGGTATTGGCGGGAACGGTAGTACTGGGAGCGGCAGAGGGGATGCTGTCTAAATGTGTGTTTTGGAATCGTTTATCCATACTATGCAGTTTTACATTTGTTCTATATGCGTTCTATTTGCTCATGGTATACCGCCTGCATAATCAGAATATCTATCTGACGATCGGGCTGGCAGCCTTGATGCTGACATTTATGTTTGAATTTTCCTATTACCGAGGCATCAGCGACACGTTTCGCAATATAACCGGTCTGTTGGCATTGATGCTGCCGACACTGGTTTGTACGGTTTTGTATTTTGCCGCGCACGGCGTCAGCGTGACCGGTTTCTTATTGTTACTGGCATACGGCATGGTTTTGATCTTTGATATTTGTCTGGTGCGGCTGTTTTATTTCAATGAACACCAGCTTACCAATCAGATGAACCTGCTATTGTCCGAACTGGACGATATGGAAGACAGCAATGAGGAATTGACCACTTTTAAAAACCGAGTCCAAAAGGTCAATGAAGAATTAAATCTGCAAAAGGTTCAACTCGGGGAGATGAATAAACAGATCCAGCAGTCCAACCATGAGCTGGCGATTCAGGCTGAGATCCTGAAATTCATTAACGGCTCGTTTTCCTTGGATATACCGGCTGTGATGGATTATACCATAGATGTGATCATGCGGGTACGAAATGCGGAATTCTGTGCCATCTATATCGACCGCAATGTTTGTTATAATAAGTCCACCATCACAAAATGTATCTGCACATCGAATCCGCGACTGAAAAAAGTACCGGAGCTGGAACGTATCTTTCAGGAAGCTCCGTCAGACGAAGACGGTCATTTTGTCATTAACAATTTCCCATCCGAACAGTTTCCGGCGATTTCCCAAACAAAAGTAGTCACGCTTTTAGTGCTTCCTTTAGTGCTGGACGGTGAAAAGTACGGAGTCATCGTCAGCGGTTCCAAGCAGGAAAAAGTATTCGATGATTACATCGCATTTTATAAAATCATCATCCCACAGTTTAATTTGGCTATCCATAATATCAAAATGTATGCCCAGATGCGGCATATCGCCCAGACAGACGGCTTAACCGGCATCCATAACCGCGTATATTTCAATAAATTGTTTGCCGAGCAGGCAAAGAAGACGGTGATGAATCAGGAATCGCTGACCGTAGCGTTGTTTGACATTGATAAATTCAAACGGATCAATGATACGTACGGGCATTTAGTCGGTGATGAAGTGATCAAGAAAATTGCACAGATCGCGGCGGAACATATCGAGGACTTAGATCTGGGATTTATCTGTCGATATGGCGGAGAGGAGTTCGTGATCGCGCTTCCCAATATGGGAATCGACCGGGCGCTCCCGATCATCCAAAACCTGCATCATGAGATCGCAACCACTGTCGTGGAGGCATACGGGCAGACGGTGACCATGAATGTCAGTATCGGAGTGTCCGCTTATCCGGCTCTGTGTGATGATGTGAACCAACTGATCAAGCGGGCGGATTGGTCTATGTACTATGCCAAAGAGCATGGCAGGGGGCAGATCAAGGTGGACGGACCGGAAGTACAGCGGAATTAATCACGCGAAAAAGGTAATTTTTTTCCATTTGCGTATTGTATGCAATTACCGGAATTGTTATAATAAACTGAGGATATTGGAAAGGAGATATTGGGCAGTGGGGTTTATAGATACGATAAAAGAACGGGCGAAGCAAAAGAAAATGACGATCGTCCTGCCGGAAACAAGTGACAGGAGAACGGTGATCGCCGCTCACAAAGTTTTGGAGGAAGGGCTTGCCAACATCATACTGATCGGCAATCAAAAAGAGATATTGAATACGGCGGAAGGTTTGGATTTGAGCAAAGCCACGTTTGTGGATCCGCAGCATTGCGAAAAACTGGAAGAATATGCACAATTATTGGCAGATATCCGAAAAAGTAAGGGGATGACCGTTGAGGAAGCACGGGAGATTCTGTTGACAAATCCGTTGTTTATGGGCTGTATCATGGTAAAAGCCAACGATGCGGACGGAATGGTGGCAGGTGCGATTCATTCTTCTGCCAACGTCCTGCGTGCAGCGTTGCAGACTTTAAAAACCGCGCCGAATATTAAATTAGTTTCGGCATTCTTTTTGGTAGTGGTTCCGAATTGCGATATGGGGGCAGACGGTACCTTTATCTTTGCGGATGCCGGATTGAATCAGTCGCCGAATGCTGAGGAGATCGCTTACATAGCGGAGAGTTCCGCACAGTCGTTTCGGTTATTGGTGGAGAAGGAACCAATCGTTGCCATGTTGTCGCATTCGACAAAAGGCAGCGCCAAGCATCCGGAGGTCGATAAGATGGTGGAGGCGGCACGGCTGGCAAAAGAACTGGATCCGCAGCTCCGTGTAGACGGTGAATTGCAGTCCGATGCGGCAATCGTACCGGAAGTGGCAAAAGCAAAAGCTCCGGACAGTGATGTGGCAGGAAAGGCAAATGTACTGGTATTTCCGGATTTGGATGCAGGTAATATCGGATATAAGCTGGTTCAGCGTCTGGCAAAAGCAGAAGCATATGGACCAATCACGCAGGGGATCGCAAAACCGGTAAATGATCTGTCCCGCGGATGCTGTGCCGACGATATCGTAGGTGTGATCGCCATCACGGCGGTACAGGCTCAGGCACAACAAAACCGGTAGGAGGATAACAGACGATGAATATATTGGTGATTAATTGCGGGAGTTCCTCACTGAAATATCAGTTGATCGATTCCGTTACGGAACAGGTGATGGCAAAAGGCTTATGCGAACGCATTCGTATCGACGGGCGACTAAAGCATGTGCCGTCCGGCAGGGGACCGGTCGAATTGGAAGCTCCGATGCCGGATCATACGGCTGCGGTCGAGTTGGTCCTTCAGATGCTTACGGATCCGCAATACGGAGTCATTGGCTCTTTAGATGAGATCGGAGCGGTCGGTCATCGGATCGTACACGGGGGCGAAAAATTTGCTTCTTCTACACGTATCACGGATGAAGTAATACAGGCGATCACGGAATGCAATGATCTGGCACCGCTACATAATCCGGCAAATTTGATCGGGATCGCATCCTGTAAAAAGTTGATGCCGCAGGTTCCGATGGTTGCGGTCTTTGATACCGCATTTCATCAGACAATGCCGGAACGGGCATATTTATACGGAATTCCATATGAATATTATGAAAAATATAAGATCCGGAAATACGGATTTCATGGCACCAGCCATAGTTTTGTGTCCAAGCATACGGCGGAACTGCTTGGTCGGGATGTGAAAGAATTGCGTACGATCGTTTGTCACTTGGGAAACGGTGCCAGTATCTGTGCCGTTCAAAACGGTGTCTCCGTGGATACCAGTATGGGACTGACGCCGCTGGACGGTTTGGTAATGGGAACCCGAAGCGGTACGATCGATCCTGCCGTGATCGAATTTATCGCGCAGAAAGAGCAGCGTTCCCTTTCGGATGTGATGAATATTCTGAATAAGGAATCCGGTGTTGCAGGTGTATCCGGCGTTTCCAGTGATTTTCGGGATTTGGAAACGGCGATCGATCAGGGGAATGCCCGGGCAAAGAAAGCTATGGATCTGTTCTGTTACCGGGTGGCGCAGTATATCGGATCCTATACGGCAGTGATGAACGGCGTGGATGCGATCGCGTTTACCGCAGGTGTCGGTGAAAACAATGCGACGGCAAGAGCCGGTATCTGCCAGTATCTCGGATACTTAGGAGTGAAGTTGGACCCGGAACGGAATCGTGTACGTGGCGAGGATGCAGTGATCTCAACAGACGATTCCCGTATACCGGTTTTGGTGGTGCCGACAAATGAGGAATTGGCGATTGCCCGTGAGACGGCAGCACTGGTTCAGGGACAATAGCGGAAGACGATCCTATATAGAATAAAAAGAAAGGCATGGAATGCCTTTCTTTTTATATTGTTTGCATATTTGATGTGTGCGAACGATTTCTAAAACAGCACGGACAAAATTTGACAGACAGGTAAAAAATGGTATAATAATCTTGTCGATAAATGCTAATATACGGTGGATTGTGTAACCCGACGATCTGATAGGGTCTGCCAAATTTTTTCATCCAAAACGGGCAATGCACAGTCAATAAACGTATATTGCGAACGTTGATAAGGGAGAAGCGGTAAATGAGGTCAATGAAATTTGGCAGCCATATCAATCATTTTTAATAATTAAGATACTAGTTTCAATTACCCATGGGGGAGGGTGGTTGCTCCCCCATAGATCATAAATATGTGGGAGGTCATGTATGTCATATTTTATTTCCGATATTAAAAAAATGTATAAAAGCCGTCTGGTTCAAGTACAGTTGGTGATTCTTTTGCTTTTGATGCTTTGGCCGGTGATTGATATTTTGTATACAACAACTGGACCTACGCAAATTAGTTTATCACCGTTTGTGTGTTGGTTTTTGATCGCACACGATGCGTCAAATACAACATTTCATACACTTTACTGGGCATTTCCCTTGCTTTCTACCGGTATGTTATTTTTTTATGAAGAACGCTCCTCGGTGAAAGATCTGTTGGTGATCCGAAAGGGATGGAGAAGTTATTATCTTTCAAAGACTGCCGTTACCTTTGTGACAACGTTTGTGAATTTTTTTGTTGCTTTTACTGTGAATTTTCTGCTTGTTTATGCTGTGCTGTCCCGATTTATTTCATTAGAAAATGAGTTTTTGCCTAATTATTTTCCAAAAGAAGGCATGTTTTCCTATCCGGTCTTTGAACACAGCCGGATCGCATATATCTTTTTTTACAGCTTTCTGAATTCTTTGGCGATGGCATTGTATGCCTTGCTGGTATTTGCGTTCCATGCGATCGTGAAACTGAAAAATCAATATGTGGTCATGGTGTCGTCCGTACTGGGGTTATATGTGCTGCATTATCTGAATGCACTGAACACCAGTAATGTCATGAATTTAGATGTCATTTTACAGCCCATGGCGGCATCTGCTTTGACATCAATCATAAAAACAGAGGATGTCATAAGCGTTTTCCGATTATTTATCCTGATCGTTCTAGCGTTGATCGTGGTCGGCTATCTGCGGAATCGGGAGTCGTTATAAGAAACTCCATGTAATGCGTATCTTCCGTCACTTTTGGCAGGTGACAACTCTAAAAATATATTGATCAAAAAGGAGTAAAACGATTATGAAAATCAAAGTAGAACATCTTACAAAAAAAATCAGAGGAACAATGGTACTTGAGGATATTAATTTGGAGTTTTCCAGCGGTCATATCTATGGGATTGTCGGCAAGAACGGAAGTGGAAAAACTATGCTGTTACGGGCGATCGCCGGCTTGATTCAACCGACGGACGGAAAAGTTCTTATTGATGATCAAGAGCTGAATCACAGGCTCACGTTTCCGCCGGATATGGGTATGATCATTGAAAAACCGGAATTTCTCAACCATTTGACCGGTTTGGAAAATTTAAAACTCTTAGCGGATATTAAGCATGTGGTTTCGGTGGATGAGATTCGATCCTATATGGAACAATTTGATTTGGATCCTAATTCAAAAAAAACCATGCGGAAGTATTCGCTTGGTATGAAACAGAAAATTGCGATCATACAGGCAATCATGGAAAAACAACAGTTATTGATCTTGGATGAACCGTTTAATGCCTTGGATGAAGCGACCGTGGAGATGTTATATGAGATTTTTCGCGGTTTTCGTGACGAAGGTCGGCTTCTGATCCTGACGTCTCATCATGCGGAAGACATCGAACAATTATGTGATAATGTCTGTTTTATGGAAAACGGAAAGGTAAAACGATAATTATGAAGAGGGATTGTTTAATTTTAGGATGTGTGATTGTTTTCGGAATCCTCGCTATACAGGGATCGCTTTTATCGTTTTCGTCAAGTGAGGCATTTTTTTATATGAATAGCGTAGATTATGACAAAGTATTTCTGTTCTTTATCATTCCGGCACATATCTTCGGTATAGCATGGATCGATAAATACATACTGTATCCGTTGGTCATCCGTATCGGTAACCGCAGGAAATCCATGCTCATTTCGTGCGTATGGAAGTGGTGCTTTACATTTTTATTCTTATGTATATGGTATTCTTTTTTGATATTATTGCCAACGATAAAATTTCCGATACGGGAAACGCCGCTGTTTCAGATCGTTGAAAATTTTCCGCGTTATTTCATGGCATTGCTGATTTCAGCCAATCTTGCCACGATATTCAAGCATTCGAAAGTGCCGGCAGTGTCCAGCATGGCTCATTTTATCGCGGTACTGATTCCTTTGATTGAAATGAATGGAATCCGGCGTGCGCTTACCCTGTCGGGGTACGGACTGCATAAGTTTGGATTTCTTTATTCATGGGTGTATATTAAAGGAAATCAAGTTTATCCGGCTTTGCTGGTGATTTTTGCCCTTACCATCGTATATTTGTTTCGGATTAGTGCCAAAAGGGATATGTTATGACAAAAGCGATATTAAAAAATGCAGGATATAAGTATGTGCTGGTATTTTGTTCATACTGGCTGGGATTTCTCATGCTGATTCATGGTGAGGCAAACTATCATATCACGGATATGGACGTCTTGCGGGCAATGTTCGGTGAGATACCGGTGAATGTGGAATTGTTTTCAGGAGTTTTTGTGTTAAGCATCGCTGCGCTTTCTTTTTTGCATGCCGATTTACTGACGTATATCCTGAAGGGTGAAGCGTATCTGACGATCCGCTACCAAAAACGGAACAGAGTATTGCTTCCCCTGTTTGGTCATCTGCTGTTGGAAACGGGATTCGCGGTGCTTTTATTGTATCTGGCATTTGTGATCGCCTGCCTGCAGACCGGCAGAGGAGCGGCTGCTTTTTGGAATCAGGAAGTGTGTCGGATTATCGGGATGGGATGCCTGACATATCTTTTGTTTTCCTTATGTGAAATGATCGCTATGCTTTGCCTGAAAGAACACTATGTGTTCTTGCTGATGCTGTGTCTGTCTTTGACCGCCCTGTTCCTGCCCAGTTGGCGGCTCGGTGTTTTTTCCGTCTTGCCGATTTCGGCTGACGGCATGCACATTGGTTTCCATTGCGGAATCAATGTGTTCTATGCAGCGCTTTTAGCGATCATTTTCCTTGTGCTGTATCGAAAACATGAATGGTATCGATAAAACTTGGCTTTCTTGGATTTTTATGTTGACAAACCGTAAGGGAGTCGTTATAATTGTCAAGGTGTGGAAAAGCCGACGGAGTATGCAATAGGAGGTGTAGTGATGTCAATTTGTCCAAAGAATAAATCTTCAAAAGCAAGAAGAGACAAACGTAGAGCAAACTGGAAAATGAATGCTCCTACATTGGTAAAATGTCCGAAATGCGGCGAGCTTATGATGCCTCATAGAGTATGTAAGGCTTGCGGTTCTTATAACAAAAAGGAAATCATTGCAGTTGATTAAGAAGATTCGAAAAGGAACTCCGGATACGGGAGTTCCTTTTTTTCGTCTCCGGATTCCCTTTACAATGATGGGATTTTTTAGTATTATATAAATGGATTTCTATGTGTATAAGATGTCTGTAATATGGTGCATACATAGGATCTCGTAAGTCGGACAAGGAGGAAGAACATGGAAGAAAATCAGATAAAAATCGTTATTGATGCCATGGGAGGTGATAATTCTCCTTGGGCGTTGGTAGAAGGCGCCGTTTTGGCGACGAAAGAGCATCCGGATGTATTTATATACCTAGTCGGACCGCAGGCACAGATAGAGGAAGAGCTGGCTAAATATGATTACCGGAAGGAACAGTTAGAGGTGGTGGACGCGCCGGATGTCATTACCTGTCATGACCAACCGGTCGAAGCGGTTCGGACAAAAAAACAGTCCTCTCTGATCGTGGGTTTAAATCTTGTAAAAGAAGGAAAAGCGGAGGGCTTGATCTCTGCCGGAAGCACCGGCGCGGTTTTGGTGGGCGGACGTATGATCGTCGGACGGATGAAAGGTATCCGCCGTTCTCCGCTTGCGCCGTTGATTCCGCGGGAAGGCGGCGTCTCCATTCTGATCGATTGCGGAGCCAATATGGATTCCCGTCCGACCGATCTGGTACAGTTTGCACAGATGGGATCCATTTATATGCAGCATATTGTCGGCATAGAGCAGCCCCGGGTTGCGATCGTAAATGTGGGGGCGGAAGAAGAAAAGGGAAATGCCTTGGTGAAAGAGACGTTTCCGTTGTTGAAAGCCTGTCCGAATATTCATTTTATCGGTAGTATCGAGGCAAGAGATATTCCGGCGGGACTGGCAGATGTGATTGTCTGTGATGCTTTTGTCGGAAATGTCATCTTGAAATTATATGAAGGTACGGCGGCGTTTCTGATGAAGCAGATCAAGGGAGCCATGACTTCATCACCGATCAGCACGCTGGGCGCGGCATTGGTAAAACCGAAGATCAAGGAAGCAGTGAAGGAATTTGACGCTTCCAATTATGGCGGAGCGCCGCTTTTGGGGATCAACGGATTGGTCGCAAAGGTACACGGAAGTTCCAAAGCGAGCGAGGTGAAAAACGCCGTGACGCAGTGTATGGATTTCAGCCGCCAGCACATCAGGGAACTGATTCAGGAAAATATTACCTCTGTATCAGAAGAAGCATAGCGGACCGGAGGATCAGTTGACTAAATGTTATAAGGAGCATTGCATGCCGAACAAATTAAATGCGTTGATGGAAACAATTAAATATACGTTCCAAAAACCGGAGCTTTTACAACAGGCGGTTACTCACAGTTCCTATGCGAATGAACGGAAAATGAACCGGATTTCGGATTATGAACGCTTGGAATTCTTAGGTGATGCCGTCTTGGAAATGATCACCAGCCAGTTTTTATTGGATAAATACCCGGAAAAACAGGAGGGAGAGTTGTCTAAGCTGCGTTCTGCCTTAGTCTGTGAATGCTCTTTGGCACAATGCGCGAGGGAGCTGTCGTTTCCGGACTATGTATATTTAAGCAAAGGAGAACGACAGACCGGAGGGGCAAATCGCGATTCCCTGCTCTGTGATCTGTTTGAATCCGTATTGGGCGCCATCTATCTGGATGGCGGTCTGGAACCGGCAAAGGCGTATGTCGAACGGTTTCTGCTGCTCGATATGGAGCATAAACAGTTGTTTTATGATGCCAAGACCAGATTACAGGAGCTGGTGCAGAAAGAGGAACTCGGTGAGATCCGGTATCTGCTGGTCGATGAACAGGGACCGGATCACTGTAAGCATTTCTTTGTGGAAGTAGAGATTGCCGGCACCGGATATGGAAAAGGGGACGGACAGAGTCGGAAACATGCAGAACAAAAGGCGGCTTATGAAGCGCTGATCCGTCTGGAACAAAGAAAAACACAAGAGAAAAAGGAACCGAAGAATATTCGGATAGGATCACCATGTACTTAAAAAGCATCGAAGTCTATGGCTTCAAATCGTTTGCAAATAAAATAGTCTTTCAATTTGAAAACGGAATCACCGGTATCGTGGGACCGAACGGCAGCGGAAAGAGTAACGTGGCGGATGCCGTCCGCTGGGTGCTGGGAGAGCAGAGTGCAAAGCAGCTTCGCGGCGCCAAGATGGAGGATGTTATTTTTTCCGGTACGGAGATGCGGAAACCGCACGGTTCGGCATGCGTCGCGATCACCTTGGATAACAGCGACCATGTGCTGCCGATCGATTATGAAGAAGTTACGGTGGCAAGACGGGTATACCGTTCCGGTGAAAGTGAGTATCTGATCAACGGCACGCCGTGCCGCCTGAAAGATATTAATAATATGTTCTTTGATACCGGTATCGGAAAAGAAGGTTATTCCATTATCGGACAGGGACAGGTGGAAAAGATCCTGAGCGGCAAACCGGAAGAACGCCGGGAACTGTTCGACGAAGCGGCAGGTATCGTGAAGTACAAAAAGAATAAGGCGGCTACCGAAAAAGCATTGGATGCGGAGCGTCAGAATCTGTATCGTGTCAATGATATTTTGGCAGAACTGGAAAAACAGATCGGACCGTTGGAAAAGCAATCGGAGATTGCGAAGAGATATCTTCTGTTTAAGGAAGAACTGAAGCAACTGGATGTGAATGCCTTTTTGATGGATAGTGACCGCATCCGGGCATCTCTTCAGGAAAATGAAGAAAAGCTGAACATCGTGACCGACCGAACGGAAGCCTTACAGACACAGCATGATGCGATCAAGACGGAATATGACCGTTTGGAACAGGAACTGGAAACCTACAATCAGAAAATTGATACCGGGAAATCCCAGATCACGGAACTGCGGCTGGCTGTGGAGCGGGCTGAAGGTGAGATCAAGGTCTACAATCAGAAAATCGACAGTGTTCGTCTTTCGGACGCGCATATCAGCGAACAGATCCGCCGGGTGCAGGATGCGCTTTTAAAACAGACGGAAGAACAGCGCGCATATCAGGAAAAGAAAGCGGTGCTGGATGAAAAACTGGATACGGCTGACGATATCGTGGAAGAAGCAAAAGCGCATTCGCAGGAGATTCAGGATGAAATCACGGCTCTGGAAGAAAAGATAGAAAAGAATAAGGCGGATATTATCGAGCTGATGAATGAAAACTCCAGTATCAAGGGGAAAGTGGCTCGTTATGATGCGTTGCTGGAAAATATCAATTTCCGAAAAACACAGATCAATCAACGCTATGTGCAGTTTAAGAGCGATGAAATGGCGGACAAGGAACAGTATGAAGTCCTTCAAAAGCAGTTGCAGGAGCTGGATGCACAGATCACGGCAAGACAGGATGCTTTGTCGGTTTGTGATCGGAATCTCGATCAAAACACAGAAGAAACCCGACATAACCGTGAGGAACTTGCCAAACTGCGAAATGACCACACGACCGCAAGGGCAAAAGCGGAATCGCTGCGTAATATTACGGAACGGTATGACGGCTACGGAAATAGCATCCGCCGTGTGATGGAGCAGAAGAAGCATGTCAAGGGAATCGTGGGCGTGGTAGCGGATATCATTACCGTCCGTCAGCAATATGAGACTGCGATTGAGACCGCTTTGGGCGGTAGTATACAAAATGTGGTCACGGCGGATGAGCATACAGCCAAACGCCTGATCGAATTTCTGAAACAGAACAAGTTTGGCCGGGCAACGTTTTTACCGTTGACGAGCATTCGTTCCGGACAGAGTTTTTCCCATCCGGACGCTCTGAAAGAACGCGGCGTGATCGGAATTGCCAGCACACTCGTGACGACACAGCCGGAATATCAGATCGTAGCGGAACATTTACTCGGACGGATTCTGGTGGTGGATACGATCGACCATGCTTTAGAGATCGCAAAGAAATATCAGTATTCCATCCGTATCGTGACGTTAGAAGGCGAACTGCTGACAGCGGGCGGTGCGATGACGGGCGGCGCATATAAGAATGCAGGCAATCTGCTCGGACGCAAGCGGGAACTGGATGAATGGAATATGGTAGTCGATGACCTGAATCGACAGATTTTTGAAGCGGAAAAGAAAGAAAAAGAACTGCGTGATACGCGGGATAACCTGAAGGAAGAAAAAGAAACGTTATCTTCTAAGCTTCAGGATTTATATTTGGATAAAAATACAAATCACCTGAATTTGGAACAGGTGAATGCCCGTTTGTCCGAGCATGCTGCGACCTTTGCATCCTTACAGAATGAAAATAAGGAACTGGATGCCCAGATCGAGGAAATCAATCAAAATAAAAACCAACTGTTTGAGGGCAATCAGTTTCAGGAGCAGGCAAAGCGGGATTGCGAAGCAAGGATCGCAAAATATGAAGAAGCGATCGTGGAGCAAAAAGAACGTTTGGAAACCGCCAATGCCAGAGTGTCGGAATTGCTGCTGGAATTCAATACGATCAAACAACAGGATGACTTTTTCATTGAAAATATCCATCGGATCCGTGTGGAAAATGATAAATTAAAGGCGGAGTTGGAAGAATATAACCGCAGGACGCACGGAGCGGCGGAAGCGATCATGGAGATCAATGAGCAGATCAATGCCATTCAGAAGGAGATGGAAACACGAAAGTCCCAGATCGCCACATTGGAAGAACATTTACAGCAGGATACAAAGCGGAAAGACGAAATGATGCTTGCGCACAAAGAATTCTTTGAGCGGCGGGAAGAACTGCGCGAGGAATTGTCCAACTTGGATAAAGAGGCTTTTCGGCTGCATGCGCAGTTGGAAAAGATCACGGAGCAGTCGGACGCTTTGAATAATTACATGTGGGAAGAATATGAGCTGACGTATAATCGAGCGTTGGAATTGCGGAATCCGGAATTTCAGGATCTGACGATGCTGCGGCGGGAACTGACAGCGGTAAAGAGTAAGATCAAATCGTTGGGCGATGTCAATGTCAATGCGATCGAGGATTATAAACAAGTATCGGAACGCTATACCTTCTTGAAAGAGCAGCATGATGATATTGTAAAAGCGGAAGAAAACTTAAAGCGTATCATAGCGGAACTGGATACGGCGATGCGGCAGCAATTCAGCGAAAAATTTGCTGAGATTCAGGTGATGTTTGATAAGGTGTTTCAGGAACTCTTCGGCGGCGGGAAGGCAAGTTTAGTCTTGGTCGAAGAGGAAGATATCTTGGAAGCGGGTATTAAGATCATTGCACAGCCGCCCGGGAAAAAATTACAAAATATGATGCAGTTATCCGGCGGTGAAAAATCACTGACTGCCATTGCTCTGTTATTTGCGATCCAAAGTCTGAAACCTTCGCCGTTTTGTCTGCTAGACGAAATTGAGGCGGCTTTGGACGATTCCAATGTGAAGCGGTTTGCCAAATACCTGCATAAGCTGACGAAGGATACCCAGTTTATCGTGATCACACACCGGAAAGGCACGATGGAAGCAGCAGATATTCTTTACGGAATCACCATGCAGGAAAAAGGTGTATCCACTTTGGTATCGGTCAACCTGATCGAAAGCGAACTGGATAAATAAGTCTGACATATCAAAATAAGAAAACAGGAGGAACTGCCATGGGACTGTTTGATAAACGGAAAACGGAACAATCAATCGAAGAACAGGAACCGGAGCATCTCTCACTTAATGATGCAGATGCGGAAAAAGCTGTAAAAACAGAAAAAGAAGGATTCTTTAAGCGGTTGGTAGGTGGTCTGACAAAGACGCGGGATCAGTTGAGTGAAAGTCTGAACCAGATTTTTCACGGACATTCCGAGTTAGATGACGATTTTTATGACGAACTGGAAGAAGTCCTGATCATGGCGGATTTAGGTTTGGAAACGACAGACCGTATCATTACGGACCTGAAGCGTCGTGTTAAAGAATATAAAATAAAGGAAATTGAACCTTGCCGGGAGTTGCTCAGCGGCATCATACGGGATCAGATGATGGTAGATGATTCCGCTTATGATTTTGAGGAACAGACAACGGTCATGTTGATCATCGGTGTGAACGGCGTCGGTAAGACCACTTCGATCGGTAAATTAGCGGCGCAATATAAAAAACGCGGGAAAAAAGTTTTGATCGCAGCCGGCGATACGTTTCGGGCGGCTGCCATTGATCAGTTAAAAACGTGGGCGGAACGTGCGGGTGTTGAGATCATTGCCCAACAGGAAGGTTCAGATCCCGCGGCAGTCATATATGACGCCGTGCAGGCTGCAAAAGCCCGCCATGTGGATATCCTTCTCTGCGATACAGCCGGACGTCTTCATAATAAAAAGAATCTGATGGATGAACTGGCAAAAATGCGCCGTATCATTGAAAAGGAATATCCGGAAGCGCATTGTGAAACATTAATCGTATTGGACGGCTCGACGGGGCAAAATGCTCTCGAACAGGCAAAACAATTCCGCGAGGTGACGGATCTAAACGGTATTATCCTGACAAAATTGGACGGCACCGCCAAAGGAGGCATAGCCATTGCCATTCAGGCGGAATTGGATGTGCCGGTGAAATATATCGGTGTCGGTGAGAAGATAGACGATCTGCAGCGTTTTGATCCCTCCCGTTATGTGGAAGCGTTGTTTGCGGACTTTACAGTGCGTTCAGAAATAGAAATGTTGATCGAGGAGGATAATGATTCATGGAAGTAACAGAACTTTCTCTTGAAAAATTTGAAGAGGCGTATCATGTCGTACAACAAGTCGTACTGCCGACAAATTTAGTGTATAGTGAATATCTCAGTCAGCAGACCGGGAACAAGGTGTATCTGAAGCCGGAAAACTTACAGTTGACCGGTGCGTATAAGATCCGAGGAGCTTATTATAAGATCAGCACCCTTTCGGATGCGGAACGTGCCAAGGGACTGATCACCGCTTCGGCAGGAAACCATGCGCAGGGCGTGGCGTACGCGGCGAATGCTTATGGCGTCAGGGCAACGATCGTCATGCCGACCACGACGCCGCTGATCAAGGTGAACCGCACGAAATCCTACGGCGCGGAAGTGATCTTGTACGGAGACGTCTATGATGAATCCTGTGCCTATGCACTGGAGCTTGCAGAAGATAAAGGGTTTACCTTTATTCATCCGTTTGACGATCTGGAAGTGGCAACCGGTCAAGGGTCGATCGCCATGGAGATCATCAAGGAATTACCGACTGTGGATTATATTTTGGTTCCGGTCGGCGGCGGCGGGCTTGCTACGGGCGTTTCGACATTTGCCAAGATGTTGAATCCGAACATCAAAGTCATCGGCGTGGAACCGTCAGGGGCAAACTGTCTTCAGGAATCCTTGAAGTTCGGACAGGTAACGACCCTGCCGATGGTCGATACCATAGCGGACGGTACCGCCGTCAAGACACCGGGCAGCAAGATCTTTCCATATCTGCAAAAGAATCTGGATGATATTATCACGGTGGATGACTCGGAACTGATCGTTGCCTTTTTGGATATGTTGGAAAACCATAAGATGCTGGCTGAGAATTCCGGTCTGCTGACAATCGCGGCATTAAAACATCTGCCTGTCAAAGATAAAAAAATCGTCAGCATCATCAGCGGGGGCAATATGGATATTATTACGCTGGCTTCCGTCGTACAACACGGATTGATCGCACGGAGCCGTATTTTCACAGTTTCCGTATTATTGCCGGATAAACCGGGAGAATTGATGAATGTTTCTTCCGTGATCGCAAAAGCGCAGGGCAATATCATTCGCTTGGAACATAACCAGTTTGTCAGCCTGAACCGGAACAGTGCGGTGGAACTGGTGATCACGATGGAAGCGTTCGGACCGGAGCATAAGCAGGCGATCATTCAGGAACTTGCGGAAAAGGGATATCGTCCGATTGAGAAAACACCGAAGACCATCTATAATTAATTATGACATCAATGGCAGATATGCCGTTATGAAATGGGGACGCTTATGAATATAAAAATGCAATGCTGCGGCATTTTATTAATGGTGGTGATCTTTTATTTCTATTACCGCCAAAAAAAGATCAATCTGAATACCGAACGGGCATTTTTAAGGATCTATACGATCGTGATCCTTTCCCTGACTTTGGATGTGCTTTCCATCATCGTTCTCCAATATTCCGATTCCTTGCCGAATTGGTTGGTGAATACAGTATGTAAAGCCTATGTCTCCTCACTGGTTTTAGTTGCCTTGAATGGCGTTTTGTATGTCTTTGCCGACGTGTTTAGCCAAAGCAGACAATACTACCGCCGTGTTGTGATCTATTGCAGTCTGGTATTGGCGGGTATCGTGTTGATCTGCTGCCTGCCGATCTATAAGCATGTGGAAAATCATTATGACACCTATACTTACGGTCCGAGTGTCATGACAACTTATGTGATCTGTATGCTGTTGTTTACCGTGTTGATCTATCTGGTGATACGATACCGCTCGAAGATGAACCCCAAACGACGGGATGCCGTGAAAATCTGGATTCTTCTTTGGATCGGTTCTGCCGTGATACAGTTTTTCAATAATAAGTTGCTGTTGGTTGGTTATGCCGGAGCGATCAGTGTCATGGTAATTTATCTTAAACTGGAAAATCCGGAGACAAATCTGGATAGACAGACCGGTTTGTTTAATCAGAATGCTTTGATGCAGTATATCAAGCAGTCTTTTACCAAGGAACAGGATTTCGCTTTGATCATATTGAATCTTCCGCATTTTCTCTTACATGCAGATACGGACGATTCCAATGAGGCAATGATGGAAATCGTGAAGTACCTGTCAACGGTTCCCAATGCGATCGCCTTTCGGGATTCGGATGATGAAATGCTCTTGTTGTTGAAAAACCCGAGCGATGTGGCTGCCATCGAACAGCAGCTTCAGGACCGGTTCGATGATTCGTGGGGCAGTCGTCATGAAACGTACATTCATCCGGACTGGATGATCGTGCCGAGCGCCAAGATCATCAATCAAGCCGAAGATCTGATCCACTGCCTGCAATATGCCAAACAAAACAGTATCGAATTTTCGGAAAACGGAAGGATGGTATTGGATCAGGATATTACCAACCGGATGTATGAGGAACAATTAATCGAACAGCTTTTGGTGGATGCCATCCAAAACGACTGGATAGAAGTATACTATCAGCCGATTTATTCCGTGCAGGAAAAACGCTTTGTTTCAGCCGAGGCACTGAGCCGTATCGTAGATGATGAGGGTACGGTCATTCTTCCGGGAACATTTATTGAAGTCGCCGAGAAAAACGGAATGATCCTGAAGGTCGGCGAATTGGTATTCAAGAAAGTATGCCAGTTTATCGCACAGCATCATCCGGAAAAACTGGGCATCGAATACATAGAAGTCAATCTTTCCGTCGTACAATGCTCGTATGAGCATCTGGCGGACAGTTTTATAGAAATCATGGAATGGTACCGGATCGATCCGGCTATGATCAATCTGGAGATCACCGAAAGCGGTTCCGTGGCGGTCAAAAAGACCTTGTTAGACAATATGAATCAGTTGATCAACTACGGCGTGAAATTTTCACTGGATGATTTCGGGACCGGTCATTCCAATTTAAACTACATTGTGGAAATGCCGGTTGATATTGTAAAATTTGACCGCAGTATGATTGAATCCTATTTTGATAACGGCAAGGCAAAGTATGTGATGGATGCTGCCATGCACATGATACACGGTATGAACCTGCAGATCGTGTCAGAGGGAATTGAAACGGAAGAGCAACTGGATACCATGGAAGAATTAGGCATCAGTTATATTCAGGGATATTATTTTTCAAGACCGATTCCGTCGCAGGATTTCCTTGCTTTTGTGGAAGCACACAGTAGTGAGCCGGTCAATAACGGAGCGGAATGATTATGCAAAAAGCCAAACTTTATATCGACTCCTATCAGAGCGGTATGTTTCGCGATGAAATCGAATGTGATCAGGGTGAGAACCTTTATGATGTTCTCACCCGTCATGGTTTTATGCTCCAAGGTGCCGTCTGCCGGGGTGGTGGCGTCTGCCGGGGATGTCAGGTCTACATTGCGGAAGAAGGTATGGACTGTCTGGCGTGCCGATATACGGTCGCATCGGAAGAATTGCACGTGGCATTCGGTGGGATCGGCAGTGAACATAGTATTTTGCTGGCATTACCGGAAGAGCAGGAAACATCCGTACATTCGTTACTTTCGCAGAATCAGAAAGTCGGGGTCGCATTTGATCTCGGTACTACCACGATTGCGGCGGCGGTAGTGCGTTTGGACGATGGGGATATCGTGTCACAGGCGGGCTGCTTCAATCGTCAAGCCGCTTACGGAGCGGACGTGGTATCCCGCATCCAATATGCCGGTACGAAGAATGTATCCGGAGAGTCGGGGCTGTCCGTCATGAACCGCCTGTTACGGGAAGATATTGAAAGCCTGATGGATACGTTCCTTGCGGAGGGGATAGACAAGCAGCAGATTTGCCGGCTGTGCTTCAGCGGAAATACGACCATGATACATTTCCTCCTGAACCGTTCCGTCGAAGGACTTGCCCAATATCCGTTTGCACCGGAGACATTGGGAGGAGAGCGGTTTTCATACGGGGACATGGAAATTCAGATCCTTGCGGGTCGCTCCGCTTTTGTCGGAGCGGATATTGTGTCCGGTGTCCGGTATCTGGGACTGGATCAAAGACAGGACTATGGCTGTCTGATTGATTTAGGAACGAACGGGGAAATCTGGATTTTAAACCGGGACCGCGGTGTCTGTACATCGACTTCCTGCGGACCGGCATTTGCGAACAGTGTATCCAAGGGTACCGTTCACGGAACGACGCTCTTAGAGGAATTGGCAAAAGCATATAAGACGGGAAAAGTGGACAGCACGGGATTGTTACGGGAACCGTATTTTTCTACGGGCATTCCCTGTGGGAATATCCTCATCACGCAGGATGCCGTTCGTCAGATCCAGTTGGCAAAAGCGGCGATCCTGACCGGAATCGAACTGGCGGCATACGAACTTCATCTGCCGCCGGAGGAAATCAATTATGTTGCGTTGGCGGGCGGTTTTGGATTTCATCTGGATCCGGAGGCGGCGTTTACGCTCGGCATGTTGCCGGAGACTTTCCGCGGCTGTCTGCACATCGTTGGAAATACTTCTCTGCTGGGTGCGGTCCATGCCGTGCTTCATCCGGAGGAAATGGCGGAACTGCCGGCGGTTTTACGGGAAAGCAGAGTGCTGGATCTGTCCATGAATAAGAATTTTCAGGAATTCTTTCTGCACCGCCTTCATTTTTAGGTGGCATATCGAAGGCAGATATGCTATAATATCACAGATTGCGGGCAGGTATGTCCGGATATAGAAGAACAGGAGCGATGGAGCATGCACCTATGCAGTTTATCCAGCGGGAGCAGTGGTAATTGTATTTATGTGGGAACGGAACGAACCCATCTGTTAGTAGATACCGGAGTCAGTAAAAAACGGATCGTCGATGAGTTACACGCCATTGATCTGGAACCGGAAGACATTCAGGGAATTCTGATCACCCATGAACATTCGGATCATATTCAAGGTCTGGGTGTGTTTACCAGACAATATTCCGTACCGGTCTATGCGACGGAAGCGACGCTGACAGCGATTCGGAATACGGATTCGCTGGGAGAACTCGATACTTCGCAATGGGTTGCCATTCGACCGGATGTGCCGTTTGAGATCGAAGACCTGACCGTTGAAGCGTCTACCATTTGGCATGATGCGGCAGATCCCGTCTGTTATCAGTTTCGGCATCAGGGACACAAAGCCAGTATCTGTACGGATCTGGGGGACTATGACGGTTATTTGGTACGGAAACTGTCAGATTCGGATCTTTTGTTCATTGAAGCCAACCATGATGTCAATATGCTCTTGGTGGGACCATATACATATCCGCTCAAACAGCGGATCTTAAGTAAACGCGGTCATCTTTCCAACGAACGATCCGGTCAGATGATTCGCGAACTGCTCAATGATCATATCAAGGGCATCATGCTAGGTCATTTGAGTAAGGAGAACAATATAGCGGAACTGGCATATGAGACGGTTGCACAGTCCTTGCAGGAAAATCCGTTCACAAGCGATATTCGTGATTTTCATCTTCAGATCGCAAATCGCAGTGCGCATTCCGCGATTCTCGCAACCGATTGATCCGGTCGGATGGGAGGAGATTCGTCGGACGGATCATGAATGAAATATGATAAAAGTGAGGATAAAACAATGAATAAAGCGGTGATAACAGTAGTTGGAAAAGATAGCGTAGGTATCATAGCAAAGGTCTGTACGTATCTGGCAAATAATCAGGTCAATATATTGGATATCTCCCAGACGATCGTACAAGACTATTTCAATATGATGATGATCGTCGATACCAATGCGTCTTTGAAAGAATTTAAGACGTTATCTGACGAACTGGTACAGATCGGTGAGGAAATCGGTGTCGTCATCCGTCTGCAAAATGAAGAAATCTTTAATATGATGCACAGAATATAAAAGGCGGTGGCAGACCATGATCAATATTCAAGAGGTAAGTGAAACCAATGAGATGATTCAAAAAGAAAATCTGGATGTCCGCACCATTACCATGGGGATCAGCCTGCTGGACTGTACCGGTCATTCACTGGATGAAGTATGCGAACGTATCTACCGGAAGATCACTACAGTTGCAAAAGATCTGGTAAAGGTCGGCAAAGAGATTGAGATACAGTACGGCATTCCGATCGTCAATAAACGGATCTCTGTGACGCCGATCTCGCTTGTAGGCGGCACCGTCTGTAAGACGGAAGAAGATTTTGTCACCATTGCCAAAACGTTGGATCGGGCGGCAAAAACCGTGGGCGTTAATTTTATCGGCGGTTATTCGGCGCTGGTCAGTAAAGGAATGACACCTGCCGATGAGCGTCTGATCCGTTCGATTCCGGCTGCTTTGTCCGAAACGGACGTTGTATGCAGTTCGGTCAATGTCGCTTCTACTAAGACCGGCATCAACATGGATGCGGTGAAACTCATTGGCGAAATGATCAAAGAAGCGGCACAGCGAACCAAGGAACAGGATTCCAATGCCTGCACGAAATTCGTGGTATTCTGTAACGCGCCGGATGACAATCCGTTTATGGCAGGCGCTTTTCACGGCGTAACGGAAGCGGATGCCATTATCAATGTCGGCGTCAGTGGTCCGGGAGTTGTAAAGGCTGCTTTGGAAGCGGTCCGTGGGGAGAATTTTGAGGTGCTTTGCGAGACCATTAAGAAGACGGCTTTTAAGATAACGCGTGTCGGACAGCTTGTTGCACAAGAAGCTTCCCGACGATTACAAGTACCATTCGGTATTATCGACCTGTCTCTGGCTCCGACACCGGCTGTCGGCGACAGCGTAGGTGAAATCCTTGAGGAAATAGGGTTGGAATATGCCGGCGCGCCGGGAACGACCGCGGCGCTTGCCCTTTTAAATGATCAAGTAAAAAAAGGCGGCGTTATGGCTTCTTCCTATGTAGGCGGTTTAAGCGGAGCGTTTATTCCGGTCAGCGAAGATCAGAGGATGATCGATGCCGCTGCGGCAGGAGCTTTGACGTTGGAAAAACTGGAAGCGATGACTTGCGTATGCTCCGTTGGTTTGGATATGATCGCCATCGCCGGTGATACCAAGGCAACAACGATCGCCGGTATCATTGCGGATGAAATGGCGCTGGGCATGGTAAACCAAAAAACAACGGCTGTGCGTATTATTCCTGTCATAGGGAAAAAAGAAGGCGATATGGCGGAATTCGGAGGGTTACTTGGTCATGCACCGATCATGTATGTCAATCCGTATAGCTGTGACGCATTCATAAATCGTGGGGGACGTATTCCCGCACCGATTCATAGTTTTAAAAATTAAGGAATCCTGAGGTGATAAGAATGGGAATTTTATCGGCTTTGGAACCAAAGCGAGTGTTTTACTATTTTGAAATCCTGTGCGGCATTCCGCACAGTTCTTATCATACGAAAGAGATCAGTGATTATTGCGTATCCGTTGCGGAGAATCTTCATCTGAACGTACGGCAGGACCGTTGGAATAACGTGACCATTTGGAAACCGGCGTCTGCCGGATGTGAACATGCGCCTACGATCATGCTGCAAGGGCATCTTGACATGGTTTGTGAGCAGGAACATGGAAACAGGCATGATTTTGAGCGGGAAGGGCTTCGCCTTTTGCTTCAGGATGATTATGTGACGGCAGACGGAACCACGTTAGGCGGTGACGACGGAATAGCCGTTGCGATCTGTCTGGCGATCTTGGAAGACCCTGCATTGGTGCATCCGCCGCTGGAAGTGGTGTTTACAACGGAAGAAGAAGTCGGTATGGACGGAGCGATCCATTTACAGACGGATGATCTGCTGGCGGAGGTCCTTTTGAATCTGGACAGCGAGGAAGAAGGTGTCCTGACAGTCAGCAGCGCGGGAGGTTCCACATCCGAATTGCATCTGCCTTATCAGTCTGACATCCGGCAGGGAATCCCTTATGAGATCCGTATTTCCGGTCTATGCGGCGGACATTCCGGTGTGGAAATCCACAAGGGGCGGGCAAACAGCAATCATTTAATGGGAACCGTTTTGGCGGCATTATCTGAAACGATTCCGTTTGAACTGATCTCCGTGGATGGCGGATTAAAGCAAAATGCCATCCCGCGGGAAACGGTCGCACAGATCCTTTTGGATTCTGAGAAGCGGATATCCGCAGTTCAATCCGTCTTGGAAAAATACCAGCTCTTGTTTTGTGAGGCTTATCGGGATACGGAAGCAGAACTCCGGTTGGAATTAAAACCGTTGACCGATGTAGCGGATCGGGAATCGGGCTTATTTTCCCGAGCGGCACTGCCGCGGCAGACAGCCGGACAACTGATCCGGCTCCTGACACTGATGCCGGACGGCGTACAGAGCATGTCACAGAAGATTTCCGGGCTTCCGGAGACATCTTTAAACCTTGGCGTGCTGCGTACCGAATCGCAGGAGATCGTGATAGAGGTTTCAAGCAGGAGCAGCAATCAGGCAGCGTTGGAACTTCAGGAAGATGCCATACGGTATATTGCGTTACTCTGTGGGTTTTCCTGTCAGAAACTCTCTGAATATCCCGCTTGGCGATACCGGACGGATTCTCCGTTACAGGATACGATGCAGCGTGTGTACCGCAGGTTATATCAAAAGGATATGAAAGTAGAGGCGGTACATGCCGGTCTGGAATGTGGGATTTTCGCATCGAAGCTGCCACGGCTGGATATCGTTTCCTTCGGACCGGATATTTTAGATATTCATACGCCGCAGGAACGCTTGTCGGTTTCCTCGGTAAAACGCACATATGAATATCTTTTGGCTGTCCTAGAAGCCCTCTCGGCGCAGCCGGACGGTGAGAGTGAAACACGGCGTTCATAGATATGATTCGAATGATTGAAGATAAGGAGAACAGTGATGGAAGAAAATGTATTTGATGTCTTACAGGAGCGTGGCTTTATCGCGCAGACAACGCATGACGAACAGTTACGGGAACTGTTAGGCAAGGAAAAGGTAAAATTCTATATAGGGTTTGACGCGACGGCGGATAGTCTGACCGTGGGGCATTTTCTGACGATCATGGCGATGATGCACATGCAGCAGCACGGGCATACCCCGATTGCTCTGATTGGCGGCGGTACGACCATGATCGGTGATCCAAGTGGAAAGTCAGATATGCGTACGATGATGACAAGGGAGACGATTGATTATAACGCCAACCGCTTTAAGGAGCAGTTGTCACAGTTTATCAGTTTTGACGACGGCGCCGCCATTATGGTGAATAATGCGGATTGGCTATTGGATTTGAACTATGTCACATTCTTAAGGGAGATCGGCGTGCATTTTTCAGTCAATCGTATGCTGACTGCGGAATGCTATAAACAGCGTATGGAAAACGGTCTGACATTTTTTGAATTCAATTATATGCTGATGCAGGCATATGATTTTTATGTACTGAATCAGAGATACGGCTGTAAATTAGAGATGGGCGGGGATGACCAATGGTCGAACATTCTCGCAGGAGCCGATCTGATCCGACGCAAGAAAATCGCAGAAAGTCCGGACGGAACGGTTCCGGCGAAGGATCCTGCGTTTGGTCTGACATTTACACTTCTGACGACTTCAGACGGTAAGAAGATGGGGAAGACGATGAAGGGCGCCGTATGGCTGGATCCAAAGAAAACGACACCGTATGAGTTCTATCAATATTGGAGAAATATCGAAGACGGCAACGTAGAGCGTTGTCTGGGGCTTCTGACTTTCCTGCCTATGGAGGAAGTGCGCCGTTTGGGTGCGCTGGAAGGCGCCGCCATTAATCAGGCGAAAGAAGTGCTGGCTTACGAGATCACGAAAATCGTACATGGAGAGGAAGAAGCCAACAAGGCACAGGAGGCTGCCCGCACCGTCTTTGCAAGCGGTGGGGTCAGTGAGAATATGCCGACGATCACCTATTCCAAGGCACAGATGGATGCCGGGCTGGATATCCTGAGCGTTTTAGTCGATACCAAGCTCTGCACAAGCCGGGGAGACGCAAGACGAAACGTGGAACAGGGCGGCGTAAAACTCAATGACGAGAAGATAACGGATCCGCTGCGCAAACTTGCCGAAACCGATATTCAGGACGGATCGATCTTACTGCGCAAGGGTAAGAAAAATATTTATAAAATTGTCATAGAATGAGGTACGTATGGAGAAATTGGCATTATCGGACGAGATTCTCATGCAGATCGAAAAACCCGCCCGATATATCGGAAAGGAAATCAATAGCATTATAAAAGATCCTTCAGACATAGAGATCCGTTTTGCCATGTGTTTTCCGGATGTATATGAAATCGGCATGTCCTATCTAGGGATCCAGATCCTGTATGATATGTTAAACCGGATGGATGATGTCTGGTGCGAACGGGTATACTCTCCATGGCTTGATCTGGATGCGATCATGCGAAAGGAAGGCATTCCGTTATTTGCTTTGGAATCGCAGGATCCCATCCGCATGTTTGATTTTTTAGGGATCACGCTGCAGTATGAGATGTGTTATACCAATGTGTTACAGATTTTGGATTTAAGCGGGATCCCGTTGTTGGCTGCCGAACGCAGCGATTCCGATCCGATCGTGATAGGCGGGGGTCCCTGCAGTTATAACCCGGAACCGATCGCCGATTTTTTTGATATCTTTTATATCGGTGAAGGAGAAACGGTTTATCGGGAACTGATGGATGCGTATAAGCGGAACCGGAAGGCGGGCGGAAGCCGGCTTCGTTTTTTGGAGGCAGCCGCTGAGATCGAAGGCATTTACGTTCCGCAGTTTTATGATATCTGCTATCATCCGGACGGGACCATTCAGGAAGTCTGCATCCGGAATCCGCATGCAAAACAAAAGATCAGGAAACAGGTCGTTATGGATTTTTCCGATACCCCATATCCGATGAAGCCGATCGTTCCTTTTTTGAAAGTCACACAGGACCGGGTAACTCTCGAGATTCAGAGAGGCTGTATTCGCGGCTGTCGTTTTTGTCAGGCGGGATCAATCTATCGACCGACCCGTGAAAAAAATGTGGAGCAGATGAAACAGTATGCAATGGAAATGATCCGCTCTACCGGTCATGAGGAGATCACACTCAGTTCCTTAAGTTCGAGTGATTATCGCGCTTTACCGGAATTGACGGAGTTCCTGATTGAGGAAATGGGAAAGAAAAAGGTCAATATCGCCCTTCCTTCTCTGCGTATCGACGCATTTTCACTGGATGTTATGAAGCGAGTTCAGGATATTAAAAAAAGCAGTCTGACCTTTGCGGCGGAGGCAGGGACGCAACGCCTGCGGGATGTGATCAACAAAGGTCTTACGGAAGATATGATCAGAGAAGGCGCCATGAAAGCCTTTCAGGGCGGCTGGAATAAGGTGAAGTTCTATTTTATGCTGGGCTTGCCGACCGAAACGGAAGAGGATTTACGCGGCATTCCGCTGCTTTGCGAACAGCTTGCGGAAGATTATTATACGATTCCGAAAGAGGAACGCAGCGGCAAGGTATCCATTACTGCCAGTTCTTCCTTTTTTGTTCCGAAACCGTTCACGCCGTTCCAATGGGCGGCTATGGATTCCGAAGAAACATTTTTACAGAAAGCGCATTTTGTGAAAGAAGAATTTAAGAAACAAAAAAACCGTAAGAGTCTGTCTTATCGTTATCATGACGCGGATCTCACTGTCATGGAGGGGATCTTCGCCCGCGGTGACCGCAAACTGGCACCTGTCATTTTACAGGCGTATCGCGGCGGCTGTATCTATGACGCATGGCATGAGTATTTCCGGCGTGACGTCTGGGAGCAGGCATTTCGTGACCACGGAATCGAGCCGGACTTTTATATCGGCAGGGAACGTTCGACGGAAGAAATTCTGCCGTGGGATTTTATTGATATCGGTGTGTCGAAAGCATTTCTGATACGTGAGTGGGAACGGGCAAAACGCGGCGAGACCACGCAAAACTGTAAACAGGGCTGTTCCGGCTGTGGCGCCGCGGTGTTCGGAGGAGGTGTCTGTCTTGAAAATCAGAGTTAAATATACGAAGATGGGACCGCTTCGTTATATCGGGCATTTGGATGTGATGCGGTATTTTCAGAAAGCGATCCGCCGGGCAGACTGGGATATCGCTTATTCGCAGGGATATAGTCCGCATCAGTTGATCACATTTGCGGCACCTTTAGGACTTGGCATTACGAGCGAAGGGGAATACTTTGATGCTGATATGTGTTCCGTGACATCCGGTGCAGACATGAAAGACCGTTTGAATCGGACGATGGCGGAGGGTATGGAGGTCCGTGCGGTCGTCGCATTGGATGACGATGCGAAAACCGCCATGGCAGCGGTGGCAGGATCGGATTATCGCATCTCATTTCGGGACGGTTATTGCATTCCATCCGATATCCTGTCGGGAATTTCCGCTTTTTATGAGCAGGAGGAGATTGTCGTACAAAAGCGATCCAAAACCAAGGAAATGCAAATGGATATTAAGCCGTTTCTGTATGCGCTGTCTGCGGAAGATGATGCGATCTTTATGCGTGTGTCAGCCGGAAGCGTCGTCAATATCAAACCGGAGCTTGTTCTGGAAGCCGTCTGTCGTTTTATGGATGTAGAGTATCAACGCTTCGCGTTTCGGATCCACCGTTTGGAGACGTATATGCGGGACGGAAATGGCGAATTGGTCTCCTTGCTGCATGCCGGGAAGGAAATTCCGTGACAGGGATTCCCGGTCGTTTTTGTAGGTAAGATTGGGACGGAAAGGAACAGATTATGTGCGAATTGATGTTCACACGCTATCAGAATCATATATGCGCCTGTTACTATGAGCAAAACCGCCTGACGGATTTCCGTTTGCTTTCGCCGGAAAACGAACGGGGGTCTTCTGCCATTCTCGGTAATATCTATATTGCAAAGGTTCAGACGATTTCGAAACAGCTCAATGCTGCATTTGTGGAAATACAGCCGAATGTTGCCTGTTATTACTCTATGGAACAGAAACATCATGTGTTGGCGAGCGGACAATGTACGGAGCGGATTTCCGTCGGAGACGAGATCCTCGTGCAGGTCACGCAGGAGGCGATCAAGACCAAACTGCCAAGTGCCGGTTCCGAACTGTCCCTGACCGGAAATCTGACTGTGGTATGTTACGGATCGCACGGTGTCAGTGTTTCAAGAAAACTACCGGATGACGGTGTTACCCGACAACGGCGCGCATGCCTGAAACAAGAGCTTCCGGAATCATATGGCGTGATCCTGCGTACCAACGCATATGAGGCATCCGTGGAAGATATACTGGATGAATTCCGTCACCTTTTGAAGCGGTTAAAAGAGATTGTCGAACGCAGTCGGTTCCATACGGTTTTTTCCTGTCTGTATCATGCACAGTCCGGATTGGCAAGTGTCGTTCAGGATTATAATTATGACAGTTTGTCAAGAATGATCACCGATCTTCCGGATGTATTGGATGAACTCCGGACATTGCTCCCGGCAAGATATCAGGATAAGATTGAATGGTTTGCATCTGATCTGCAGCCACTGTATGCCGTGTACCGCTTGGACCGTGACTGGAAGGAAATGACAGCCAGACATGTTTGGCTGAAATCCGGCGCATATTTAGTGATCGATCAGACGGAAGCCATGACCGTCATAGATGTCAATACCGGAAAGGCTGAACATAAAAGAAAACAGGAAGACTTCTTTTTGAAAGTCAATCTGGAAGCGGCAGAAGAGATCGCTAGACAGCTTCGCCTAAGAAATCTGTCCGGTATCATTCTTGTGGATTTTATTGATATGCAAGAAGAAGATCATAAGAAAGAATTGATCCGTCATTTATGCGGAGCGATCAGACGGGACCGGATCCTGACACAATATGTGGATATGACGCAGTTGAATCTGGTGGAGCTGACACGAAAAAAAGTACGACGTCCGCTGGCAGAACAATTATCACAAATAAAAGAACTTACGAAAGAAAATCATTGACAATCGAAGACCGGAACGTTATAATATTTGAGTGTGCCGCACAGCGAGGTTCAAGTGTACCGCAGGGTGCCACCGAAGCTGGCGAGTAATGATAAAAGGAGGATACCGATATGTACGCGATCATTGCGACAGGAGGCAAGCAGTACAAGGTAGCGGAAGGCGATATCATTTATATTGAGAAATTAAAGGCGGATCAGGGCGATACAGTTACCTTTGACGAAGTCATTGCCGTCAATAATGATAAGGATCTGCTTTGCGGCGATAAGGTGGCAAAGGCAAAGGTTACGGGCGAGGTTTTAGGCGAAGGAAAGTCTAAGAAGATCGTCGTTTACAAGTATAAGAGAAAGACCGGCTATCATAAAAAGCAGGGTCACAGACAGCCGTATACAAAAGTCGAGATCAAAGAGATCCATGCTTAATTTTGCAGGTGCCATATGATAAAGGTAACGGTATGGATGGATCCGCAGGATCGAATGACCGGATTTCACACGGAAGGACATGCCGGTTATGCGGAGAGCGGATACGATATCATCTGCAGTGCGGTTTCGGCAATTATATTAACTACTTTGAATTCCGTTGAAGAATTGACGGACGATCGATTTCACCTGACACAACATCAGGAATCGGGTGTGATCGATTTCAGATTTTTGGATATTCCGGGGACGGAGTCGACCTTGTTGCTCCGTGCCATGCTGATTGGTTTGAAAGGAATTCAAAAGGAATATGGAACAACATATTTGAAAATTTACACTAAGGAGGTGTAACGGATATGATGAAGATGAACCTTCAATTTTTTGCTCATAAGAAGGGTGTTGGTTCGACCAAGAACGGTCGTGATTCCGAGTCCAAGCGACTGGGCGCAAAACGTGCGGACGGACAGTTTGTAAAGGCAGGTAACATTTTATACAGACAGCGTGGAACTAAGATTCATCCGGGCGTTAATGTGGGTAAAGGCGGCGACGATACATTGTTTGCTTTAGTAGATGGTGTAGTCCGTTTTGAAAGAAAGGGCAGAGACAAGAAACAGGTTTCCATTTACCCTGTCGTTAACGAATAAGATCTTTTGGGGACACTATTTGATAGTGTCCCTTTTTAACATTTGAAACGAGGTGAGACGGATGTTTGCTGACAGAGCGAAGATTCTGGTCCGTTCCGGCAAAGGCGGCGACGGTCATGTCAGTTTTCGAAGAGAATTATATGTGCCGGACGGCGGTCCGGACGGCGGTGACGGCGGACGGGGCGGAGATATTATCTTTGTGGTGGATGAAGGTCTCAATACCTTGGTGGATTACAGGACGGCACGCATGTTTCGCGCGGGTGACGGCGGAAACGGAGGAAAACGCCGCTGCCATGGGTCGGACGGTGAAGATTTGATCTTGAAGGTACCGCCCGGTACCGTCATTAAAGACGCTCAATCCGGAAAAGTGATTCTGGATATGTCGAATAAAAAAGAACCGGTGGTGTTGTTAAAAGGCGGACGGGGCGGCAAGGGCAATATGCACTATGCAACGTCTACCATGCAGGCACCAAAATATGCACAGCCCGGTCAGGAAGCGAAGGAATTATGGATCCTGCTGGAACTGAAAGTGATAGCCGACGTCGGTTTGGTCGGATTTCCGAATGTGGGAAAATCTACTTTTCTTTCGCGTGTGACAAATGCAAGACCAAAGATCGCAAATTATCACTTTACAACCTTGCAGCCGATATTGGGTGTCGTCGATTTAAGTGACGATCAGGGCTTTGTGATTGCGGATATTCCCGGAATCATAGAAGGAGCTGCAGAAGGAACCGGTCTTGGTCTTGAGTTTCTGCGTCATATTGAACGGACAAAAGTATTGATTCATTTAGTGGATGCCGCATCCACGGAAGGCAGGGATCCGATCCGGGATATTGAGGCGATCTGGTCGGAACTGGAAAAATATGGTATTGATCTGGCAAAAAAACCACAGGTGATCGCCGCAAATAAAATCGATGTTATGTCCGAACTGGACCGTGAGACGGTTTTGGAATTAATGAAAGAAGCAATGGAACCGCTTCAGATCCCGGTATTCCCGATTTCGGCAGCGACCGGCGAGGGAGTCCGCGAATTACTGTGGCATGTCTATGGAATTCTTCAGGAATTGCCAAAAGAATTGATAGAATTTGAAACAGAATGGGATCCGTTCGCATATCTGGACGATGTCACGCTGCCATTTGAAGTGTCTTATGATGAAAAAGAAAAAGAATATGTGGTAGAAGGACCGCGTATTGAACGCATGCTGGGATATACCAATCTGGATTCGGAAAAAGGCTTCCGTTTCTTTCAGGAATTTATGAAGAAAAACGGGATTTTAAACGAATTAGAGAAGCTTGGCATTCAGGATGGCGATACGGTCCGTTTATATGGACTTTCGTTTGATTATTATAAGTAAAACGGTACATGCTATAAGGAGAGATCAATGACTAGTAAACAACGTGCCTATTTAAAGGGACTTGCAATGAACATCCAGCCGATTTTCCAAGTCGGAAAAGCTTCCGTGACACCGGAATTCATAGAAGGAATCCGGGAGGCACTGGAAAAGCGTGAATTGATAAAGATCAGTGTATTGAAAAACTGCTGTGATGATCCGAAAGAACTGGCAACTTTGATAGCGGAACGTTCCGGCGCCGAAGTTGTACAGGTCATCGGGAAGAAAATCATTTTATATAAGGAATCGAGTAACAATAAAAAGATTATGTTACCTTAGACGGAGGTTTGCATGAGTAATATCGGAATTTTAGGCGGGACATTTAATCCGATTCATCAAGGACATTTAATGCTGGCAAAGAAAAGTTTTGAGCAGTTTTCCTTAGACCGTATCTTGGTGATGCCGAATCATATGCCCGCTTATAAAGATACGGATGAGCTGTTAGATGCAAATCATCGCAGTGAGATGGTGCGTTTGGCGATTCAGGATATCCCGTATTTGGAATTTTCCGATATGGAATTGCACAGGGCGGGAGCCACCTATACGATCGATACGCTGCTGGACCTGCATCATACGCATCCGAACGATAAATTTTATTTTATCGTTGGGGCAGATTCTTTAGTGGAACTGGATAAATGGTACCGATATCGGGATATCCTGAAATTGGCGGCACTGATCTGCGCAAAGCGGACAGGAACGGCTGACTCACAATTAAGGGAAGCCAAGTCCGCATGGATCGTGCAGGTTCCGGAAGCGGAAATCTACTTTTTGGAAATGCCGAAGATGGATATTTCGTCTACGGATATACGAGAAGGTTTATCGAGGGATGACTCACTGCATATTTGGCTGCCGGATGCGGTCTACGCTTATATCTGCCGGCATCATTTATATCATTGCCGGTAAACATGATCAGAAGGGAAGGACTGGAATATGGATCGGATCGAGATGCGTGAAAAACTGAAGGAACGCTTGACGGACAGGCGATTTGAACATTCGCTGGGCGTGGAATATACCGCCGCAGCCATGGCGATGTGCCACCATGTAGATATCGAACAGGCGGCAGTTGCCGGACTCTTGCATGACTGCGGAAAAAACTACAGCGCCGAGGAAAAAATCGCTAAATGCGAAAAATACGGTCTGCCGATTTCTACGTATGAACGTAAAAATCCGGAACTGCTGCATGCAAAGCTGAGCGCGGCAATCGCAAAAGATAAATTTAAGGTGAAGGATCGGGAAATCTTATCCGCCATCACATGGCATACGACCGGCTGCCCCAATATGTCGGAGCTGGATAAAATCATCTATATCGCTGATTTTATTGAACCGAACCGAAAGATGCTGCCGGAGATGGATGTGATCCGTAAGGAAGCGTTTACGGATCTGGACCGGTGTCTGATCCACATTCTTTCGAATCTGTTAATGTATCTGAAACGAAAAGGAGATACCATTGATGAGATTTCAGAACAGACATACCAATATTACGTCGGAGGAAAAAACGAATCGATATGAACGCAAATGAATTAGCAAAAAGGATCGTTTCTGCTTTGGAGGACAAAAAAGCAGAGGATATCAAGATCATTGACATTTCCCATATTTCCGTTATCGCGGATTATTTTATCATTGCCGGAGGAAGTAACCGCAATCAGGTACAGGCGCTGGCAGATCACGTGGATGAAAGCTGTGGAAAAGCCGGACATCCGGTTAAACAGATAGAAGGATACGATTCCGCAAACTGGATTCTGATGGACTATTCCGATGTGATCGTTCATATTTTTTCGAGGGAGGATCGTCTGTTTTATGACTTGGAACGTATCTGGCGGGACGGTGTCTTTATAGAGAAGGAGCAACTGTAAAATGGTTGACATTAAATCCATATAGCTTTATATTTATACTATAAAGGGACTGGTGGAACGGATATATGGATTTGGATCGTTTTCTGAAAATCAATAATGTAAAGATAAATAATATCGTGGCAAAGACATTGCGGTATACTTTATATTTATTGTTAATCATTTGGTGTTTGGTGTTCAGTAACCTGATTAACTTTGATAAGTCAGCAATCAGTCTGTGCCTTGCCAGTTGTGGCATTTTATTATTGATCCCAACCCTTTTTATTAATTGTTTTAATATTCAGAAGAATTTTATCATGTATTTGGTGATCATATGCACCTCTTTGGTCAGCGGGATTCTATCTTCTTTTTTATCGTATTATGCTTCCGCCATTGTATTGTTTCCGTTATTGATCGCATCGTTATACTATAATCGCGTGTTGGTTCTGTTTACCACATTGGTCAACACTGTGACGATCCTAGGTTCTTCTTTTTTAAACCTGTATGTCGGGCTGATACCGGATGATCCTTTGGCAAATAGTTTAGAAGCTGCATTGTTCTATAATTTCGTGCCGAAAGAGCTGGTTTTGATCTTTATGTCATTTGTTGCTTATTTCATTGTCGATCGTAACAATGAGATGATGGCGGATATCTTTATCTACTCTCAACAACTGAAAATCAGTCAGGAAGAGATCATCTTGTCGTTTTCTAATATTTGTGAATCGAAATCAAAATCTACCGGCGAACACGTCCGAAGAGTCTCTAGGTATATGCACGTTTTATGTGAAGCGTCCGGATTTGACCAAAATTATACCGATATGGTCTGCACGGCTTCCATGATGCACGATATCGGTAAATTGATGATACCGGAGGAAATCCTGAATAAGCCCGGAAAGCTCACGGATGAAGAATATGCCGTGGTGAAAAACCACGTCTTGTACGGAGAGGCGTTGTTACATAATGCAACCGGTGAGATCATGGAAATCGCTCGTACGATCGCCCTGCAGCATCATGAACGCTGGGATGGCAAAGGATATTTAGGGATGAAGGGAGAGGAGATTGCGTATATCAGCCGTCTGATGGCATTAGCGGATGTATTTGACGCATTATCGGCATCCCGCTGTTACAAAGAAGGCTGGACATTGACACAGACATATAATGAGATTGCCTTGGGGAGCGGAACGCAGTTTGATCCGCAGGTGGTGGAATTATTTAAGGATAATTTTGATAAATTTGTAGAGATCTTTAATTCTCTTCCGGACGTCAACCGGCAGGATATGAATGATGAATGGAAGATACAGGAGAATGTAAAGATTCATGATGACGGAGAATAAAGCCGACCGGAAAGCTGCATTGACGCCGGATGTTGGGCGGAGATGCGGGAGTCGGACTGAAAGAGCATAAGAGAGGATAAAGCATGTTTCGTGTATTTAACGAATATCTGAAATACATACAATTAACTGTCACACCGACCATTGAATGCGCCTTTAATCACTATTTGGCAGATTGTAAAGGTCTGAAACAGTATTGTGTTACCATTCATTATAACCGGTTCGTAGTGGATATCAAGCTCGAAGATTTCGGCTTGGAACAGGCTCAGAAACATTTTGAAGACATGGCAAAAGAAATCGGATATCCGTATTCCCAAATGTTTGTCCGGTTTAATGAAGGATCTATTATCCGTTATCGATATGCAAGCTGCAGTGAGGACAAAGTAGGTTTTTATTGCGACGTGGTATACTCGTAGAGATCTTGGTCATCTGATCGATTCTGAACGCATTCTATCGTACAAAAAGCAAATGTATAAAAAGAAATCCAAAGCTAACATATATTATTTAAGAATTAGTTTACATAAGAATATTATCGTATCTCAATATTCAATTCGTTCAAAACCGACGGTATAAACCGATCACTTTACCCATAATCTTGCAATCCGGTACGATAATCGGATCCATATAATCATTTTCCGGCTGCAGGCGAATATGATCTTTCTCCTTATAAAAGGTCTTTACGGTCGCTGAGTCGTCCATTAATGCAACAATAATTTCACCGTTGCGTGCCACGGGAGTCTGCTCGACCAAAACCAGATCGCCGTCATAGATACCGGCATTTATCATACTTTCTCCCTGAACCGTCAGCATAAACGTCTGTTTATTATGTACGTATTCCGGTGGGAGAGGAAAGTAACCGGTAATATTATCATCCGCAAGCAACGGCTGACCGGCAGCAACCTTTCCAAGGATCGGTACATTTACTAACTCCCTTCTGGTAAGCTGAAAAGTATCATCCACAATTTCAATGGCGCGAGGCTTTGTAGGATCCCTGCGGATGTAACCGTTCTTTTCAAGCGTCTCCAAATGGGAATGTACGGAAGATGTGGATTTCAAATGCACAGCATTACAAATTTCCCGAACAGATGGCGGATATCCTTTGGATAAGATCTGTTCTTTCATATATTCTAATATTTCCTGTTGTTTACTTGTAATTTTGCCTTTTGCCATGTGCATCTTCCTCCTCATTAAACGAATATATTTGAATTATAGCACAGATCATTCAAAAATGCAAACAAATGTTCTGATGAAATTCGAACATATTTTCTCGAACATTTATTCGATTTTTTGTTGACAAGCAAACGAATGTTCGATATAATCAAACTATACAAACGAATGTTCGATTGTTTTTAGCTTTACAATAAGGAGGCAGGTTCATATGAAAACTTTATTAGATCGTTTCTTTCATTATATAGTTTACGATATCCGGACAAGGAAACCGGAGGTTATGTCGGAAAAATGGGTGATTCATATGCAGATATGGTATCAGGATTTACGGTATCGTTTTGCCGCCTTCTTAATGCGGCATCCAAAGCGAGCTTTATATTCCGGTCTGACGATTTTTATGGTCGCAGTATGTACGCTTTTGTTTGCTCATAATTCCCTGCATGCGGAGAGCAATGACACGCACAAGAAGTATTATACAACAATCGAAGTCCAGAAAGGAGATACCCTATGGGATATTTCCAAGCGTTATATGACAGAAGAGTACTCCGATATTCAGGATTACATGCAGGAGGTTCAGAATATTAATCATATTGACGGAAACCATATTACCGCCGGCTGTTATTTAACGGTTCCTTATTATGCAGTGGAGCCGATCGAACATTAGATTGAGACAGATAGGATATGGCTTTGGTTTTATTTCATGGGTTACCATCCGTCGATGCCGGAGCCGCGGATAGCGGAAAATATACGTTCTTTGACCTCAGGTACGGTTGCTTTTAGTCCGATCAGCAATTCTTTCGCTTCCTGCCGTTTTGTGGTACTGTCTGCAGGGCATGGATTTTTGGCGACCGGTAAACCATGTGCCTGTGCAAATGAATGGATTTCTCCTTCATAAGCATAGATCAGCGGACGAATGAGTTGAAGGTTGGCACGCTGTAGGTTTGTGACGGGTGAAAAGGTGTGGATACGACCTTCGTACAGTAAAGACATTAGAAAACTGGCTAAGACGTCATCTTTATGATGCGCATATGCTATTTTATTACATCCGAGTTCCTTGGCTTTTTCATTAAAAGCGCCTTTTCGTAAACGGCTGCATAAAGAACAAGGATTGGGTTCGTTTCTGTATTCAAATACAATGTTAGCGATTTGTGTTTTCTCAACATAATAATCAATCTGAAGGTGATTTGCAAATTGAGCCAGAGAAGAGGTATCATACTGTTCAAATCCTAAATCAACCGTAAGTGCAATGATTTCGTATGATTTCGGATAGAATTCTCTTAATCTGCTCAGTGCATAAAGAAGTGTCAGACTATCTTTTCCACCTGAGATTCCGACTGCAATCCGGTCGTTTTCCTGTATCATATGATAATCGTCAATGGCTTTTCGGATATAAGTTAATAATTTTTGTGTTTTCATGTGCATTCCTTTATTGATCATTCCGCATGAGATACTAAGGTTTATCTGTTCTGAGAGACACTGCATTTGCTGCCTTTTGTTTATGTTCATCCTCAATGGCGGCATAATAATCAATGGTAGTATTAATGTTTTCGTGACCAAGTACCTCGGCAACCAATCGTATATCGCCGGTTTCCCGATATAAAGCCGTTCCGTAGGTACTACGCAGTTTGTGCGGTGTGATCTTTTTGTTTGGAACAGCAATACGACCGTATTTTTTTACCAACCGTTCAATGGCATCGACACTCATTCGATTTCCTTTTGAGGAAATGAATAAGGCTTTTTCATGACCTTCTGCGATATGGATCTGTTTACGTTCCCCTTGAAGATAATCCTGAAGTACCTGAGCGACTTCATCACCAAAGTAGATGATGTCTTGACCGCCGCCTTTGCGAACGATTGTCAGGGAATGGACTTTAAAGTCTACGTCTGTAATATCTAAACCCACACATTCCGATACACGGATACCTGTACCCAGCATAAGCGTCAGGATCGCTAAATCCCGTTGTCTGGTACGGTCGCATAGCTTCCTTTGACGTTCTGACATGCGCCCATTGCCTTTTTCAATGGTATCTAAAATATCCTGTACTTCGAATGCGTTCATTCGAACAATGTTTTTATCCTTCTTTATGCGTGGCATCTGAACTAATATCATAGGATTTTTCTCAATATTATCATGTTTTAGGTGATATTCATAAAGACCACGCAAAGGAGCCATTTTGCGGGCAATGGATCGTTTTCCGTTTTCATGGTTTTCACCGTCGGCTTTTAACGTGCTGAATTCCAAATAATGTTGATATTCAGAAATATCCTGAGAACTAAATTGACTTAGGTCCTGTAAGTCGAAGGTCTCAATTTCACGATCCTTATAGATCGGGTTTGCATTCTTGATATATCGAAAAAAAGTCAATAAGTCATACGCATATGATATACGTGTACTGACTTGCGTCGTTAGATCTTTATCCCTCAGATAATCCCTGACACAAGGTGGGAGTTGCCGTAATAAGTCATGATATAATTCTTTCTGATGACGTTCTTTTAATTTATAATGTTCAGAATCCTTTGCCATATCCATGATCCCTTTCCTGAATGATTGGATGTTTATATTCAAACAAATCAAGCATTTCATATAGACAGCTTGATCCGCTTTATTAAGTATATTATAGCACACTACTACTTCTTTGTCCATACTTCATGCGGAAAAACGTAGATTTATCCGCTAGATAGATTCTGCTCTCTTTTGAAAAGAAAATGAAAAAAGACTGGGCGAGATCCATTTACCCAGTCTTTTTTATCTTGTTCCTTATAACTATACATGCTCAACAATATGCTTTAAAAGTTCCACAGTGCCTTCATTACCCAACACACTGGTATCCAGACTGAAATTATAGCTGTTCGTAGCTCCCCATTTTTTGGTTGTATAGTAATTGTAATAAGAAGCTCTTTGCTTATCTGTCTTAATGATGAAATCCTTTGCTTTTTCCGGCGTAAGGTTCATGCGGGCAGAAACACGTTTGATCCGCTCCTCGATCGGTGCAAATAAAAAGCAGGATATCATATTGTCATGGTCAGCCAATGCGTAGTCCGCGCAGCGTCCGATCATTACGCAGGATCCTTCATCTGCAATATTTTTAATGGTGTCAAAGGCAGCCAAGAAAACTTTGTGATTGATCGGCATATCGATTCCGTTAGCATTGATACCTAATGAATAAGGATCCATAACAATGGAATACAACAGGCTGCTGGTCGGTCGTTCATCGAATTTTTCGAAGACTTCTTCACATAAGCCGCTTTCTTTAGCCGCCCGTTTTAACAATTCCTTATCATAATATGGAATATTTAATGCCTTCGCCAACGCAATGCCGATATCTCTTCCGCCGCTGCCGCATTGCCGTCCGATCGTAATGATAGTATTTTTACCCATACATATCTCCCCTTTCTATTGGAGTGCTTCTCATGTTTTACCTGATTTGTATATGTTACCAACCACAGGTTGAGGATTTACTATAATCATATCACATTTTTTGTCAAATTACACCTTCAGATAGGATCTGAAATATATCTTTATCTTATGATCGTTCCCGTAACATATGAATCATCTGTTGAAAATATTCCGGCAGGTCGGCATGAAATTCCATATATTCTCCTGTTTTGGGATGTACAAAGCCCAAAACACCGGCATGGAGTGTTTGACCTTGCAGATGGTGAAACGGTTGTTTTGCCGGTCCATACACGGTATCGCCGACCAAAGGGTGCTGGATGTATGCCATATGAACCCGGATCTGATGCGTCCTTCCGGTTTCTAACTGACATTCAAGAAATGTATAAGCTCCCTGAAAACGTTCCAAAACACGATAATGTGTTATGGCTTCCTTGCCTTTTTGCCGATCCACTGTCTGTTTTTTCCGGTCAATCGGATGTCTCCCGATCGGCTGGTTGATCGTTCCTTCATCTTCTTTGATATTTCCATATACGACCGCCTGATATTTTCGGGTAATGGAATGTTCCCGCAACTGCTGTGACAGCGATTGATGGGCTTCGTTATTTTTACAGACGACCAGCAAGCCGGTGGTATCCATATCGATTCGATGGACGATCCCGGGACGCAAGACACCGTTGATCGAAGATAGATCGTTGCCGCAATGATACAGGATGGCATTCACTAAAGTACCGCTGTAGTGACCGACAGCCGGATGCACCACCATTCCTTTCGGTTTGTTGACCACCAAAACATCCGGATCCTCATATACAATGTCCAAAGGTATGTTTTCCGGTAAGATCGCCGGCTCTTCCGGTTCCGGAATGGATAGGATCACTAAATCCTGTGAACGCAATTTATAATTTGACTTAACGGTCTTGCCGTTTACCAAAATATTGCCGTCTGACAATAGCGTCTGCGCATAGGAACGGGTTAAATCAGAAACGGTCTCCGCCAAAAAACGATCAATCCGTACGCCTGCCTGTTCTTCGGAAATTTCTAATTTCAGATGATCGGTGTCGTCCGCTCCTTCGCTTCGTTCCATAAAAAGTTTAGATTCTTCTCTGTCAGTCAATCGTTTAGGACCTCCTGAAAATACAGTTTTTTAATTCCTGAAAATCCTCATCTTTATATCGGAAGATTAACAAAATCATGGCAGCCGCAAATGAAAAGGTAACAAACATATCCGCTAAATTAAATACCGGAAAATGTATGATCTGAATATATAAAAAATCCACTACCGCTCCCTGAAATAAAGCATCTCCATGGAAAATGCGGTCAATCATATTTCCTACGGCACCCGACGTCAAAAAAAGAATACAGAGGTTCAGCGGAAGAAACTTCGGCTGTTGGATCAGACGCACATAACAAAACACCAAAAAAATCACGACAAGGATGGATAATAGAATAAAGAGATACTGTCGATTCTGGAACATCCCCCAAGCAATGCCGGAGTTTTCCAAGTAAAACAATCCAAATATATCTCCAAAGATCGGATGATATTCATACATAGTTAAGTGCTGGGTTACCCAGTATTTCGATATCTGATCCAATCCGATCAGACCTGCTGCACCAAGAAGGGTAAAAAAGTATTTCATATGTTGAAACTTCCTTTCTAACGATAAAACGTCTGCGGTAAAACGGATCATAGACTAGAATAAACACTGCCTGCCGATCAATACCGGCAGGCAGTGTGTTCTACACAGTCTTAAATAAACGTAAAACCGGTACTGTTTGCATCATCGTCTCCGATCATGGCACGTTTTTCAACCTTATCCTCTACTTCTCCTTCAAAGGCATCTTCCTTGGCTTCCGGTTCCTTCTGAGGTGCCGGTTGAGAGTCGGTATTCGGTGTGTCAAACGGATCTACAAACGAAGTAGATTCCTGTAATCCGGCACTTCCGGTATTTCCGTCGCCAAACGCCTCATTATAACGATCCGCATCGTCCCGTTCGCCCAAACGACCGGAATCTTCTCCGTTATCATATCCGGCTAACGGAACCTGTTCTCCATCCGCTACAAAATCAGCGATCGGATTAGAACTTAAATACGCGTCATTCGCGGACGCCGCGCTCTTTGCAAAAGCGCCTAATTCTCCGGCTTCCAACTTGAACGAATCACTGTTCAATAAATCCATCTGCGCATTCAAAAACTGTGAAAACTGTGCCTTAAATTTGGTATACTGCTGGACAAGCGTTACGGTTTGATTATGCACACGTTCCAACTCGTGCTTGGCATCCGCCGTATGCTCTTTCGCCTTATTCACAGCTTCCATCTCAATGGTCTGTGCCTTCAATTCTGCTGTACGGATGGTCTCTTCCGAAGTTTTCTCTGCCAGCACCAACGCTTTCTGCAGAGAAGCCTCGATATTCTTGTAATGTTGTAAACCGTCATTCAGCATGTTGATCTTATCTTTCATCTCTACATTGGAACGATAGAGTTCCTCATAGTTTTCAAGAATCTCGCTGATAAAACTGTCTACATCCTTTTTATCATATCCGATACCAGATTTAAATGCTTTTGACTGGATTTCAACTGGTGTAATCATATTTACAACCTCCTCTTACTTAATATGCGCCCAAAAATGGAGATACGGTTGACTCATTCAGAATTTCGTCCCGTAAATCACCGGTGACTTCTATATCCTGCGGCGCGGCAATAAAAATATTATTGGAAATCGCCTGTAAACTGCCGTCTAACGCATAGCAGGCGCCACCGATAAAGTCGATGATCCTCTGTGCTAGGCTCAGATCCATGCCCTCCATATTCAGGACGATGGTCTTCCCTTCTTTTAAGAAATTTGTTACCGTTTGCGCTTCGTTAAAATCCTGTGGTTTAATGACATACACTTCGCTACCTCTACCATTCATGGAAACTACTTTATTGTTTGCAGATGCTGCCGGTCTTGTCTGCCGTACCGGTTTTTGTTTCTTGTAAGAACCGCCGGAATCATAAGGATCATCATCCGCATATGCGGCGGATGCGCTCGTTCTCACACCGGACGCTTTGGTGCCGGAGCTGTAAGAACTTGTCTGTGTCCGTACCGGCTCTGCCTTTTCTTTTTTCGGCTTTGGCTGTCGGGTCGGTTTCGGTTCAACTAAGTCTATCTCATCATCAAATAAATCATCATTTTCATAATCATCGTCATCATCATAGCTGTTCAAGCTAAGGATGTTCATAAATTTATCGATACCTTTTCCCATGACAATCTCCTATCCCTAGATCATATAATTGCGTGTGCCAAAAATGCCGGTTCCGACACGGACCATAGTGGCTCCCTCTTCCACTGCCACCATATAGTCGTTTGTCATTCCCATTGACAATACGCTCATATTAACATTATCAATGTTTCTGGATTTTATGTCAAGTGATAATTTGTGCAATTTTGCAAAAATGTCACGGTTTTCTTCGGGATTTTCAACAAACGGAGCGATTGTCATTAGTCCTTGGATATGCACGTTGGAGAATGGGGCGATTTCCGATATGGCATCTAACACATCCTCATAGGCAAAACCAAACTTCGTTTCTTCCTTTGCTACATTGACCTCCAGCAGGATATTGCAGTGTGCCTGTTTTTTGACGGCTTCTTTCTGCAATTCGCGAGCCAGTCGTACAGAATCAACGGAATGGATCAGGAATCCTTTATCGACCACATACCGGACTTTATTCGTCTGTAAATGGCCGATCAGGTGCCACTGTACCGGTGTGGTCACATGTTCCGTCTTCTCAAGCAATTCCTGTACCTTATTTTCACCGAAGTCCGTCATGCCGCAGGAAATCGCTTCCTCAATGTCGGACAGTGGTTTGGTCTTACTGACCGCAATTAATGTGACTTCTGCCGGATCCCGGTTCACACGTCTGCATGCCTGTGCAATGTTCGCCTGTACGGTCTGAATATTCTCCTGAATCATATGTTTCATCTCCTCATATTCCTTTTCAAATGGCGTTAATAGATCACCTGTCCGGCTTCTATGTCTGACGGATTCAAAATGATCCGGTCATACATGGAGAGACTGTCCGGCAGATCTTCCTCTACGATCGAAAACTCATCATCCGAAGCCAATACCTCGATCCGCTGGAAGGTGGCGATGCCGCGGTTGACATTATATACGCCGGTCAAAGTCGCGGTATTTCCAGACGAAAGCAACTGTTGGACGGAAAGCGTCTCATCCGAATCATTTTTGACCAAAACAGCCTGTTCCTCAAAATCATTCGGTTCCACATAACAATAACTCTCATCCTGATAATAAATATCGGGTGCGATCTGTGTTACGGTCGGATTGCCGTCTTCATCAAAAGTACGCACATTCAGGTAGATCGATTGGGCAGATTGACTGCCCGCCGTAAAATAGGATATCGGAACCTTCAAAACCGTCCGATCAACGATTGCGGAATTCGGCAGATGCAAGCCCTCTGTTTTCGTCATGACGATCTCAATCGGAAGAAATCGTTCATTACAGTAATTCACCATCAGTTTATCCAGTGTAATATTTGCAAAATAAGCATCCCCATTTTGTATGACCGTAAGATCCCCATAGACCTCATGGGAAATATTAGGGAGCAATAGCGTCACGCGGGTATCTTCCATGAGACGTTCGGCATCCTCTGCGGAAAGCGGAAGGATTAAATTCCAATAGTCGCTGGTGATCAATTTGTAGACCGGGCTGCCGCTTTGTACGATCTCACCGGTTTTCAACGGTGTTCTGGTATAGGCATCCATATTAAAATCCGTCAGATTGATGTCCGCCGGCTGTTTGGATTCATATCCGTCCTGATAAAACGTGATCACTCCGCTCTGCGTGGAAGGAATCTGTGCAAAAGAAGTAGACGCAGCGTTGGAAGCGGTTAGTTCATCCAATACCTGTGAGTTGGCGATATCTAAAATCTGTATTTCCAGATCATTCTTAAAATCATAAACGTCTGAAAATTCCGCATCGGAATAATAATTCTGAAATGCCGTAATACTATCGCGGATCTCCGAATATCCGCTGTAATTCAATGTGACGCCCTCTGAGGAAACGGATGCGATCAAATCCGATAAGGTACCTGTCGTATCCAAAGTATATACGGTAGCGTTCTTTCCGACTTTCTGACCGTCCCGTATGTAATAATTAATATAACCGGACTGTTCCGTTGCCACAAGCGTCTCCTGACGAAGTGCCAGCGCAGTACCGGTAATGTTCGTATCCATATAGCTTTTCTGAACTTCATAAACCGTATAATGCGGTTGTTTCAGACTTCGAACGATCTGCACGCCTAGAAAAATAAAAATCAGTCCAAAAATCACAATGCCGATATTAATCGTCGGGATGTTATAAAATTGTACGACCTTTTGATTTTGCCTTCGTGCCATAGAACCTCCTCGCCTGTAGAACCGGCTTGACAAAAAGAACGAAAGGGACGGGTGTTGACACCTGTCCCGCAATTCCTATAAAGCAACCGTAATGTACTTTCGGACGGATTCCGGTACCTGTTCCTGATCCATGGAGAGACTGATCACCACGTTCATTTGACGTTCTTCCGAAAACTCTGCGATAAATTCAATCGCTTCTGCCACTTTGACCGCATCGACATGCGCAATAGTCAAAAAACTGTCTAAATATAGCAGCTCCAGATCATGATCCTGTGAAGCAACCCCATATAAAAATCCGCGAAACATATCGAAATTATCTATGTGATAATCCGGTACGTTGATCATGCGGATCCGATTACTCAATTCATACATATGTTTATTATTCTTGTCTAAAAAGACAATCGAACCATTGGTCAATAAGGCACTGTCATTTGCTTTGGTGATTAATAGTTTGGTCTTACCCTTTCCCTTATTGCCTGCAATTATTTTAACCATGACATGTCCTCCTGTACATCCGTTACCACTAATTATAGTACATTCGGCAAGGAAGTACAACAAGAACTTGTTATTTCTCCGGATCCGCTGCCGGAATCTCGTGCAATAAATTCTGCATTTCCGTATACAGTCCTGCCCGTGATCCCGCATGGCATATAACGGCGATATATTCCTGTCCTTCGGTATCTTCCGCATCCACGATCAGGCAATAACCGGCTTCGTTTGTAGTACCCGTCTTGCCGCAGACTACGGTCAGACCGTCCGGCGCCGCATAGGTCTGCGATACAAACAGATTCGAGTTCCCGATCGGAATTCCCACAGATATCCCCTCGGCAGTCGTATACTGAAACGTATGCTCCGCTTGTCCGGAAATGGATCGAAACTCTTCGTGCCGGATCAATTCTTTAAATATTAAATACAGATCATATGCCGTCGTATAGTGGGAAGGCGAATGCAGTCCGTTCGGATTTACAAAATGCGTGTGCGTCGCACCAAGTTCCGCCGCTCTGGTATTCATTAATTCGGCGAACGATTCATCATCGCCTGCAACATAACGACCAAGAGCCACTGCGCAATCATTGGCAGACGTCACCAACATACCGTACATTAATTCTTCCACGGTAATGGTGTCTCCCACTTGCAGACCAATGGCTACCGCCTGTGGATCGTATAATAAGATCGGTGTCTGTATCGTTACCGTATCGGAAAGATTCCCATGTTCTAGGACAAGAAGCGCGGTCATGATCTTTGTGATGCTGGCAGGATAAACCGTTTCATACGGATTCACATCCGCGATCACCTCATTGGTGGTATTGTTGATACACAAACCTGCGGCATACGCGGCATCCTGATGGCTCTTTTGTTCCGGAATCGCCACATGCCCGGCGTAATTGCTGCTGATCTCCGGCACCGGCAGAACATCCAGATGATATACGCGACCTGATTCAAATGTAAATGTATCTGTCATGGCACTCTTAGCCTTGCTGCTGATACAGCCGCTCAGGCAAAGCAGAAACGATAAACAGATACATAGGATTTTTTTTCGATTCATTTTAAACGCTTTAACTCATTCAAATTATTTATAGATATCTCTCCACTCCAAATCGCCGCGTTCCAGCGCTTTGATCAGAAGCTCTGCGGTCGCGAGATTGGTGGCTAATGGGATGTTGTGCATATCACATAGCCGGAAAATATTGTTAAAATCCACCTCATGGGATTTCGGATTTAACGGATCACGTAGAAAAATCAACATGTCCAAATCATTATTTTCAATCTGAGAGCCGAGCTGCTGCTCTCCCCCTAAATGCCCTGCTAAATATTTATAAATGGTAAGATTCGTGACTTCTTCAATCAAGCGTCCCGTTGTTCCGGTTGCGAACAAGGAATGCTTACTTAAGATTCCCCTGTATGCGATACAAAAATTCTGCATCAGCTTCTTCTTTGTATCATGTGCGATTAGTCCGATATTCATAGGCTCTCCTCAATACTTTTTTTTGTGCAGACCTACATTCAATACCAAGCCGATTCCCGCGCAGCTTGCCAGCAGGGAACTCAGACCGTAACTGACAAACGGTAACGGCAGACCGGTATTCGGGAGGATCTGTGTTGCCACTCCGATATTGATAAACGTCTGAAAACAAATCAAAATTGCCACTCCTGCGGCAATCAGCATACCTTCCGTATCTTCCGCCTTTCGGGCGATACGGATACATTGTAACACTATTAATAGTATAATTGCAATAATAAACACACACCCGATGAACCCTAATTCTTCCCCGACCACCGAAAAAATAAAGTCGGTCTGTTGTTCGGAAATCAGGTTGGCATCTTTGACCGTAGCCAAAGAATCCGAGTTCATTCCTTTTCCGTTGAGCATGCCGGAACCGATCGCCATCACCGAATTTGACTGCTGATAGCCCGTGGTCAATTCATATTCCTGTGGATAACGGAACGCCAAAATACGCCCTTGCTGATATTCCGTTAACAGACTTTGATCCGGTTGCTGGATATACCAGAAAAAGAGACTGCTGAGCGGAATCAGGATCAGGATCGCGATACCGATCAGCTTATAACTCAATCCCGCTACAAAGATCATGGCAAGTAAGATCAGAAACAGATCGATCGTCGTCGATAGATCCGGTTGTTTGTAAATGATATACAGCGGAACGGCACAAAAAACCGCGACCAACAGCAGGTTTTTCCATGTGTTCAGCTTTTCTTTTACTTTGGTCAGCAATACAGCCAGACAAATGATCATCAGAATCTTGGAAAACTCGGAAGGCTGAATCGTCATGCTGTCCCCAATGCCGTACCAACGCTTTGCATTATTGACCGTTTTACCGAACGGGATCAGTCCGAGCAGCATGATCAGATTCAGAATATATATCACGATCCAGAATTTGCACAGAACATGATAATCAAACAGTGAGACGGCAGCCATGACGATCAGGCAGCCAACCAAACCGATGATCTGCTTTACCGTATAGGAACTGTCCGCACTGTTAATGACTACGGTACCAAAAATACACGCGACTACTACAAGGATCACTAATTTGAAGTTGTAATTTCTTAACCGATAGCCTTTTAACATGAATATCGCCTTACTTTTTTATGTTATTTGCCTTTAATTCCTTGATCGGAATATTTGCATAGATTGCCGGAACGGTACCGTGTCCACCTTCTGATTCCGTCTGTGTGATCTGGATATCCAAGCCGGAGGAATCAATCTCAACATACTTAGAGATCACTTCAATGATCTCATTTTTAATCTGCTCCATAACGTCTGGCGAGCAATTTGCACGATCCGATACTAAAAGAAGCTTCAAACGATCTTTCGCATAGTCTCCAGAGGTCTTTTTTCTGCCAAAAAATAACTCTTTTAATCCCATTGTATTTTGCTCCCTCCTTAGTTATTGGATTTCTTAAATATCTTAGACAGCTTTTTAAAGAAACCGTCACTTGATAAATCCAGATATGGTACTTCCTCACCCATGATCCGTTTACAGATATTGATATAGGCTTTACCCGGAAGCGTATTGTCTCCGACAAGCGGTTCCCCTTGGTTGGTAGAAACAACGATATTTTCATCATCCGGAACGGCGCCGATCAGATCGATCGCCAAAATCTCAACCACATCATCAATCGACATCATATCGCCGCGTTTTACCATATCCATGCGTATACGGTTCACGATCAGGTGAATACGTTTGATTTCATTGGCTTCCAATAGACCGATAATACGGTCGGCGTCTCGGATAGCCGAAACCTCCGGCGTTGTCACGACCAATGCGCGGTCTGCGGCAGCGATCGCATTCTTGAATCCCTGTTCGATACCCGCCGGGCAGTCTAACAGTATGTAATCAAATTCATCGCGTAATTCTTCCACCAGCTTTTTCATCTGTTCCGGTGATACAGAGGTCTTATCGCGCGTCTGCGCAGAAGGCAGTAAAAACAGGTTCGGATACCGTTTGTCCTTGATCAGAGCCTGCTTGTAGCGGCAGTTCCCTTCCACGACATCGACTAAGTTATATACGATTCTGTTTTCCAGTCCCATGACGACATCCAAGTTACGCAGCCCGATATCCGTGTCGATCAATACGACCTTCTTATCCAGCTTTGCAAGACCGGTACCGACATTGGCTGTCGTCGTAGTCTTGCCGACACCACCTTTTCCTGACGTTATTACAATCACTTCACTCACTGTTTTATTCCTCCACTCATGTATAATGCTATATATTAATATCGTTTAACACCGCTTTGCTAACCGGTTCGATATAAATATTTTCGTTCTCTACAAATGCGATCTGTGCATCCATTGATTTGCTGGCAAAATGTTTCTTCGGCTTGTCCGGCGACCGCGCAATGATATCGCCGATCTGAATCTGCATCGGATTCATGGATAATGCCAGAACAAACGCGTTCCGGTTTCCCGAAGCGCCGGCGACTGCTTTGCCTTTCAGGGATCCAAGGATAATGATATTTCCGTTCGATATAACGGTGGAACCCGGATTGACGTCTCCGATCATTACCAGACTGCCTGAGGATTCCAGCGTCTGTCCCGACCGCAGAGTACCTTTATAAAATAATCCGTCCGATTTATCCGGATAGATATAACGGGTCTCCTCTTCCGTAACTGCCACACCGGTATCCGGTGTATTCTCCTCAATGATCCGATAAAACTGTTCTTCGGTCGCTTTATGATTATCGATCACATACGGGATGCGGAGCGTGGTACGTTTCTTGATCAGAGTGAGAATCCGATCGATCTCTTCCGAACTCAAATCTCTTCCTTCAAACGTAATGACGCTTTGTGTATTGGTATTAAAATACTTGCTGGAATCGTCAAAACGCACGCCGATCTCGATCAGTAAATCCTCAAACGGAATGTCCGGATCCAACACCAAGACGATTCCATATCGATTTCCTTTAATTAGTACATGTTCCTTCATGACACACCTCATCTAAGTAAAATCTCCCACGGATACCTCTACTATATATCAAATACCTTGGGCTTGGCAAGTGTTTAATCGGTATGGGTACTGCTTCCGGACACTTCCTGATTCTCAAGCAGCTCCGGCTGGTAATAGTAGGCATAAATAAAACTTGCCAATTCTTCTGCATTGCCGGAAGAATGACCGAACGGAATAACGGTCGTTACCGTGATCTCCGGATTTTCATACGGTGCAAAGGATACGAATAACGCGTGGCTGGCACGTGTCAGATCCTCCTGCGCCGTTCCGGTTTTACCTGCCACAGCCGTGTCCATCTGATTTAACAGACTGCTTGCCGCCGTATTGTTCGTGATGACACGCCGCATACCTTCATGGATCGTATTCCATAGCGCGTTGGATATTTCCGGATGGGAAACGACATTCGGCTGTTTGGTATAGACGCTGTTTCCTTCATAATTCCGGATATCCTGAATCAGCGACAGATCATAACAGTCGCCTCGCGCCGCTACGGTGTTGACATAGCGGGCAAGCTGTATCGGAGTATAGCTGTTCGAGCCTTGTCCGATCGCAGAACGCAACGCGTCTTCAGTGGATATATTCGGTTCCGCTTCCGGCAATTCGATACCGGTCTTGCGGTCTAATCCGAACACGGTTGTATATTTTGCCAAACGGTCCAGCCCCTGCTGTTCGATAAACGTGCCGCTTGCATTGAGTCCCAACCGGTAACCGACTTCATAATAAAAGTAGTTACAGGATACTTCCAGCGCTGTCGCAATATCAATGGTACCGTGATTTCCCGGGTAAATCCAGCAACGCGGACTCAGTGGCGCATCTTCAAATACGCCTTTTGTCTGAATGGTCTCGGTCAGTCCGAGGACGTTTTCCTGAACCCCTGCGACCGTAGACAGCATTTTGTAAGTAGAACCGGGTGCTGTCCGCTGCTGGGTCGCACGGTTAAACATCGGACTGGTAATATCCGCATTGATCTGCATATAATAGTCCGCGTCAATCGTATTGGTCAGCCGGTTATTATCGTAGCTTGGATAGCTCACGAGAGCCAGTATCTTTCCGGTATTTACTTCCGTCACGACCACCGAACCGGAACAAGGATCCAGTGCCAGTTGCGCGGGCGTGATCTCGAGATTCTGAATCTTGCGGTACATAAAAGCATACGCACTCATCTGTCCGCTCTGAAGCGACGGATAATCCGGATCGTCGGTGCTTAAAACACCTTGGTCATATAGCATCAGGCAGATTTGCCTGCCGTTCACTATTCCGGATTGTATCATATATTTGATGATCAGTTTGTCGAAATCATTGTCATTTTGTAATTCGTTCAGAATATTATTTACCAAAGCCGTATAGATCTCATCGGAGTCATAATAATCGCTGCTCATGTCAAAATTCGATATATTGATGGCGTTTTGGTTAATGGCATATCTGAGATACTCTCCCAACCCGATATTCCGGTTGTTGTAGAATTCCACAAATGTTTCATCGTTATCCGGTATCACCGTGATATCCAGCACTTCCGCATCCACCAGCATATCATAAACAAAATCCAGATATTCCTGATCCGATTCTGACAAACTTTTCATCGGCGTATCCGTTGCCAGCAAATGCTGCTCCACCGTGGATAACACGACTTCCTTCCGGCTCTCAAACGTACTTAAAAATCCCTGCTCGGCTGCACTCGCTTCAGAAGAACGGATATGTTCCATGGTCAGCGTATTATTATGAAATAAGGCGTAATACACGTCGTTGATCGGTATCAGGATATTTTTCTCCGTACCTTCTGAATTGCTCTCCGATAAATGTGCCAGCAGGATGCCCGCCAGTTCCCGTTCCAACGCGTCATAACAATATTTCGTCAGATCCGAATCAATGGAAAGATAGACGTCATTTCCCGCGACCGCATCACTGCTGTCTACGACCTCCAGTACACGTCCCATATTGTCCACAAATAAATGCTGCGTGCCGTTTTGTCCACGCAACTCATCCTCTAACGTATGTTCAATTCCCATTTTACCTACGACGTCCGTTGAGGAATAGCGTTCGTCTTCCGGCAGTTCCGCATTATATTCCGCCAGTTCGTCCGAAGAAATATTACCGATATATCCGATAATATTTGCAAAATATTTCGCATCATTGTAGATACGGGTAGAATCCACCTGAACATCCATGCCCAGCAGATGATCTTTGTTTTCAGTGATCTGTGCCACGCTTGCATCCGAGACATTCAGAGCGATCTTAACGGTGACATACTGCTGGAAGCGGTTCAGCCATAGGGAATAGCGAACCGCCATGATCTTCAAGGCTTCTTCTTTCGTATAAGAATCGGCAATGTCAAAATTACGATTCTTTCTTGCGTTATGATTGTTTCTTAAATACTCAAAAATCTCTTCCGGCGTTGCATCGGCATGTTCTTTTAAATCTTCTTCATTCATGACAGCATAGACTGCCATACGAAAACGTGTCAGGGCATTCCCCTGAACGGTAAAATGAAGTTCCCCGTTTTCATCCAATTCCATCGGGAAATCGTCATATAGTACGGTATCGCCGTTATTCTCTAAGATGCGGATCGTATCGTATACAATCTGGTTTTTTAACTCATTTTCCGACATATTCAGCTTTTCAGCCTGCGATTCCAACAACGGGCTGTTGCCGAACGTCACGGAATAAGAGATCTGATTATAAGCCAGTTCGTTGCCGTTGCGGTCATAGATGATCCCCCGGGATGCGGGCAGGGTCACGGTACGTTCCTGCATATACGTAAAGTTTTGAAGGTACTCCTGCCCGTCCACAATCTGCAGAACAAACAACCGATAGATCAGGATGGCAAACAATATCACAAATAAAACAGTCAGCGGAAACAGCCGGTGACTCATATATTCTTTCAGATAGTCCTTAATCGCGCCAAACAGTTCCTTGATCATCCGGCATCACTCCCTTCTTCTTTCCGTTTCAGCCACCGGTTGATCTTTACTAACGGCTTGTATAAGATCAGCGTCATTGCCATGGTATAAATCATTTCCGGCAGGATCACATGGAGAAAATAAAAGGAGATCTCCAGACGGTTCCTCATCAGATATGCCACCACATAAACGATCAGGTTATATACAAAATCATTTGCTCCCACCATCAGCATTGGCAGCAAAATATCCTCCATGTAATAGACGCGGTGGAAAAATCCGTTGATATATCCCAGATACATATAAAGAAGCGCATACGGTCCTATGATCGTACCGTAAAACAGATCCAGTAACAGACCGGAGCAAAAACCGACCAGCATCCCTTCCTTTCTTCCGCGCATCATGCCGAACGACATCGTAGGGATCAGTAATAGGTTCGGTACGATATCGTTGAGGCTCAGATAACGGAAAAAAGCGGTCTGCAACAGAAAACATATTAAAATGATCAATAATTGTATCAGAAATCTACGCATATATTCACTCTTCTTCTTCCACGTCCTGTTTGAGCTGCAGTATGACCAAAACGGTCTGAATATTGTCAAAATCCACTGCCGGCGTCACATCCCCGGACATTGTAAGGTTATTCGAATCCAATGTCAGATTGGAGACATATCCGATCGTAATGCCCGGCAGAAATTTGTCGCTGATGTTGGACGTGATCAGTTCGTCTCCCTCCGAGATTTCCGCTTCTTTATGGATATGCTCGACGCGGATATACCCCTCATCCATATATTTTTCGTCGCCTAATACGTTGCACAAGGAAGAATCCGTTATGAACATGGCGCTGACATTACTGTTATCATCGATGATGGAACGGACTTTTGAATAATTGGGACCCGCCTCGGTCACGATACCGACCAGACCGTTTCCTGCCATGACATTACATCCTTCCTGTATGCCGGCTTCCGTACCCTTATCAAGAATAAAGGTATCAAACCAATTACTGGCATCCTTCGATATAACGTTTGCCGCTACTTTCTCATAATCCGGATAACGGGAATCCAGTTCATACAGTTCACGTAGATCATCCAGCTCCTGAGCATCCGAGAGGTTGATCCGGTTGTTGGTCTGATATTCGTCCAACCGGTTCCGTAATTCTTCGTTTTCTGCCTGAAGCGTCTGAATATCGGTGATCATATCCAGTTTGTCACCGACCCATTCGCCGATCACGTTGATGCCCTTCTGCATTGGTGTGATCGTGACGCCTGTAATATATCGCAACGGGGTCAGAGTTTCCTCAAACGCATAGGACATACCGATCAGAATCAGACATACAATAGTCAGGATCAGCAATATATACTTTGGTGGAATACTGTTTTTATTATGAAAATTCATGTTCTGCTTCTTTCTAACTCACTACATATCTCCTACAAAAGCCGGTGCTTGGCAAAGCTATAATAGGAACGGCCGCCGATAATGATATGATCCAGTAAGGGAATCTGCAAAAGCGTTCCCGCTTCCTTTACCTGATTAGTCAATCGGATATCTTCCGGACTGGGCTGCGGGTTGCCGGAGGGATGATTATGGATCAGCACCAAATGCACCGCATTGCATTTTAACGCTTCCAAATACAATTCACGCGGCGACACTAAAGAAGCGTTTACCGTTCCTTTTGTAAGCAGTCTATGTTTTAATAATTGGCACTTTTGATCCAAATAAACCACGTAAACACATTCCTGTGTTGCAAATCGCAGTTCTTCCGTAAAATATCGGGCGATCGATTCCGGTGTTCCAAGGATCATCTGTTCTTCCGGAACACATCGGGCGATCCGTTTTGCCAGTTCGGCAATCGCCTGTAACTGCACCGCTTTCACTCTCCCGACACCTGCAATTTCCATCAGTTGTTCCCGGCTGAGATAGCAAAGTCCCAGCAGATTCGGATGCAATTCATCCTTTTTCAGAACCTGATGGGCCAGTTGCAGGGAATTATACCCGACGCAACCGGTACGTAAAATCACTGCCAACAGCTCCGCGTCCGTCAATGCTTCCGGTCCAAGCCGTTCACAACGTTCATAAGGACGTTCCGACAACGGAAGGTCCTTGATACATTCGCTCATGATTGTCCTTTCTACACTCACATAGAAACGACTCCGTATTCCGTTTTGCCATATCCAAACGACCAATATGACAGCACGGCATTCCTCTCTCTATAACAGGCGGTAAATGATGACACCGATGATGACGCCTAGGATCCCTCCGATGGTAATCTTGATCGTCAAACCAAACGTCAGGATGATGATACCCAGATCCAGTACCATTGGCTCTTGCAGCAGTCCAAAGGACTGTCCGAAATTCAGCCAGCTCAAAAAAGAGATATCCTTAGTGACCCAGCCGATAAAGCTTCCGATCACAATACCTGCCAGTACCAAAAGAACCAGCATCCAATGGTTTTTCCCCAATGTTCCTCCTGCCATAGATGAGAAACCTCCTTATTTTTCCTATATCGTCGCTCATTGTATCATAATTTCAAACCTTTATCAACCATTCGCTGTAAGGACTTCATAATTCCAAATCTGGCATGCGGATAGGTCAGACCTCCTTGGAAAAAGGCGGTATACGGCGGTTTGATCGGCCCGTCTGCCGATAGTTCAATGGAAGAACCGGAAACGAATGCTCCCGCCGCCATAATGACTTCACTGTCATATCCCGGCATTGCCCAAGGCGTCGGTCTCACATGACTGTCCACCGGAGCCGCCGCCTGAATACCTTCGCAAAATGCGATCAAAAGATCCGCCTGTCCGAATTCCACTGCCTGTATGATATCCGAGCGTTCTTCAGTCGCATTCGGTATGGTACGAAATCCCAAAGATTCATACACATTGGCGGCAAGGACCGCACCTTTTAATGCCGCTGCCGTTACCGTAGGCGCCAAAAACAATCCCTGCATAAACGTGGCGGTCACGCCCAGACTCGCCCCCAGTTCTTTTCCCAGAGCAGGCGCCGTCAGCCGGTACGCAGCCCGTTCCACACACTCCCGTGTACCGACAATATATCCGCCGATCGGCGCAAGCCCGCCGCCCGGATTCTTGATCAGGGAACCGACCGCCATATCGGCTCCGACATCTGTCGGCTCGATGCGTTCCACAAATTCACCATAACAATTATCCACCATGCAGATCAGATCCGGACGTATGCCTTTGAGAAAAGCGATCAACGTTCCAATCTGTTCCACAGACAAGGTTCGCCGTGAAGCATATCCTTTCGAACGCTGGATCTCGATCAGGCGTGTCTGCGGACGTATGGCATTGCGGATACCTTCCCAGTCAAAGGAACCGTCCGCCAAGAGATCGACCTGCCGGTATGTAATGCCATATTCCGCTAACGAACCGGCGGACGGGCGAATACCGATCACTTCATCCAAGGTATCATATGGTTTTCCGACCGGAGATAATATTTCATCGCCCGGCCGCAGATTCCCCGCCAGCGCAATGTGGAGGGCATGTGTTCCGCAGGTAATATGAGGACGCACCAAGGCTTCTTCCGTATGAAAGACATCCGCATAGATACGTTCCAGTGTATCCCGTCCGATATCGTTGTACCCATAACCGGTGGACGGAAATAAATGGGCTTCACTCAGTTGATTCTGTTGCATGGCATGCAGAACTTTCATCTGATTGTATGCGGCTGTCCGGTCGATTGCCTGAAACCGCTCTGTCAGACCTTCTTCGATCTGCTCGCAAAAGGTATAGACCGCACGATCAATGCCCATCTGTTCATATAGGTGTTCCATTGTTTGTTCCATCATTTGATTCCTCCGTTGTCGTTCGCTGCACTTGGCAGATCGGAAGCCGTTCAGCGATGATATCTAGCATTGCGTTCAGGATCGCATCCTCGCTCGGAAAGTCCGATCGGTTCATCCAGAGGACCTCCCGTTCCCTGCGAAACCAAGTCAGTTGCCGTTTGGCAAAGTGTCGTGTGTCCCGTTTCATGATATATATGGCTTCGTCCAATGTACATTCTCCGTTCAGATAACATAAGATCTCTTTATACCCCAAGCCCTGCATGGATACCAGATCACTGCCGCAGCCGGATTCTTTCAGTTTCCGCACTTCTTCCACCAAACCTTCCCTCAACATATCATCGACACGCTGATCGATCCGTTCATAAAGTGTACGGCGGGAATCCGTGAGTACAAAATAAAGAAAGGCATACGGGGATTGCCGTTCCCGTTCGATCCGGTTGTGTTCCGAGATCGGCATACCGGTCTGATGGTGAAATTCCAACGCGCGTATGACGCGTTTTATATTATTCGCATGAATCTTATCTGCCGATTCCGGATCGACGTCCCGCAGCCGGTCATGCAGATACTCCGCGCCCTTCTCTTTGGCAAGCGCCTGTAAGGTCCGCCGATAATCCAATGAAGTCTCCGGTTCCTCCTGAAACTGAATATCATATAACAACGCCTGAATATAAAAACCGGTGCCGCCCACTACGATCGGAACGGCATCCGCGTCATATACGGACTGTAATGCCGTTTTTGCCAGTTTCTGAAAACGCACGACGTCAAACGGTTCTTTCGGATCCAAGACATCGATCAGATAATGAGGAATGCCCTGCATTTCTTCCTTCCGCACTTTGGCAGTACCGATATCCATATGCCGATATACCTGCATGGAATCTGCAGAAATGATCTGCCCGTGGATTGCCTGAGCCAGACGGACAGACAAAGCCGTCTTGCCTGCCGCCGTCGGTCCCGTTAAAATGATCAGCGGTTTTTTATTTGATTGTGGTTTATCCTCCATATTCATAAATCCATCTCTGTTTCATTTGCAAACCCACGATCTGTGTTTCTGCCGCTCCGATCCTGAATCCGTTGAAACTTCCTTTCCAATTCTGCCTTAGACATCGTAATGATGGTCGGTCGTCCGTGTGGACAGTTATATGGATTTTCCAGTTGCATCAGTTGGTCCAGCAGAGCCTGTGCCTCACGCATGGAAAGCTCCATGCCGCCCTTCACTGCCGCCTTGCAGGACATGGATGCGATCCTGTAAATGAATCGGTCGATGTCCGGAGAGTTCCCGTCCTCCGCTAACGAATCGATCAGGTCTACAAAAATATCCTGTGCCGCCAGCCCGTATGTCTCCAGCGGAACCGCACGCAGCATATATTCTTTCCCGCCAAAACTCTCCAAACGGAAACCAAGCTCTGAAAACAAAGCTTGATAGTCCTGTAAAAGCTCGATCTGCCTCGGAGTAACGGAAATGATCAGCGGCGGATTCAGTTCCTGTGCATAGATGTTTCGTGTTCGATACTGTTCCATCAGTTTTTCAAACATGACCTTTTCATGGGCGGCGTGCTGGTCCATAATAAACAGATTCTCTTCATATTCGATCAGCCAATACGTTCGGAACAGTTGCCCGATCAGCCGATGTCTTGGTCTTGCTTCTTCCGTCATAAAACCGGATGATAAGAAGCTCATCTGCTGCGATCCGGCTTCATCAGACGGTGGATTCACCGGTTCCCTGACGGCGGAAAGCCGCAAGTGATCATGCGTATCTTTCCCTATGGATAACGGTATCGTCTGATTTTGAATCTGGCTTTTGCGTCTTGTTTCAAAAGGTTCCGGTCCGGTCTCCGTGCGTGACGGCGCCTGCGGTTTGGGCTGTGGCGCCGTCTCATGGATCTCCGGGATCCGTTCGCTTTGTAAGAGGACCGCACGGATCTCGTCAAATAAAAACCGATACAGTTCCTCGCTTTTCTCATACCGCATTTCCATTTTCCGCGGATGGACATTCACATCCAGCAGCTTGGCATCTACCGTCAGATCCAAGACTACGAACGGAAACTTATGGATCATGACAAAGGTTTTATAGGCTTCCTCGATCGCTTTGGTGATCACCGGATTTTTGATATACCGTCCGTTAACAAAATAATGCTCGAATCCACGGTTTCCTCTGGATACATACGGTTTTGCCACATAACCTTCTACATGTAAGCCGTCTTGTTTTGCATCGATCGGCAAAAGATTTGCGGAAATATCCCGACCGTATATATGGTAAATGATATCTTTCCGGCTTCCGTTTCCGGAAGTGGTCAGTTTATTCTGTCCGTTTACCACGAGTTTAAATGAGATATCCGGTCTTGACAAAGCCATTTCTTCCACCAGTTCGACCACATAACCGGCTTCCGTCATGGCGGTTTTTAAAAACTTCCGTCGGGCAGGCGTGTTATAAAACAGATTGCGGATCAGAAAGGTCGTGCCGTCCGGGCAGCCGATCTCTTCTTTGGACTGCTCCTTACCTCCCTCGATCCGGTAGCGGATACCGGTCAGCGCATCCGCCGGCTTCGTAATGACCTCCACCTGTGCAACCGAAGCGATACTCGATAGGGCTTCGCCCCGGAATCCCAAGGAAGAAGTTGTCAGCAGATCTTCAATGGTTCGGATTTTACTGGTCGCATGCCGCAAAAAAGCCGTCTCGACCTCGCCAGCCGCGATCCCGCAGCCGTTATCCGTGATGCGGATCAGGGATATCCCGCCGTCCTTGATCTCTACGGTAATGGCGTTTGCCATGGAATCGATCGCATTTTCGATCAGTTCTTTCACGACGGAAGCCGGACGTTCCACCACCTCGCCAGCCGCAATCTTATCTATGGTATGCTGATCTAAGACCTGAATCATGACTTGTCTCCTTTTCTGTCATTCAATCATTTCCGTATGGAAGGATTTGAAACGGTTCTTCCACCGAGTTTTTCCTGTAATTCATTCAGGAACAGCAGGGCTTTCATCGGCGTCATGTTAGAAAGATCCGCCGCTTCCAAGTCGGCGATCACTTCCTGCTCCAGCGGATTTGCAAACAACGAGAGTTGAACCGGTTCTGTCTGTTTTGCCTTCATGTTCACCGGAACCTTCTGTGCCTTTTCCGCAAGATTATGCTCTTGCAGCAATTCCGCTAAGATATCCTTTGCCCGCTCGATCACAATATCCGGCACGCCAGCCAGCTTTGCGACCTGAATGCCGTAACTACGGTCGGCGCCGCCTTTCATGATCTTACGCAGAAAGACAATGTCGTCTCCCTGCTCTTTGACCGCGATGCAATAATTATGTACGCCTGCCAGTTTTCCTTCCAATTCCGTCAATTCATGGTAATGCGTGGCGAACAAAGTTTTTGCACCCAGATGCGGAGCATGGGCGATATGTTCTACGACCGCCCAAGCGATGCTAAGTCCGTCATAGGTGCTTGTTCCTCGTCCGATCTCGTCGAGGATCAACAGACTGTTCGGAGTCGCGTTTCTCAAGATATTCGCCACCTCGCTCATTTCGACCATAAAGGTACTCTGACCGGACGCCAGATCATCCGAAGCTCCCACCCGTGTGAAGATCCGGTCCACCATGCCGATATCCGCATCATCCGCCGGAACAAAGCATCCCATCTGAGCCATCAATACGATCAATGCCGTCTGACGCATATAGGTGGATTTTCCAGCCATATTCGGACCGGTTATGATCGCGATCCGATCCTCCCCGATATCCAGCATGGTATCGTTTCGTATAAACGCGTCGTTAGCGATCATCTGTTCCACCACCGGATGCCTGCCGCCGTGTATTGTGATCCTGCCGTCTTCATTTAAGCGTGGACGCACATAATGATTCTGCTCCGATACATACGCCAAAGAAGCCATGACATCCAGTTTCGCGATGGCATGCGCGGTTTTCTGCACCCTCAGGATCTCGGCAGCGACCGTTTCCCGTACATTGCAGAATGTCTCATATTCCAATGCGTAGAGTTTATCCTCGGAACCAAGGATCGTGTCAGCCAAGCGATCGAGTTCTTCCGTCGTATAGCGTTCGGAATTCGTAAGCGTTTGCCTGCGGATAAAATGATCCGGAACCTGATCTTTGTACGAATTGGTCACATCAAAATAATAACCTGCCACTTTATTGAACTTTATTTTTAAGGTTCGGATCCCGCTGGCTTCCCGTTCTTTCTGTTCCAACGTGGCAAGCCACTGTTTTCCGTCTGTCTTGGCTCTCTTTAACTCATCGATCTGTTCAAAAAAACCGTCCTTGATAATGCCGCCTTCCCGTACCTGAATCGGCGGATCGTCTACGATCGCCTCTTCCAAAAGCTGATACAGGTCATCCAACGTGTCCATTTCCTCATACATGTCTTTTAACATACCGTCCGGATAGGAAGATAATAATTGACGGATATACGGCAGATACGACAGGGAGGATTTAAAGGCAATGAGATCCCTTGGATTCGCCGTCCGCAGGCTGATGCGCGTCATGAGACGTTCCAGATCGTAGATCGGATTCAGGTATTCGCGTATTTCTTCCCGATTGACCGCTTCCCGATTTAGCATATCGATCGCATCCAGACGCCGTGTGATCAAATCTTTGCGGATCAGAGGTTGTTCCATAAACGTGCGAAGCAGTCTCGCTCCCATCGCCGTCTTGGTTTTGTCCAGCACCCAGAGCAGAGTTCCCCGTTTTTCTTTGTCCCGCAGTGTTTCCGTCAGTTCCAGATTGCGCCGCGTCGAACTGTCCAACAGCATATAATCGTCCACCTGATACAGCTGCAGGTGGCTGATGTGATCCAGCGACTGCTTTTGCGTTTCCGTCAGATATTCTATCAAAGCGCCGGATGCCATAACGGACAGCGAACGGTCTTTTAATCCCAAGGCTTCCAGTGAAGCGACATGAAAATGCCGGAGCAGACACTCCGTATTGCGGTCCTCCTGAAAATGCCATGCCTCCATCGATGCGATCCGGATGTGGAGACGTTCCCGATAATAGGCGACATCCCAATCTTGACATAAAAACGCTTCGTTACAGATGATTTCCACCGGCTGGACTTTATGGATCTCATCCTTACACTTTTCGAGACTGTCCACCTGACAGGTGCGTGCCTCGCCGGTCGTGATATCCGCGATCGCGATGCCGTAAGCATCTTCGAGCGCATACACACACATCAAAAAATTATTCTGTCCGTCTTTTAAATTCTGTGTAGACAGATTCGTGCCGGAAGTGATGATCCGGATAACGTCCCGTTTTACCAGCCCTTTCGCCAGTTTCGGATCTTCGACCTGTTCACAGATTCCCACCTTATATCCCAGTTCGACCAAGCGGTTGGCATAGACCTCGTACGCATGATACGGAACGCCGCACATCGGCGCCCGCTCTTCCTGTCCGCAATCTTTTCCGGTCAGTGTGATCTCCAAAGCCTTGGATGCCAGCAGAGCATCGTCATAAAACATTTCATAGAAATCTCCGACACGGTAAAACAAGATACAGTCCTTGTATTTTTCCTTGATCTCAAAATATTGTTGCATCATTGGTGTAAATGCCGGCATATCATTACCATCCTTTTCGCCTATTTCGTCATTCGTGTACCCAGATAATAAAACCCTTTCGCCTCATCCAGCCGGACATTGCAAAACCGTCCGATCAGATCCTCCGATTCCGGAAAATGTACCAAAAGATTATTGGACAGACGTCCGGTCAGCATGGCGGCATCCTGATCGCTGCGTCCTTCGACCAAGACCTCAGCCACTTCTCCCACCAAACGTTCCGTGCGTGATGCCGAGACTTCCGCCACCACCTTTAAAAGGCGTTGGAACCGCTCTTTGGCAACAGACTCCGGCACTTGATCCTCCATGGAAGCGGCAGGGGTTCCGGTTCTCTTGGAATATAAAAAAGTATAGGCACTGTCGTATCCGGCACGTCTGACCACATCGATGGTGTCTTCAAAATCCGCTTCTGTTTCACCCGGAAAACCGACGATGATATCCGTGGTCAGCGACAGGTCCGGAATCTCACGACGCAGTTTTTCAACCAGTTGCAGATAGGAGTCTTTGGTGTATCGCCGGTTCATCCGCTCCAACAGGCGGGTGCTTCCGGATTGAACCGGTAAATGCAGATGACGGCATATCTTTTTGGAATCCCGCATCACGGCGATCAATTCATCCGACAGATCTTTCGGATGCGAAGTCATAAAACGGATCCGTTTCAATCCTTCGATCCGTTCCACGCGCCGCAATAATTCCGCAAACGAGATAGGCTGTGACAGTGTTTTACCATAAGAATTCACATTCTGTCCAAGGAGCATGACTTCCACAACGCCTTCGGAAACCATTTGTTCGATCTCACGGATGATATCCTCCGGTTCTCGGCTGCGTTCCCTGCCCCTGACATAGGGAACGATACAGTAACTACAGAAATTATTACAACCGAACATAATATTGACACCGGATTTAAAAGAATATTTTCGCACCGAAGGCAGATCCTCGACAATCTCTTTTGCATCCTCCCACAGATCCACTACCGGTGAGCCGGATTCCAAGCGGGTATAAAGCAGTTGTGCCAACTTGTAGATATTGTGTGTGCCGAAGATCAGATCGATAAACCGGTAATGCTCCGATAAATATGTGACCACCGACGGCTCCTGCATCATACAGCCGCATAATGCGACCAGCATATCCGGATTCCGTTTTTTATAGGATTTCAGCATGCCAAGATGACCGTATACTTTCTGATTGGCGTTTTCCCGCACCGTACAAGTGTTCAGCAAGACCAGATCCGCATCTTCCGTGTCGGTTTCTACATAGCCCATCTGTTCCAAGATCCCTGCCAGTTTCTCCGAATCCTTAAAATTCATCTGACAGCCGAATGTAGAGATATGATATGTGAGCTGCCGCCCCTGCCGTTTCGCCTGCTGTTCCAGCAGGAGCTTACATGCCTTGATATATTCTGTCTGTATTTGTGCCTGTGAGGTTTCTTGTGTGTCCATATTATTTGTCCGCTCCGTATGTCTTGATAATATCGTTTAGTTTATTCATGTGTTCGTCTACGCCGCTTTGCAGTTCCTCCCGCCTCATATCCGCCATGATCTCCTGAAGATCCAATTCCGCCAGTTGCTGCATTGACAGCATCGTTTCTTCCGGATGCAGATAATGCCGGAAGATCCGCATGCCGTCCTTATAACCAAGCCGTTGGGCAAACGTGATGAACTGTTGCCGGAAATTTAATGTCCCGTCGATAAGATTGCCCAGTGAATGGCTGGGATAGACCGAAAGAAATTCCACATCCGGAAACTGCTTTTCAAACTGTCTGGCGTTCTCTGACAGCCCGACGACCAAAACATGGCGAAACCCCATCTCATACAGCGGACGAATCGGCAGATTATCCGTCAGACCGCCGTCACGGTAATAGGTGCCTTCATATTCTACTGCCTCATGGATATACGGCAAGGCAGAGGATGCCGCTAACAGTTGTTCGATACTATATGCGGTCTTTCCGTCCAGACGCATATACATACCCGCGTATTCCCGTTCCGGTAATACTTTCGAGACACTACAAAAAATCGGGCGGCTGCTTCCGGTAATCTTTCCAAAATCGACATACCCCCGAATCAGATGCAGCATCTCTTCTCTGGAAAAGGTTCCCTCTTTTCCATCGATCAATGCCCAGTCCGTGTCAAAGACCGACAGCATATTTACTTGTTTCCATGCCGCTTCCGCCCGCTCGTAATCTCCGCAGGCAAACAAAGCCGCATTTAAGGAACCGATGGAAGCCCCTGCCATTCCGGTAATCCATGCTTCCATTTCCAGTTCCTTTAACGCTTTCCATACTCCGATTTGATAGGCTCCTTTGGCTCCGCCGCCGCCGAACACCAAGCCCCAGTTTTGTTCCATGATTTCACCTGCCGTTTTTTCTTAGTACCATTATATACAATTCCGAGAAAAAACTAAAGTAAAATATGAAGAAAACATCAAGCGTACATCCGTTATTCCTCCTTATATCATCGGCTTCGTTACCGTACCGTACTCAACACTCCCATTTCCATTTCAAATACATGGTCACACAGAACGTCGATGTCTTCTTTGTTATGACTGGCGAGCAAAATGGTTCTCCCTTGATCTTTTAATTCCAAGAACAATTTCCGCATATCCGCAACACCGTTTTTGTCCAGACCATTCATCGGCTCATCCAAAATCAGGATCTTTTGGTCTTCCATGATCGCTTGGGCAATGGCAAGACGCTGACGCATGCCCATGGAAAAGTTCTTTACTTTTTTCTTGGATTTCGGATCCAGTCCCACCTTTTCAATGACGGCTTCCAGATGATTGCGGTCCTTGGCATGGCGGATCTGATAGAGGTAATCCAGATTCTGAAAAGCATTATAATTTCCCAAAAAGGCGGGTTCTTCGATGATCACACCCGCTTCGTTCAGCATATCCAGATCCTTGTGCATTTGTTTGCCCCGGATCAATATTTTGCCGCTGTTTGTATATAACAGTCCGCAGATACACTTAAACAATACGGTCTTGCCGGACCCGTTATGTCCGACGATTCCTATGATCTCTCCCTCTCTGCATGTCAAATTTACATGTTTTAAAACCTGTTGTTGCTTGAAACTTTTACAGACATCGATCACCTGTATCGTCAGCTCCGTATCCTGTGACTGATCTTTCATTTGCTCTTCCTGTACCGTTGTTTCCATCTTTTTTCCTCCTTTTTTTTCTAACGAATTGCAATAAAAAAACGCCTTTTACATGGGCATTCATATGTAAAAAGCGTTAAAAATTCTCTTATTTATTTTCTAAGACTCCCACGCACTTACATATCCCTTCATCCGTCAGATTTCCGGGTCTCCCAATGTGTGGTAATCGTACCAAATCCTTTCTATAAAAACAAGTATCTTAGGAATTTCTTAAGATTTTTGGTCGAATTTCTTCATTTTTATCTGGGTGCCATGAGATACTTGATCGCTTCTTTCAAACCGTCTACGGAGAGCATATACATATGAAACAGTTCGGAAAGCCGATGCTCGGATTCCATCCAGCTCAGTCCTGTCAATGCCCCGTGATACCGTGGGTTCAGCCAAACCACTTTCTTATATTTGCTGTTTAACAGACTGCACCACTCATAACCGCTCAATCCCCCGTTCGGTCCCCGATAATTACCGTTTTTATCGAGTAGTTCTTCCGGCGCCATCTGGGCGTCACCGACGATAATGACTTTATAATCCTTATCATAACGCCGGAACAGATCTTCCAAGTCCACCCAGTCACCAATCTCACACTCCGGTGTTTTATAGACTTTCTGATAAATACAGTTGTGGAAATAATAGGTTCTGACGTCCTTAAAATGATTCGCTTTGTGAACGGCTTGGAACAGATTGTTTGACAGTTCCATAAACGGATACATCGTTCCGCCGCAGTCAAACAGAAGCAGCAGTTTGACCGTGTTTTTTCTTGGACGTTCAAATTCCAGTTTCAGATAGCCGCCCTGTCGGCAGGTGCTGTCAATGGTCTGGTCAAGATCGAGTTCCGTCTTTGCGACATCCAGCCGTGCCGAATATTGACGAAGTCTCCGAAACGCAACCTGAAACTGCCGCATGGTCAATGCTCTGTCGTTTCGAAAACTTTGGAATTTTCGTTCGCCCATAACGGAAAAAGCCGTGTGCATGGACGGATTACCGCCTACCCGTATACCGCCGGGATTGCGTCCGGTATGCCCGAAAGCAGAACCGCCGCTTGTACCGATCCAGTAGTTTCCGCCATTGTGTTCCGACGTTTGTTCCGTCACCCGTTCGCGGAACATACGCTTGACCGTATTCATATCGCGATGCTGGTCAAAACGATATAGTTCTTGATTGAGCTGGGATGTGTCCATGGTTCCCTTATCCAGCCATTTCATGATCTCCGGCGGTATTTCCGTATGGTCCTGAAGCTGACGAAAATATTCTCCAAACACAAGATCGAAGGTATCATAATCGGATTCACGGTTTACCAGACACATACGGCACAGATAATAAAACTCTGTAAAACTGCCGTGACAGAGTCCCTTGTCCAATGCTTCGATCAGTGTTAGCCATTCCGTGACAGACACATCGATTCCCTTTTCCCGTAGAAGGTAAAAAAAAGTCAAAAACACGAATCCGTTCTCCTTTTTTTGATAACTTCCAGATCTTCATCTTTTTTGATCAGAACCCCCAAAAACGGCAGTTCCTGACGTATGGCATCCGGATTCATTCCGCCTAACAGCAACGCCCGAATCCAATCGATCAGTTCGGATGTACTCGGCTTCTTCCGGATATCTTTCAGGCTCCGGATCCAGTAGAACGTATCCATCGCCTGTTTTAACAGATGTTCTTCCAGTTGATCAAAGTGAGCGTTCACGATATCTTGCATCTGTTCCCGATCCGGAAACGCAATGTAATGAAAAATACAGCGGCGTAAAAACGCATCCGGCAGTTCTTTTTCCGCATTGGAAGTGATGACGACGATCGGACGGTGGGCCGCCTTGACGGTTTCTCCGGTTTCATGGATATAAAACTCCATTTGATCCAGCTCCCAAAGCAGGTCGTTTGGAAATTCGAGATCCGCCTTATCGATCTCATCGATCAGCAAAATAACCTGTTCGTCCGAGCGGAATGCCTCTCCAAGCATACCAAGCTTGATATAGTGAGAGATATCATCGACGCCCTCCTCTCCGAACTGGCTGTCATACAATCGTTGGATGGTATCGTAGACATATAGACCGTCCTGCGCTTTGGTCGTTGATTTAATGTTCCAGACGAATAATTTTTTGCCGGTAGCTTCCCGAATCGCATCTGCCAGCATCGTCTTTCCGGTTCCCGGCTCCCCTTTGATCAACAGTGGTTTCTCCAATTCGATCGCCACATTGACAGCCTGTATCAGTTCAGGTGCTGCAATGTAATGATTCGTCCCCGTAAAGCCGTTAAGATTGCCCATAAATGCTCCTTTCTGATTCTTATCCCCGAATCTGTCCGTTTCCGTGAATGATATATTTGCTGGTGGTCAGGGCTTGTAAGCCCATAGGTCCCCTTGCATGCAGTTTTTGTGTGCTGATACCAATCTCCGCTCCGAATCCAAATTCAAAACCGTCCGTAAACCGGGTGGAAGCATTGACATATACGCATGCTGAATCAACACCTTCCGTAAACGCTTCCGCTGCCTTTTCATCTTCCGTGATAATAGCTTCCGAATGACCGGTACTGTAGCGATTGATATGATTAATTGCCTCATACACATTTTTTACGACTTTTGCGGAAATGATCTTTGCCAGATATTCCGTTCCGTAGTCCTCTTCCGTAGCTGCCTTGATCAGCGGATGATAGGTCTGCACTATCGCATCGCCGCGGATTTCACAGCCTTCCTTTTGTAAATCTTCAATCAGAAGCGGCAGAACCCGGTCTGCGATCTTTTCATGGATCACCAAGGATTCGCAGGCGTTACATACCCCTAATCGCTGCAGTTTGGCATTGTGTACGATGGCGACTGCCTTGTCTACGTCCGCATAGCGGTCGATATAGATGTGACAGTTTCCCGTTCCGGTTTCAATGACCGGGATCGTTGCCTGCTCCACCACCGTCTGGATCAGCCCCGCTCCGCCCCGTGGGATCAAAACATCAATATAACGTTTCATTTTCATAAACTGTGATGCCACCTCTCGGCTGGTATCCTCGATCAGGCAGACGGCGTTTTCATCGACTTCCATAGTCTTTAACGCTTTCCGTATGACCGAAACCAATGCTTTATTCGTGTGGATGGCATCGCTCCCGCCTCGCAGAACCACGGCGTTTCCTGTCTTAAAACACAGAGAAAACGCATCTACCGTGACATTCGGTCGCGATTCATAGATCATGCCGACTACGCCGAACGGCACGCGTATCTGCTCGATATGCAGTCCGTTCGGACGGTCAAACTGCGTGATCGTCGTTCTGACCGGATCAGTGAGCGATACAACCTGTATGACGCCTTCCATCATGCCCTGTATCCGTTCTTCATCGATTTTCAGGCGGTCGATCAGCGCATCCGCCATACCGTTTTCCCTCGCATTGGCAAGGTCACGTTGGTTTGCCTTTATGATTTTTTCCTGATGTTCCTCCAACATTTTCGCTACTTTGAGCAGACAGGCATTCTTTTTCGCGGTATCTAGCAGATTCAGCGTTCTGCTTGCCTGTTTTGCCGCCTCACAGACTGCCTCTAAATGAAATTCCGCCGGCCGCATAATGACTCTGTTTTCCGTCACGATCATATCCGGTTTCATATCATGAATCTCCTGTTTGATCTTGCCGACGATCTGAAACTCATATGCTAAAGCGATGCGTTTCATGTTCGGATGCTGAGACAGATAACGGTCATAATATCCCATGCCATATCCAATCCGGTTGCAGTTCAGGTCAAACGCCACCCCCGGCATGATCAGCAGGCTTTCTTCATCTGTGACACGCTCCGTACCGACCGGCTCCCAGATATCAAACGCCCCCTGCTTCAGCTCCGATGCGTCTTTAAAGTAGTAAAATTCCATCGATTCGCCTTCCACCCGCGGTGCCGCTACCCGTTTTCCGTTATCCAGACAATATTGGATGATCCCGCTGGTGTCAATTTCATTTCCGGTCGGCATATATACGCATACAGTATCCGCTTCTAACAGTTCCGGAAATTGCAGAACTTTAGACACGCATTCTTCGGAGAGTGCATGCACTTCCTCTTCCGAAAGTGCCAGACGTTTTTCTTTAAGCGTATTTCTTGTTATTTTTTTACTTGAACCCTTCATCATTCATCCCAACTTTCTATATGAATTTCGTGTTTGTTATGAATTCCCAATTTCTGCCCCTATCGGCAGGCTTCTTTGATGTACTCTTCGATGTTAAAATGCAGTTCCGGATGTGCATGGAATAAGGTTCCCACATCCTTTCCCTGAAATAACTCCTGAAGCAATTCAATGCGTTCACCGTTCATAATCACCATATCGGCACCGACAGCCGTAGCGATCGAGGCAGCCGCAAGCTTTGTTGCCATGCCGCCGGTCCCCAAACTTGTGGCGGCTCCTTTTGCCATCGCTTTTAATTCATCATTGATCTCCTCTACTTCGGAAATAAGCGTCGCATCTTTATCATAATGCGGATCGTCCGTATACAGTCCGTCGATATCCGACATGAGGATCAGACAATCCGCCCGCACCAAGGCGGCAACGATCGCAGACAGGGTATCGTTATCACCGAATTCAATTTCCTCTGTCGCAACCGTATCGTTTTCATTCACCACCGGAATAATGCCTAACTGAAACAATTCATTAAACGTATTGATGGAATTTTGCCTTCTCTCTTCAGATGTAATGACATCAAATGTCAGCAGAACCTGTGCCGATACCTGATGATATTCGGAAAACAGCTTTTGATAGATCATCATAAGCTGACCCTGTCCGACGGCGGCACACGCCTGTTTCAGTGAAGTGGTCCGTGGCCGTTCAAACAACCCCAGTGATTTTGCCCCGACGCCAATGGCGCCGGAAGAAACCAAAATGACATCTTTTCCCTGATTGCGCAGATCGCATAGAAACCGTACCAATTTTTCCAGTTTTATATAATCCAAATTCTGTGTATTGCTGTGTACCAGAGAAGAAGAACCGATCTTAATGACGATCCGTTTCTTTCTGGCTAACGCTTCCCGCATTTTGCTCATCAAAATCTCCTTTTCTGTGGTAATCATGTATCGCCGTATCTAATACAGCGGTTGAAATTGACCGGCGACCGCTTCTGCGGTCTTGATCCCGTCCACTGCCGCCGAAGTGATACCGCCTGCGTATCCGGCGCCCTCTCCACACGGAAATACGCCGCTGCGACTGCTGCAAAACCGTGCATCCCGTTCGATCCGTACCGGTGCGGACGTGCGGCTCTCCACTCCGCAAAGGATGGCATCTTCCCGTGCAAATCCATGAATCCGCTGTTCAAACGTAAGAATTCCATTTATTATAGCATCATTCACAAATTTAGGCAAACAGTCATGCAGATCCGCATAGTGATACCTTCCTTTGATATCCGGAACAATACTCCCCGTCCCGCTGCTCTTACGGTGCTGCCGATAATCTCCAAACAGTTGAAGCGGCACGGCACCCTGTCCGGCAACATACGCCGCCCGCTCGAGCCGACGTTGGAAATCGATGCCGCCAAGCGGCGAATCGTCCGGAAAATCCTGCGGGGTCACGTTGACCACGATCGCACTGTTGGAATTTCTCGCATCCCGGCTGCGGTTGCTCATGCCGTTGACGGCGATCCCGCCCGGTTCCGAAGAAGCGTCCACGATATAACCTCCCGGACACATGCAGAAACTGTACACAGCCCGACCTTCCGGCGTCTGATGCGTCAGCTTATAATCCGCCGGCGGAAGTTTCATTGCTTCTTTTGACATGCCATATTGGGCATTTTGGATCATGGCTGCATCATGTTCGATACGCAGCCCGACCGCAAAGGCTTTCGGCGTCAGAAGCAGCCCACGGTCTAGCAGCATAGAATATGTATCCCTCGCACTGTGTCCGATCGCCAGTATCAGACATTCACAAGGCAATTCACGCACGACTTTCTGTTGACGCACGGTAATAGACCTCAGGCGGGCGGATTCTGTCCGGGCAGCCGGGTCCGGCAGTTCCCATGTCAGATCCGTCAGACAGGTCTGAAAGAAAACCGTACCGCCCAGTTCACAGATCCGGTTCCTCATATTACGTACCACATTACGCAGACAATCCGTGCCGATATGCGGCTTATTGACAAACAGAATGTCATCCGCCGCTCCGAACTTTGCAAAGGTGCGGAGAACATGATCAATCCTGCCTGCCCGGTCTTTGATCATCGTATTGAGTTTTCCGTCCGAAAAAGTACCCGCTCCGCCTTCACCAAACTGTACATTGGAATCCGGAAGCAGGTCGGCGCCGTTCCAGTACGCTTCGATTGCCTGTATCCGCTCTTCCACCGGCATGCCGCGTTCAATCAGGATCGGTGAAAAACCTGCCAGTGCCAGATGGTACGCGCAGAACAAACCTGCCGGTCCTGTTCCGACTATGACCGGCGGATGGTGGATACCGGTACGCATGTACGCTTCAGCATACTGCTTGGCATGCAGTGCAAAATCATACTCTGTCTTATTTATTAACATAATATTTTTATCGTTAAATACCGTGTGAGGAATCGGATAGATGTCATCCGGAAGTTCCACGCTGTAACTATATCGCAGATTGTTTTTTTCTCTGGCATCTATGGATTTTTTAACGATCGTATACTCCGGTACCGTTTTCAGGCGCAGGCGTTTTTGTACCGCCTGATCTAACGCTTCGTCCGTATGGGATACCGGAAGGGTGATTTGGTTGATTTTGAGCATTTTCATAGACTTCTACCCGCCCTTCTGCCGGTTTCCCAAGCCCACATCAGATTGTAGCCGCCACAGATTCCGTCCACATCTAGGAGTTCTCCTACCAGATAGCAGCCTGCGGTCTTTTTTGATTCCATAGTGGCTAGATTTATCTCATGGAGCGGTACGCCTCCGGCAGTCACCTGCGCTTCTTCGAATGAATTGGTTCCGAGGATCTCGATTTGCTGGGATTTGCATTGAACGGCAACTTTTTCTAACTGCCGGTCGGTCAATTCCCGGCAGACGGCAGTGTCTGTCAGTCCGGCTGCCAGTAGACAGTACCGTGCCAGCGGTTCCGGCAGAAAACCGGAGAGAACGTCGAGAAACGGACGTGCCGCGCAGGTGGTTCGGAGTTTTCGGAATAATGCCGCCGCCTGCCGGGCGGAATACTCCGTCAGCAGGTCCAGACTCAGGATCACAGTATGATGATTATGTAAGCCGATGGCGGCATAGCGGGAAAGATTAAAGATGACGATACCGGATACCCCATAACGGGTAAACTGAATCTCACCGTAATCTTCCGCTATATATTTACCGTCCTGTAACAGTGTGACCGTTCCCTTTGCCCGTACTCCCTGAAGACGATTCCATCCGTTTTCTTTACATTTCAGTCCGCATAAAGCAGGCAGGCACGGAGTCGTTGTATGATCCATCATCTTTGCAAACGCATAACCGCTACCGTCACTTCCAAACTTTGAAGCTGCGGTTCCTCCCGTCGCAAGCACCACACGCCGTGACTGATAGGTTTGCTCGTCCGTTTCCACACAAAAAAACTTTCCTGTACGATCCTGTGCGACCCGTCTCACACATGTTCCGCATTTGATCGCGCCGCCGGTCTGCAGATATGCGGCTTCCAGCGCATGTACCAGTGCCGCCGCCTGTTCCGAGCGTGGATACACATATCCCTGTCTCTCGATGGAGGGGATGCCGGCTTCCAGCATGAATTGTTCCGTAGAGAGACAACTCTTCTGCATCATGACCTGAGAGATCTGTGTTTCATTTTTTTTCGCCACACAGTGATATCCGGTAAGCTCCATGGCACGGTTTGCAAAATTACATTTTCCGTTTCCGGTCGCATAAAGCTTCTTTCCGATCTTTTCCTTCTGTTCTAATATCAGGCAGTGTCTTCCCCGTTTACCTGCTTCGATTCCACATGCCAATCCGGCAGCGCCGCCGCCGATGATCACTACATCCTCCATAGTATTTCCTTCTCCTTGAACCGGAATCTTTAACTGGAATATGTCTGAAGAAAATCAAATAATTCCTGTTCATTTTCTACATATATCCCCTCTACCAAATCGGATCGGACATCCAGCGGCAGAGACCATGCTTCGATATTCGTATATTCATATACCTCGGAGCGATCTTCCAGATATACAATGACCGCATTATCTTTTAATCCGATAAAATAACCCTGTTCTACCCGCGGTTCCCCATAGTATTTGACCAGCGTAACGGTCTGCGGAGAAAACGATTCCAAGACCATCCGTTCGAAACCGTCCTGTTTTTCCTGTGCCGTCGCCTGTTCCCGATACGAGTTTGCATACAGCAGCATATCCAGTCTGTTATTTCCGATCAGATCCGCGCCCGCCTTCTCCTGACTGCGTTCTATGAGTTTCCCGTCGGCATCATAGCTTTCAATCACAATATCCGTAGCACGCGTGACCTTATCCGACCCATTTCCGGTCGGCACCGTATCCGATTCCGATACCAGACGCTGATCCGGATCCGTGTCCTGCTGACGGATTTGATGAAGGGTTCGTAAAAAGCTGATCTGATATCCGATAATGGCGATCAATAAAGCACTTCCGATTGTCAATAATAGTTTTTTCCACATATTACCTTCCTCCTGTTAAGAGAAAGTATTCCCGAAAAAAACAATTTTAATCGTATATGCCGCACGCAGTTCCTAACGACCGGTTATTCGTCCGGATCATCATCCTGAAAAATCAGATGCAGTTTTTTAGCCAGAGTTACCAGCGCATCTCCTTTGGGAATGCTATACAGTTCATTTTCCGATACGCCGTCAAACAGAAACAGGGCTGCAAAGTATGTGACCACGCCGCACAGAAACGCCAGTATAAACGACAGCAGCCGGTTATGAGTCAGATACATGGTCACATAATGGATGCCCCAGCAAATCACGCCCATGAATGCCGAAGACAGTGCCGGGATCCCGAAGACCTGTTTGGCATTGATAGAAAATCCGATCTTCTTCCGCAGGGAAATTACGTTCAGAACACATAAGATCAAGGCAAACGCAATCGTAGCGATTACCAGTCCCCATACCTTCATATCAAAAAAGTAGATCAGGATAAATGCCAAAACGGTATGAAAAACAAGGGCAATACCGGAATGCAAGACCGGAAGCTGCAAATGATCCGTCGCCTGCAAGATCGCATTGGTAACAGTCGATAAGGCAAAGAACAATACAAAACTGCTTCCGTACAGCAAAAGCTGTCCCGGCAGCTGGGGATATCCGTCGCTTACGCCGAAGATCAGGCGGATCAGCGGTCCGCCAAGAACAGCCAGCCCGACCGTACACGGGATTGCGATCAGCATAGTCACTTTCACGGTCAGTTGTGCCTTGGAAAGTGTCGCGGAGGTATCTCCTCTGGATTTTGCCGCCGCCAGATTCGGCAGCATGGCAGACGAAAGCGCATTCGCGATCGCCACCGGAATATTGACCATCAGCAGATATTTTCCCGAATAGATGCCGTGCATCGTCTGAATATCCGGCTGGGTATAGCCCTGTTTTTCCATGATCGCATAAATCATATAATTATCAATAAACGGACTGACATTATACAGAGCCGCGCTCAGGATCATAGGCGTGACCGTCAGTAAAATCGTTTTCATGATCACCGAATAAGAATCTACCGGTGCTTTTTGCCCTTTCCGTACCCGTTTTTTTAAGACCGGACGAAACAGAATATAGATGAAAAGAATAAATATCAGTCCTGCCAGCACACCGGCGCCTGTTCCCATCGTGCTTCCCATCGCACCCCGTTCCGGTAACCGTACCTGAAGATCTGCCGTGAGAAGCGGACGTACCAAAATATACGCCGCCAGCACACTGACGATCGCGTTGAAGATCTGCTCAAAGATCTGAGAAACGGACGTTGGCACCATCGTTCCCTCTCCCTGAAACAATCCGCGAAAAGCGCCAAGAATTGCCGAGAAGAAAATAACCGGAGCTAAAATCCGTAAGGCAGGGATCGCCGCCTCCGTCTTCACTAAAAGAGGCGCCGCCGCATAGCAAAACACCGCCGCGATCAGACCGACCACCGCAGCATAGAGCAGAGACGCCCGAAAAATTCGGTCAGCATTGATATATTCTTTTCTGGAATTCTTAGCGGCGATCATTTTGGAAACCGCCACCGGCAGACTATATGATGAAATGATCAGAATAATGCTATAAACAGAATATGCAGTGTCATACAGGCTGTTACCACGGTCCCCGATGATATGCGTCAGGGGTATCCGGTATAACATACCGATCAACCGTACGATAATGCCTGCCAGTGCAAGGATGCCGCCCTGTACTAGAAATTCATTCCGGCGGCTTTCTTTTGTTCGATCCATATATCTTATCTCCTAATCTATCCAATCATCACACCTGCAGACATTTCCGGATCGCCTTTGAATGAAAATGCGGCAGGCAGAAGCTGACGGACGGAAAATACTTCCATATGTCCCTGTTCCTCTAAGATGACGTTTCCATCCGGAAAGAATTCCGACATCACCTGAAGGCATATTCCGCAAGGATATGCCTTTTGTCCGGTACTGCATACGATCGCGATCGCGCAAAATTCCCGTTCTCCTTCCGAAACCGCCTTGCTGATCGCTGCCCGTTCTGCACAGATCGTTGCGCCATAGGATGCGTTTTCCACATTGCAGCCGAGATAAACCGCTCCGGACTTTGCCAGCAACGCGGCGCCGACCTGAAATCCGGAATACGGGGCGTATGCGCGTTCCATCACCTGTTTGGCATGTGCGATCAATTCCTGTTCTGTCATGCGTACCTCCTTTGGCGTCCTTGTTTATTCAAACAGGATCCCCTGCGGATTCGCAGCGTCAAAGAATGTGATCCATGTCTTACCCGGGTTCATCTTCAATTCCTCGCCGGATGTCAGATAATAATGTATGGTCCCGTTCTCATATTTCCATGTGATCGGCACATACTGTCCGTTTGATGCGTAATAGCCGTCTCCGGAATCTTCATTGCATACTTCCATCAGATATCCGTCCGGCGAATAGGTTTCGGCAAACAGAATCATGACATTCTGAAAATGAAGCTGTTCTCCGGTCTGATCGTCAATCTGTGGCTCTCCATACTGAAACCGGTAATATTGCTGGTCGTCTTCGTGATATTCAAACCAAGGCTTCCGGCTTGCGTTAAACTCCGTCGTGATCTTAACAGCCGGTGAACCTTCGACCAGATCTTTCTTCTTGGAATTAAAGGAAAACATCGGTTCATAACTGCTGTCATGTGTCATATCGATCTGAGCGTATTCGATCGCCGCATCCAAACCTTCCGCAGAAGTATAGGCGTTATGCGGTGCCACTCTGGAATTATCCCGATAGATAAAGTAATTACCCACGCCGGATAATCCGTCCAGATCATCCATGCCGATACGCTCGATTTCATCATAACCCAGTGTCGAACCGCCCACATGACAGAATACGGCATCCATCTGATCTGCGGTCCGTACATAATACTGTCTTGCACTCCGGACCGGTCCGATCTTCTCTAAACCGCTGTAATCCGAATAGACTGCCATCAGCCGGGTAATGCCTCCTTCTACGATCATTTCATAGATCACATCCGCCTGTGCAATGCCGGACTGCGGCATCGCTTCGCCTATATTATTGATCATCACTGCGACCGGACGGCGATTGTTCACTTCCTCATCCACCCATTCGCCGGTCAGATCGCTCTGTACCTTACCTTCGGTATTCATTAATTCCAAATCCGATACGGAAGTCATGGATTCCGTGTTTGGGAGAGACACCTGTGATTCATCTTCCTGTCCGCATCCGCCCAGCGTTACCGATAATCCCAATACGATACCCATACTGATTGCCGCTTGTTTCAAGTTTTTCTTTTTCATATCTTCACCTCGTCTGTTTTAGTCTCTTGTATATCCTTTCTGCTGTAAAATCGATTCCTGAGCTTCCTCCATTCGAAGCCGTTCCTCATCGGCTTCATGGTCATGACCGCTCAAATGCAGCATGCTATGTGCCACTAAAAATGCAAGCTCCCGCTCCGGGCTATGCCCAAAAGCATCCGCCTGTTCATACACTTTATCAACCGAAACCACAATATCTCCCAAATATAATTCACCGGTATCGGCATTAAAATAATCCTCCGGATGATCTTCCACGATTCCGAACGCTTCCGACTCCTGAAACGGGATCATCGGAAAAGAAAGTACATCTGTCGGCTGATCGATCTGCCGGTGTTCGCGATTTAATTCCTGAATTCCCGCATTATCCGTCAGGATCACACCGACTTCCGTTTCATACGGACAAGACACATAATCCAAGGAAGCCTCGATCACTTCCCGAATGATATGGTCGTAATCCAACGAAATCTCATGCGGATATTCACATGTAATCGTTACCGTCATACTTCCTCCTAACGCAATATCTTGTGTCTTATCCTATTATAAACAACAAAATATATTATGACAACCCTTTTATGCTTTATTTTACGGATTCCCGTTCTGCTTTGTCCGTCTGTTCTTCCGTTTCTTTTCTTCGTCATACGCATCATAGGCGCTGACTATCTTCTGTACCAAAGGATGCCGAACGACATCCTGACTGCTCAGACGGCAGACGCCAATCTCATCAATATGCCCGAGAACCTTTAACGCCTCGTCCAGACCGGAAGGCATATTCGGGGAAAGGTCTTTCTGTGACAGATCGCCGGTCACGATCGCTTTCGAACCGAACCCGATACGTGTTAAAAACATTTTCATCTGTGCCGGCGTGGTATTTTGAGCTTCGTCCAAGATAATAAAGGAGTTGTCCAATGTTCTGCCACGCATATATGCAAGCGGGGCAACCTCGATCAGCCCCTTTTCCATATTTCTCAGAAATGTCTCCGCTCCCATGATCTCATACAAGGCGTCATACAGAGGACGCAGGTAGGGATCCACCTTACTCTGCAAATCTCCCGGCAGAAATCCGAGCTTTTCGCCCGCTTCAATGGCGGGACGGGTCAGAATGATCCGGTTGACTTCGTTGTTCTTAAACGCGTTAATGGCAGTTGCCATTGCAAGATAGGTTTTTCCCGTTCCTGCCGGTCCGACTCCGAACACGATCATCTTTTGTTGGATCAGATCCAGATACTGCTTCTGTCCTAAGGTTTTCGCCTTGACCGGTTTGCCGTTTATAGTATGGCATACAATGTCGGCGTCTATCTCTGAAAGTTCTCCCAGACGATCTGAAAACGTCAGAGAGAGTGCATAATCAACATTTTGTTCGGTAATCGTATTTCCACGTTCCGAAAGGGCGATCAACGCTTCCAACACGTCTTTTGCCTTCTGCACAGCGGTCTCCGAACCAATGATCTTTAAAGTATCGTCACGCAAAATCAGACTGACCGACAAATTCCGCTCAATCTTCTTCATATGCTTGTCAAACTGTCCGAAGACATTTTGCGTATGCTCTGACGGTATATTGATATTTGCTTCTACTGTGTTCATTCCGTTTCCTCCGTACTGAGTGGTTCCTCCGGAATGGATAACGTCCTTCCATATCCGATGCGTTCCCACACGACAACGTTTCCGGTAGCATAACACTTACCATCCCTGAATTCTATTGTAACATTATTTTCCATGATTTCTACTTCTTTTTCCGATAAATCTTCAATAAAGTGCGCAAATCTGGTTTCTTCCCGTTCTTTTGCCTCTTCCTCCGTATATGTATGCAGGATCGGCGTATATTCCCGCCGTTCGTTGACCGTAAAACTGACCGGCAGAAAATACGTATGCCCCAGACAGAGTTTATGATTTTCTTCCATGATATCATAATTGTCAAACTGTTTCCACGGAAGATGGATCTCCTGCACCCAATCCATGATCTCTATGGTCAATGCCGACTGCTTTTTTCCCGTATACTGTTTTTCATAATACTGCATGTCAAAGGAATCCTCGTATTGATATACGGTCTCCGCTACCACATCTCCGTCCGCCGCCACATAATCGGTCTCTAAAACCTCATCAAAATCATCATAGATGTAGATCACGCCGGAAATCAGGATATCTCCCTTGGATATGCTCTGTCCCACCTTTGCAACCGGCGTGCCGCTTCGTGTGATCATTTCCACGATCACGCCGTCTTTTGCCGAGACAATATCCTGCGGCGGCGTATCTTCGTCAATCAATTCCGTACCCTCTAAGGTCTCTTTGATATCCACATTTAACTGTGTGCCGACAATCTCGCAACTCACCCAAGACAGTTCCGGAAAATCCTGACGCAGCCGTTCTTCTAGCTGATTACAGTCAATCGTGGATTTTCTTGCGCCTAACCGGACATATGCTTCCTCGATCCGTGCCTTGATCTGCTCTTCCGTATAGAAATAGGTGCCGTCTACATTAATATCCCAAATAAACAGGGAGCAGATATAGACGAAGACGGCGCACAGCAGCAACCCCAGCACAAACAGTTTGCGTTTACGATACCGGAACAGAAGGAACGGCAGTCCGTATTTATTCCGAACGGTAATCTGTGAACCGGTTTTTTTCCGAATGGCATCGACTTCACGGAATGCCGGGCGTTCCATTTTAAAAACATATCCGTCCTCCTGCGGTTCCAAGTCCCAAATATAGATATCTTTATTTTTCAGGAGGGACAGGAACCGTTCCGGACGGTTGCCGGTAACATAGACTTCAATATATCCTTTGATCCATGTTCTTACTTTCCCCATATACCACCTATACAAATTCGATCGTTCGAATATTTCCTACAATTTTCATGTCTATAGAGCCATAATATTCTATACGCATATCCGTTCCGTCCACACATACTTCCATATGTTTTCCTGCCACACGGATCCGCGTATCCGTATATTCCAGAAGACTCTGATAATTTTCCAGCCATGCTTCCCGGTTCCCGTGTACCCGCAGAATACTTGCCCCTTCCGTTACATCACTGGTCATTCGCATAAAAAAACTCCCTGACATCTTTTTATATTATATGTCAGAGAGTTCAATCCATTCCGATTATTTGTATAACTTCCTATTCCACCGAAATGACATAATAGTAGATCGGCTGCCCGCCATAGTGCAGTTCCACATCACAATCCGGATAGGTTTGTTCCAGCGTATCGAGAATAGCGTTCGCGTCATCTTCCTGAACGTCATCACCATAGTACAGACAGATCAATTCCGAATCTTCATCCACCAGATCTGCGATCAGTTCCAGTGTCGTCATATGGACATCCTGCCCTACCGCCTTGATTCCGTCATCCGCAAGTCCCATGATATCCCCTGCGGCAATCGTCTTACCGTCCACGCTGGTATCCCGTACCGCATATGTGACCTGCCCGGTCTTGACATAGGACATCGCCTTGGTCATGCCGGTCTTATTATCCTCCGCCGTCTGTGACGGATCGAACGCAATGATCGCCGTAATCCCCTGCGGCACCGTCTTAGACGGAATCACGATGATCTCTTTATCTTCTACCAAGCTCTGCGCCTGTTGAGCCGCTAAAATAATGTTCTTATTGTTCGGCAGGATAAAAATCGTCTTGGCAGGGACTTGTTCGATCGCGTTCAGCATATCTTCCGTACTCGGGTTCATCGTCTGACCGCCTTCGATCAGATAATCCACACCCAATCCTTCAAAGATTTCATTGATTCCCTCGCCGATCGTCACGGAGATGAATCCGTAATCCTTACATGCCGTCTGCCGGAGCGGCACTGCCGATTCTGCCGGACCCGCCGCATTACTCAGCTCCGCGGCTTTCGCGAGCTTTTCCTGATGTTCTTCCCGCATATTGTCAATCTTCATCCGTGTCAGGGAACCATAGGTCAGACCTTTTTCAAATGCCAGACCGGGATGGTTGGTATGCACATGTACTTTTACGATATCGTCATCCGACACCACCACTAAAGAATCGCCGATCGAACTTAAATATTCTTTCAGTTCCGCCTCATTATCCTCAGTATATTCCTGTTCTAACAGGATGATAAACTCCGTACAGTAGCCAAACGTGATCTCCGCGTCCGGATCGTCCTCGACGGTAAAGTCAAACTTGCCTGCCGGTTCTGCCGGAATGACCGGTATCTCCACTTCCTTTCCGATCAGAGACTGATAGACTCCCTGCATCACTTCCATTAAACCCTGTCCGCCGGAATCAACTACACCCGCTTCTTTTAATACCGGCAATAATTCCGGCGTATATTGTAATACTTCGTTTCCGTATTCAATGATGATCCTGCCAAATTCTTCGATATCTTTTACTTTCCGGTAAATTTCTTTGGCTTTTTCCGCCATGCCGCTCGCCACCGTAAGGATCGTACCTTCCTTTGGCTTCATGACCGCCTTGTATGCGGTTGCCACTGCCTGTTCAAAACATACCGTCAGGTCTTCCGTTGTCAACACTTCTTTATTGACGATTTCCTTGCAAAATCCGCGGAATAATTGTGAGAGGATCACACCGGAATTCCCTCTGGCTCCACGCAGGGAACCGCTTGAGATCGCTTTGGAAAGCGTTGCCATCGTCGGTTGCTCAATGGCAGATACTTCTTTTGCAGCAGACATTATCGTTAAGGTCATGTTTGTACCGGTATCACCGTCCGGAACCGGAAACACATTCAACTGATTGATATATTCCTTCTTACGTTCTATGCTGTTTGCTCCCGATAAAAATGCTTTCTGGAGCATTGCAGCATCCATTTCCATGATTGCCACTTTTGTTTCCTCCTTAACCGAATTAGTCCATGACCCGAACGCCTTCAACATAGATGTTGATATGTTCGACCGGCATGCCTGTGAACTCTTCAATCTTATATCTTACTGTACTCATCAGATTATCCGCTACGACGGAAATGCTGACGCCATATGCGACTATAATATGAAAATCAATGGATATCCGATTGGAATTAATCTTAACATTTACGCCCTTGCTCACACTGTCACCCCGCAGGAGCTTTACTAAACCGTCTTTCATACTGACGGTTGCCATGCCTACGATACCGAAGCATTCCACCGCAGTCAATCCGGCATATTGAGCAACCACCTCATTATCGATCAAAATATCACCGTTTTCTGTACTCATTCGTCCTTTCATACAATTCCCTCCATTCCAAGCATTCCTAGAAAAACGCATATTTATTGTTATTATAACCGCTTTTCAAAAAAAAAGAAATATAATTTTCTTTATTTCTGCTTGCAATTCTAAAATAAATCTGTTAAAATTGACACGTTGTGAACTTAGAACGAAAACCGAGGAGGTGCAGCGGCATGGCAAAATGTGCAATTTGTAATAAAGGCGCTCATTTCGGAATTAAAGTGAGCCATTCTCATAGAAGATCCAACAGAATGTGGAAATCCAATATTAAGTCTGTTAAGGTTCTTGTGAATGGCGCTCCAAAAAAGATGTATGTATGTACTTCTTGTTTGAGATCCGGATTAGTAGAACGTGCTTAAGATGCACACTAAAAAAGCCCGTAACGGGCTTTTTTCTTTTTTATCTATTTGCAGAACAGGCAGTAAGCCAAAAACAAACTTCCCACAATGATCAGAAAGGTCAGAAATCCTTCCGTGAAACAGTTGATCAACATACCGACTGCGATAAAAAAGAGAGCAAACCCACATAATCGCTTCATGTGTCATCCACCCTCTCTTTTCATCTCTATACCATTATATGCAGGGGCTCCTGCAAAATTGACTGCGAAAGCAAGACGGGGAACTTTAGTCTTCTAAAGCATCCTGTTCTTCGCCATCCAACAGATCGGTATCTTTTTTATTCTTATATTCCTTGGCATAATCAGCTACTTTATCGATCAGTTCCGGCACCATATCCAAGATCTTGGTAATGCTGTCCTGATTCTTGATATTAACCAGCTTCGTATGTCCGTCCTGAATCACCAATACCGCACTCGGTGACATCTTTCCGCCAAGACCACCGGCGCCGCTGTTCTTTGCCGCATTGTCGGCAAACGCTCCGGCTGCCACGCCAAACGTCACATCCACCAACGGAAGAATGATCGTATTACCGATGGTAGTCGGTTCCCCGATGACCGTCTTTGTCGTCAGGAATGAGTCCATGCCGTTAAACAAAGTGCCTACTGTTGAATTAAAATCATTATTTGCCATTATTTATTTCCTCCTAATATCGTCCTTACTGCCTGAATCGTGTTCATCAAATCCCGATTCCATAATGCCTGCAGTCCCAGAAGCAGAAAGAATCCGATCTGTATTCTTCCCTTCATATACAACTGCCCTTCCAAAATCCGCTGTTCAAAATCCGGCGCCAGTATCACATGTTCCCGATAGAACGGCAACAGAACGCTCACGGCGCCCAGCACCTGACCGGTCGTGGACGGATCCTCCATACCAAAATGAACGGTCCCGTTCATCCGTCTCGGTCTTACATGCTTCAGGATCCGTCCGAGATATCTCCTGACATCCTTCGTTGCCTTCTTCGTCGAATCCTTCCGCAAAAGTTCCCTGATGTCCGAAACTTTTTTTAAAATCTCATCCTTCTTTTCCAACAGCTTGCTAATATTTTCCTTTAAATTAGCTAAAAAGTCAAGTATTCTTGATAGTATCTCCGAAATTTTATAATGAATACGCATCGGCAGGGTCGTAACCTTCTCCATTGCCGTCCGGAATGCCCGGTCGATGCGGGTCAAGATCCCTTCGCGCGGCGGCGGCTGTTCCTTAACGGACAACGCCTTATAATGCCGACGGGATGCTTCCTGTTCTTTCATGTTCGAAGCCGATTCCTCTTTCCGCTCGGGCTTTGCCGGGTTTGGTTCCGATCGGACCTGTGCCGGTTCCGGGTTTGGTTCCTGCCGGCTCAGAAAATCATCATAGTCATCTTCTACGACCTGAACCTGCCTTTGAAAATGCCTGTCCGATTCATCGTTTGTTGAAATCGTAAAACCAAACGATTTCAGGTAATATAATAACTTTTTGTTTCCGTATATGCCTTTGAAATCCAGTACAAAGCACAACCAGCGGATTCTGCCGACCGCTTTGACGTCCCCATAGTATTCGGCATCTAATGTATAGGTAAACGGTGCGGCTAACGCAAGCAGCAAAATCAGGAGCGCTACGCCTATGAGAATCAGCAGTGTGATGCCCAGTACCTTTAATATGAATAAAATCACATGTAACAAATCATCACCTCCGAACCTACAGACCAAGGTAGGTTTCCACATCGAACGTACCCGTATTCTGATACACTTCGTCCACGATCAGCCGTACCAGTTCCTCCGCCTCCTGATAGGTTTTGGTAATGCCGATCACGATGACCGGATGCTCCAATTCCTCATATAACGGCTGTAACAATTCCTCATATTCATATATTTCCAAAATTCCGTCCTGAAATACCGGAAGCGTAATGCAGTATAATGCAAAAACAGACTTCTGCCGTTTCATTTTACGCATGGTCGGTATGATCTTTCGATCCGGTATCCCACGGACATACATTCGATTATACAGTTTCATGAATACTCCTGCCGTTCCTTATTCCGCCATTATGTCATTAATGATATGGACAACTGCTTTCAGTTCACTCTGATTCTTGCAATTCTGAAGCGCATAGCTGATATAATCCGATATTTCCTGCCGACTGTTAAAAAACACCGGCACCTGTCCCAAGACTTTCGCCATTCGCGCGCGGTTCATCAGCCGATCCTGCCGGTCGAACAAAGCGGCAAATTCTTCAGTCAGCTTGTCCCGTACCTGATTAATATAAAGACTGTCGGCAATATCCGGCTCCGGTTCTTCCGCTTCCAGATCGATGAACATACTGCTTGACAACAGTTTCGAGATCAAATTCAGATCGGCAAATGCTTCCGTCAGGGATAATCGCTTCAGGCATTCCTGCTGTCCGGTCCAGAGATCATATAATATCGCTTCCCCCTGCATCAATTCGCCCGTGACATACTCGGGGCGTCCCTCTAATGCAAAAAGACAATCTTCCGCTGTTTCTGCGATCGGTGTCTGCCGCTCCATGGCTTCCGTCACACATTCCAGCACCTTGACCGCATAGCCGCATTCTTTCGATCGTGTCGGTGAATAGCCACCTGCCGCCATGACGGCATACAGGGCATTAACCACATCTTCCAGCATCATAAAATCGGTCACATAATCATCAATGCGTTTTGCAGTCTGCTTCAATCCATCCGTATGATGCCTCCAATCTTCTTCAGACAGTGATTGGAAATCGACCGCTTCCAATGCAGTAAGAGCCTCATACAATGCCGGATACATCGTTTCAAATCCATCCGGCTTTGACAATCCGGAGCAGGCACGAAGGGTTTCCGCAAAATCATCAACGCTCCGACATTCCGAACCGGTGTAGATATGCAGGCTTTCACTCAAAATATCATAAAAGCGGTTCTTGGTGATACGGACCGGCAGTTCGGCAACTACCATCTGTATCTTACTGTTGACCACCATTTTATCATCATCCTGAAACAAAAACCGAAACACCTGATTGGCATAGGCATCGATATCGATCGCTTCCTCTTCCTGTGAAACGGAAAATTCCAGCCGGTTCAATATGTATTCATAAATCTGCAAGGAATCCGTAAATGCAGTCAGCACCCGCATGTGCGATGTGATCCGATCCCGTAGATCGTGCAGCTTCCGCCGATCCTCCGCCCGTGTCCCGGTCTCTTTGTCCAAGACATACCGATATACAAAATGCCGGATATCGGCAAGGGATCCCGATACCGTCGGTTCCATCCCGTCATGTTCCTGAATACGTTCATACAGGGTATACAGATTCATAGCCAGTTGGATCAGGGCATATTCCATATAATTCCGCATCATAAATTCCGCATATTTTGGCAGATTTTCCTCCGGATGCTGCATACTCCCCAGTTGTTTTATCATTAAACGATCCTGCTTATTCATGATGTTCTCCTTTATGTGATATGTTCATGGGTATAGATATGGTCTTCACAATATTCAATATTTCCCGTGCATTTTGAACAAAAACGGAACTGCAGCTCCGGATTTGTCGCTTCTGTACGCCCACAGACGGCACAGCGATGACGGGTTCCCACCACTTGGAATTTGCGTACCTGCTTACGGTATTTCCGTTTCCTTCGAATCTCTTTCGGCGAGATCCGCTTATAATTTCTCGTTGCAAGAAAATAGATCAGAAAATTCAATACCGATAAAATGATCATGATCGCTTGCGACAAAGCAGGACCCGCATATGCCGGCTGCCGGACTGCCACCACGATATACATGATCACCCGATAACCCAGTAAGGCGCCTTCGGCAATGGCAACCCATTTCATCTTGATCGGCAGAATGAACATGAGTCTCACTTCCTGATCCGGGAACAGGGCGGCAAACGCCATAAAGGATGTCCAATTCAGATATGTGGTCTCAGCCGATACATTCCACGCATTCTCAAAACCCAAACACAGACCGGAGATCAGATAGATCAGCATCGGCCCGAGCGTCATTAAGATCAATCCCATGAAAATAAAGACATTATACCGAAAACTTCCCCATACATTCTCCAGTGTCTGTCCAATCCAGTAATAAAAGATAAACATAAAAATCGTGAACAGGTTCAGGGGAGGCGGCGTACATACCCATGTCACCAACCGCCATACCTGTCCCTGACAGATTGCTGCCGGATTCATCCCCAAAAGCGAATAAATGCCCGGAAACACCAAGGCGATCACGTAACCCACGGCATAAGCCCCTAAGATATAAACGATTAAATTCCGTACTGCATATTTGCCGAATTTTCGTTCGAGTTTGTTCATCCAGTGCATTGTACATCATTCCTTATTCTTAACATAGCTTTTTTTATTATAGCCCATTCAAAGTCTAAACGCAAGACTACCCGATCGCTTTATCCGGCAGAAATCCATACGAAAATTCACTGTTTCCGTCAAAACAGGAACCTATCGCGGCGCTTTGATCGGAAAATGCAGTACGAACCCTGCCGGCACCGGGAGTTCCACTAGCGACGGGTTATATTCTGCCAGACTGTCATAATCCGTGTCAAACAGTTTCAGAATATCCGATAAGGTGTCGCCTTCCTGCGTGATATAGGTCCGTTCACTCGTACCGCCGATCTGACCGGAATTTGTCATGGTTGGCAGACACAGTTCATCCCCGACCTGAAGATTATATACATTGACATACGGGTTATATCGAAGCACGTCAATCAGTTTTAAATCATACATACGGGCGATCTTATAAAGGGTATCCCCTTCTTTCACCACATATACCGTTCCTCTGCAATTTAACGAATTATTATACATAGCCATAAACCTTAATCTTTTTTTCATATTTTATTCATATTTTCTTGTATTGTGCATAAAAAAACTTAAGAATATCGCCATCTTTTGCATATTGAGTTTTTCGACACTTTCCATTATAATATCCTCGTATGCAGATTTCTTTTAATAAGTAAGGAGGGCGACGGAAGTTGTCGCAGGAAATTATGGAATATACAATCGGTATTGATATTGGATCTACTACGGTCAAAGTAGCTGTTTTAGATGAAGAACGTCATATATTATTCTCAGATTATCAAAGGCATTTTGCCGATATCAAAGGCACCCTCGCACGACTTGTCGAGGCAGCAAAAAACCAACTGGGCGATCATCCCGTGTCACCGATGATCACCGGTTCCGGCGGACTGGCGATCGCTAATATCTTGGATGTTCCGTTTTTACAGGAAGTCGTCTGTGTGACGGATGCCTTACAGTTTTATGCTCCGCAAACGGATGTGTCGATCGAACTAGGCGGCGAAGATGCCAAGATCATCTATTTTACAAACGGGATTGAACAGCGTATGAACGGCGTCTGTGCAGGAGGCACCGGCTCTTTCATCGACCAGATGGCTTCCCTGCTCCAGACGGATGCGGCGGGATTAAACGAATATGCAAAACATTATGATACCATCTATCCGATCGCTGCGCGCTGTGGCGTATTTGCAAAAACCGATATCCAACCGCTGATCAACGAGGGAGCCACCAAGGAAAACCTCGCCGCTTCCATTTATCAGGCGGTCGTCAACCAGACGATCAGTGGTCTTGCATGTGGGAAACCGATCCGCGGCAATGTTGCTTTTTTGGGCGGACCGTTGCATTTCCAGTCAGAGTTAAAGCAGGCATTTATACGGAACCTGAACCTGACGCCGGAGCAGATCATTGCACCGGACAACTCCCATCTCTTTGCCGCGATCGGAGCGGCGATCAATGCGGAACGATCCGATACCGATACTACCCTTCAGGCTTTAGATGAAACCCTTCACAGCAACATTCAGATCGCCATGGAAGTGGACCGTATGGAGCCGTTATTCCATGACCAAAAAGAATACGATGAATTCTGCGAATCTCATAACCGCTATCAGGTACGCCGCGGCGACTTGGCATCTTATCGGGGAAACTGTTTTCTCGGGATTGATGCCGGCTCTACAACTACAAAAGTTGCATTGATCGGCGAGGACGGATCCCTGCTGTATTCGTTCTATAGCAGCAACAATGGGAGTCCTTTAAAAACCGCGATCCGTTCCATTCAGGAAATCTATTCTCTCCTGCCGGACGGTGCAAAGATCGTGCGTTCCTGCTCTACTGGATACGGAGAATCCCTGATCAAATCCGCTCTGTTACTGGAAGACGGAGAAGTAGAGACCATTGCGCACTACACGGCTGCCGCCTTTTTTGAACCGGATGTGGACTGCATTCTGGATATCGGCGGACAGGATATGAAATGTATCAAAATCAAAAATCAGGCGGTTGACAATGTCATGCTGAACGAAGCATGTTCTTCCGGCTGTGGTTCGTTCATCGAAACCTTTGCTAAATCCATGAACTACAAAATTGAAGATTTTGCCCGTATCGCACTGTTTGCCGAGCATCCGATCAACCTTGGATCCCGTTGTACGGTCTTTATGAATTCCAAGGTAAAGCAGGCGCAAAAGGAAGGCGCTGATGTCTCTGACATCTCTGCCGGACTTGCCTATTCCGTAATCAAAAATGCGTTATTGAAAGTCATCAAACTGACGGATCCGAAGGATTTGGGCGAAAAGGTGGTCGTTCAGGGCGGAACCTTCTATAACGATGCCGTTTTACGGAGTTTTGAACTGATTTCCGGCAGGGAAGCCATCCGACCGGACATCTCCGGGATCATGGGAGCGTTTGGCGCCGCTTTGATCGCCCGGGAAAATTATGAGGACGGCGCCGAGACCACCATGCTTTCGATTGACGCCATCAATGATCTCACATATGAAACTTCCATGTCCCGTTGTAAAGGCTGTACCAATCATTGCCTGCTGACGATCAACCGCTTTTCCGGCGGGCGTCAGTTCATCACCGGCAATCGCTGCGAACGCGGCATCGGACAAAAGAAAAACAAGGATCAGGTGCCGAATCTCTTTGAATACAAACTTAACCGGATCTTCGGCTATGAACCGCTCTCTCCGGAACAGGCGTATCGTGGGGAGATCGGTATCCCACGTATCCTGAATATGTATGAAAACTATCCGCTTTGGTTTACGTTTCTTACGAAACTGGGATTTCGCGTCATACTCTCCCCTCCGTCCAGCCGGGAGATCTATACCTTAGGGATCGAATCCATACCGAGCGAATCCGAATGCTATCCCGCTAAGATCTCACACGGTCATGTCATGTGGCTTTTACGGCATCATATAAAAACGATTTTTCATCCATGCGTCGTCTATGAGCAAAACGAAACGAAGGACGCCTACAATCACTATAACTGCCCGATCGTGACTTCCTATGCGGAAAACATCAAAAACAATATGGAAGAGATCCGCAGTGACGACATTACATACATCCGTCCGTTTATGGCGCTGGATAACCGGGAAGCCTTGGCAACCCGTCTCTATCAGGAATTTTCAAAATACTATAGCATAGAAAAAAAGGAGATCCAAGAAGCCTTGACAGCCGGTTTTGCGGAATACGAACAGGTACGGAATGATTTACGGCAAAAAGGGGAAGAAGCGATCCGTTTCTGTGAAGAAAACAACCGGATGGGGATCGTGCTGGCAGGACGTCCCTACCATGTAGATCCTGAGATCAATCACGGGCTTCCGGAATTGATCAATTCTTTCGGTATCGCCGTACTGACAGAGGATTCCGTCATGCATCTGGGGACGATCGACCGTCCGCTGATCGTATCCGACCAGTGGATGTATCACAGCCGTCTGTATGCAGCGGCAAATTATGTCAAAACCAGTAAACACTTGGAATTGATCCAGTTGAATTCTTTTGGGTGCGGATTGGATGCCGTCACGACCGACTGTGTGAACGATATCCTCTCCGGTTCCGGTAAGATCTATACCGTATTAAAGATTGATGAAGTCAGCAATCTTGGAGCGGCACGCATCCGCATCCGCTCGTTGATCAGTGCGGTAAAGGTTCGGAATAAGAAAGGGATTCAGCCGCATCCCATCTCTTCGGCTTATCAGCGTGAGATATTTACAAAGGACATGAAAAACGAGAATTACACCATACTGGCGCCGAATCTTTCACCGATTCATTTCAGTATGCTGATGCCTGCATTCAGCAAATGCGGTATTCGTTTTGCCACGCTCCCCGACCCGGATAAATCGGCAGTCGATGTCGGACTCAAATATGTCAACAATGACGCCTGCTATCCTTCGATCTTGGTGGTCGGACAGTTGATTGAAGAACTGCAGTCCGGCAGATATGACCTGACACGTACCGCTCTCGCCATCACGCAGACCGGCGGCGGATGCCGTGCCACGAACTATATCGGATTCATCCGCCGAGCTTTAAAAAAGGCGGGATTTGAATCCATCCCGGTCATTTCCATCAGTGCCACCGGCATTGAAAATAATCCGGGATTCCACTATACCTATTCCATGCTGAACGCTTCGATACAGGCGATCATATATGGTGATGTTTTCATGCACTGCCTTTACCGGATGCGTCCGTATGAAAAAGTACCCGGCTCTGCCAACGCGCTTCACGAAAAATGGGAACGCATCTGTATAGAATCCATTGAAAAAGGCGCCGGCATGCGGGAATTCAAGAAAAACATCCGCGGTATCATCCGTGAATTTGACGCCCTTCCGATATGGGAAGATCTCCGAAAACCGCGGGTCGGCGTGGTTGGCGAGATTTTAGTCAAATTCCAACCGTGCGCAAACAACCAGATCATAGAACTGTTGGAGGCGGAAGGCGCAGAAGCCGTGGTTCCTGATTTTTCAGGATTTTTGGACTACTGCTTCTATAATGCCAACTATAAGCACGATTATCTTGGCAAACATAAATCCGCGGCGACCATCAGCAATCTGGTAATCCGTTTCTTGGACATCTACCGCTCGACCGCCCGAACGGAACTGGAAGCGAGTACCCACTTTGAGAGTATCGCCCGTATCCGTACACTTGCCGAATATGCGAAACCGATCGTTTCACTTGGCAATCAGACCGGAGAAGGCTGGTTCCTGACTGCGGAGATGATCGAACTGATCAAAAACGATGTTCCGAATATCGTATGCTGCCAGCCGTTCGGATGTCTGCCAAACCACATAGTTGGGAAAGGCGTGATCAAAGAATTGCGAGCGATGTATCCGGAAGCCAATATCGTAGCCGTAGACTTTGATCCGGGAGCTTCGGAAGTCAATCAGTTAAACCGGATCAAACTGATGCTTTCTACCGCGCAAAAGAATCTTCAATCACAAATGCGGTCGGAGGATACAGATGTCCGTACACTGGAAGCTGCCGCCAGCCGTGTGACAGATTCATAACGATTTCTTCCTGCCAGACAAAGGATATAACAACGAACCCCGAGAGAATCAAATTCTCTCGGGGTTTACTTTAAGCATCATTATTTGTACAAATAATATAGAATGGAATTAAAAGAATTAAAATAAATCAACGCTTACTTCCAAACGCCGTTTGCATCTACATAGTAGCCGTCCGGCGTAACGGTATTCGTCAGCATGACACCACGTTGAATGTAATAGTAGGTGCCGCCTTCATTGACCCATCCGGTGTAAGCGGTACCGTCACCATTTGCATAATACCATGTGGTTCCATAGGTATCTTTACTGCCATACCAGCCGCCTTCCACCATCTTGCCGTTTACGTCAAAGATAAAGGTACGGCTTCTCTGATACTCCGTATTGTCTACATAATACTTAGTACATGCTGCATCATATGCGTCCCAATCGATATAGCCGCTAGCATTACGATAGTCATCGGCATCCGGAAATTCCGGTGCCTTTGTATCGCCGGTGATGGTGTAAGAACCATCACGATACATGGTACCCTCAGAGTCCGTATAATACCAGCCGTTATCATAAATCCAGCCTTCTTTTACGACGCCTGCATGCCCATACTTCCATGAGTTTGACTTATATCCGGTCGCATCTTCGTACTCCGTATAATACCAGCCGTCAATCATGACACCGTCTCTGCCGACATAGTATTTTTCCACGATTTCAGCACCACTAGACCACTCATAGCTAATCGTGCCATCGGTTGCCTGATACTTATAAACGTATGAATTTTGTTTCATATAACCGTTATCGATATAATACCAACTGCCGTTGTAGGACAGCCAGCCGTCATACAACGAGCCGTCTGCATTTGCATAACACCAATTACCGTATGTACTTGCCGGATCTCTATTATACCAGCCGGTGATCATCGCTCCGGTGGATGTAAAGTAATAATCCACTTCATCGATCGTGCATCTTCCGGTATACATATAGTAAAAGTCTTCATCCAAATAATACCATGTGTCACCACTCTTCAGCCAACCGGTCTGAACAACACCGTGTTCATCGCAATAGTACCAATCACCGGACCATCCGGCAGCCACATTATCGTTGTCAAAATACCAGCCGGTCTGCATATAACCATTTTCATCAAAGAGATACTTGGTTGTCTCGTCATCTTTTGCGGAATAGATACCGTCTTTCGCATAAGTACCGTCTTCAAACTGATACCACCAGCCATTGCTGTCCTGCTGCCAGCCTTCTTCGGCGGCACTGGCTGTCAGCGGAGTTACTACGACAGCCAAAGCTGCGATCGCACCCGCTAACCATAATGTCTTTTTCATTGTTTTCCAATTCCTCCCTTTCATCAATATCGTATGCTTAAAGTAATATTATTGTAGCAAAAAAAGGCGGAACAGTAAAGCGTATTCTAATACTTTTATGAAAATTTAGAATTGTTTAAAAGATGTAATAAAATCGAAAACATTCAAACAGCCTGTCCGAAGCAAAGAACCTTTGATCGAACAGGCTGATTATTTATTTTCCTATATCGGTCACATATGGCACGACTGATGATCACTGTCTCCATGCGCCGGACGCATCGACATAATAGTTCCCGATCCATGTGGATTCCGCCATAGCGCCGCTGTCATACATAAAATACCAGTTACCGTTGATCCACTGCCAGCCGGTCATCATGCGCCCGTCTCCGGTCTCATCCATATAATACCAGCTTCCGTTAATTTTCTGCCAGCCGGTCAACATACGTCCGTCTCCGGTCTCATCCATATAGTACCATTTGCCGTTGATCCACTGCCAACCCGTCTTCATCGAACCGTCTCCGGATGCACCGAGGTAGTACCACTTGTTATTGATCAACTGCCAGCCGGTCAACATACGTCCGTCTCCGGTCTCATCCATATAATACCATTTGCCGTTGATCAGCTGCCAGCCCGTCTTCATCGAACCGTCTCCGGATGCACCGAGGTAATACCACTTGTTATTGATCAACTGCCAGCCGCTTTGCATCACACCGTCATCGGATCCGCCGAGATAATACCATTTCTCATTGATCAACTGCCAGCCGGATGCCATCTTTCCTCCCTCAAAGATATAATACCATTTATCGTTGACCACACGCCAGCCGGACGCCGCCTTTCCGGATTCATCATAATAATACCATTCGTTATTCAGATACTGCCAACCGATCACCGGACTTTCATATCCGGCTTCATTGAACCAGTACCACGTTCCTTCGATCTCTACCCATTCATTCTTCGGATATCCCCCCGCAAGGTAGCTATACCACCATCCTGTAGCGTCCTGTTCCCAAACACCGGTACTCTTGACATAGGTATCTAATGCAGCCGACCGCGGCGTGATCACCTGTGTATAATCCGTAAACGCAAAATCCAGATCCACATTTCCCTGAATTCCATTTACTTTGGATGTACTGCATGCCTGCCAGATCTCTCTGGTGATATTTGTATCATGGATGCCATTATAACGGGCAATCCAATGCTCCACATCTCCCATTGCGTTCATATCCAGATAATTCCGGCACCAGTTTTCGTTGCAATATACCATCGGAGTATAACCGGCTTTCCGGATTTCGTCACAGAACGCCTTACCGATCGCCGTGATCTGTGCCTTCGTCATACAAGAGGACTGTGAAGAATCTTCCAGATCGATAACAACCGGATAAGAAACCGTATGTCCTTGCAGTTGATCGATCACAAACTGGGCGTCCAGCACGGACTCTGCCAATGATGATGCCGTACTATAATAGTATACCCCGACCGGCAGACCGATTTCATTCGCCGCGGTGATATTCTTTACATAATACGGATCCAAGATACGGTCGTCATGTCCCACCCGTATGAATGCAAAATCAATTCCGAAGTCCTGCACTGCTTTCCAATCGATGTCCGCCTGCCATTTCGAAACATCCACACCCACTAGGCTGTCTGTTCCCTTGGCAGAATTATCTGCACGCATGGAACCGTCCTGCGAGTCAAAATAATACCAATCCTCTCCGGTAAACTGCCACCCGGTGAGCATGACTCCGTTCGGATCTAAATAATATGTATTCGTCACGCCTTCCTGATTCGTTATGACCTGTATACCGGTCAGCATCACTCCATTTTCGTTAAAATAATACCAATTTGCATTTAAATTCACCCATCCGGTCGCCGCATAACCGTTTTGATCAAACCAATACCATGAATCATCTATTTCCAACCATTGATTGCTAGGATATGTACCGTCTGCATATTGATACCACCAACCGTGTTCGTTCTCTATCCACTCGCCGTCAGCTCCATATGTAAATATGACTGTAGCAGATATCACCAGAACTGCCGCGATCAGCAATCCCGCCGACTTCCATATCCAGTTACTCTGTAATTTCATCTCATCCATCCTTTCGTTTTACAAACAATATGGGTAGACGAGCTACCCATATGCTTTCTTTTGCATTATTGTAACATAAATCGACGATTCTCTCAACCAGCAAAAACTGTCAAACGAAAATCTTAAGATTCTGCCGGATTGCATCAACCTTGCGAAGAGAGGTTTTTCATATTTTGTTTCGCCCGCTTCATCGTAAAACGGTACATATGACAATCCAGTATCAGTAATGTGATCAGATAGACCGCCTGAATAAATCCAATCGTCGAATGTGGGAGCAGATATAGCAGGAAACCGAATCCACAAATGATCACGGCGGAAGTAATGGCAAACGCCATGTTAAAAAAGACGTTGAGATTGCCCCGCAGCGCATTTAACTCATCCTCCCAGATCAGCTTCGGATGAATGGAATCCAGCCAGATACCGAGACAAGTCAGGAAGAAAACCATGGTTGCCCCAAGAATAGCGTAGTAGATCACAGCCTTGATCTGCAAATGAAAAATCGCCGCCAGAATCAGTACATCCATTAAGTAACTGACATAACTGAACAACAGACTGAGCAGACCTTTGACATGTATCTGCAGATCATAAGATACCGGGATATATTTCATAAAGTCGATATGCGCGCCTTCCCGTGTAAAGGAACTGGATGCGATACCGTTTGCCGCTGTCGTTAACGCCGCGATGGATAGGAAGATCGCCAGTACCACAATCGCTGCCAGAACATTACCGTTATGATAGAGAGAGACCAAGGTCTCGACGGTATGACTGCCCTTTTGCATCATACAGACGATCACGATGATCACCGGCCAAAAGAGATTGATCAATACGCAGTTCGACACAAACGCAGGCGTGCGGAAAATGGTCTTCAGTTCTTTGCCGAAATACGCGGCAAAGACCGGACGCTGTCTGTAGGCACGCAGCTTTTTATGCGCGTGTTCCTTTTTATTGGATACCGATTTATAATGATACAGACCGGGCAGATAAATCGCATTGGCAATGCCCATGAAGATCAGAAGCCAAACAGTCAGGATCGCCAGATGGGCAAGCACTTCCCACCATGAGCCGACGGCGGAAGCATGCACGAGCAGATAGTTCGGATAAAAAATCACATTCATCGCATTCATGAACGCATTTTGCCCGCCGGTCAGTGAAAGGACGTAGGTATCGATCGAAAAGCCCTGTAATCCCTGAAACGACATAAACACGCTCAGGATCAGCACGATCGTCATGCCTGCCATGACACCGTTTAAAATCTTACGGTTCCGGATTCCCTGAAACAAAAACATTAACAACAGGCTGATGATCCCGCAGTAGACCAATGGCAGAACCGGCAATGTCAATGTCCCCAGCAATCCCGTGACCACACCGATCGGCGTGACGCCCATTGCCAGAACATAACCGATATAAGCGCTGAACAGGACCATGAATTCCATGACACTCTCCGCTTGATATGTCACAAAAAATTTCGCCAAGATCAATTCATGCGTGCGTACCGGCAGCGGTAACAGATAGTCGATATCCGAAGAAAAATAGAATTCGTTGATCACGACATTCAAGCCGAAAATCATGGCGCAGGCAGAGATAAACTGTACGATAAACAGCATGCCTTCCGCCTTTCCGCCCGCCTCCATGATGGCAAGCGTCATAAAGTATGAAATAAAGCCGACGATGATACAGCAGGGAATCATGATAAAGAGCATCGCCGCGCCGCCAAAGACCGTATAGGTCCGCTTTTCCCGCCCTTCTTTCGGCATCGCCATTTCCTGTCCGCGGCGTAATAATTTTAATAAATAGGATACCTGTTTCATCTGCACGCCTCCTAACGTCCGCTTTTTTCTGCTTCGCCGTTGATCATTAAGAAGATCGATTCCAGACTCATATTCGGATATGCCTGCCGCAGTTCCTCCAGCGTACCGTAAAACACCATTCTACCCTGACGGATGATAATGATCTTGTCACACAACTGTTCGGCTACTTCCAACACATGCGTGGAGAAAAAGACGCAGTTACCTTCTGCGGCATGTTCCCGCATCATGTTTTTTAGTTCAAAGGCTGCTTTCGGGTCGAGTCCGGTCATCGGTTCATCCAAGATCCAAACCGGCGGATTATGGATCAATGCCGCGCACACCATCATTTTCTGCCGCATTCCGTGTGAATAATCACTCATCGGGCGGTTCAAAACATCCGTGATCTCAAATCGTTCCGCCAATTGCTCAATACGGGGTTGGCGTTCCTTTGTCGGAATATGATAGATATCCGCCATTAAATGTATGAATTCCAATCCGCTCAACCGCAAAAACATATCCGGATTATCTGCCACATATGCAATGGATTCTTTTGCCTTGAGTGATTCTTTCCGGATATCATATCCGTTGACGCGGATCGTTCCCGTGGTCGGTTGCAGAATGTTTGTCAGCATCTTGATCGTCGTTGTCTTTCCTGCCCCGTTTTGCCCTACAAAGCCTACGATCTCTCCCTTTTGTATTGAAAAATTCAAATCGTCAACTGCAACAAATTCTTTACCGAAACGCTTTGTCACATGTTCTACCTGAATCATTGCCACACCTTCTTCTATTTCTTTTATTTCTTTTTTCGTTATGTTTCATGTCTTTCATTTGTTTTCCTTCTTCCTATCATACACGAATCGCCTGTAGACTGCAAGGCACTTCTTACACGATCCGGTCAAAAGGAATTGAAGCCTTTCCCGTTTTATGCTAGGATGTTTATGATTACATAGAGGAAGGAGCGTTCCGCATCCGGCACTGTCCTTGTCCGGTATCTCTGCGGAATCGAAGGATCAATGAATAAAAAAGAAACATTGGAAATACGAAAACTCTTCACACAGGAACAGTCCTGCATTTTACGGATCTGCAGCTGCTATGTGAATGAGCGGAAAGAAAAAGTCTGCGCCTCACAGGGTGCATTTTTATCGCTTGCAAAGGATGAGGCTATCAAATATAACGAACTGTTTAAATCCACCTTATCCGGCACCATCGGAAAGAATCTTCTGAATATGGAATTTCCGACACGGCAGGAATTCGAGGGCGGAACACAGGAATTTCTCCTGCGGCTGCGCGACAGTGAATTAAAAGACGAAACGCTGGTAACGGAGTTCTTTGATCGGATCATTGCCGGATTTGACTATTCGGATCACTATGATATCCTTCTGATCTACGGCGTTTATGATGTCCCGCAGAAAACCAGTGACGGAGCGGAATTATTTGACTCCTCCGAAGAAGTCTTTCCGTTTTTACTCTGCAGCATTTGTCCGGTCAACCGCAGCAAAGGCGGTCTGTCTTATCTGCCGGAGCTGAATTGCATCGGCGAGCGGATACGCGATTGGATCGTGGAACCGCCGGTCAACGGATTTCTCTTTCCTGCGTTTCATGACCGACGTGCCGATATCCATCAGACTTTGTACTACACGAAGAATCCGGAAAACAGTCATCCGGAATTTACCGAACGTATCCTTGGAAGCGTAACTCCACTCTCGCCGGTCCATCAAAAAGAAGCGTTCCAGAGCATATTGATGAATACCTTAGGGGAAGACGCCGATTACGAGGTGATCTCCTCGATCCATGAAAACCTGAATGACATGATCGCCGAAACAAAAGACGAGCCGGAACCTTTGACTTTGACAAAAACAAATATGAAACATCTGCTGGAAGCCAGCGGCGTACCTCAAACGGAATTGAATCATTTTGAAGAGACATATGAAGAAATCGCGGGACCGCAGACTGCTTTTATGGCTTCCAATCTGACGAACGCCAAAAAATTAAGCATCGAAACACCGGATATTGTGATCAAAGTAAACTCCGACCGCACGGATCTGATTCGTACGCAGTTTATCAATGGCAGACAGTGCTTTGTCATTGCTGTCGATGACCATGTTGAACTTAACGGAATGAGTATCAAGACCATGAAAAAAATACCGCCTATGGAGCCGTAACCGGTTCCATAGACGGTTTGATGGTTTGATTTATTCTTTTAATCGGAATTGTGCGATGGTTTCCATCAGGGACTTTGCACATTCTCCTAAATGCACGGAGATCGCTGAGTTTTCTTCCGCACTTGCAGCATTATTTTCAACCATTTCACTAATCTTCCGTATGCTTGCCGAAATTTCATCCGAAGAATTTTTCTGTGTTTCCACAAAATTAACGATTTCACTTACCATTTCTGCATTATTGGCTGAATAATCGGCACTATCGGAGATGGTCTTATCCGCCTTGGAAACCAGTTCTTTTCCGATCGTGACGGAATGCAGAGAACGTTCAATCGCTTCTGTGATCTTTTCGCTGGATTGTGAACTGCTGGTGGATAACGCGCTGATCTCATCTGCCACTACTGCAAATCCCTTACCGACTTCACCGGCTCTGGCAGCTTCTATGGAGGCATTCAATGCCAGCAAATTGGTCTGGCTCGCAATTTCGTTAATTTCGGTAACAAATCCGGCGATTTCCTCATAGCATCTTGCGATCTCATCCATTGCCGCCACTAATTTATTCATTTCTTCGCTGCCGATCGTAAGCTGTTCTTTTTCCTTATCAATATTTTCTTTGATGGAAACGGCAAACTCAGAGATTTTTTCCATGTTATCCGTGAGGTTTTTCATTGCTTCCGAAGCGTCAATGACTGATTCGCTCTGTGTGACAGCTACATTGGCGACATCTTCACTGGCAGCCGATAAACTTTCGGAATACTGTAACACGGTAGCCGACTGCTCGTTGATCTCGATAAAGCTGTTATTTAAAACCTGCATGATATCTACCAGCGCATCTTTGATCTTTTTATATTCTCCGACGTAATCCCCGTCCACTTCATAACACAGATTCTTTTCTGAAATAGCGGTTACGGTGTCTGTGATCTCGGAGATGTAATGCTGCAGCCCTTTCATCGTGTCATTTAATGCAACGGACAACGCATTGACTTCTTTTGACTGTTGATCGATCTGGAAATTGTAGTGTAATTCCCCGTCCGTGATTTTGCTTACATTTGCCGCCAGTTCTTCCAAAGGCGCAAACATCGGTGTCACGCCGTTCATTAACTGCTTCTTTGCCAGTTGTCCCAAAATGATTCCGATCAGGATTGCCAGAATGATAATGATAGCAATGGTCACAATGACCCATGTCAGGGAAATCACGGCGATCACGCGCCATCCGGTCGATTCCGCAGTATTACTGATCGCAAATTTCAATTCGCCGTTATAATCCAAGATTAATTTCGTCTTTAACTGATTTTCCCATACGCCTTTATATTTTCCTCTTAAGGCCTCGTCTACGTTCTGACCGCCTTCGTTGTTCAATGCGATCTTGGCATTCGGATGCGTTAAGATGGTGCCTTGTTCCGAAGTCAAAAAGACATAATTACCGCCGTTATAGGAATTCTCGATCAAACTCACCAGATCATCCATATACATATCCATTCCGGCTACTCCGATCAATGCACCGTCTTTATATATCGCTTTTGATAATGTGATACAGATATTTCCAGACTGTTCATCCACATATGGCTCCGTGATGTATACGCCGTCGGTAGCAATAGCACCGGTGTACCAGTCCCGGTCTGAAACGACAAAATCATCATCCGGCACCCAACCGCCGGACATATAGGTCATGATACCGTCCGTGTATACGACGCCGTCCTCCTGCACACAGACATAAACCGCAGACACATTGTCATACTGTTCCACCATGGTATCCACATAGGCGTAATAGTCTGACTGAGCGGTCCCGGAAGCTGCTCCTGCCGCTACCGTATTGATAAATGCCACTTTCTGAGACATGGTATTATCAATCTGGGAACTGTACACCTGCACCTGTTTTTTATTATCCCGCACCGTATAAAACAGAACGATCACAAGCATCGACAGACCCATTAAAACACACAAACCTAAGATAATCCGCTTAATTGATAAATTTGCCTTTTTATTGACATTGAAACTTAGTTTTTGTAATTCCATTTTCCCTTTATCCTTTCGGTTCTACCGCTATTCGTGCCGGTTTGCGGATGACACGTCTATTTCATCTGCTTTGCAACTTCCTCTGCGAAATTTTCTTCTTTCTTCTCAATCCCTTCACCGGTCTCAAAACGTACAAACCGAACGATGGACAGATTTGCGCTGTTCGCCTTTGCTACCGTTTCCAGATACTTTGCTACGTTTTCTTTGTTTTCGGCTTTTACATATTCCTGCTCTAACAGACATACTTCTTTTAATTCCTTGTTCAGTCTGCCTAGGATCATCTTCTCTAAGATCTCATCCGGCTTGCCTTGATTCTTCGGATCATTCTTTGCCTGTGCAAGCAGGATTTCTTTCTCATGCGCTTTATATTCCTCAGATACGTCCGCAGATGATACATATTTCGGGTTTAAAGCGGCTACCTGCATGGCAACATTTAATAATGCTTCCTTAATGCCGTCATTGACAACATCCGTCTCGGCTTCGACAATCACGCCGATCCGTCCGCCGCCGTGCGTATAAGTAACGACACAACCGTTCTTCGCTTCCACCTTTTCAAACCGGCGAACGGATAATTTTTCGCCGATCGTAGCGATCATTTCTACCAATACATCATTGATCGTTTGACTGTCGTCCGCCATCCAAGGCTCTGCCAAAAAGCTGTCCAGATCGCCAGCCTTGGTCGTCAATGCCTGTTTAGCGACTTCCGTAACAAAATTTTGGAATTTTTCATTTTTTGCAACAAAGTCTGTCTCGGAATTGACTTCTACGACAGCGGCTGCCCGATCTCCGTCCGATACCACCTTACAAAGTCCTTCAGCGGCGATCCTGCCTGCCTTCTTTTCCGCTTTTGCCTGTCCGTTCTTACGCAGATATTCCACTGCCGCATCCATATCTCCATTTGTTTCACCCAGTGCTTTCTTGCAATCCATCATGCCTGCACCGGTCATTTCTCTTAGTTCCTTTACCATTGTTGCTGTAATAGCCATTTTTATTTCCTCCATTATCATCTTTTTGAAAGAAAAGCCTTAGTCGTTGCGGCTAAGGCTTCCATTGCGTCCGATTGTTATATAAATTACTCTTCTGCAGCCTCTTCCGTTTCCGCTTCCTCATCGGATTCCTCCGCGACAGCATCTGCACCCTGATTTGCTTCGATCACGGCATCTGCCATCTTAGAGACGATCAGTTTGACTGCCCGAATCGCATCGTCATTTCCCGGAATCACATAATCCAATTCCTCCGGATCACAGTTCGTATCCACAATGCCTGCTAACGGGATTCCTAACGTATGGGCTTCCTGAATGCAAATATGCTCCTTGCGTGGATCCACTACGAAAATGAGATCCGGCAGAGCTTTCATATTCTTGATACCGCCCAGATTTCTCTCCAATTTTTCCATCTGCTTCTTAATCTGGATGACTTCTTTTTTCGGAAGGACTTCAAACGTGCCGTTTGCTTCCATCTCCTCATATTTCTTAAGAGTGGCGATCCGTGTCTGAATGGTCTTAAAGTTTGTCAGCATACCGCCCAGCCATCTCTCATTCACATAATACATGCCGCAGCGCTCTGCTTCGCTCTTGATTGCTTCCTGCGCCTGCTTTTTGGTGCCTACAAATAATACGGAACCGCCGTTTGCCACGCAATCTTTAATGGCATTATATGTTTCATCGACTTTACCGACTGATTTCTGTAAATCGATAATATAAATACCGTTACGCTCTGTATAGATATACGGAGCCATTTTCGGGTTCCATCTTCTGGTCTGGTGTCCGAAATGCACACCTGCTTCCAACAACTGCTTCATTGAAATAACGCTCATAGTTTTACCTCCGTGGTTTTGTTCTTCCCGGACGTTCAACGATCTGCTGACCAACGGACATTGGCACCACACAGATCATCCGGTCCGGTGATTATTTTACACCAAGTGGTATTCTACCATATCACTTGGATATATGCAAGTATTTTTACAGTTTCTTATCATCGGGTGATCATCTGCGCAATGGTCGCGTAATCCGCTCCCACTGTGATCGAATATTCACCGGTCACAATACTTGACGAGTATCCGTTCGCTTCTAAATATTGATCAAAGTCATCAGCGTCTTCGATCACTCCCTGATCCCGCAGCAAGGTCGCTACGTTCCATGAGTTCATACCGCTGACGATCGTAAACGTGACGATTTTGCCTTCCGTCGCCGGAGCATCCGTCGATTCCTGCGTATCCGCAGTCTGCGAGCCATCCGCAGGTTCTTGCGTGGCATCCGTCTGCGTGGTGTCCGCAGGTTCTTGCGTGGTGTCCGTCTGCGTGGTATCTGCAGGCTCTTGTGTATCTTCGGTCTGCACGGCATCCGTGTCAGCCGGTTTATCCAAATCTTCAAGCGGTGATTCCGATGATTTGACCATGCCGAGTTCTTCCGCCCGTTTTATCACATCGGCATCCGACATGCGTTTTCCGCCGGAAACACTATAGGTGGTAAATAATACGATTGTCGCAAAGAGGATCCCCACACCGATCCCCCGTAAATAATATTTCCGCTTCATGTTCTTATCCTGCATTTCCCTGATATAGATCAACCACTAATTTCACTTCTCCGATGCCCAGCCCTAACTCTCTGGCAATCTCCATGATACTCATGCCGTTGCGTTTCATTTCCAAAATGATATCATTGGTATTTTCTTCTTCAAGTACCGGCTCTTCCGTGATCCCCGTTTCTTCTTCCACATCTGTATCCAGCGTATCCAGCATCTCTAAATCGGGAGTTTCCGCAACATAAACCTCCGTTGCCATCTCACTCGCCTTTTTCAGTTCGGATACCCGCTGTTCCGCCTCCATGGTCAGTTCCTTTAATTCTTTCTCTTTATCGTTTAACATGCTGTATAGGAACATGACTTCTTTGTGATTCTTTTCAATCTCATCAAGGACCGTTACCGCGTAATCTCCCAGTGCCATCATTTTTTCATTCGTTATGGTGGACAGGGATTGATCGGCATTATAAATGATATCATTGACATCTGCCGAGATCTTATCGCTGACCTTTCGCTGTAAAACAGCCACTTCTTCTTCATTTAACTCATATTCATCCGTGATGCGGTTTCGTACCGCATGTTCCGCATCTTCATCCGGGTTCGGAGTTCCGTCATCGCTGCCAACCATCATAAAACTGACAATGATGCAAACGATTCCGATCACTGTTATAATTAGTACTGCATACATGTCTTTTCACCTACTACACCCTGATATCAAAATTCACCCATCCGCCTTCCGGCTTTTTGGCATCCTCATCCGTTTCGGAATCTTCCTGCTGTCTTTTGCGCCTGCGTTTGCTGAATTGCCCATCATAGGAATTATTTCCTTTTTCTTTTGCATCATAACGGTATTCCATCAAATCCGGATCGTCTTTCGCGATTACGGTTTCCGAGTTCTGCTGTGCTTCTTTCGCCAACTCCGTCGTACCCTGCGCACTCTGCACCGATGCCTGCTGATTGGCATGATGCTGCTGCATGCCAACCTGATTCGCTTGCGGTAAGATCATCTGCATTTCTACTGGTCGGATCATCACACATCGCCTCCATTCCTGCGATCAATCCTGCGGCTTTGCCATCCGTTAATAACTGTCTACTACGACTTCTCCCTGCCGTAAATGGAATTGACAATACTTCAATTCATTTTTTACGATATATAGATTGTTTGCGATCGAGACACGCACGCCCGGATAGATCATATCACCGATCCGAAGCCTGCCTTTGGCATTTGCTTCGATCAACTGCTGGCATTCTTCAATCGCCTGTTTCAATACTTCCTGTCTTTCTTCCAGCCGCTGTTTGTCATTTCCAGCCGTCTGGATCACCGCCACTTTATCCGGCGGCACTTTCTGTCCGCTCTCCAAACGTTTCTTAAAGAGCGTTAGGATTTGCGTGCACTTTTCGATCGTAACCGCATTTTCCGCGAACTCCTCTTGTTTCTTTTTCAAATCTTCCAAAACGGAAGCATCCACACCCAATTTGATGGTTGTTACCGTTCCCATCTGATTGCCGACCGTCTTTGCATCGATCAGGTTCACGGCACTTAAAAAACCGCCGATCACAAATGATTTCCGACCTTCACAGGTAATGCTGTCGCCTGCTTCTACGTTGCTGTGCAGGATGGAGCCGGCTTGGATCTTTCCGCCCGCTTTCACCGTGGCACTTTCAATGAATTTCGTGATGATATCTCCTTTTGCATCCAGTTTTCCGCGATTCATACCCTGAATGCCCCGGTTTAGCACGATGTTTCCTTCCGCATATAATTCCGCGCCTTCCACCACGCCTTTTACATGGATGTCGCCCTGTGAAACGATACGAAATCCCGTCCGGACATTACCGTTGACGATCACATTGCCGTCATAGTCAATGTCGCCCGTGGAAGCATCCACATCCGCCTGTACGGTAAAGGTATCCGATACGAAAACCGTATCGCCTTCTAATTTGACATCGCCGCTGACATCGCTGTACATCTCGAGATGATCGTCCGATAAATGGATATTCCTGCCGCATTTTAAGACGCCCTTCCGTACTTTATGCAGCGGCGGAACACGATTTCCAAATACATCAATGCCGTCTTCGCCTTCCTGTTCCGGTGTCAGTCTTGCCAAAAGCTGTCCTTTTTCCACTCTGGTAAAGATGCCTAACTGATGAAAATCTACCGTTCCGTCTTCATTCAGTTTCGGTTTTGCAGTCGGCTTCGTATCAAACAGATATTCGATCTGCGCATCGATCCCTTCCTTTGCCGGTTTTCCCTTTGCCACGACCACGTCATAACAATAAACCGGGGATTTGATCAACAGATCCAACACGCTTAAAATGACACCCGTGCGGATACCGGCACGGTTCAACTCACCGAACAGATCCTTTTTTTCAAACATCTTTCCGTTATTTGACGGCGGATATAAGCGAATGGTCGCAGTCATACGATCCGGCGACACCTCTATCTTCGACTTTTCACTCACAAAAAAGGCAACGTCATCATTCAATCGAAACAACGTCGGTTCCTGAATGGAGTGGATGGTGCGGCTTAAGGCATTTAGATCATATTGCTCTACTTTCACCATATTGAGATAATCCAACACTTCCGATACCACGATCGGATCTCCTCCCTCCGTAGGCGGAAAGAGATGAATATACAGACCGTCTTCTTCAATTTGCAGTTGAAAATATCCGTTTTGTTTCGTCATGCAAAGCTCCTATCCCATTAAAATCTCATAATGAACACCCAATACTTTTTTCATTTTCTGCAGTGCCTTTGTGTGCAACTGGGATACCCTTGATTCCGACACTTCCAGCACTTTGCTGATTTCTTTCAGCGTTAAATCCTCATAGTAGTACAGAAGAACGACCATCCGTTCCTTTTCCGTCAGATTTTCCAAAGAACCGGCAACCAGTTCCTTGATCTCCTCCTGTTCATAGACGCGTTCCGGTTCGCTTTGCTCATTCTTCCTTGTATCAAACGCCTTGACTTCGATCCCCTGTTCCACAAATTCATCAATCGAGGCAATATTCGTGATCTTGGTCTGACCCTGCCAGTTATAATACTCCTCCATGGAGAGATTTAATTCACGGGCAATCTCTTCATCGGTCGCCACGCGGTTTTCTTCCGATTCGATCTTTGCGATCACCGTCTCCATCTGTCTTTGCTTTTGGCGTACCGAACGCGGAATCCAATCCATTTTTCGGATCTGATCCAAAATGGAACCGCGAATCCGCAGGCTTGCATAGGTTTCAAATTTGATTCCTTTCCCGTAGTCAAATTTATCGATCGCATCGATCAAACCGAAGATGCCATAGCTTACCAGATCGTCGTATTCCACGGTATATCCCAAATACATGCTGAGCCGTCCGGACACCAATTTTACCAACGGCACATACTCCATGATGAGTTCTTCCCGTATGGCGGCATCGCGTTTTTTGCTATACGATGCCCACAGTTTTTCCCGTTTGCTTTCCTCCATTCATTACACCTCTTCAGCTTGTTACTGATTCCTTCTCCTGTTCTGTTTGCTGCGTCTCGTCCGCCTCTTCTTCCTCGTCTTCAAAAGGGATCATCAGATCATCCTCTTCTTTCGGCTTCGCCGACATCGCCCGCACGATCACCTTTGTACCGATACTGCCGATGATAAAAAACACCAGTATCACGATCAGGAGCCATATCAAAGATTCCAAGACCGGTCGTTTGGATATTATATTACTGATACTGACGATCAATGCAGCAGTCAGAACAACAAATGGCCGAAACCACCGTAATTTCATATCATCACCCGCTATATCACTAAATTGCTATGTCCGACTGCCTTGATGTTCAACTCTCCGGTCGCTGGATCAAAGCAGATCGTTCTGCCGTAATGTTCCCCTATGTCTTCCGCTACGATCGGAATCCGTAACCGTTCCAGTGTCTCTTTAACTGCCAGTGTGTTCTGCAAACCAACACTCAGGACATCACTGTCGGAAGAAAAGTCAAACATCTGCGCGCCGCCTGCCACCTTCGCCTTGAGCCGTTTCTTATCGGCTCCCTGCCTGATCAATGCCGCCAGCATATCTTCCAAACCAGTATCTACAAATTTGGCGCGGTTACTGTTATTGCGGATCGCACTGTAATGCGGCAACATGGCGTGCAGCATCCCGCAGATGCCGTTAGAAGGATCGTACAATACAACCCCTACACAGGAACCAAGACCGATTGTCGTTATCATTTGCGGACGAACGCAGATCTCAAATTCCGCCATTCGAACTTTCACTAATGTATCTATGTTCTCCACTCCCTTACAAACCCAGACGCTTTCGAATGATCACAGAGGACTCTTCATCCGCGATCATCATAATATGTCCATTAATGGAGATATCTTCTCCTTCAAACTGTGATTCGATTCGAAGGATATCATCATGTTCTCTGCTATTGATAATTGCAGGAAAACTTAAAATAGCTCCCGCCATATCAATCGACATCATCGGGTTTGAGGGACGCATATGGATACCGGTCAGCGTTTCCATTGAAGACAGATAGGAACTGATCAAGATATTACCGATCTCTTTGATCGCAGAAAGATCCAGATCATTAAAAATAATTTCCGTCGATAATTCAATTCCCCGCAAACGGTTCACCAGACGATGTGCATCCTCCATATTCATTGCAAATAGAATAAACCCTTTAATTTCTCCGATAATATTGCTCATGACGGCGGCGATCACATTCTCTGCCCCACCGATACTTTCCACAAAATCATCAAAATCCATCAAAGATACCTTTGGCATCTTCATGGAAATCTTCGAAGAAAGCAGTACAGAAAGAGAAGTCATGGCGTTTCCGCCGCCAATGTTGCCGATTTCTGTCAGGTAATTCAATTCCGTCGCATCCATTTTTTCCATGCTCTACCTCCTCCGTACATTCCGATTACTCAAATACAAACACTAATCACTGATAATCTCATTGATGTTGACAATCGAGATCAAAGTGTCCTTATATTTTCCTACGCCGGTCACAAAGAAATTTGCATCCTCTTTTCCGTTATCATATGACACCTTCTCAACATCCTCATCAGACAACGTCACGACTTCGCGGACTTCATCCACCAATAACCCGAGCAGGGCATTTTGTTCCGGTTTAATGATGATGATGCGCGTCATATTGGTGATCTCTTCTTTGTCCATTTCCAATTTACGCCGCATGCTCATGACCGGTATGATCTCACCGCGAAGATTTATGACACCAAGGAAATAGGACTGTGTCTTTGGTACGCGTGTCAATTTCTGCATCCGGACAATATTATCGACATATGCGATATCGATCCCATACTGTTCGCAGCCTAGTTTAGCCACAATGTACTGTTTTGTTTCTACTGAATTTTCAAGTTCTGCCATAGCATACACCCCCTAAACCAATGTGTTTGCGTCAATGATCAACGCTACTTCGCCGTCGCCTAAAATGGTGGCGCCGCTGAACATCTTATGGATATAAATGTATTTACCCAATGGTTTAATTACGATTTCCTGCTGTCCGATCAGGTTATCGATCACAAGACCTGCCTGTTTATCGCCCTTCTTGACAATCACCGCCACCAGATTCTCGGATTCCTCTTCCTCATCCTTCTCGATATCCAGTACTTGGTTCAAACGAACCAACGGAATGACCATACCTCGCAGATTAATGACTTCTTTATTCTGTACCAGTTTGACATCGCTGGCTGGAATATCTTCCACGGTGACAATGGAATTCAGCGGGATCGCATACTTTTCATCCGCAACTTCCACCATGAGTGCCTGAATAATGGCAAGTGTGAGCGGCAGCCGCACAATAAAGGTCGTGCCTTCTCCCAATACGGTGTTGACTTCCACATCACCGCCCAGTCCTTCGATCTTACTTTTTACCACATCCAGTCCGACGCCTCTGCCGGATACATCCGACACCTTTTCCGCGGTTGAAAATGCCGGCTGGAACAAGAGATCGATCGCTTCTTTATCGGACATCATTTCCGCCTGTTCTTCGGTAATGGTGCCTTTTTTGATCGCGGATGCCTTTACTTTTTCTACATTGATACCCGCGCCGTCATCACTGACTTCAATCGTAACGTTATTTCCGTCCTGATAAGCGTTCAGTCGAATCGTACCAACCTGTGGTTTTCCGAGTTTGATACGATCCAATGTTGACTCCAAACCGTGATCCGCGGCATTCCGCAGCATGTGCATCAACGGATCTCCGATCTCATCGATCACCGTACGATCCAGTTCCGTCTCCTCACCGGTCATGATCAGTTCCATCTCTTTATTCAATTTCTTCGCAAGGTCACGGATCATGCGCGGGAACCGATTGACAACACTTTCAATCGGAACCATCCGTACTTTCATGACGGACTCATGAAGATTTGTCGTGATCCGTTCCAGATATTCAATCTGTTCATTAAATTGCTGCGTCTGGCTGCCCGCCTCATTATCACTGGCTGATACCAGACCGTTTTTCGCAATGATCAACTCACTAACCAAATTCATCAGATCATCCAGTTTTTCGATATCGACACGCACCGAGCGGTTGACAACCGGTTTTTTCTTTGTATCGGATGCCTTCTTCTTCTCCGGAGCCGCTGTTTTGGCGTCTTCCGTCTTTGTGGATTCCGTGACTGGCGTTTCCTGTTTTGTTTCCTGTTGATCGGATACTACTGATGTCACGGTCTCTGTGCTTTCGTTCGGTGCATATGGTTCCAAAACCACTTCTTTGATCTCGGAAACATTGGCAATTACTTTTTGAACCTGTTCCGCCGGTTTTTCCGAAATGATAAATATACTGAAATCAAAATCGAATTTTTCATCTTCAATATCCTGTACCGACGGTTCGGATTTAATGATCTCACCTACGGATTCAATTCCCTTAAATACCAAAAAGGCTCTTGCTGCTTTCAGGATACAGGTTTCCTGTATGTAAACGGTGACGCCGTAGACATTTAAGCCGTTACCGATCGCTTCTTTCATGGCATTTACTTCAAAATCTGCAAGCGGAAGCTGCAGGAACTTACGCTTGTCCTCTCCTTCCGCAGGAGCCGGCGCGGATACCTCTTTTGCCGCCTCTGTCTGCTCTTCGCTGTCTTCCGGTATTTCCGGCTGCTTGACGCCGCCGCTTAATATCGCATTCAGAAGTTCAATGATCTCTTCATTGTCTTCGGTTCCTTCATCTGCCGAATCTTGGATGTTGGTCAAATATCCTTCCAAGGCATCCAGACATTTAAACACGATATCCACGATATCCGGCGTTACCGACATTTTGCCGTTCCGGATCTCCGAAAATACATTTTCCAGATCGTGAGTCAAACGCTGCATGCGTTTAAATCCCATCGTGCCAGCCATTCCCTTCAAAGAATGTGCCGCCCGGAAAATTTCATTGACCGTATCTACATTTTCCGGATCCTGTTCCATGATCAATACTTGATCATTCAGTGTTTGTAAGTGTTCCTTTGTCTCATCAATAAATATTTCCAGATATTGACTTAAATCCATTTAACACACCCCCGTATTATTAATTATCGCTTTAGCTATATTGTTAAGCGAAACTATCTCATCAGATAAACCGGATTGTGCGATCATCTTTGGCATACCATAGACGGTAGAGCTTTCTCTGTCTTGGCTGATCACGTAAACGTTTTTTTCCTGATTTAACATTCCGATTCCTTTGGTTCCGTCCGCGCCCATGCCTGTCAGCACGACACAGATGATTTCATAATAATCCGACTGTATCAGACTTTCATACATATAGTTTGCATAAGGCCGCAGACCGCTGACCGGTTCATCCTGACCGAGCCGTATGACATGATGACCGTTCTCGTAATGAACCCGCATATGGCTTCCGCCCTTTGCAATATACACATGCCCGTTTTTCAGGATATCACCGTCAGCCGCTTCCTTCACAGACAGCATACTGATGTCATTTAACCGATTGGCAAGCGAGGCGGTAAAGCCTTCCGGCATATGCTGAACGATCAAAACAGGCGCATCCAAATTGGAGGGCAGGTACGGTATCACCTCCTGTAATGCCTTAGGTCCTCCGGTAGAACATGCGATGGCGACCAGTTTTCCGCGTCCTATATGATGCTGGTTGCGATCTCTCTTTCCGCGTTCCTTTACGACGACGGAAGATTCCTCCTCCGTATGGCTTAAAATCGTCAGCAGATTTAATACTTTCGTCCGGAAACTGTCCATATTGATCAGTAGATTCTCCGGTTTTTTCAGGAAATCAATGGCTCCAAGAGACAGTGCTTCGATCGTCTCCGCACTGGATCGCTCTGCAGCGGCGCTGAACACTACGGTCGGTATCTGAATGCCCTCCGTCTTCATACATTTCAATAATTCAACGCCGCCCATTTTAGGCATATTGATATCTAAAAATATAAAATGAATATCGGATAAGCGATGCAGGATATCCAATCCTTCCTGTCCGTTTGCTGCCGTACACAGCACCTGATATTGTTCGGTTTTATTGATTATATCAGATAGAACCCTTCTCATGAGTGCAGAGTCATCTATTATAACGATATTTTTTTTCATTAATCCAAACCTTTTTCCTTTAAAATTCGTTTTCTCTGTTCATCAAAAATATAACGGATAATTTTTTCCCGTTCCTTCTCATCGATCTGGTTGAACTCCACGCGTTGTTCATACAGTTCGGAACGTGTCTTGTTTTTGATCGATGCGATTAGTTTTCCGTATAACAGGAATTCATGGAGTTCTCCTGCCACCACGAGCGACATGCGTAGCTGCATCAAGGCGCCTGCCGTTTCCTGAAACTCCGAGATCATACGGACGCCACCGCCGCTGATATCTAAGACTACGCCTTTTTTCCACTCAACATCTTCCGGTTCCTCTATGCGTTCTTTCTCCAGCTCTTCCGGAGGTACCAAACGGTAATCCGCCGGGATCCGGCAATCGTAGCGAAAGAATTCTCTTCGCTGTACCTTTTTCAGCGATTCCTGAATTTCCATGTCTGCCAAAAAGAGATTTCCTTCTTTTAACCGTTTGACGACAACGAAACGGCTGGCATATATCCCTTTATCCGTAAAGAAATTCATGTGATATTGGTCCCCCACGGAAAGCGGTACGATTCTCCCTTCAAAAAAGGGCATGGAAATCCGAATCACATTCCGTTCCGGAAAATCCATTACTTTACAGATCAAACTGCGCCGTTTTTCTTTCTCGGCAACCGGTTCCCCGTCAATCAGAATCTCCATATCGATTTTATTTCCGATCGAAATAATCTTATTCATGCTCTACCCCTACCATTTTTTTCTTTTTTGCCGCATAAAATCTAAAAAATATTTTGCGATACCCTCTCTTGGTTTTACGACTTCTTCATCTAATTCCAACAACCGGTTTGCAATTTCCTGATAACACTTGGTGGAAACCGCGTTAGGAAACGCCAAGGAAACCGGTTTTTGTTCTACGACCGCTTTTGACGCATTGCTGTCCTGCATGATCGCTCCTAAATATTCTAACTGGATATTCAGGAACTTCGTAGATACGATATTGAGCTTATCATATATTTCCCTGCCTTCTTCCCGACTGCCGACCCGATTGGAAACAATCTGGATCTTCTTTTCTTCCGCCGTGAAATCCTTATTGCGATTGACGGTCTTAAGCAGGGAATATGCGTCCGTGATCGATGTGGGTTCCGGAGTTGCCACGATCACGACTTCCGGACTGCTCAATACAAATTCCAGTACGGAATCCGATATCCCGGCTCCCGTATCAATGATGATCACATCCGAAAGCGTATCCAGACGAACCAGTTTTCCGATCAGGGTTTTGATCTGCTCTTTGTCCAGATTGACCATATCCTGAACGCCAGAACCGCCGGATATAAAACCGATATCTAACGGTCCTTTCGTAATGATATCATCCATATTTTTATCGTTATAGATTAAATCCGCCATATTATACTGAGGGCGGATACCCAGCATGATCTCTACGTTTGCCAAACCAAAATCCGCATCGATGATCACCACGCGTTTTCCTTTCTTGCTCAACTGTATGGCAAGATTTACGGAAAAACTGGTTTTCCCGACACCGCCTTTTCCACTGGTAACTGCAATCACTCTTGTGGAACCGCTATGCTGGAGTTGTTGGCTGACACGTTGTCTTAACTGTTCTGCCTGATCCATCATTCGTTTCCTCCTAATAACTGCTTTGCAATATACTGTACATCTGTTACGCCGATATCATCCGGTACATTCTGTCCAAATGTCGTATAGGATAACGGTTCCTTGGTCAGCATCCGGATATTCAAAAGATTCCCCAACGCTCCGGTTTCATCGATTTTGGTAAAGAGCAGCCGGTAATTGGAAATATCCGAATATGTCTGCGTGATCTTTACCAGATCCCGATACTTCGTTGTTGCGCTGACCACCAGATAGATTTCACGGTTGTATTCCTGTATGGATTCCAACAGGTTTTTGACATCTTCCCGCTGCTCTTCATTCTTATGCGAGCGTCCTGCCGTATCGACAAAGATCAGGTCGTAGTCCTTATATTTTTCGATTGCCTGTTTCATCTCTTCCGCGTTATAAACCACGTTTACCGGAACCGACAGGATATTCGCATAGGTACGGATCTGTTCCACCGCAGCCACCCGATAGGTGTCCGCCGTGATAATCGCCAGACGGCATTTGTTTTCCAATTTAAACTTCGACGCCAGTTTTGCAATGGTCGTGGTCTTCCCGACGCCGGTCGGTCCGATAAAAAATACCACCTTCGGTTTTTCTTCGGTCAGTTCAATGGTGCGTATCTGACCCAGTTTCAAGACGATCTTCTGATAAATGCTTGCCAGCAGGTCATCTAACTGCAAGCCCTGCTTCTTATCGATCTCGCTCATGATCTCTCTGGCATTTTCTTCTGTCACTTCATTATTCCGTAACTGGTCAAATACCAGTTTCACCATCTTAGAATCGGTATTCTGTTCCTCCTCTTCCTCCGGTTTGGCATCCGACATCTGACGTTCCAAGATCTGCGCCAGATTATCCAGCCGTTCTTCGATCGCCGAGGTCTTGGTTTCTCCATTCGTTTTGTCCGGTTCTTCCTGCCGTTCGTCCGAAGCTGCCATTTCCGCTTCCCGTTTTATATGTTCCCGCCGCTCCGCCGTAGTACGTTTGCGTTCCTTAACGGATTCCGACGGTTCATCCACTGCCGCCGTCACTTCCACGATACTTTTGCGAAATAACTTTCCTAAGCCTTTATGTTTGATTTCCTTTACATTCATGATAACCGCATTGCTTCCCAGTTCATCTTTCGCTTTCATAATCGCTTCGATCTCAGAAGCGCCTTGAAATTTTTTAATTATCATCGATTGTCACCATCCCTACTGACTGTAATTCTATGTTCGACTCTATCTCATTGTATGAGATCACAATGAGATTCTGAAAATAATCGTTCGTCAATTTCTTAAAATACATACGTACGATCGGCGAGGTTATAATGATCGGCACCTGTCCCGCTTCTTCCAGTTTTGCCACTTCTTTTTCCGTTGCGGCAAGGATTTTTCTCGTGATATCCGGATCCAGCGTCAGATACGCTCCCTGCTCCGTCTGTTTTACGGAATTCATGATCTCCTGCTCGATCTTCGGATCCAACGTGATGACCGTTGAATTTTCTTCTCCTCCGAAAAATTTATTGGAGATTGCGCGTTTTAAGCCCTGTCTGACATATTCCGTCAGGACGTCCGTATCTCTGGTAGTAGGGGCATGATCCGCCAGTACCTCAAATATGCTGACCAGATCCCGGATGGAAATCCCCTCCCGCAGAAGATTCTGCAATACTTTCTGTATCTCACCGACATTTAGGAGCTTCGGTATCAGCTCGTCAACCAGTGTGGTGTTATTTTCTTTCACGTTATTGATCAGGTTCTGTACATCCTGCCGCGTCAACAGCTCATCCAGATGCGTCCGGATCACTTCCGTCAGATGCGTCGCTATGATGGACGGCGGATCGACTACCGTGTATCCGTAGGATTCCGCACGTTCCCTCTGGGATTCCGTGATCCAGACCGCCGGCAGATGGAAAGAAGGTTCAAATGTCGGGATACCGGTGATCTCTTCTTCCACATATCCCGGATTCATTGCCATGTAATGGTCAAACAAAATCTCGCCTTCACTCACCTGTATGCCTTTGATCTTAATAATATACTGATTCGGATTCAACTGTATATTATCCCGCAGACGGATGATCGGCACAACGGCTCCAAGCTCTAACGCGATCTGTCGCCGTATCATGACTACACGATCCAAAAGGTCGCCGCCCTGATTGACATCCGCAAGCGGTATGATGCCGTAACCGAATTCCAATTCGATCGGATCCACCTGAAGCAAAGCATTGACGTTTTCGTGTCTCCGCATCTGATCGGCTTCGACTTCCTCTTCCTGCACCTCTTCTTCGATTTCTTCCGCTTCTTTTCTTGTACTGAGCAAACGACCTAATACGATCAGCAGCAGACCAAATCCGACATACAGGACAATATTGAGCGGCGTAAATATTCCCAAGAAAATCAAGGCGCCGCCTACGATATATAACACCCTTCCGGACTGAAACAGTTCCGAAAAGACAATATCTCCGATTTCCGCTTCCTTAGATGCCTTGGTTACGATCACACCGGTAGCAAGGGAGATCAACAGAGACGGAAGCTGCGAAACCAGACCGTCGCCGATCGTCAGGATCGTATACTTTGACAACGCTTCCATCGGTTCCAGTCCCTGTATCAAAATACCGGTGATCAATCCGGCTACAAAGTTGACTCCGGTAATGATCAGACCGGCAATGGCATCACCCTTTACATACTTGGTAGCACCATCCATCGATCCGAAGAAAGAGGCTTCTTCCTGAATCTTCTGCCGTCTGACAATAGCTTCTTTATCGGAGATTGCGCCCGTACTCAGGTCGGCGTCGATCGCCATCTGTTTACCCGGCATGGCATCCAACGTAAACCGTGCCGTTACTTCCGAAACACGTTCCGAACCTTTGTTGATGACAACCATCTGGACAATGATCAACACAATAAAGATAATGGTTCCGATCACCAGATTGCCTCCGCCTACAAATTGTCCAAACGTAGTGACTACATTACCCGGTTCTCCCGTTGTCAAGATCAGACGGGTAGACGAAATATTCAACGAAATCCGGAAAATGGTCGTAAATAACAAGATGGTCGGAAAGCTTGACATGGATAATGTTTCCTTGGCAAAGATACAGTTAAATAAAATGATCAATGCCATGGACAGATTAAACGTGATCAAGACATCCAAAAGAACGGAAGGCATCGGTACGAGCATGAAAACAACAGCGATCAGCAGATAAATTCCCAAGAAAATACTGCTGCTAAATTTCACTTTTCTCATCTCGCTCCTCCTGTTCTTTCATCGTGTGATCTCTTCTGATCATGATGCCGTTTTCGATCTAGCTTGCCCGTTTCAGGCTATATACATATGCCAAAATATCGGCAACTGCTTTGTATAATTCCGGTGGAATCTCGCGGTCTACATCTACATTGTAATACAACATACGAGCCAGCGGCTTGTTTTCAACAATATTGACGCCATGCTCTCTTGCCACTTCTTTCATCTTCGCAGCCAGAAAATCCGTTCCTTTCGCCGTCACGACCGGTGCGGCATGTTTTTCCGCATCATACTTTAACGCAACCGCAAAATGCGTCGGATTGGTAATGACAACATCCGCTTCCGGTACGCTTGCCATCATTCTCCGCTGCGACGCCTGCCGCATTCTTTGTTTCTGCTGTCCTTTGATCTGCGGATCTCCTTCTGTGTTCTTATATTCATCCTTGACTTCCTGCTTGGTCATCATCAAATCCTGTCGATGCTTATACCTCTGAAACAGGAAATCCACAAAACCGATCACCAGCATGACCAGACTGATCTTAATGCCCAGCTCCCATATGACATCCATCAGCAATGCCAACGCCTGCGGTATGGAAATGTCATATAAGATAAACAGTTCCTGACTTCGATTTTTCAGGACAGAGTACGCTACATAGCCAATCAGGAGCACTTCTGCAATGGCTTTTAACAGATCAAAAAGCGCACGGGAAGAAAACAACCGCTTAAATCCGCTGATCGGATTGAGTTTGCTTAATTTGGGCTGCATAGGTTTCGCCGTAACCATCCACTTAAACTGTATTTTATTGGCGAAAAATCCCATGACGACACCCACCAATAAAAACGGTGCCGCAATTATGACAATGTCCTTTCCCATTTCGATCATCATATCCAAGACAGCCTGCAGATCAAACGGCTGCAATACCGCTTGTGTCAAATGTATCCAATATTTCTGAAAGATCCCGACCAGGCGCTGACCTACAAATCCCATACCAAACCGTAACGTTAAAAACAAAGCTAACAGCGTGATGCCGTTCACCAATTCCTTACTTTTGGCAACGGAACCTTCTTTTCTGGATTCCTCTATCTTTTTCGGGGTTGCTTCCTCGGTCTTTTCACCGCCGGGTCCTTCCTTGGCGAAAAACTGAAGATCATACTCTATAACCATCGAAAACCTTCTTTCCGCATCCGATCGCGTGACTTACTTGCTTATCCCTGCGCCTGCCCGCTGTCAATACATCGCCTTCATCAGTTCCAATACCAGATCTTCGGTGATCCCATATATAAAATCCGTAATATTCGGCAGGAAAATAACCATGGCGACCATGATCAGCAGACCTAAGATCAGTTTTATTTCAATACCGACCGAAAACATATTCATCTGCGGTGTCGCCTTTGCCAGCACCCCCAGCAGTACGTTCACTAATGTAATCGTAATAAAGATCGGCAATGCGATCCGAAAGGCGATTTCAAAATATTCCCGCAGAAATGTCAGCACGACGCCATAAAAGGCTTCTCCGTCAAAGATGGCTCCGCCCACCGGGATCACCTGAAAGGAATCACAAACTGCCGAGATCACAAAATAGTGCATATTCGAGCAAAGCATGATCACCAAGACGAGATAATTGTAAAAATCTGCCGATATCGTCGTGCTGGCATTCGTCGTAGGATCGAATGCCGTAACCATGGTCAAACCGATCTCCCGATCAATGAACATACCGCTTAAATTGATGATCGTCATACACAACATCGAGGCAAATCCGATCGATAACCCGATCAGAAGTTCCTTGATCAGCAATATGGTAAATTCTAACAAGGTCGTATAATTCAAAGGAGTATATTCGACGATGGATGCAACTATGAGAGCAATGCACAGACCAAAGCCCACGCGTACCCGCCGCGGTACGCCTCTCGTTCCGTAAATCGGGGCAACGCTCACCACGCCAACAATTCTTGCAAAGAGAAGCAGATAAAATTCCAAATGATAAATGGAAAAGGTTGTAGAAAGCATAGGCACCTCACATATTGACGTATGTGCCAAACATTCCGAACAGGTTCACAACAAATTCCACAATATTATTCAAAATCCAACCGCCGCAGATCATTAAAGTCAAAAAAATCCCCAGCATCTTCGGCACAAATGTCAGCGTTTGTTCCTGTATAGACGTAACGGTCTGAAAAATGCTGACCAGCAACCCGATCGTTAAGGATACAAGCAACATCGGCGCCGAACATTTTATGATCAGCCACAGAGCTTCTCTCGCTATATCGATTACCATATCTGCCGTCATCCGCTATCGCCTCCCGTCAGAGAATAAAGGATTGAACCAGTTGCCCAATGATCAAATGCCAGCCGTCCGCCATGATAAATAACAGCACTTTAAACGGCATGGAAATCGTGGTCGGTGGCAACATCATCATACCCATGGACATCAGTGTCGATGCCACCACCATATCTATAATAATAAACGGTATGTAAATCAAAAAGCCTATAATGAAGGCTGCCCGTAATTCACTAATGATAAATGCCGGGATCACGACATTCGTCGGTATATCCTCCCAGTCAGATACGCTTTCAATCCCTGAAATATCCAAAAAGAGCTGGATATCTTCTTCCCGCGTCTGATTGATCATAAAATCCCGCATAGGCTGTATCGCCGCTTCCAATGCCTCTTCCTGATCCATTTCACCGGCGGCATACGGTTCCAAAGCCTCGGTATTCACCCGCGAAAACACGGGCGCCATGATAAAAAATGTTAAAAATAAGGAAAGCCCTATCAGTACATTGTTAGGCGGCGTCGATGTCAGACCCAGCGCCGTCCTGACAAAATGCAGGACAACGATGATTCGGGTGAACGACGTCATCATAACAAGAATTGACGGAGCCAATGAAATGACTGTTAAAACCAACAGCATTTGTAATGTGCCGGATAAAGTACCTTCTTCATTATCCACGGTCAGACTCAGATTCAACGGAGATGTAACGTCGGTATCTTCCGTTGTATCTTCTGTTTCCGTTGTGTCAGGAATCTCCGTTGCCATGGAAACGGTATTGCAGCACAACAATACCGCAAAAACAACTGCAAACACTGTCAGGCATTTTTTTATGGTAATGCGTAAAGAACTATGTTTCATCTGTATTATTCTCATCCTTTTTCTTTTGAAGCCGGGATAACACATCCTGAAAGCTTCTCTGTGACCGATTCTCCAAAATCGTCAGATCCAAATCTTCCTTTTGCACTTCCGTCAGAAAGGTGATCTCTTCCTTTCCGACCCCGATCGCAAAATATCGACCGCCGATTTCCACGATTTGCAGATATTTGTTCGTGCTGATCCGCACGGTTTCAATAATATGTATATTATTGTGACTTTGGAGATTGCCCTGATACTTTCCGATGAATCTGGCGGTGAAATAAGCCATCGCCAGCACGATCAGAAACATGATCAGAACAACTATCAGTTGAATAACGCCGTCAAAGGCGCTTGAATTACCGAACAACACCATATTATTCGACTGCTTTCTTCACTGCTTCCAAGACACGTTCCGGCTGGAACGGTTTTACAATAAAGTCTCTTGCGCCGGACTGAATGGATTCAATCACCATTGCCTGCTGACCCATGGCGGAACACATGACCACGCTGGCATTCGGGTCGATCTGTTTGATCTTCTTCAACGCCTGAATACCATCCATTTCCGGCATCGTGATATCCATCAAAACCAGATCCGGTTTGGTCTCCTGATACTTTTCCACCGCTTTTTGTCCGTTTTCCGCTTCACCTGCAACATTATAGCCGTTTTTCGTTAAAATGTCTTTAATCATCATCCGCATAAATGCTGCATCATCACAAATCAAAATATTTTTTGCCATTTCATTTCTCCTCTTAATTTCCTAAATCATTTTTGTTTTTATAATATCCGTGATCCGGATACCAAAGCTTTCTTCTATCACGACCACTTCGCCTTTGGCTACCATTTTACCGTTTACCAGAACATCGATCGGCTCTCCTGCGATCTTATCCAGTTCCACGATGGTTCCCGGTGAAAACTCCAAAATTTCTTTGATGGATTTCTTCGTCCTTCCCAATTCCACCGTGACTTCTAACGGAACATCCATGATCAAATCGATATTTTCCTGCTGACTGATCGGATTCACGCCCTGCGAGAAACTTTGGAACTGCACCGGCTGTACATTCACATCCTGCATAGGGGCTGCATATCCGTATGGCATCTGCGGTGGCATCTGTCCGTATGGCATCTGCGGTGGCATTTGTCCATATGGCATCTGTGGAGGCATCTGCTGCTGTGGTGGTGCCGTCGCTGCCTGAGGAGCAGGCTGTGCCGGCGGTGGAGATGCCTGCGGCGGTTCCGGCTCGGCTTCTTTCTCCGCTTCCTCAAAACTTGCCGAAAATACATGATATAGCTCTTTGGCAAAATCGATCGGATACAGCTGCATGATATTGGAATCCACCAGATCGCCGATCTCCATCTTCAAAGAAACCTTCACAAAATTCTTTCCGCGGAAGCGTTCCATAATAGTACCCTGCTGATCTTGTCCCAGTTCCAAACGCTCCGCCTCCGGCGGGCTGATGTCGATCTTCTTATTCAGCATGGAGGACATGGAGGTTGCGGCGGAACCCATCATCTGATTCATGGCTTCGCATATCGCACTCAAATGCAGATCAGATAATACATCTACAAGATTCGTGCCGTCGCCCCCCATCATCAGATCCGTAATGATCTTCACATCGTTCTCTAAGAGAATCAACAGGTTATTTCCCTGTATCCCTTCCACATAAGCAATATTGATAAAGACGCAAGGCAAACCGTATTCTTTTGCCAAATCATCCCAACTGCAACAGCTTACTTTCGGTGTGCTGATCACAACCTTTTGGTTTACAAGAGAATATAAAGTTGTTGCTGCCGTACCCATGCAAATATTCGAAATTTCGCCAAGTACATCCTTTTCTCCGGCGGATAATTCTTCGACCGGCGGATTTTCGGAAGGTGTGTCTTCTGTCAAACCGCCAAGCAAAGCATTTATCTCTTCCTGCGATAACATTCCATCCATACCTTACTCCTCTCTGATTACTTTCGTTATTTTTACTGCATAATTTTCAGAAGCGGAACCCGGTAACGCTTTAAATTTTAACATATTACCTACATAGATATCCAATTCATCTTCATATTGTTTATTAATCTTGATTATATCACCTTTTTGCAGATTTACAAAGTCATTTACGGAAATAATACTGCTTCCCAATACGGCTTTGATCGGAATCAAAGCTTTGGAAATCGCCGTCTCGATCACATCAAAGTAGGCATTGACTTCGCTTGTCTGCATCGTGGAATACCAATATTTCGTATTCAGCTTATCCATCACGTCTTCCAGTGTCAGAAACGGTAAACATATATTCATCAAACCGATCACATCTCCTACTTTCATATCAATCGTCACAATGGCAATCATTTCACTGGGTGAAATGATCTGGGCAAATTGAGAATTCGTCTCAATCCGTTCCAGCCTCGGTTCTATCTCTACCACGTTTTTCCACGGTTCCCGCAGCAAATTAATGCAGATCGTGAAAATACGTTCCAAAATGCTTAACTCGATCTCCGAATAATCCCTGATCTTTTCCAAAGGTTCTCCGGTGCCGCCAAGCATCCGGTCTACGATGGCAAATCCAAGGTTGGAAGCCATTTCAATGACAATATTGCCCTTTAACGGTTCAAAATTCACGATTCCAAACAAAACCGGATTCGATAAGGCATTCGTAAATTCCGAATAGGTGACCGCTTCGGAATTCACCACTTCCATCTGTACATTTTTCCGGAGATAAGCCGGTAAGTTTGTCGAAACCAGCCGACCGAAATGCTCAAATATGATCTCCAGTGTCCGTAAATGTTCTTTTGAGAATTTTGCCGGTCGGGCAAAATCATAATCCTTGACTTTTTGAGCCGGTTCATCGGAATACTCATCTACATCGAGTTCACCGCTGCTTAGCTGCTTTAAAAGATTATCAATCTCGCTCTGTGACAATACTTCGCCCAAGCTTACTCACCTCCTTTATCTTTGAACCGTCATCCGATTCCTTCTATTGAGTAAACTGCTGGGTCATAAACTGGCTAAAGGATACATCATAGATGCAATCCGTCTGATATTTATCCTGAAGTCCCTTGGTGATCTCTTCCTTTACCACCGTCTGAATCTGCGCATCATTAATCTCGGTATATGTATATTCCTGAACCACACTCCTTGTGACATCATATACCCAGCTTTCCGTTTCCGCAAGCTTGGTATTGAGACTGTCATAATCCTTGCTGCTTCCGTCCATGGAAATAGAGATGCCAATGATCGCATAACTGTTCGTTCCGGAACCGTCATTCTTTAAATTGACCGTCACGGTCTCCGTTAAATTATATGTTCTGACATTTTCAATGTCCGGCGCCGTCGGGTTTCCTTCTTCGTCACGCTCCAGCTCCAAATTCAATATGGCAGCGATTTCCGTAACCAGATTATCTGTTTTCTTGATCGCCGGTACAAACACAAATACCATCAAGGCATTCAGTACAAGATTGACGATACAGATTGCCAAAATTATTACACTGATCAGATTTTTTCTCATTTTTCCTCTCCTATTCCTGTGACGAGCTTAACTGATTATAGATTTTTATCACCACTCTGCGGTTTCTTGCCCTGCCCTCCGGCGTATCGTTCGAGGTCGCAGGACGACTTTCTCCATATCCTGCCACTTTCATGTTCTCATCTACCAGATCGGCGTTCTCCATCAGATATTCATATACATTTGTCGCCCGCGCCGTTGACAGATACCGGTTACTCTCATATTTTGAATTATGGATCGGTACATTATCGGTATGTCCTTCGATTTCTATAATGCTGTCTTTATACGTTTCCAGCACGGAAGCAATCTTATCCATAAAGACATATGACTCTTCTTTCAGTTCGGCGTCACCAGTATCAAATAGCAACGCGCCATTCATGTCCAGCTCCACATACTGATAATTATAATCCATCTGGACGCGTTCATCAATTGTATAACTTTCTAATGCCTCGGATATTTCCTGATACATTTCCTGCGACTGTTCCAAACCGGCTTCTTTTATCTGCGACTGCAGCTGCTCTACAGCCGACTCCTCTCCGGAAGCCACGCCGCCTGACTGTCCGTCCTCTATATTGTCCGAATCCTTGCCATTGCTGATTTCCGCCTTGGAATCGTCTCCGTTCATCGAATCGACCGCTTTACCGACCTGATCCATCCATGACTGCACATCTTCCAACTGCGTTACGCCTCCGCTCACCATCTGCCCGTTCTGAATCATTTGGGAGGTCTGGTTAAATATGGAAAACGAAATGTTTTGGAAAGATGCCGCGATCTGCTGGATCTTGCCTTCATCCATCGTGGAACTGGCAAACAACAGCACAAAAAAACACAGTAATAAATTCATCAGATCACTAAAAGTAGACATCCATGCCGGCGAACCTTCGTCCGGCTGTTCCACTCTGCGTTTTGCCATTATTCTTCACCTGCACCTTCTGCCATCTTGTTACGTACTGTCGGCGACAGGAAGGACTTCAGTTTTTCTTCGATGACTCTCGGGTTCTCGCCCGCCTGAATCGATAACAGTCCTTCAATCATGACTTCTTTCATCATGATCTCTATATCATTATTGGTTGCCAGCTTTGTCGAGATCGGACTGGCAAACCAGTTTGCCAGCATGGAACCATACAACGTAGTGACCAAAGCGACAGACATATTCGGTCCGATACTGTCCGGATCCGCCAGATTCTTTAACATGTTGATCAATCCGATCAACGTACCGATCATACCCCAAGCAGGTCCCATGGCGCCGACGTTCTTCCAAAACGCGATCAGTTTTTTGTGACGGGAATCCACGTTGATCAATTCGGTTTCCAAGATATTCCGAACCAGTTCCGGATCCGTACCGTCTACGATCAGTAAAATACCCTTTTTCATAAAGTCGTCTTCGAGTGCGTTTGCGGATTCTTCCAGTGCCAGCAGCCCTTCCTTACGGGCGATATTCGAAAGATCGATAATCTGGTGGATGATCGCCGCTTCATCGACCCGCGGCACCTTCAACACCAGTGTAAACGATTTTAAACCGTTAATAAAGTCTTTCAGCGAATTTGATGCCAGCACACACATAAAAGTACCGCCGATCGTGATCAAAATAGACGGTATATCAAAGAAGTTCTGTAATTTTGAAAAGACAAAACTGCCTGTATCCTGTTCAAAAACAATACCAAATACAATTAAAACACCACATAAGATCAAGCCGATCAAACTTGCTATGTCCAACTCTAGTCACCTCGCACTTTATTCCAAAATCTTACCGGAATAGACTTCATACTTGTATAATTTTACTAAATTAGCTACTTCTTGTCTACTCTCTTTTACAATTATTTTCTTACCGGTCGTCAGCGTGATGACTGTGTCTGGCGTTTCTTCCACCATTTCAATTATCTCGGCATTCAGCGTAAACTTGGTTTCGTTGAACCTCGTTAATTCGATCATGTCCCGCTCCTCTCTTCACAAACCATCGCCTGTGTATAGTATTTTACTACAGATTCTCCCATTCTGCCATAGGTTTTTCATTTTTCCGACATTTTTCCAGTTTCCGTGAACGCCAAACATGCACATGATCGATCATATGACCAATCATGTGCATGTTATTTCATATCCTTTTTAACGTTCCAGCCCGATCATTATCGTTTCAGGTTGATCAGTTCTTCCAACATGGTATCGGAAGTCGTGATAATACGGGAATTTGCCTGAAATCCTCTCTGCGTTACGATCATGTCCGTAAATTCGGTTGAAAGATCAACGTCCGACATTTCGATTACGCCCTGCGACATGGTTCCGCCGCCTTCCGTTACTTCCTGACCGATACCGTCAAAGTCTCCGGAGTTCTGCGTGGTCTGATACATACTGTTTCCGATCGCTTCCAAACCTGCCGGATTGGTAAATCTTGCCACGGCGATCTGCCCGAGCAGTTTCTCTTCTCCGTTATCGTACTGACCGTATATCTTTCCGTCGGTATTTACACTGATCTCTTCCAGTTTGCCGACCTTACGTCCTGCACCCAAGCCTTTTAAATCTCCGCGGTTCAGCTTGATAGTGGAACTGGCGCTGGTCGCATACATCGTTGACGTACTGAAATCAATACTGACCGGCGAAAATGCAGCGTCATTGATCGTAAGCGTTATCGCATCTCCGCCACCGACATTCTGGAATGCGCCGGAGTCCGGATCATAGACCAACTGATCGGCGCTTAAACTATAAGTAGCCTTAATCGGCACATTATTGCTGTCCGTAATGCTCTCGATGCTGACCGTATATGTGTTTTTATCATCCGTATTGTTTTGACGTACATTCATTTTTACGTTATACGCATATCCTTTTTCGTCATAGATCGTTACATTCATGACTTTGGCGCCGCCGTCTTCAAATACGGCGTCCGTCTTATCAATATTACCGGATACGTAAACGTTTGTCGTCGCTTCCGGCTCGGAATACTGATTTTCCGGCGATTCTACCTGAAGCGGAGAAACCGTATCTTTCCGGATCTGCGTCGGATCATCCGGATCTACCTGCCAGCCCATGACCATCTCGCCGGTTCCGGTTACTAAATATCCTGCATTATCTCTCTGGAAAGCTCCCACCTTTGTGAAATAATTCATATTGCCACGGCTTACGATAAAGAACGAATCACTGTTCAGCATCAAATCGTACGGATTATTCGTCGTTTCTGCGGAACCAGTCCCGGATAATTGCTTGGTGATGGTTGCGGTCGTCGTACCTAAACCGATCTGTTTTGCATTGACACCACCGGCACCGTTTTGCGGGTTGGAACCGGTTGCCCGCTGCGTCGTCTGATACAGGACATCCTGAAACAGTACGCTGCTCGCTTTAAATCCTACGGTGTTTACGTTTGCAATATTGTTACCAATAACATCCATTCTGGTCTGATGGGTCTTCAAACCCGCAACTCCAGAATACAATGATCTCATCATAATACATGACCTCCTTACTTTTCTGCGTAACGATTCCTTCTGTCAATCCGGAATCTTAAGCCTCCTTTCGGTCCGGCTTATATGATTACAGCTCCATCAATATTTGTGAATATATGACCGGTTTCCCCGATCTGATCCAATGCGGTAATGACCGTATTGTTGTTTACGTTTACAATGAACGCCAAGTTATCCAACATGACTAGGGATTCATTGATATGCTTATCTCTTGCCTGCTCTACTCCATGACTCAGTCGCTGCATCTGTGCTTCCGTCAAATGAATATTCCGACTGTTCAGCCGTTCGTTCGCGTGCTTGGAAAATGAAACGTTTCCGGGCGATGAAACGGTTTGTTCATAGGCTTCCTGCTTGTTCCTGAGAACCTGCCGGAAAGAACCTTCCTCCGCCGGTACTTCCGCCCTCGCCTGTGTCGGCTTCTGCTTACGATATGCCTCCGTCAACTGTTCGATGGAATACATCGGCTTTCCGATTTGGTTCATATGACCTCACTCCTTTTGAACATGGGATGCTTACGGCTCCGTAGTATCATCATCTCCGGTCACGCCGTCCCCGGTCTCAGTGTCTCCGACCTCATCATTCTGATCGCCTGTGTTTTCAACATCTCCCGCGGCATTCTGATTATTCAAAAATTCTACATAGTCCCAATCCACTACTGAATCAAACTCATCCATCGTGTAATATTCGTCATTCACACGAAGCAGTGCCTGATTATTGACCACCGTTACATACTGCACAAGACCGCCTACCTGTTTCAGATTACCGGCGGCATCCGTTGTATTCAGCAATACATACTGACCAACCAGTCCCAGTGCCTGCGAATTGGAAAAGGAAGTATTTAGGTTGTTCATTGCTTCCATCTCCGAAAACTGCGCCAGTTGAGACATATATTCGGTATTGTCAGTCGGTGATAACGGATCCTGATGCTGCATCTGAGTAACCAGCAACTGCAAAAATGCGTTTTTATCCAATGCACTGTCGTTCTTAGTCTTGGACTGACTGGTATAATTTGCCGCATTTGCGGTATCAATTCCGTTGATTGCCATTTTCATTCCTCCTTTTGATTTTAATGGTCGTTTTCTATGCGGAAAACTCTACACTGGCACCCTGTGCCTCTAATACTTCTGCCGATGTCTGTTCTTCTTTCTCTTCCACCGGCATCCCGAATTCGTCTGTCCGAATCCGATTTCTACCGGAACGTGTTCCCTGCTGATTCTTTGCACGATCCTGTCGTTCCTGTTCATTTTGGAAATCGGATGTGCTTACGCTGACTTCAACCGCCTCAACTTGAATGCTGCGTTCTTGGAAGGAATCCTTCAAACGCTGTAACTGGCTTTCAATCGCCTGTTTCGCCATTTCCGTTTCCGCGTGAATCTGTGCCGTCATCACTCCGTTTTTCATCATGACCTGAATCTGAACCCTGCCGAGGTGCTGCGGATAAAGCTGCACTTCCAACCGATCCATACCGCTTCCGGATGATACCCGAATCTGCTCAATAACCTGACGTATGATCTCCGCCTGTTGTACATCCGACGTAAACGATGCCGGCGCTTCCTCGATCTCATTCATCGCCTGTGTCAGTTGATTGACCACATCTGTCGCGATTCCCTGCTTGAAATACTCGGACTGCCGTCCCGTTTCCTGTCTGCCTCTTGCATCCAGATCCCGGATAGTGACCTGAATTCCGGTCTGTTCTTCTTCCGTATGCCATTCTCCGGTCTGTTCTTCTTTGACGTCATGCGGCTGATCCATACGAACCTTTGGCTCTTCATGTAAGACTTCCTGCGAATCCGGTACGGATTCCGGCATAGACTCCTGTAACATGTCCTTTCCTTCATCCGGCGCCTGCTTTTCTGTCTGCGGCATCATGGTCAAACCTTCCTGCGGTATGGCATCCGTATCCGGCATCCATGCTTCCGGATCCGTCATATCCAAACCGTAAGTCTGTAACACTTCTTCCATATCGGCTGTGATCTGCTGAAAGGTATCCACTAAAGTACTGTCCGTCAGGAATTCGACTGGTTCCGTTTCCGTTGCGGTCATTAAAAACTGCTGCAGCGCGGTAGGATCCAACAACGCTAAGATATCCGTGTCCATAGCGGTCAGCAGTTCGTCTAATTCCGCATCCGTCATATCCAATGCCTGCTTTAAGACATCCCGCAAATCCTGTTTCACGGCTTCCATCTGTTCGTCTGTCAGTTTCATATCTTTTTGATTCGTTTTGTTCTGCTTGGCTGGTTCCGTCTTTCTGATCTTGTTCGCAGAATAAGAATCCTTGGATATGGTCTCCTTTTCATACGTTTCCCTGTGTCCGGTATTGGTTTTGGATTTACGCTCCGGCATGGTCTGCACAGAATCATCTGAAATATTCTGTTTCCATTGGGTATTTCCCTCTGCCACAAAGGACTGGAAAGAATCTGCCGCGGCAGACGTTCCTTTTTCACTTGCCCGGCTTCCCGAAAGAATCGTCACAAGATTTTCCAAATTTGCTCTTTGTGTCAACAATGCGTCTCTTCCTCCTTTCTCTCGTTTTTTTATCTGAATATGCTTTCGCATATCGATAACAGATTCCGGCGTTACGGCATCAGTTTCTTTGTGACATTCGCCGCAAAGTTTGGATCCATCGCTTCCAAAATCTCTGATTGATCGGTCGGAGACATATTTTCCATGATCTTCGTCACGGTATCCAGATTACCGGACATTGTCTGCAGGATCTCCGCCGCCGCCTCAGGCTCCATCTCCGCATACGCGGTAGCCAATTCTTTGATATCGTCCGTCGCCGCACGGTCGGCAACCACCTGCCGGTAAATCTCCTCCGCCGCTTCCGGATCGATCGATTCATACCACTCTATATATGTATCGGCATCCGGAGCCGAATTTCCATAGACCACTTCGTTATAAAATTCATTTTTTTTCTCTTCAAATTCCGCCTGATCCTGCTCAAAAATTTTCAGTCTGGCAATTTCATTGTCTTTTTCCTGTATCTCCTCCTGAAGAGAGGCGATCAATGCCTGATTATCTTTGCTTTCCTGTTCGAGGACTTCCAACCGGTCCAACGCTTCCGGCAATGTTTTATATGGCAGATCCGATTCCGCGATCGCCTCATCATCGGAAGCTGGCGGCAGGATCAGATTAATGACCGGCACATCTTTCAACACCGGACGCAGCACTTCACTTCCGAAATGTCCGACATCCAGTTTGATCAAAACGACCATGGCTGCCAGCCAAATGACGACGATCAAAAAAATGATAACGGCGGAAAGTAGTTTGCCCCCCGCTTTTTCTTCTTTATCCTTTGCCATATATTATTCTCCTTCCTCTGTCGAATGATGTTGATAACTCACCAGCTCGTCAATTTCTTTCATTTCTTCTGCATTCAGTTCTTTTAAAAATTCCTCAAACTGATTTTCTTTTAATTTCTCGTGCGTTTTCCGTTCCTGAACTACCTGATCCAGCTTCTGCCTTGCCCGATCCATGGCGGTCATGGCACGGAATACCGCTTCCTTTTGTTCCGCGATCATACCGTCCAAGATGGAAATGGATTCATTACAATGTTCCAGTTCAAGGACATCCAGCCGTTTTGTTGCCAGTGAACGCATTCTGTCTATATGGGACTCTTTCCGTTGCTTCATATGTTCGAGTTTATCCGTTTCCTGAAGATAGCGGTTCTGTGCCTCCGAAAATTCCTGTTTTGCCTGATCCTCCATCTTATACTTGATATCCAGTATATTCTGCATGCGGTAAAAAAATTTTGCCATATCCTCACGCTTTCCAAACAGTTTGCGTTTCCGCTTTGTCTGCCGTCACAGTCACGTTACTCAATCGTCAAAGATCGCCTTTAATTGTTCCAATTCTTCTTCAAACAGATATTTACTGTCCACATCCTGCATCAAAAATTCGTTGACCGTATGAATCTTGGCGATCGCATAATCAATTTCCGGATTGGAACCGGAACGATACGCCCCGATATTGATCAGGTCTTCCGCTTCGTTATAAGTCGCCAAAACATTTTTTAACTTGCCAGCCAACTGTTTATGTTCTTTGTCCGTGATCTGACTCATACATCTCGAAATACTCTGTAGTACGTCAATCGCCGGATAATGGTTTTTATGCCCGAGTTTCCGCGACAGGATGATATGTCCATCCAAAATTCCGCGCGCCGTATCCGTGATCGGTTCATTAAAATCATCCCCGTCAACCAAAACCGTATATAAACCGGTGATCGATCCCCGCTCGGTATTTCCCGCGCGCTCCAACAGTTTCGGCATCTCTGAATATACGCTTGGCGGATACCCGCGCGTTACCGGAGGTTCTCCCGAGGCGAGACCGATCTCCCGTTGCGCCATAGAGAAACGTGTCAGGGAGTCCATCATCAGAAGAACGTCCCGTCCCTGATCCCGAAAATACTCCGCGATAGCGGTTGCCGTTTTCGCCGCCTTATTTCGGATCAACGCCGGCTTATCCGAAGTTGCCACGACCAATACGGATCTCTGCATGCCTTCCGCGCCCAGATCCCGTTCAATGAATTCTCCTACCTCTCTTCCCCGCTCTCCGATCAGAGCGATCACATTGATATCCGCTTTTGTATTTCTCGCAAACATACCAAGCAGCGTGCTTTTTCCGACACCGCTTCCGGCAAAGATCCCGATCCTCTGTCCCTTTCCGATCGTCAACAGTCCGTCAACCGCTTTTACGCCCAGCGGCAGCACTTCCGTGATCAGTTTCCGCTTCATCGGATCCGGCGGCTCGCATTCTACCGGATAGGTATCCGACAATACCAGCGGCTCCTCGTTCATCGGCTGTCCCAAACCGTCTAAGACCTTTCCGATCAATTCCGGTCCTACATAGACCTGAAACGGTCTTCCCGTATTTTCGACGGTTGCCCCGATTCCGATTCCGCCCACCACATCAAACGGCATCAATAAGATATGATTTTCCCGAAAACCGACCACTTCCGCCGAAACCTTCTGCTTTCCGTCCTTGGAAGTGATGATGCACAAATCATTCAGTTTCGAAGCCGGTCCTGCCGATTCAATGGTCAGTCCGACCACTTTCGTCACCTTGCCCAGTTCTTTCGTAAACGACTGATCCAACAATGACTCATATTTTTTTATATCCAGCATACCCTCACCTTATATCCGCGACAACAGCTTGAGCGACGTGATCAGATGATCCAACTGTTCATTCAGGCTGCAGTTGATAATACCGGTCTCCGTCTCAATGAAACATTCCGTCTTGCCCAGTTTCGTGTCTGCGATCAATTCAATGTCCACATTGGAATTGACCTGCTGCTGCAGCCAGTCAAAACGGCTGTACACATCCGCATAATCTTCTTCCGATACCTTGACGGAGATTTTTCCTTCACTGTCAATTTCCTGTAAGGTACGTTCGAGCAAATGTACCACAACATCCCGTTGTCCTTCCACCATAACACCTGTTATTTGATGAAGAAGCCGGCAGACAATATCTACCAGCTTAGGTTCCGCCTCTTTTAATTCCCGTTCATAATCCTCTTCCAATTGCTGCCGGACTGCCTCATAATGGTTCTGCAACTCTGCTTCCTGCGCCGCCATCTGTTCTTTTGCTTCTTCCAGTCCTTTTTGATAGCCTTCCTCCGTCCCTTCCTGCTTGGCTTCTTCCTTTAGCATGAGGGCTTCCATTCTGGCATCTTCCAATATTTTTTCGGCAGCCGCCTGCGCATCCTCAAACACCGCATTTGCCTGCTCCCGCATCTGCGCCATGTCAATGTTTTCAATCTCAAACGACTGAAAACCGGCATCTTCCTGTCCGATGTCCGTTTCTCCGTCCGGACGATCCTGTACGGTCGCCTGTCTGTTCTGCTCATCCAACTGTCTCATGACACGGTTTTTATTTGCATCGATCACCAGTGTGTTTTGCTGTGAAAAGGTGACAAATCCGGATTTATATAAATTAGACAATGATCTCGTCACCTCCGCCACGGGAAATCACAATGTCTCCCGAATCTTCGAGTTTTCGTATGATATTTACAATCTTTTGCTGTGCATCCTCCACGTCTTTGAGACGGACAGGACCCATGTATTCCATATCTTCTTTGATCATGGTAGCCAGACGGGATGACAAATTGCTGAAAATGACATTTTGCACTTCCTCGTTGGCATTCTTTAGAGCGATCGCCAGTTCGTTGTTGTCCACATCCCGCAATACCGTCTGGATCGCACGGTTGTCGAGCGTGAGGATATCTTCGAATACGAACATCTTTCTCCGGATCTCGTCCGCCAATTCCGGTTCCTCGATCTCGAGTGTCTCCATGATATGTTTTTCTGTTCCGCGGTCTACTGTATTTAAGATATTGACGATAGAATCCACACCGCCTACGATCGTATAATCCTGATTGACCAAAGAAGCCAGTTTGCGTTCCAAAACATCTTCCACTTCTTTGATGACATCCGGGGACGTACGATCCATCGTTGCAATACGTTTTGCGACATCCGACTGTTTTTCCGGAGGCAACGCCCCAATGACCGCCGCCGCTTGCGCCGCCGGCAGATAGGATAAGATCAAGGCAATCGTCTGCGGATGTTCATCCTGAATAAAGTTCAGTAACTGACTGGCATCTGCTTTCCGCACAAATTCAAACGGACGTACCTGCAGGGAAGCGGTCAGTCTGCCGATCACTTCATCCGCCCGTTCCTCGCCTAATGCTTTATCCAGCAAATCTTTTGCATAGCCGATACCGCCTTCCGCGATATACTGCTGCGCCAGACATACTTCATAAAATTCATCTAAAATATCATTTTTCAAGGTCGGCGATACGCTTCTCGTATTGGCGATCTCCAACGTCAGTTGTTCAATTTCATCTTCTTTCAGATGCTTAAAGATATTGGCAGACATCTCCGGTCCCAACGCGATCAAAAGAATCGCTGCCTTCTGTACACCTGATAACGCATTATTTGCTGCCATCTGTCATCACTCCCAATCATCGTCATTCAGCCAGTTTCGTAACAACTGTGCCACTGCTTCCGGATTTTCCTCCACGAATTTTTCAATTCGCTGCCGGGTTGCCGTTTTCTCATTAAATTCGATATCTTCCAAGGTTTGATTTTCTTTCGTCGTTGCCAAAAGCGCCTCCACGGATAATTCCGGCTCCAGTTCCGTCACTTCTGCCGGACGCATTCCCTTTAATACCACAAAGATCAACAATGCGGCAATCAACACTGCCAACAAAATCTGTAAGAGATTCGATATGGACAGACCTGAACGTTCTTTCGGATAAAAGAGCGGAACTTCATAGGCGATGATCGTAATCTTATTTGAACTGATACCGGTTGCATTCGATACCACGTCATACATGACTTCATCTACTTCAATCTGCGTCTTTTCACTGTTCTGTGATTGAAACTCCGCAAATGAAATACCATCGAGCAGCCCCTGATCCTGCATTTTTTCCTCGTCATATTCGATATACTGCGTTAAAACGATGGAAACCGAAGAATTGGCAGGGTTCACGGAGCCGATCGCCTTTCGTGTCGTCGTAACCTTTTTGTCCGTCTCATAGCTTTCCCTTATGACCTGTATTTGGGAATTCCCGTAAATTCCATCATCGATATCATAACTTGCAATATCTTCATCATTTGCATCCGTACCAACGACACCGCCCGTGCCGTCTACATTTTCGGCATTATACAGATAATATGAAGATTTCGGACCGTTCGCTCCGTCTTGGAATGTATCATATTCCGTCTGTTCGATCACAGTGTCATCAAGCTGGATATCCAGATTCGCCATGACTTGCGCATCATCATATAAACTCGATACCAAAAGGGAACGGATATTGTTCTCTATACTGTCCAATACCGCATTTCTGATCTTATCATTGGAAGATACCGAGCCTCCGGCGGTGTCACCGCCCTCAAAAAGCAACTGTCCGGTCTGATCCACGATCCGTATATTATCGGTGTTACGACTGCCCAAGGAGTTCGCCACATAACTGGCAATGCCGTCAATACTCTCCTGTGGCAGATCTTCTGTCGTTGTCAGCATAATACTGGCGGAGGCTTCTTTTTCATCCTCAAACAAGGTCCGGCTGGTATCCGGCAGATTGATCCTGACTGCCGCCGATCTGATCCCGTCCATGGAACGGATATCCGTTGCCATGGTATTTTGTAACGTGATTTTTGCCTTTTGCTGTCTCTCGGAATCGGTCGTTGTAAAACTGTTATCAAACATCCATGAATAATCTTCCGTTGCGGTTTCCGAAACACCGTTTTCTCCTAGCACCAACCGTGCCTCGGATAACTGCTTTTCATCGACAAGCAACGTCAGGGCGTCATCGGAGATCTGATATTTGAATGCCGTATCGCTTTCGTCCAGATAGGATCTGGCAGCAGCGGCATCCGACGTAGACTCAAAGGTTGCCAATACCACATAATTCGTTTTGGTCGAAAACCAAATTAAGGCTACCAGCGTAAAGATGACCGCTGCCAGCACCGAAATGATGATCGTTTTTTGTTTACTTGTATATTTATTCCAAAACTCCAACAGCTTTGGCGGAAGCTGCTTAAAAAAATCCAGTATCTTGTCCATGTTCTTACCATCAATCAGTTATCTGCATTATAACTGTATGTTCATCAATTCTTTATACGCATCCAAAAACTTATTTGTTACCCTGACTGTATATTGGAGGGCGATCGTTGCCTTCTGCTGTGCCAGCGCCAAATCATGGGTATTATCCGAATAACCCATCGCAAAATTCATTTCAGCCGCTTCCGCTTTCTTTTGCAACTGATCGGCTTCTTTGTACATGCCGATCGCCGAATCCAATAATGAACGAAACGCCTCTGAATTGTCGGAGGTAACTTTCGTCTGCTTTGTGTCTGCCACACCCAGACTTTCATTCAAGGCTGTAATTGATGTGATATCCATTCTGCCACTCCTTTATCTGTTCCTATTCTATCTCTGACGTACTACTGTAACAGTTCCAGACCTTTTACCGCGATCGCCTTTGCCGCGTTAAATGCGGTTGCATTTGCCTCGTATGCGCGGCTGGAATCAATCAGATTCGTCATTTCCGTAACCGGATCCACGTTCGGATACATGACATAACCGTTTTCATCTGCATCCGGATGCGACGGATCATATACCATTTTCAAATCCGACTGATCTTCTACCACATGAGAAACACGCACGCCGTCCGGACGGTATACGTTCAGACTGTTATATAATGTATCTCCAAAATTCAAAGAACTCTTTTCATTAAACACAACCGTTTTTCTGCGGTACACGTCTCCGTTTTCGTCACGCGTCGTATTGACGTTTGCAATATTCTCGGAAATCACATCCATACGGAAGCGTTGTGCCGTCATCCCTGTTGCGCTTACATTCATACCATCAAACATGCTCATAAATCATACCTCCCTATCCTATGATGTTGACAACACCGTTTTATATCTGCCGAATTCCTGTGTCATCTGGTCGATCAGCGCCTGATAACGGATCTGATTTTCTGCCAGATAAGCTTCTTCCTGATCAATATCCACATTATTTCCGTCTAAACGATATGCCAGTGAAGAATGATCCGTATAAATAAAACTGTTCAGATCATCCAGATTCATATTCACTTCCTCGATACGTTCTGCCAGTGTTCCGTCTCCGGCTAAGGATGCCTGAAGAATGGACTCAAACTGCACGTCCTGCCGCTTATAATTCGGGGTACTGTCATTTGCAATATTATTTGCAAGGACATCATTACGGATATATGCGGCATCTGCCGCCTTATCCAATACATCAATGTAATTATACAGATTCGTATTAATCATAGACATTCTCCTTACAGTTTTATTTGTAAATTTGTTAAGTTATTATTCCATATATATAGTAAAAGGATTCATGAGGTACTCACAAATCCTTTTGCCATGCAGAAATCCATTTCTAAACACATCATTTTCATATCCGAGTATAGTATAACATATTGTTTGAAATTCTTCAATTCATATTCTTAATGACTATTGCTTTGCTTTTTTTAATTCATCGAATACCACATCATTCAGTACCTTAATATAAGTGCCTTTCATACCGGAAGAACGGGATTCGATCACACCGGCGCTTTCAAACTTTCGCAGGGCATTTACGATCACCGAACGGGTGATCCCTACCCGGTCTGCGATCTTGCTGGCTACCAAGATCCCTTCATTTCCATCCAATTCCTCAAAAATATAGGTGACGGCTTCCAGTTCGGAAAAAGACAAGGTTCCGATCGCCGAACGGACAATCGCAATCTTTCGGTTTTCTTCTGCATTCTCCTCATTCACGGAACGCATCATTTCCAAGCCGACGACCGTGGTGCCATATTCTCCTAAAATGATATCGTCGATCTCATAGGGCTGGTTCTGCCTATACATAAACACCGTTCCCAAGCGTTCGCCTGCAATATCGATCGGTGTGATCAATGCCTGATACTGTTCGATCCCATCCAGTTCAAAACCAAGCGTCATCAGATTCACATTCTCTTTTGTGGACAATATCCCCAGTAACCGTTCGTTCAACATCGGGTCGATATGCCCGCCGATCTCGTCCACGATCAGTTCACGAAGACCGGTAATATCTTCACGGTTCTTAATTCCGAGAACCTTTCCCTTTTTACTGATCACCAAGACATCCGAAAGCATGATCTCCGATAATACTTCACAGATATCATTGAATACCACCTTATGAGAATTATTATTGTGCAACAGCTTATTAATTTTCCGCGTCTTGTCCAATAACTGTACGCTCATAATTCCCTCCTGTACACATTCCTGATCAATCGCTTTCCTACACCCATATTTTTGTATCATTTGCATGATAAATCAGCGAAAAATCATTAAATATAGTAAATTGTAACACATACGCCTTAAAATAACAACCGAAAAATACATTTTCAGACACTGACCGTCTTTTTATCCGTCACGTACGCGCAATCCTCTTTCATACAGACGAGCTTGTTGCCTTTTTCCAGCATCATGCCGCCGCAAACCGGACACGGAATGGCAGACGGTTTTTGCCAGCTCATAAAATCACACGTCGGATTATCTTCACAACCGTAATATTTCCGACCTTTTTTTGTTTTTCGCAGCACAATTTCCTTTCCGCACCTCGGACATGCCACTCCGATCTTTTCATAGTACGGTTTCGTGTTTTTACATTCCGGAAATCCCGGACATGCCAGAAATTTCCCGTGCGGTCCGTATTTGATCACCATATTGCGTCCACATAATTCGCATGGAATCTCCGTGACTTCGTCCTCGATCTTTACATGTTCCAGCTCTTTCTCAGCATTCTGAACGGCAGACTCCAAGTCCGGATAGAAATTTTCCACGATTGTTTTCCATGAGATCGTACCTTCTTCCACACTATCAAGCAGAGATTCCATATTGGCGGTAAATTCAACGTCAACAATCACAGGGAATGCCTTCATCATCATCTGATTGACGGCTTCTCCAAGCTCCGTCACATATAAATTCTTTTGTTCTTTCACGATATAGCGGCGATTCATGATCGTGGTGATCGTAGGCGCATAGGTACTTGGGCGTCCGATCCCGAGTTCCTCTAACGTCTTTACCAGCAGCGCCTCTGTATAGTGTGCAGGCGGCTGTGTGAAATGCTGCTTGGTTTCCAATGTCTGCAAGTGCAGCGCCTGTCCTTTTTCGATTCCCTCAAAGGATACGGAAGGTTCTTTCTCTTCATCTGCTTTATAGACCGATAAGAAACCGTCAAATGCCAGCTTTGATGTACTTGCCGTAAACTTTTCATTCTTTGCCGTCATCTTTAACGTGATGGTGTTGTAAACCGCATGTTTCATCTGGCTTGCCAAAAAACGGTTGTAGATCAGCTGATACAGCCGAAAGAGATCCCGTGGCAGGCTCTCTTTTACCAATACCGGCGACAGGGAAAGATCGGTTGGACGAATGGCTTCATGCGCATCCTGTATCCGTCGTTCTTTTCCTGTGGATTCTTTTTGCTCCCCGATATAATCCACACCATAGTGAGATTCGATAAACTGTTTGGCTGCCGTCTGAGCCTCTTCCGAAATACGGACAGAATCCGTTCTTAAGTAGGTGATCAGACCGACCATGCCTCTACCCTTTACTTCTACCCCTTCATACAACTGCTGTGCCAGCCGCATGGTCTTTTGTGTGGAATAATTTAGTTTTTTTGACGCTTCCTGCTGTAACGTACTGGTGGTAAACGGGTTCGGGGATTTTACAATGCGGGTTCCTTCTTTTCTCTCGGTCACGGTAAATGCTGCCGATTGCAGTGCTTCCGTTACCCGATCCAACTGCTCTTTTGTAGACAATTCACCGGAATACTTTGCGGTGATAGTCTTCGCCGTTTTGTCCGGCTGCAGAACGGCTTCCAAACTCCAATATTCTTCCGGTATAAACGCATTGATCTCATTTTCCCGATCACAGATCAGTCGTAAGGCAACCGACTGGACACGTCCGGCACTCAGCCCCCGTTTGATCTTTGCCCACAGGATCGGACTGATGCGATATCCCACCATACGGTCCAAAACTCTTCTTGCCTGCTGGGCATCCACCAGATTCATATCAATGCCTCTTGCCTCTTTAATGGAGTTGCGGACTGCATGTTTTGTGATTTCATTAAATGTGATTCTCTTATATTGCCGTTCATCGAGTTTTAATGCCTGTGATAAATGCCATGAGATCGCCTCACCTTCCCGGTCAGGGTCCGTTGCCAGATAGATGTGGTCGGCTTTTTTTACTTCCTTTCGAAGTTTTGCCAAGATATCGCCTTTTCCCCGTATCGTAATATATTTCGGTTCAAAATCATGTTCCGTATCTACACCGATCTGACTTTTCGGCAAATCCCGGACATGTCCGTTTGAGGCTATGACTTCATAGCTGTTCCCGAGAAATTTCTGTATCGTCTTCGCTTTTGCAGGAGACTCCACGATTACTAAATTCTTCGCCATTTTATTTATAAACTCCTTCCATAAATTCAAAGGCGGAAAACCGGCATGCCTACATCACCCGATAAAAGTAATGATGGGGATTCTGCTTAATGACACCCTTTCTTTCCAACTCTGTCAGTATCTGTATGCCTTCCCATACTGGAAGTTCTATCTGACATAATATTTCGTCTATAAATTTAGGTTCTAAACGCAGACAACTATACACCATTTTTTCTTTCGGTGCAAGTCCTAAATCTGTATTTATCTTTTCCGTATTCTGTATCGTCTTTCTCCATGCCGTACATGCTTCCAATTCTTCCAAAACATCTTCTGCAGACAGGATACACTTTGCTCCCTGTTGAATCAGGCGGTTACATCCCATATTCAGTTGGTCACACGGACGTCCCGGAACCGCTCCTACGTCTTTTCCCTGCTCCAACGCAAAATCCGTCGTGATCAGAGAACCGCTTTTTTCTCTGGCTTCCACCACCAGTATAAAATCCGCCATGGCACTGATCAGGCGGTTTCTCCTCGGAAATAAATATGGCAGCGGCTTTGTTTCCGGCGGATATTCCGTCAGAATACCACCTCGTTCCTGCATGTCGAGAAACAAACGATGATTCTCCTTCGGATACATCCTGTCAATCCCGCATCCCAGTATCCCGAACGTATAGCCTCCGCCGTCCAGACATCCTCTGTGTGCGGCAGCATCGATTCCGACTGCCAGACCGCTCACGACCATGATCCCGTGTCTGCCTAATTCTTTGCCGATCTGATAAGCAAATTCGGCACCGTATGCGGTACTGTTTCTCGCGCCGACGACCGCTACCGACGGACTGTTCCGCGACGGCAGTCTTCCTTTATAATATATACCAAACGGCATATCATTTAATTCCAATAATCCGCTCGGATACCCGTTTTCTTTACAGGACAGAAAACGATACGGCTTTTGCAGACGCTCTTCCCAAAGCCTTGGGATATGCTCGTCCTTTTGCAGGGCAAGTAACTGCCTGCGCTGTACCTGTGTCAGCCAATCCAGTTCCCCTTCCCGTGCTTCAAACAAGCGTTTGGGACTTCCAAAAGATCTGACGCCTTCCTGTAATTTCTGTATTGGGATCTTATTTAGAAATGTCAGCCAAAAATAATAAAACGCATCCTCTTGTGATGCCATTTTTTGTTCACACATACTGCTTTCTTTCTTATGATGCTCCTTCATCTCATCCCTCCGATTCCTTTCGTCTGTCCAACAGGCGATACGATACCGCTTCTTTCAGATGTGAAAGTGAAATCCGTTCGGATGCTTCCATATCTGCGATCGTCCGTGCCAGCTTCAACACTCTATGATATCCTCTTGCGCTGAATGCCTCCTGTTCATACAGTTCCTGCATAAAATCTTCCCCGTCCGATCCCAGTTGACAAAATTCCCGAATGCCATCTACCGGCAACTGTGCATTATAACGTATGCCACGGTCCCGGTATCGTAATGTCTGAATCCGATGCGATTGTACGACCCGTTCGCGTATCGCATCCGAAGCTTCCCATACCGTATTCTGTTTGATATCACGAAAAGAAGGCGGGCGAACCGTCACATGGAGATCCATTCGGTCTAACAATGCCCGACTGACATGGTTTTGATATGTTTGAATCTGATGCAGCGTGCAGTGACAACGATTGCGGTCCGGATATGCCCCGCACGGGCAGGGATTCATAGCTCCGACCAGCATGATGCGCGCCGGAAAACGATAGGTCGCCTGCAAACGGCTCAGAGTCACGCTCCCATCTTCCAGCGGCTGCCGCAGCGCATCAATGACCGTTCTGGAAAATTCCGGTAATTCATCTAAAAACAACACTCCGTTGTGTGCCAGACTGATTTCACCCGGTTTCGGCGCCAGACCGCCTCCGATCAATGCAGCCATGCTCGCGGAATGATGCGGAGAACGAAACGGTCTTGCCGTGATCATGCGATGCCCGTCCGGCAGCATACCTCTGACACTGTATATTTTTGTCAGCTCCATACATTCTTCAAAGGATAATGGTGGGAGAATTCCCGTAAGACATTTGGCAGCCAATGTTTTACCGGCTCCGGGCGGTCCGCTCATCAACAGATTGTGCATGCCGGATGCGGCGATCTCCATGGCTCTCCGCAGGATCGGCTGACCGTGAAGATCCCGAAAATCATGCGGCGCATGTTCTTCCGGCATAGATTCTGCCGCATGCTCTACCCGATCGGCACCGACATATGATCTTAAACGATCCGGCTCCTGAAGCAGCGTCACCAGCTCTGTCAATGAACGGATGCCAATCACCTGAAGACCGCTGACCAGCGACGCTTCCTGCCGGTTGTCATACGCTACGACAAGCGTATGAAATCCCGACTTTTTCGCATGGTCGGCGACCGACAGCACTCCGCGGACCGGCATTACGGTGCCGTCCAAGCACAGTTCGCCTAAAAAAACCGTCTCCCGCACCTGTTCCTGTGACAGAAATCCCATGGAGATCAGTATGGCAACCGCTATCGGTAAATCATAACCGGAACCGTCTTTGCGCACATCCGCCGGCGACAGATTGACCACGATCCGCTTCGGCGGCAGGCGAAAACCGGAGTTGCGCATCGCCGTCCGAATCCGTTCTCCCGATTCCCGGATGCCCCCGGAAAGACTTCCGACCAGATGCAGGGCAGGCAGACCGTCCGATACGTCGGTTTCCACCTGTATCAGCATGCCTTCAATGCCAAAAACGGTTCCGCTTGTTACATAACTATACATTCTGTTCCTTTCCCGCTCCGAACAGACTCCGTAATCATTGTAACCGGCAGAACCGCTTTTGTCAATTTTATATTTACATTTTATTTATTCAATATTTTTTTTAATTCATCCATAAATGTATTGATATCCTTAAATTCTCGATAGACGGATGCAAACCGGACATAGGCAACCGGATCCAGCTTTTTGATCTCATCCATGACAATCTCTCCGATCACCGCGCTTTCCACTTCTTTTTCTTCCAGATTAAAGATCTTAGTCTCAATGTCATTCAGACATTGTTCAATATCTTCCGTCGGCACCGGACATTTATAGCAGGATTTTAAAATACCGGATGCCAGCTTTGAGCGGTCATACGGTTCCCGTTTCATATCTTTTTTAATGACGATCAGCGGCATGGCTTCTACTTTCTCGTAGGTGGTAAACCGTCTGCCGCAGGCATCACATTCCCGTCGTCTGCGGATGGAACTATTATCATCCGCCGGTCGGGAATCAATGACACGTGTATTTTCTTCTCCGCAAAATGGACATTTCATAAATCATCCTCCGTTTTTCGTCTTAATGTTCTTTTTTTCTTTCCAATGCCTCTATCAAGTCGATATCTACCAAAATAATATCCGGTCCTATTTTTACGATATGGCAAAATCCGATCACATATTCCGTAGCCGGACAAAAACAGCCGAACAGCTTACCGGGTCCCGGAACGATCAATGCTTCTACCTGACCGCTACAGGCGTCAAATACAAGATCCGTCACAAAGCCAAGCCGTTTACAATCCTTGCAGTTAATCACTTCGCGTTGCTTTAAATCAGAAAAACACATATGTATCTCCGCAGCTTCTGTTATTACTATGGTATGCCGGATCCGCCGCTTGTTTCGCTTCTGTTATATAGTATACATGGTTTTTCTTTGATTTACCACCCTGTCTTTATCACTTTATCAGCAAATAAACATAAAATCTCTCTAAAACAATTATGAATTCTTCAGAATCTTTCCCACAATCAAAAAAACTATGATACAATAGGAAGATAAAAAACAGGAGAATCGAAATGGAAGAAAATCTTGCATCACAAAAAAAATCTTTACAGGAAATACAGGAAGCCACGGAAAAAACATCTAATCCCGATCCGATCGGTACGGAACACGCTTTGGAGCTTCATGCCATGACGCGATCCGAAAAACGCAAGATCCAACGGGAAGAAGAAAAGGCAAAGCTCAAGGAACTCACATTCTGGAAAAAAATTCAATATATCCTCATGTATTATACATGGAAATTCATCGGCATCACAGCTGCTGTCGTTCTGATTGTGTTTCTCGGTCATCAGATCTATGTGATCACCCGACCGGTCGCACTCGACATCGTCCTGATCAACGATCCTACGAACAGCGTCTTTGAAACAGAAGTTCCGGCTCTATATGGCAGCTATTATGAACAACCGAAAGACGCCCGCTATGTGATCGATACCCAGTTCCAAATAGATCCGGACGCCCCTTATACTTCTGCCGATATGGCATATTATTCTAAAATGCTCGCGATCCTGTCCACCGAATCCACGCAGATCATCATCTGTGACGCCAAAGTGGTGGACTATTATGCGATAGACGGTTATATTCTGGAACTGCAGCACGGGCTGCCGGAGGATCTGTTTTCTACGTTTCGCGACCGTATGTATGAATGCGACGGACCGGTCAAAGATGCCGACTTTTATGCGATTGACATCTCCGGTATGCGATTCACGGAACAGACCGGTATTCAGATCGAAGAACCGTATCTGTGCATTCCGACCTGCCTTGGTGAAGAAAACCGCCAGATCGCCTATCAGTTCTTACAGATGATTTCGGATATGGAAACCGACGGCGATTCCTCTAAGTAATGACCTTGACCGGACATTTTTCCTTACAAGTTCCGCAGTTCGTGCATGCTTCATAATTAACATGCGCCAGAAAATCCGAAACTTCGATCGCACCTTCCGGACAATTCTTTGCACACAATCCACAGCCGATACAACCCGCCTGACACGCTTTCTTGACGTCTACCCCTTTTTCATGGGAGTGGCATAATACCACATGTTGAGCGTCATACGGAATCAGCTCGATCAAATGTTTCGGACAGGCAGCCACGCATTTTCCACAGGCTTTGCATGCTTCTTTATCAATGACTGCGATACCGTCTATGATCTCGATTGCTCCAAACGGGCAAACATTTTTACAGTCACCGAATCCGGTACATCCGTTCGCACAGACTTTTGCTCCGCCGTTCGGATTGTTCTGTGCAAGCACACAGCTCTTCGGTCCGACATACTCATATTGACTGACTGCTTTTTCACATGAACCGGAGCAAAGGACCACCGCTGCCCGCTTGGTTCCCACTTGCGCTTCCGATCCCATGATCTCTGCAACGGCAGATGCCACGGCATCGCCTCCGACCGGGCAGGCAGATACCGGCGCCTCGCCCTTCGCTATGGCAGCCGCCAGACTGTCGCATCCCGCATATCCACAGCCGCCGCAATTATTTCCCGGCAGTGCCTGTCGTACCGCCAGTTCTTTTTCATCCACTTCCACTTTAAACTTTGCATCCGCAGCTCCCAATAACACCGCAATGATTGCACCCGTCAATCCGACTACCAATGTAGCTGTCAGTATCCCAAGCATCTTCATCCACCTCCTACATACGAATCAAGCCGGAAAATCCCATAAAGGCAATCGCCATCAGACCGGCAGTCAGCAGGACGATCGGCATTCCTTGGAACGGCACAGGAATATCATTGTCCTCCATCTTCTCACGCAGACCAGCCAGAATGATAATCGCAATCGTAAAACCGACTGCGGTTCCGACTCCGTTGACAATACTTTCTAAAATCGTATAATGATCCGTCACATTATTCAGCGCCACGCCCAGTACGGCGCAGTTCGTTGTGATCAAAGGCAGATAGACTCCCAATGTCTTATGCAGTGTGGGAATCATCTTTTTTAAGAACATCTCTACAAACTGAACCAATGCGGCAATGACCAGAATAAAAACGATCGTTTGCAGATATTCGATATTGAGCGGGATCAGAATAAATTTGTAGATCAGGCTCGCCACCGCTGATGAGATGGCGATTACAAAAATGACCGCCACACCCATACCGGCTGCCGATTTTATATTCTTAGACACGCCGAGAAACGGACACAGTCCCAAAAACTGGCTCAAAACAACATTATTTACAAGAGCGGCACTGACCGCTATCAGGATGATCTTTGTGAACTCATTCATGCTGTTCTACCTCCTTTTGCTGTGTGGCAGCCGTTTCTTCTGCATCTTCACCGTCGAAGTCAAAAAATTTCCCTCCGCAGGCAGTGTTGCAGCAGTGCAGGCAGTCTTCCATTCGACAGACCGTATCATTGGTTTCCGTCGATTTCCGCTTCTTTAACTTCCGGGCATTCAGAGCCGCTATCAGGAACGCCAGCACCAAAAAAGCTCCCGGCGACAGAACAAAAATACCGATCGGCTGATAATGCGGTAGCGCAAAACCAAAGATAGAACCGGCTCCAAGCAGTTCCCGTACCAAACCGATACTGGTTAAGCCGATGGTAAAGCCAAGTCCCATACCGACGCCGTCAAATATTGACGGCACGACCGGGTTCTTTGATGCGTAACTTTCCGCGCGCCCCAAGATAATACAGTTTACAACGATTAATTTGATATATCCGCCCAAACTCTCCGAGAGTTCCGGCAGGAATGCCTGAAGCAAAAAATCCACGATCGTCACAAATGACGCCACAATAACGATATATGCCGGTATCCGCACCCGGTTTGGGATCACGTTCCGCAATGCCGATATCATCAGATTGCTCATGATCAGGATCACCGTCGTACTCAATCCCATACCCAGACCGTTGACCGCGGATGTCGTCACCGCTAAGGTCGGACACATTCCCAAGATCTGAACAAACGTCGGATTTTCCGTGATAATACCATTCTTTAATCGTTCCGTAATGTTGTTATTCATCGACATCACCTCCCTGAGCAGTATCCAGTCCCAGACTGTTTGCATAACAGATTCCGGCATTCACCGCATTGGTGACCGCATTGCTGGTAATGGTCGCTCCACTTAGGGCGTCAATTTCATTTTCTGCCACAGCGCCGGACTTCGTATATACAAAAGCGTCTACCTGTTTTCCGGAAAACTGTTCATAAAACGCCGGTTTTTTTGCCTCCATGCCCAAACCGATGGTTTCCGACAAAGATAAGAACGAAATCCGGTTTACGGTTCCGTCCATGCGGATCCCAAGCGCAAGCTGCAATTCACCGCCATATGCTTCCGATGAAGTGATCGTCATGACATATCCCAAAGGATTATGTGCCTGATCTTCTGCCAGCTTGACTTCCTCGATCGTATCATTTTCAAATCCCGCATTTTGAAGCGCCTGTGCCGCCGCTTCCACGTCAAAGTCTTCTAAATCGGCAAACGAAGCGGCATCATCAAATACCGTCTGATATGCTTCCTGTTTTTTCGCCTCCTGTGCAGATGCGATCGGTTCTTTAGTAATGGCATAGACGCTTCCGAGCAGGCATCCGGCAATTAAAGTAATGGCAAATAAAATAAGCGTATCTCTTATCATCGATTTACTCATATTTTACCGCCCCCTTTCCGAAAGATTTCGGAACCGTAAAGCGTTCAATGATCGGAACCAGTAAATTACCGCACAATATCGAATAAGATACTCCTTCAGCCGCCGTCGTAGGATTCCAAGGGCTTCGCAAAACAAACGTCAGCAGACCAAGGATCACTCCGTATACCCATCTTCCGTTTGGCGTGATCGGCGATGTCACATAATCGGTCGCCATATAGATCGCTCCCAGCATCAAACCGCCTCCGCAAAGATGTGCCGCCAAAAATGAAAGATCCCATCCTCTGCCGCTTGCCAGCGCATAGATCATGATACAGATCGCAAATGTTCCGATATAGGCAGCCGGGATACGTATGTCAATGATCCGCTTAAACAGCAGATACGCTCCGCCTAACAGCAGCGCCGCCGTGGAGGTTTCACCGATCGTTCCTGCCGTGCTTCCCAAGAACATCCGGAGCAGATCAACGGATTCCCCGCTTTTTAACAGTGCCAGCGGCGTCGCCGTCGTGACTGCATCATATGTAAAATTCGTCATGGCTTTGGCAAAGGAGAGCAGTAAAAAGCATCTGGCAGCCAAAGCCGGATTCACAAAGTTTTGCCCGATACCGCCAAAGATCTGCTTAACCAATAAAATAGCGAACAGACTGCCCAAGACAGCCATCCACCAAGGCAGAGACGGCGGCAGGTTCAGCGCCAGCAACAGACCGGTCACCACTGCGCTGAAATCACCGATCGTCACTTTCCGCTTCATAAAAAATTCAAATAGATATTCCGCTCCCACACAGGTAACGATACAGATCAGAATCAACAAAAAAGCGGAAAGCCCGAAATTAAAGATACCCATGATCGTCGTCGGTAACAGAGCGATAATGACATCCAACATGATGCTTGCCGTACTGTCTTCCTGTCTTATATGAGGAGACGATGATATTTTTTTCTTTTCTGCCATTGTCACACCTCCTACTTCTTACGGCTCGCCAAAATGGATTTACGGGTCGCCGCGATCGTTTGTGTCAAATGCCGTTTTGCCGGACAGACATAGGAACAACAACCGCATTCACAGCATTCCATCCCGTCCTGTTCTACAAATGCGTCCAGTTTTCCATGTTCCGCCAAGCTCGCAAGCTTTGACGGGATCACACGCCCCGGACAAACCGAAACGCATCTTCCGCACCGGATACAATTCGACGGTTCATACATCGTCACTTCGTCTTCCTGCATGCACAAGATAGCCGAAGAACCTTTTACAATTGGAATATGCGTATCAAACACTGCTTTTCCCATCATCGGACCGCCCGCGATGATCTTTTCCGGTTCCCCGTTTACAAAACCGCCTGCGGCAGCGATCAATTCCTGAAAGCTTGTTCCCAGTAACGCTTTGAAATTCTTTGGTGTAGCGATCGCATGTCCCGTTACCGTTACGATCCGGTCTATCAGCGGCATTCCCAAATAAACGGCTTCATAAATGGCAACCATGGTATCGATATTATGTACAATACAGCCGACATCCGAAGGAAGCATCGTAGAATTGATATACCGCTTGGTATTTGCATAGATCAACTGCCGCTCGGCTCCTTCCGGATATTTTGTTTTCATGATCTGAATCCTTATATTCGGATGATCGGCGATCGCTTCTTTCATACGTTCGATTGCTTTTGGTTTGTTGTTCTCGATCGCGATAATGCCGGTCGCTTTCGGAAATAACTTTAATACAACTTCCAGTCCCTGTACGACTGACTCCGGTTCTTCCAACATTCTCCGATAGTCGGATGTCAGATACGGTTCACACTCAGAACCGTTCACAATAATACAGTCGATCAGATCCGGATTCTTCGGAGACAGTTTTACATGCGTCGGGAATCCGGCTCCGCCCATTCCCACGATACCCGCTTCCTGTATGGCAGCCACGATCTCTTCCCGGCTCATATCTTCCAAAGGATTTGTGCGTTTTTCAAACTCTATCGTCTCATAGGCTCCGTCATTCTCGATAATGATCGATTCCGTTTTATTGCCATTTGCAGTCAGTCTGGGTTCCGTTTTTATCACCGTACCGGACACCGAAGCGTGAATATGTGCCGAAACAAAACCGGCTGCTTCCGCAATTTTCTGACCGACTAACACATGATCCCCTTTTTTTACCAATGGTTTTGCCGGTGCGCCGATATGCTGGCTCAACGGATATACCATTTCTCCTGTTGGCAGATAGATCTCAATCGGCTGATCCATGGTCAGTTCTTTTCCTTCATAAGGATGAATGCCACCCTTAAATGTAACCAAACCCATAGCTACACCTCGCTTCCTTAGAATAGTATAATTTTAATACAAAATTCATCGTTATTCAACTGATTTCCTTTGGAAGATGACGATGCAGAAATGCCCCCGCCATACCGATGCACAAGCCGGAAACCACACCGAATAGAATGAATGCCGGGAGAGACAGCAGGATACTCCCCGTTCCCATCAGGGCAACCGCCATGAGAACCTGCGCTGTATTATGTGCCACTGCCCCCGCTATGCTCACCGCCGTCACAGAACATTTGTCTGTTTTCTTCATCAATGCCATAACCAAAAGACTGAAGAACGCTCCTGCCAGACTATAGAATGCCGAAACCGGATTCCCAAACAACAGGATTGACAAAATAATCCGAAGCAGATTGACACATGCCGCCGCCGTCCAGTGAAACCGGTACAAGACCAGCAGTGTGACGATATTCGCCAGTCCGATCTTCATCGCCGGGAATACCGCCGCCAACGGGATCAAGGATTCCAACCATCCAAGCGCCAGTGCCACAGCGGTAAACATTCCAAGCAATGCCACTTTCTTTGCCAATCGTCGTGCCTCCTTCCGTCGTTACTTCTGAATCTCCACAACCAGCCGGTGCGGAAGACAAACGATTGTTTCCCCTTTTTTGGAAATTCCGGCATGGTTCACACAGATCTGATCCGGGCAGTCCGCTTCCTGAATACTTGCTGTCCCGTCTTTGACGACAAAAATATTATAGCCATCCTGTGTATGGATCGGAATCTCACAATCTTCCGAAAGATCCTGTTCCAACATCACACGATCATCCAACATGACCACGGCTGTTTTCCCTTCCTGAAAAAACACAAACCGGATCACGATCCATGACAGTAATGCCACAACAACCACTCCGCCAATCATCAACCATTCATTTCGTTTCATCATATGCTCCCTTTCTCCATTCATATGCAGGGTTTTCCAGTGTAAAGACCGATTCCAGTCCTTCCGTGACAAACACGTCCGATTCCTGTGTCACAAAGATCGCTTCCGCATGATATTTCTCTAACAACGGAAGACTATCCGGATAGCCCAATACAAAGCATGCCGTTGATAAGCCGTCACTGAGCAAGCCATCTTGGCAGACTACCGTAACCGAAGACAGTCCGCTCTGTGCAGGATAGCCCGTATCCGGATCGAGTATGTGGTGATATCTCACACCGTCTTGTATAAAATATCGCTCATAATCGCCCGAAGTCGAGACCACCGTGTCCTCTCTGAGTGTCAGTACGCCGAGGACCGCATCCTGACCGCCGTGCGGATCACGGATTCCGACCTGCCACGCGCCTCCTGCCGGTTTAGAGCCATAGACCAAGACCGTGCCGCCGATCGATATCACGGCGCCGGAAACATCCTGTGTATCTAAAAATTCCCGTACTTCATCCGCCGCGATCCCCTTGCCGACCGCTCCCAGATCCATTGCGGCATATTCCGGTGCAGAGACCATACCGTCCGTCGAAATCTCTACATTTTCATATCCGCATTTTGTCAGTGTTTGCGCAATGTCCTCCTCCGTCGGTACGGATGGCGCATCCTCTTCAATCCCCCACAATGCGATCAGGGGACGCAGTGTGATATCAAATGCGCCGTCTGTATTCTCGCACAATGTCAAAGAATCAGACAACCATTTTCTCTGTGTTTCATTGGCAGGCGTCGGTATGCCCTCTGCCAGATTGCGGTTGAGGGTTCCTACAAACGATACGTCTGAACGCCACGATAACTGTTCGTTCTCCAACTCCAATAACAGTTGATGGATACCGTCTGCAACGGTTTCTCCGTCTGCTCCGTAAATGACTTCCGTTAATACCGTCCCCATTCCGAAATCCGTACGCGTCGTTTTTGTCTGCATATGATGCAGCAGTAAGTACAAAAAAACAGCAGCTTCTATGAGAAAGATCACCGGCATACCGTATACAAACTGCTTGTGCTTTGTTTTATGCCGAAACACCTGCATGCCGATCATACTTCCGACGCTTCCGCCCAAACAGGCGATCGCAAATAATGTCCGTTCGGAAATCCGGAACTCCCCGCGTCTGGCTCTTTGCTTATCCATTCCCATACTGAAAAAACCTGCAAGATTGATTCCGGCAATATATATAATTCCCAGTATGACAGCTATCTTCATACCTACCTCCTTATAGCAGATAAGGCTTGCGAAAACGATATGTTTCGTAAGCCTCATGCGACAGGAAAGACTGCCTGTTGGTTCTGCCTGCCATCACGCCCGTTTTACAAAGTATTCGTCATACCAAAGCAAGAACATGAAAACGGTCCATATTTTCCGGCTGTTATCATATTTCTCCGCTTTATGCTGTTCCAGCAAACGCAACAGATAATCCGTATGGAAAAAGGTTTCCGCCTCTTTACTTGTAAATGTCTCTTTAATACGGCTGTAATAAGGTTCTTCGCGTATCCAGACACGGATCGGAACCGGGAATCCCAGTTTCTTCTTATCTGCCACTTTCTCCGGCAGCACCTCTAACGCCGTCTTTCGAAACGCGCGTTTCGTCACTTCTCCTTCGACTTTATACTGCCTTGGGATCTGAGATGCCACCTGAAAGACTTCTTTATCCAAAAACGGCACCCGGACTTCCAATGAATTTGCCATACTCATCTTATCCGCTTTTAACAAAATATCATGTACCATCCAGACATTGATATCCAGATACTGCATCTGTGTAACCGTATCTTTTCCTTTCGTTCTGTCCCAATATGGTTTTGTAACATCCAAAGGATTAACGCCGTTTCGTACTTTCAGCAGTTTATCCTTTTCTTTTTCGTCAAAAATAAAGGCATTTCCTACATAACGTTCCTGCAGGGTTTTGGAATGCCGCACCAAAAAATTAAATCCGCGTTTTTTCGGGAAATAAGAAGCGAGCTTACCGATCAATCGTCGGATCGGCATCGGTATCAGGTCATAGGCTTTATTCTCCAATGGTTCCCTATAAATATTATATCCCCCGAATAATTCGTCCGATCCTTCCCCCGACATTGCTACTTTTACATATTTGGCGGTTTCATGTCCCAGAAAATACAGGGCGATCGCCGAGGCATCCGCCAATGGCTGATCCATATAATACTGTATCATAGACAAGGAATCCCAATATTCCTCCGGTGTGATCACTTTACTGATATTCTGCACGTGGATAAGATCCGACAGCTCCTTTGCATACGATATCTCATTATACTTTTTCTGCTCGAATCCGACCGTAAAGGTTTTATCGACATTTGCCATGCAGGCAATATAACTGGAATCTACGCCGCTGGATAAAAACGAACCGACTTCCACATCCGAAATCTTATGTGCCTGTACCGAGTCTTCCATCACCGTCCGGATCTCATTTGCCCATGCTTCCAGATTCTTACGTTCTTCCGGTTCACGGAATTCCGGCTCCCAGTATCGCGTAATGGTTGCCTTACCATCCTCATATACCAGATAATGTGCCGGAGGGAGACAGAACACGCCCTCAAAAAAAGTCTCCGCAGCAGGGCTGTATTGGTATGTCAGATAATTTTCCAATACATCATGATTCAGCTTCTTTTCAAAATCCGGATGTTCTAAAAACGCCTTGATCTCCGAACCGAATAAAAACGTCTCGTTCATCTTGGCATAATACATCGGTTTGATACCGAAAAAATCTCTCGCAAGGAACATCCTCTTTTCCTGTCTGTCCCAAATGACAAACGCGAACATCCCCCGCAGCAGATTCAACATATCGTATCCATATTCTTCATAGGCATGGATCAAAACTTCCGTATCCGACTGTGTCCGGAATACATGTCCCCGTTCCAACAGTTCTTTTCGGATTTCCTGATAATTATAGATCTCACCGTTAAACATCAAAACCAACGAACCGTCTTCGTTATACATAGGCTGGTCGCCGGCATCCAGATCAATGATGCTCAACCGGCGAAATCCCAACGCGATCTCCTCGTCTACATATGTCCCGTCGCTATCCGGTCCCCGATGGATGATCGCTTGTTTCATACGCTCGATAATCTCTGCTTTTTCAGGTAAATGATCCAAAAATCCTACAAATCCACACATGCTTTCGCACCTCTATATCGTTATTTTATCATGATTGCGCTTCCCTGTATTTCCTGTCCATTATGAACTGAATCGACATCGTTTGTCAAGTCTTACAAGGTGCCGTTAAAACAGGCTCTGCAGCCAGTCAATGAGTGTCTGGAACAGTCTTTGCAGCCATCCGCCATCTGTCGTATCGGAATCCGCTGCCGTTGCATCGTCCCATGCGCTTTCCGCATCGTCCCATGCACTACTTGCTTCTTCCATTGCCTGATCGAATTCTTCACTTCTCTGATCGAATTCTTCCGACACCGAAGACTGAAACTCATCGATCTGCTCTTTGGAGTCGTCAATATAATCCTCCAAATCATTCCAAAACGTTTGATCGTCTGTAACCGTATCCGCTTCACTGCTGCCTGTCGCTTCTGATCCTTCCGTTGCGGTATCTGCCGGTACTTCCGTAATCATGATTCCCGGAGGGGCAATGCCGACATCCACGTCTCCGCCATCCGGCAATGTCTGTTCCGTATCCGTTGTCTGTGTCGCAGCCTCCGTCGATCCTTCGGTCTCTTCGTAAGATCCCGAATCATCCACGACCTCATCCACGACCGATTCATCCGTCAATGCTACCGTTGCTTCATACTGATTGCCGATTGACGGAAACATTAACTTCGTTTCCCGTACCGGACACAAGGCACCCAACTCAGTCATATCATGCGGACACACATTGATCACATCACCGTCGGAATATTTTTTATCAAATAAAAACAGATAGCGGATAGTCGATGCGATATTATCCCGTTCTTCCCCCTGATATACATAAGTATCCACATGCAGATATACATCATAGATATAGTCCGTGTCATAATCTTTCTCAAGATTGGAAAGATGCAGTCCGGTATCTTCGTAACCTAAGATATCATAAGTACCGGAATAAAAATTATCTGAAAAGACTCCTTCCTGTTCCGCATGGATAAAAGTACCGTCGTCATACAGATATAAGACGCTTCCGTCCTCTGTACGCCGCCATGCCGTACCCGTTAAACGGTCCTGATTTTTATATATCGTTCCCATAATACCACCAAAAAAAACAATGACTATCAAATAAGTCAGCAGGATGATACTACCCATAACGATTCCGGATACTCCCATTTTCTTACCGTTGTTTTTGGCGGATGCTACGATACCCAAAATCAATGCCACCACAGCTAATACCAGACTGATGATCGGGACGCACATCAGAAGAATCGACAAAATTCCCAAAATCATCGCCGTAAGCCCTAAACCATAATCTTTCTTTCCATGATCCTGATCTGCCTGTGTGTGTTCTGACAACACGGATTGGGTGATTCCCGAATCTTCACTGACGTCTTCATCCTCGTCTACATAATCGTCATTCGCATCCGCGTCCGGTATGATCACCGATTCCACTTCCTCGGCATCGTAGGATTCATTGAATACCACTTCCGCTTCTCCGTCCGCCTGCTGCGGCGAATTTGTTTTCTCTTCCTCTCCCATAGCGACTCCTCCTTTTTGATGTTATATGTTATATCATGGGTTATGCCGTCATTTCCTCCGGTTCCGGATCATGTTTATATAGGATCTTTAAAAGAATCGGGGTCAAGATGCTTGATACGACGATCAACAAAATCACGGCGGTAAAATAAACCGGTTCCAACATTCCGACAGACAATCCCTTCTGTGCCACGATCAAAGCGACTTCTCCCCGCGTCATCATGCCGACACCGATTTTCAACGCATCCCGATTCTGGAATCGGCAGATTTTTCCCATCAGACCACAGCCGATGATCTTTGTCAGCAGCGCAACCAATACAAACGCCAAGGCAAATAACAGGATATTGCCGTTCACGGTATCGATCTGCGTTTTCAATCCGATACTGGCAAAAAAGATCGGACCAAACATCATATAGGAATTAATATCCATCTTTTCAGCGATATATTCGGAATCCCGGATCGAACATAGGATAATGCCTGCCACATAAGCTCCCGTGATATCGGCGATTCCAAAATACCGTTCCGCCACATAGGCAAAGATCAGACACAAAGCAAGCCCTGCGATCGGGATCCGCCGTGTGTGCGGATATCGGTTGTCCACAAACTGAAATAAACGGTATAAAATCCACCCGACGACCAGAGAAAATATGAAAAATAAAACCGTGGATAAGACTACCTGAAGCGGTTGATAATCAGGATTTTTAAATCCGATAACAAAAGTCAGTACGATAATCCCGATCACATCATCGATAATGGCAGCGCTCATGATGGTCGTTCCGACTTTTCCCTTTAATTTCCCCATTTCCTTCAATGTCTGCACCGTAATGCTGACACTGGTTGCCGTCATGATCACACCAACAAATACCGCGCGGTAGAAGTTTTCGGAACCCCAAGGAGCCACGCCGTAAAATGCCATATATAACAGCGTCCCTCCCAGCAAAGGAACAAGCACGCCGGAGCAGGCGATCAACAATGCAATGGGACCGGTCTTTAACAAGTCTTTCAGATTTGTCTCCAATCCGGCGGAAAACATTAAGAGAATCACGCCGATCTCCGCCATTTCACTTAAAAACTCCGTCTGTTGCACCAGACCGAGCAGACTCGGACCAATCAATAATCCGGCAATGATCTCCCCCACTACCTGTGGAGCTTTGCATTTTTTAGCCAACAATCCAAAGACTTTCGCAAAGATTATGATAATGGCTAAATCCTTAAACACATTATATGCTTCCATGATTTTTCCTCCGTATCGCTGCAAGAAATCGACACTATAACAAACTGTCATAGTGTCGCGTTTCCATTTCTCTAATTAAATAATACGACTTCTTCTTTCGGTCGCTGTGCGGGAACCACCTTTGTAGCATAAACCACCGGTCCATCTTCCTGAAATTCCCGATAATATTCCTTCTTAATGGTGCCGGTCACTTCTATCCACTGACGGTCCTTTAACATGGCTGCCATATCGCTGACACATTTAACACCAACAAATGCAATGTCTTCCACACAACAGGTCATTGCATGCCTTCCCGACACAAACGCTGTTTTTTCGTAATTCTTCGGTTTGTAGACCATTGCCTTAAACTGAACCGTTTTTCCGACATATTTATCGGGATTGTCGGTAGCGTCTATATAGAAGATACCGAAATCATCATCTTCGATCCGGATTTCCCGTTCCTGAAGATTGTATGGCAGATCATCATCCGGATTTTCGAAATCCGTACTTCCGTCTTCTTTTTCAAATACGACCGTTGCCATACGGTTATTGGCTTTGACGATCCGACGATACTCCCCGCGCTTTGTCTCTTCGGTACAGCGGTTAAAGATCACCAGATTTGCCATGGAGATCTGTTCCATCATCATTGCCCGCATATTATTCAGATAGCTGTCAAACGTAGAAGCATCCACATTTGCAACGATCTGCACAACGGTCCAGCCTTTTGGCACACGCAGACTGAACAACTGATCCAATTTCCACGTTCCATTATATTCGATCAGCACTAATTCCGGCTTATAGCGTGACTGTAACTGCATCAGCAGATCTGTCGTCAATGCTTCCGGTTCCTCGATCTGTTCCAGCATGATATTATGAGAAGCCATTTCTGCCGCATCATATTCCTCCATGCCTTCCTCACAAACCAAAAGCAATGCACGGTCACCTTCATTGAAGTCCTGACCAATCAACGTATTGCGTATAAATGTAGTTTTTCCGCTCTCTAAAAACCCGGTAAATAAATAAACCGGTATTTCTTTTGCCATAACCATTCCTCCCATACACATGCCGTCATGTGTTTATAATTGGAATAATTCCGTCAACTTATCCTCGTTTAATTCACTTCCGATCACACACAACTTACCGGTATAATCCGGACTGCCTTTCCGCATCTCATATTCGCCCGGAACCAGATCAAAGTATATCCATTCCCCGTTTACATTCGGGACCATGCCCTTTGCACGAAGGATGATGCCGTAATCCTGACGTTCCGATAATTGCTTCAGAATATGTTCCATATCTTCATCCGTGTATTTATGCGGGGTTTCTTTTCCCCAGCTTGAAAATACCTCGTCCGCATGATGATGGTGATGATGCCCGTGTTCATGGTCATGCTCATGCCCGTGTTCATGCTCGTGGTCGTGGTGATGGTCGTGTTCATGCTCGTGATCGTGTTCATGCTCATGGTCATGCTCATGGTGATGCTCATGCTCATGGTCGTGGTCATGATGGCAACCACATTCCGGGCAGATCGACGCTTCTTCCATCAATTCCCGCAGCAGGGAATTTCCCTGTGTCATCGCCTTTTTTATCACGGTTCCGTCAATCTCATCCCAAGGCGTTGTGATCACTGCCGCTTTTTCATTATGCTCTTTCAAAAGCGCCACGACCGCCTCCAGTTTATCCTGTGGCATCTTCTGCGTCCGGCTCAAGATAATGGTACTCGCGCTTTCTATCTGATTATTAAAGAATTCCCCAAAGTTTTTCATGTACATCTTTGATTTTGTCGCATCGGCAACCGTCACAAAACTGTCCAGCTCCAGTTCCGTTTCTTCTGCCACGCCCCGCACTGCCTGAATGACATCCGAGAGTTTTCCGACACCGGACGGTTCAATCATAATGCGGTCCGGCGCATAATCAACCAATACTTTCTTCAATGCGGTGCCGAAATCCCCCACTAACGAGCAGCAGATACACCCGGAATTCATTTCTGTGATCTCAATTCCGGCATCTTTTAGGAATCCGCCGTCAATACCGATTTCCCCAAATTCGTTTTCGATCAGGACGATCTTCTCACCGGCAAAAGCTTCAGAAATCAGCTTTTTAATTAATGTTGTTTTTCCTGCTCCCAAAAATCCCGAAACAATATCTATTTTTGTCATAATGTCGCCTCCATATATTTCTCAAGCTGTTTTCAGCTATCTGTTATTATATTCTTATTTGGCAGGATTGTCCAGTTCGTCCAAGACGGTATTTAAGATGGAAAATGCCCGGTCACAATCCTGTCGTGTCACCGTCAACGGCGGAACCATGCGAATCGTATGCGGATTGACCGCTGTGATCAGCATCTTATGATCAAAACATCCGTGTTTCACTGCAAAAGCAATCGGCTTTTCAAATTCCACACCTACCAGTAATCCTCGTCCGCGTACCTCTTTTACACCGGAAAGTGCCTGCAGCCTGTCCATAAAATACGCTCCCATTTCTTTTGCATTCTCCGGAAGATGCCGTCCGATGATCTCGTCGATTGCCGCAAGCGAAGCCGCGCAGCATACCGGATTGCCTCCGTAGGTAGAACCGTGTGAGCCGGGATTCATCGCTTTTGCCGCCCGTTCCGACGCACACACCGCCGCGATCGGCATGCCTCCTCCCATGGCTTTTGCCATGGTAACGATATCCGGCTTGATGCCATAAGAAGCAAACGCCATGATATCTCCGCAGCGTCCCCAACCGGTCTGCACTTCATCGAACAACAGAAGCATTCCTTTTTCATCACATAATTCCCGCAGCCCCTGCAGAAATTCCTGAGTTGCCGGATAAACTCCTCCTTCTCCCTGTACCGGTTCTATCATAATCGCAATCGTATGCTCCGTACATGCGGCACGGAACGATTCCAGTTGATTAAAGTCCGCGTAAGTAAAGCCTTCCAAAATCGGATGGTATCCGATCTGACATCCGTTATCCGGCTGTCCTGTCGCGCTTAATGCCCCATAGGTTCTTCCGTGAAAACTGTTCTTTGCCGTTACAATATGATAATGTTCGGGACCGTATGTTTCCACTCCGTATTTTCTTGCCATCTTGATCATCGCTTCATTGGCTTCCGTACCCGAATTTTGGAAAAAAATGCGATCCATTCCGATACTTTCACAGATCCGTTTTGCCAATTTTGCCTGTGGTATCGAGTATGGATAATTCGAAGCATGGATCAGTTTCGCCGCCTGCTCCTGTATTGCCTTCACCACTTTCGGATTGCAGTTTCCGACGGAACTTACCGCAATACCCGCATAAAAATCTAAGAATTCTGTACCGTCCATATCATATACATACATGTCTTCCGCGTGTTCCGCCACCAGATCAAACCGCTCACCTATGGAAATCATATATGTATCGATCATATCCTTGATATCTTGGCGTGTTATCGTCTTATCTTCCATCTGCATCTTATCCTCCTCGTAATGTTTTAATGCTATCTGTCATCTATCGAACGATCCGACATCCAAATCTCCATAAAATGTATCACTCCAAGTCCCGATTGTCAATCCGCAGGTGTCTCTCCGGAAAGAACCTGATGCAGGATATACGCCAGCGGTTCCATAGCATTGTTCGCCTCTTCGACCGTATTGGTCTGACCTCCTACTTCAATCAGTGTCGCTTTTGGTCTCCGGTCCAAATTATACTGATACCCTTTAATATAGATCCGTCTCAAAAAGTCATCATAGACGGAGCTGCCTGCCAGATACATCTGTAAACTGAATGCCAGATTTGCCTGCCGGTTCGGATTTGCCAAATAATCCAGCTCCCCATTATTGGTTGTTCTGCTCACTCCGTTAAAGAACATGATCTTAGCGGTCGGCTTGCCGTTGATCTCCGTAACCAGATGCGTATTTTCATTCACGCCGTCTCTATGTAAATCAATGACTACTTCAATCGACGGATGTTCGGCAAGGATCCGGTCGATGCCCTCTCCGGATGCCGTATACGCATAATTCCGGTCAATTTTTCCGTTGATCTGGTCATATACCGTCCGGTCATGATATACTTTATACCCATATCCTTCCAACAGAGTCGTCAGGGTATCCCCAAGCCCGATCGGCGTATCCTCTAAAACTCCTTCCCGACTGTCCGCAAACATTTCCGATGAACTGTGCGTATGGTATATGAGGATCTGATAATCCGAAGCATCCTGTTTCATCGTCATATCCATGGACAGCAGCGTATCCGCATTCATTTCCTCCCGGTTGACATAGGTCGTAGAGTCCACGATATAACAGTGGTCTATCATAAACTGAAAATCCGATAACTGTTCTCTGGTAAATCCCATCCCGCCCCCGATCACCGGTGCGGCAACTGCCGTTTGAACCGCCGGATTTGCCACAGCCATCGTCTCTAATTCCTGCTGTGTCGATTCTCCTTCCGTCTCTTCCCCCTGATAGAACGAATCCGGTATCTCACTTCCCAAATAACCGGCACTTGCCGTATATCCATAGTACTGACTATATACGACAACCGGCAGACATGCTTCCATCACGGTCTGTTCAAACGCTTTCCAATTCATGCCGTTTTCCTGTTGAAAAGATAACGCCGGAAGCAGTTCCCGCAGCAGGGTATCGCCCGCAAACAAAAGGCAATAGCCCATGGCAAATACCACTCCGCCTAACCATAAACGATCTTTCCACCGGTCGGTAGTCTTCCATAGATTCTGTTGTCCCAATTTCAAAATCCATTGTTTCATATCTAATTATATGAATGTAAGAGGCGATTTATTGCTTCAGAAATTGTAAAACTGATCCGTTTGATTGCCTCATCAATATTTTTCGGTGTCACAAACATATTTGCCAGATATGGTTCTACCATCTCACATGCCAGCTGATACCGTTCTTCTTCCGTAAATTCTTCGATTGCCTGTTTCGTGCCGTTTCGTCCGAACGCTTCGAGCATCACATCCATCGCGTCATCCACGATCGCCGGAACCGAGATCACCGTCGGCACGCCTATTGCGATCACTTTCATGCCCATGGTATCCTCATTGATCGCTTTCCTGTGATTGCCCACGCCGGAGCCGGGTGCAATACCGGTATCCGCAAGCTGGATGGTTTTATTCAGTCGATTGGAGTTACCGGCTGCCAAGGCATCGATCACCACCAAGATATCCGGATGCACTTCCCGAATCACCCCCTGAAGGATTTCCTGCGTTTCCATGCCGGTCTGTGCCATCACTCCCGGCGAAATCGCACTGATCTCATAGGTACATGTTACAATGTTCTCTTTCATCAAATGTCTGGTCACATACAGATTATCCACTACCATCGGTCCTAAGGCATCCGGCGTGACCGCCCGGTTTCCCAAACCGGCGACTAAAATCTTTCGGCTGCCGCCCAGCATATCTTTCAGATGGCGGTACAGAGAATCGCTCATCGGTTCATGATAATCCTCATCACTGCATCGTAATTCTTCACTCTCGATCGTAATATATGTTCCCATCGGTTTTCCGATTTTCTTTGCTCCCTCCTCGGAATGAATGACAATTCTGGTTTCTTTCACATCATTGTCCCGATTGATCTTCGTCGAAACATGTACTCCCTCGATCATTTCCCGTGTATCCAGTTCCTCCCGCAATTCTACCGCCAAATCCGTTCTCTGCATTGAAATCATAGTATCACCTCATAATGATAGTATCCGTCATTGCAAGGAAAATATACAGATTTTGGACACAGAAGCATAAAAAAAGGATTGACAAACGAATCATCCGTGTTTATTATGTAATAGTATGTTTACATTAGATTGTCCGTGTCCGGTTTGGATGTAAACAACAAACCAAGGAAACGTAGTTGTTAGATGAATTTGAAGTATGGAGGTGTAGGATTTGGCAAACATCAAATCTGCAAAAAAGAGAATTAAGGTTATCGAGACCAAGACATTACGTAACAAAATGATTAAGTCCAGAGTGAAAACTGCGATCAAGAAACTTGAGGCTGCCATAGCATCCGGCGACAAGGAATTAGCCAAAAGCCTGTTAATCACCGCGACCTCTGAACTCAGCAAAGCCGGTTCCAAGGGTGTATACCACAAAAATATGGTATCGAGAAAAGTATCCCGCATGGCTGCTGCTGTCAATAAGATGGCATAATCATTTCCATTGAAATATAGTCTATGAAAAACGGTATCATCTCTTTTGAGACGATACCGTTTTTCTATCTGTTTCCTATCTGTTGCATTCTGACCGCGCGGCACCCGATCGGTTCACACGCAGCCGTATGCCGTTTTCTATTCCTTACCGCTCCAACAGTATGTACATAATTTGCAGGCATCCAGCCCGACTGCCTCGATCATATCATCCAAACGATGAAACCGTAACGAAGTAAATTTCAGTTTTTCGCAGATCCGTTCTACCATTTTATCATACTTGTCCGTCGTATAATCCGCATATTCCCGTAACACTTCATCCGATACCTCTCCCCCTTCGAGTTCCTGAATGACCACCCGCGTGATCAATTCCAGTTCTGATTTTGAACGGGAGAAATTCAGATATTTACACCCGAAAATCAACGGCGGACATGCCGGACGGATATGTACCTCTTTGGCACCGCTTTCATATAAAAATTCCGTTGTCTCACGTAATTGGGTTCCCCGGACGATCGAATCGTCGATCAATAACAAACGCTTCCCCTGAATCAACTGTTTAACCGGAAGCAGTTTCATTTTAGCGATCAGATCCCGTTTGCTCTGCATCGTCGGCATGAAGGAACGCGGCCAAGTCGGTGTGTATTTGATAAACGGTCTGGAAAACGGCACGCCGGATTCATTGGCATACCCGATCGCATGGGCAGTTCCGGAATCCGGCACACCCGCTACAATATCCGGAGTCACATGATCCCGCTTTGCCAATAACTGTCCACAACGATATCGCATTTCTTCTACATTTACCCCTTCATATGATGACGGCGGATATCCGTAGTAAATCCACAAAAAGGTACAGATTTTCATTTCCTTGCCTGCCGCCACGAGCGTTTTCACACCGTCAGCATCCATGACCGCGATCTCTCCTGCCCCCAATTCCTTATATGGGGAATATCCCAGTTTCAAATAAGCAAAGCTTTCAAAGCAGGCACAAAAGGCTCCGTCCTTTTGACCGATAACGATCGGTGTTCTGCCGTATTTGTCCCTTGCACAATAGATTCCTTTCGACGTCAGGATCAGCATCGACATGGAGCCGTCTATCAATTCCTGAGCATATCGGATACCGTCGATAAAATTCTCTTTTTGATTAATTATGGCAGCCACAAGTTCCGTCGTATTGATCTCTCCGTTACTCATTTCAAAAAAATGCGTCTTTTGCTCAACGATCATCTGAATGATTTCATCTGCGTTATTGATCTTTCCTATCGTCGTAATGGCGAACGAACCATGATGCGAACGAACCAAGATCGGTTGTGCCTCATAATCCGAAATACATCCAATTCCCATGGTTCCGTGCATGGCATTCGCCTCTTTTTCAAATTTGGTGCGGAACGGCGCATTTTCAATTTTATGAATTGCCTTCTCAAATCCGTTTGCTCCATATACCGCCATTCCTGCACGTCTGGTCCCCAGATGCGAATGATAATCCGTTCCGAAAAACAAATCAAACATACAATCTTCTTTTGATGCCACTCCAAAAAATCCGCCCATTTCAACCTCCAATTGATTCTTTTTCTTTTGTCGAAAAATCGACAATGAGTAACTCTATGCCAATCACGTCCTGATATCTTCCCCGTTTGATGCCTTCGTCCACTTCCTGACAGGCTTCCAGCATCTCTAACAAACGGGAATAGGAAAACTGTCCGATCTGCTTTTTATATTTTCCCAGCGTAAACGGCGGAATGCCCGCTTTCGACGCTATCGTCTTCGAATCCATATGCAGACGGGACATTTCACTCACTTGCAACAGGATATTGATCTGACGTGTCAGAAGATATAAAATCCGCATGGCAGGTTCCCGTAATGCCAACAGGTCATGATATAAGTCTAACGCCTTCTCACGATCCTGATTTCCGATCGCATCCAACATGTCAAAAATCTGATTTTCCGCCTGATTACTGCAAACCTCCTGAACGGCAGTAAGCGTGATCGTATCCTGATCCCACGCATAGGAAAACAATTTCTCCAATTCCATCTGCAACAGGTTCATATTCGTACCCGCCTGCTCTAACAAAGCCCGAACCGCCTCATCGGTTATCTGTTTCTTTTCGGCACTGCATTGTTTTCTGAGCCAGACTGCCAGTTCTTTCTCACTTGGCGTTTTCATTTCCGCCGCATATCCGATCTCTTTGACCGTACGAAACAACCGTCCGCGTTTATCGACTTCACTCTCCACAAACAAAATAACGGTCGTATCCGGAAACTGCGGGAGCTGTTCTTCAAAACCGTTACTGCCTGCTTTGAACCATCCGCTTTCCTCAATGATAATGAGGCGATGTTCCGCAAAAAACGGAAGCGTCTCCGCCAATTCCGCCACTTCTACCGGTGAAATGCCTTTCCCTTCCAGCCGGCTGAGATTCATATCGTCTGCTTCCGGGCAAAGAGCCTCCCGGATCCGATCACGGTACTGGTGCCGCAGATATGCCTCGTCTCCATATAATAAATACACACGTTTCCATTCGTTATTTTGAATATCTTCATTAATCGTCTTCATATGGGATTCTCCATTTTTCAGACATTTCCTGCCTGCTGTATGATGCCGCAAGCCTTCCTTCCCCACAAAGCATACGGTACCCTTGCCAGACAATATTGTACCACAGATCTATAGGAATCTGCATTAATAAAATGAATATTATACTAAAATTATCCGTATCTGATAGAGGATTCCGGCTCGTTCAACAGATGGCGGACTGCTCATAGCGTCTGTCCCGTGATATATTTTTCCATATATACGCAACGGAATGTATGGCTGTGAGCGGAAAACATGTGATTGTAAGAATATCCCAGTTTTTCATAAAAACCGACCACTTCCTCTCTGCTGGAAATCGCGATTTTACCGTACCCTGCTTCCGCAATCCATTTCTCTGCTTCGGTCACTACCCATTCCCCCAGCCGTTTTCCACGATACTCCGGCAGTACTACCACCCGACCGATCTCCGCCACTCCGTGGGCTGTCTCAAACCATCGGCAGGTCGCTACCGGAAAATCATCATCCAGCACCACAATATAGTGACATCCTGCACCGTCAATGTCATCAAATTCCTCACGTAAGTTGATGCCGTATTGCTTTGCCATTGCCTGAATACGTACATAATAGGCGCCCGCGCGTTCATATTCTTTTTTCGCTCTGATGATCTGAAAAGCCATACTCATTCTTGCTCCTTTTGATTGACAAACGAAAATCCCATAACATGCAATTTCATCTTTTTTCCGTTCGTACGGATTTCAATCGCTCCCTGATTTGCCGTCGTAAACACCTGACTGTCCACTGCTTCCAACCGCTCCAATGTTTCCGGATGCGGGTGTCCGTAAGTATTATTTCTGCCACAGGAGATCAATGACACCGTCGGATGAACCGCCTGTAAAAATGCCGTACCGGAGGAGCCGGAAGAACCGTGATGCCCTACTTTTAACACATCATAACCGTTATGGAGTCCATATTCTTCCCGATCCATCAAATCCCACTCGCCTTCCGTCTCTAAATCACCGGTAAACAACATATCAAATTCCCGATAGGATAAGGAAAGCACCATGGAATCATTATTTGCATCGGTTTCCTTTTGACGGTTGATTACCGGTTGCCCCGTCTCGATATACGGATACAGACACGTCAGTTCCACTTCATCTATGGACACTCGATCTCCACTTGTAATACCTACGACTTGGATCCCGCAGGCTTCGGCGCGTTGAATCATCATCTGTGCCGTCTCCTCTTGGCTGATCCGTTCCGGCAGCACCATATAACGGATAGAAATCTCACCCTTCGCAGCACAATCGATCAGTTCCTCCAAACCGCTGATATGATCCCGGTCCATATGACTGATAAATATATAATCCAGACAATCCGTACCGTAATATCGCATTGCGGGAAGAAGCACATAGTTTCCTATCGAAGTTCGGCTGCTGCTGCCTCCGTCTATCAATAGATGTTTATGATCCGGTGTTTCTATGAATATGCCGTCTCCCTGACCGACATCCAGCATCGTGACCGTCAGAGCCGGCGGATCGGATACTAGGAATATCAAAACATAAAAACACACTGTCAGAACTGCAATGATCCGTTTTCGGTATTTCAAACATAAGATCACAAGGAAGACAATGCCATAATATAACCCGACTTTCCATCCGGATACCGCACCGATACGCCATACTGAAAAAGGAAGCTTTTCTGCACATTGACAAAGCAGGCGGAATAGATACAGAATCCATTTACACGGCATCAGAAAACCTGAACCGAGCCAAGGAAAGAACGGATAACATACCATACCGAGGCAGCCACACAGTAACAACGGCGTCATACAAGGTACTACAATCAGGTTCAGGAACATTCCATAGGTGGGTATTTCATAATAAAACGCCGCCAAGATCGGAGCCGTCATGACCTGAATGGCGATACCGGATAACAATGCCTCCAACAACCGTCTCCGGATTCCTTTTACAGAATATTTTTCCGTCCATCCCTGTATCACCGGCATAGCGAACCCGAGCGTCAGCACACAGCTAAACGATAACAGAAATCCGGCATCCGCTAAACGATATGGGTTGTCCACCAAAAGCAGCAGGCAGGCGATACCGGCGGCTGTCGGCAAGTCATAGGTACGACCTGCCAGATCAGCCCCTATCGCCAATAAAAACATGATCACTGCCCGCAAAGTAGAGCTACTGAAACCGGTCATCCATCCATATGCCAGAAGCAGCACGGCAACCGGTATCCCTGCGTGCCAATAAGAACCTCCCGATTTTCTCAGTAACCGGTAAAGCGTGCTGCCCAATAACGAAATATGTAACGCCGAGATCGCTAATATATGTGATATTCCGTTCCTTCGATACAGCGTCCTCAGTTGTGTATCCAAGGCATAAGTATCGCCCAGCAGCATGGCGCTCAAGGCACCCGCATCGGTCGGCGAAAGGACCGCCTGCAGATTCGTTTCCGCCTTTTCACGAAACTGCAGCAAACTCTGCCGTACCACTGCCCGGTGATCATCCAGTATGATGATCTGTTCGGCAAAGCCTAAAAAATCCATTCCCTTTGCCTGATAATACCGCTCCTGATGAAATTCTCCGGGATTTGTCGGAATAGCCGGTAATCTCAGTTCCGTCTCACATCGTATCTGATTGCCGACACTTATCTTCGGGCGTTCCGATACAACCGCTGAATCCCTACTCCATTTATCATTGTTTTCATAGATCTGTATCACATATGCCTGCCGGCTGCGGAAATCCCCGTGTCTGATTTCCTGTGTCCGAACCAAAAGCACCCTCTGTTCTTCCCGCTTAGTCACACGTAAAACACTGCCTTCCAGCGTACAGACGATCTGCTTTTCCGGTGTCTGCCTGATACGATCGCGAAGCGGATCCGGTATTCGAATCCGATAGCCGTTCCACATTCCGAGAAACAGACATATGATCAGCAATATCATCAAAACAGGCATTGCCTGTTCCCGTTTCTTTTGAATCCGATACATCCAAATCAGAAACAGGATAACCATCATGCCAAGCCCCATGGTCATGTATGGATACCATCCTGCTAACCCACCGCTCACAAACGCCACAACTCCTAATAGCAATGGACGTTTTGTCAAGTTCATACTCCTTTATATCCGTCAAGTCTATTGTTTACATGTACGATCTCCCTGCATCAAACCTTGACTGTGCTTCATCTTCATCCATCTCCACAATATCCGGCTGATACTCAAACATGCCGTCAAATGGGATTTCTTCCCGATAGAATGCCTGTTTTTCTCCGTTAATCAGAAACTGTACTTTCGTGATGGTCGGCAGTTCACACAGAGAATTCACAACAGAATAAATAGTCACCACATCCAGACAGCTACTGAGTGTATTGTTAAATTCACTGGAAAAATCCACATAACAGACACCGTCTTTCACAGAGATCTTTTTAATGGTCGTTCCTTCCGGAATCGTTCCGATATATCCTTCCCGTAACGGACCCGCGATCAGAGAATCGATCACCAACTGCTCTACCGAAACGTTATTGGTGATTTCGACCGCCTTATCATATTCTACCAACCGGTCACCGGCTTCATTGGCAAAATAAAGCGTGATCACTTCCTTTTGCAGATAACCGCCTTCTTCATTGGCATCCACAAAAGAATTCTCGTTATATGTTTCTACCAGACTGCCGCCTTCTGATACTGCCGCCGTCGAATCAAAAATCTCAAACTGCACATTATCCACATAAGGCAGTTGGCAAAGTGTCTTGGTAACTGCCGCTTTCATCAGCACTTCATAATAATTATCACTTAATCCGCTCGTAATATTGACAGAAATACGCACACGATTCAAATCCTCCTGATACTCACATGACAGTAATTTCATGGCAGATGCCCATGAAGCCGTCTGATCCTGCGTCGGTTGTTCAAACATCAAATTCAGGATATTCGTAATACGCGCACTGTCCGTTTCTTCCGGATCCAGTTCATATACGTCTGTTAGCAAACTATTCGTCTCCGTATCAATATAATACCGATAAATACAATTATCTCCTAAGTCCACAACCTCTGTCGTTTCCTCATTATTTTCACTACAGGCGCATACGCATATGCTCAACAGACATAAGATGAGAAACAGAATACATTTTTTCATGGCAATTTCCTTTCCGTCAACTAATATAAATCAGCGGGATCCGAACCGTAAAAGTCGTACCTTGTCCCGGTTCGCTATAGAGTTTGATCGCTCCTTTATGCAGCAGGATCGCATTCCGCGTAATGGCAAGACCGAGACCGGTTCCTCCCGTTTCTCTGGTACGGGTTTTATCGACACGGTAAAACCGTTCAAACACCTGTTCCTGACAGTCTTCCGGAATCCCGACTCCCGAATCTGCAACCTTGACGTAAAAAAACTTATGGTCGGCATCCAAAGTGACATGGATCCATCCGCCATCCCGATTATATTTGACTGCATTTTCAATCAAATTGGAAAATGCGAGTGACAGTTTGACCTCATCGACTTCCGCAATGACCTCCCGCATACTTTCAAACACGATTTCAATATTCCGTTTGGAAGCGATCGGTCGGATACGCTTTAATAATAATTCCAAAAGCTGATTGATATTAGTCGCATTCATGTTCATATTCTCAGCTTGTTTGTCTAAACGTACCAAAGTCAGCAGATCATTAATGATCTTATTTTCCCGGTCGATCTCTTCTGCGATATCTCCCATGAATTCCCGATACATCTCCGCCGGAGTATCCTCCTGACTGAGCAGGGAATCCGCCAATACTTTCATCGATGTGATCGGCGTTTTTAACTCATGTGAGACATTGGATACAAATTCCTGTCTGGAATTCTCCAAAATCTGAATCTTGCTGAGCAACTGGTTCAATGCTGCCGCCAGATCCTCACTTTCCGTGCTGCCTTCTATCTCGATCTCTTCATCTAAATGCCCCTCTGAAATATGCTGTATTTGTTGATTTAATACATGAAACGGACGAGATATCCAAAGGGATAACAAAACAGATATCACCAACGCGATAAAAATGAACAGTGCATACAAAAATCTTCCCTGCGACTGCATATACAAATCGGTTTCCACTAAATCCTGAATGGAAAATACACAGATGATGACTCCCTGCACCTGTGGGGATGGCGGATTTGAATTTTTAGCCGGCGTAGGATTTGTGTCGATCGTCGGCGTCATAACTGCCGAATCCAAAATCGGCACCATGATCTCTACATACTGATTCTGGTTCATGATCTTACAGTTACTGGGTACTTTTCCAAGCATGATATCATGAACATCATTGGACATCATATGCTTATTCTGTTCAATGGTGTATGTATCTTTTATGATCTTATAGTCGGAATCTACAATGATGATCCGCCCCTCCAGCACATTGGCGAACTGATCAATCTCCTCATTTAGGTTGTCCGTCGTACCGGAAATGATAAATTCATTCAATAGCACCTGACTGGCAAGGATATTACACTGACTCTGTACCTGTGTAATCTTCGCCTGAAGGGACTTTTCATGATAAGAACGCTGAAAAATCTGACCAAAGGTCAGAATCATCACCAAAGTGATCAAAAATATAGAAACAAATACAGAAAACCGAAAGCTCTTTAGTTGTCTGAATAGCGGTTTATCCTTGGAAATAATAGCCTACACCCCACTTCGTATGAATATATTTAGGTTCGCCGGGATTCGGTTCTATCTTTTCCCGTAACCGGCGGACGTGAACATCTACCGTCCTCACATCCCCCGGATATTCACTGCCCCAAATGGTATTCAGCAAAGTTTCTCTGGAATATACTTTATTCGGATGAAAAACCAACAGTTCCAGCATATCAAATTCTTTGGCTGTTAAGTTGATTTCTTTTCCCTCGATATATACGCGTCTGCTGTCACAGTCGATCGACAGATCTCCGATATTCATCTTGCGGACTGTTTCCGCCTGATCAGACTTCTTGGCATTCCGGCGGATGATCGCCTTCATACGTGCCTTTACTTCTAAGATATTGAACGGTTTCGTGATATAATCGTCCGCGCCATATTCCAATCCCAGAATCTTATCCATGTCGTCCCCTTTTGCGGTCAGCATGATGATCGGCATATTGGAAAATTCCCGGATCTGCTGGCATACTTCCAAACCGGTCAGTTTTGGCAGCATAATATCTAAAAGCACAATATCATACTCTGTCTGTTTTGCCAAAGCCAAGGCTTCTTCTCCGTCATAGGCACAATCCACCTGCATATCATCCTGTTCTAAACTGAACTTAATTCCTTTGACAATCAGTTTTTCATCATCAACCACCAAAACTCGCTTCATACCACACCTCATTCTACTGTAATATCATTTTGTATCATTTCAAACACACCCGCCTTGATACCGGTTATGTTCATTAATTCTTCTTTCGTAGAAAACCCTCCGTGTGCCTCCCGATAGGCAAGAATCTCTTCGGCTTTCGCTTCACCGATCCCCGTTAATGTCATCAGTTCTTCTTTTGTTGCCTGATTCAAATGCACCAAATGATCCTCTGATGTCTGCTCCGTGTCTGTCTGCGTCCGCGCGACCGTTTCACCGATCGCAGGGATATAGATCTGTTCACCGTCCGTCAGGCATCTTGCCTGATTGACCGCACAGACATCCGCTGTATCCAGACACCCGCCAGCCATACCGATCGCATCGCAGACACGGCTTCCCGCTTTCAGGCAGTAGACATCCGGTCGGTTGACCTGTCCGCACACGAACACATACACCCATTCTTCTGCCGTAGCGTCCGAATCTCCGTGATCCGTAACCGATGCTTCAACGGGTGCTTCTCCTGTCTCGGAAGATGCTCCGGACTGCACCGTCTCATATCCGGCATCCTGTACCTGTTCCGGATCCATAAGCTGAAAGGTATCCTCCTGCGAGGTACAGCCGGAGGCAGTGAGCCAGCATCCAAACAACATCATCACTAAAACAATCTTATAAAATCTATGCAATCATAACTCCTTCCTATCACACAGATCCTATAACATTACACAACGTTATTTTACCATAATTTACTTTTAATACAATAGATTTTTTTGACTTTATGAAAAAAAAAGATTTCTTTTTTCATTTCCATTTAAAGATTATGATTCCGATGACCGCAATGATAACGCCCAACAATTTGCTCCACTGAAAGCCGACTTTGTCTACCGCAAACCATCCGAACAATTCGATCAAATATGCCACCACAACCTGTGAAACCACAATCAACAGCACCGCCTGCGCCGGTCCGAGATTTTTCATACTGAGAATCACCGTCAGCGTGATAAACGCGCCGATCACTCCGCCCAGCAGCATATATTTATGATCGATCTGAAATAAACTCATGATACTGGTTTCCTGTCGTTCCTTAAACAACCACACGCCAAGGCAGAGAAGGAAACCGGTCAACTGCACCCAACTGTTTGTAAGCCAATCACCGGTCTGCTTTGTGACTCCCGTATTAAATACTCCCTGAATTGACATCAATGCACCGGAAATTAATGCAATAAGAATGCCCCACATATTATTTTGTCCTCCTTATTTTGATATTAATAGCATGTACAGGATTACCAAATATATGCAGGGCTGTATTTAATTTAATCGTTCTTTCATCTCTTCCTGTAATTGATTGAGTTCGGCTGCCACATCACTTCCGTTCCAGATATTCTTGAAACAGATTTCCGTATATACCCAAAAATCTCCGTTTTCCAATGCTTTCGGAACCGGATTCGCATGACAATACTGTTCGTATATCAAAGCCTGATTGCCGTCTGTCCGCTCCATATCCGACCGCACGGATACCTGTCTCGTTAGTCCAAACTGATTCGGCGCAAATTCATAGGATAAAAATGCGGCAAACAGATTGGCATACTCCGATTGTTTGGTAAACGGATTGACAAATGCCGTATAGGTCACGGAAAGCGTCTGTACCGGCAGCTCCGGCGACAACGGAGGAACCGGGCAAAGCGCATATGCACTGCCATACGTTCCCAATTCATTCAGGACATCCGTCCGCACGATACCGTATACCAAGGTTCCCGCCGTCAGTTCCTCCTTGACTTGCTGATAGGAACTGCTATCTACATCAATGGAAAAGTATTCATGCAGTGACTGATAAAATGTCATATTCTGAACCACTTGCTCATTGTTGACATTAAATACGGATGTATCTTCTCCATATTCGCCTAAGATTTCCGCTCCTGTTCCCAAGAACAGACAATCATAGAACGGATCTGCCAGATCCCAGCGAAAGATCACTTTTGTATTGGTTTCATCTACAAAATTCACGGCAAACTCCGTGATACTGTTAAAGGTATCCGGCTGCGTCGTGACGGCTGTATCGTAAATCATCATCGCCGTGTCCAGATAGATCGGATATCCGTATGCCACCCCATCCGATGTCACTGCCGCTTTCGCTACATCCGGATAATGTTTTCCCCAGAAGTCATCGGTATAGAGCATGTTGCTCTGCGCCAGACCAGCCATATGCAGCTTTTTCACTTCGTCATTAGATGCCATGAATACATCCGGTCCTGTTCCGCTGATATTGGCTTCATTGACGGATTCCAGATAATTTACATGTTCCATATACGTGCAGGAAACCTCGACCCCATATCGGTCATGGAATTCTACCGCCGCCGCTTCATAATACGGAGCCGCCGCTTCATCGCTATACCATACATTTAATTGTATCGGGACCTCTGTACCGTCTTCTGCGGCTATGGTATTTTTTACGGCGGTGACTGACTCTTCAAAGGTTTCATATGACACTTCCGTTGTAACTTCCGGTTCCTGCTTCGATTGGCAGCCGGTAGATACAGACAGTCCGACACATAGCAGTACCGCCATGCCCACACGTCCCAAGTGGTTTGATTTTCTTTTATTCATCCTTATCCTCAATATCGTTTATATCGTTTTCCTGTGATCCCTCATCCGTCTCTCAGCCGGATGATCCATTAAAACAACGGTTCTTTTAAAATGGCGGTACCAACACCTTTTGTAGTAAAGAATTCCAAGAGCAGACAGTGTTCCACACGACCGTCAAGGACGTGGACTCTGGATACGCCGTGATTGATCGCATCAATGCAGTTTGTCAGCTTCGGCAGCATGCCGCCGCCTACCACGCCCTTTGCGATAAACTGTTCCGCTTCCTCCACCGTCATTTCTGAAATCAGCGTGTTTTTATCCATCGGATCCACAAAAACGCCTTCAATATCCGTCAAAAATACCAGTTTCTCCGCCTGTATGGCACGTGCCACGGCACACGCGGCGTCATCCGCATTGATATTATATGACTGGAAATCTTCCCCCATGCCGATGGGTGCGATAACCGGAATAAAATCATTGGCAAGCAATGTATCTATGATCTGGCTGTCCACGTTCGTGACTTCACCGACAAAGCCAATATCCTTACCGTCCGGCAGTTTCTTTGCACATGTGATCAACCCACCGTCTTTTCCACTGATACCGACCGCTTTTAATCCCAGCTTCTGCATCATCAGCACCAGTCCTTTGTTGACTTTCGACAACACCATTTCCGCTACTTCCATAGTCTCGGCATCCGTCACGCGCAGACCGTTGACAAACTGCGGCTCCTTACCGGATAACTGCACCCATTTACTGATCTCCTTACCGCCGCCATGTACGATGATTGGCTGTAGCCCTACGAGTTTGAGCAAAGCGACATCCTTAATAACATTATATTTTAAATCTTCATCCAGCATAGCGCTTCCGCCGTATTTTACCACAATCTTCTTTCCCCGGAACTTCTGTATGAACGGCAGTGCCTCGATCAGCGTCTGAGCTTTGATGATAACTTGATCCATACTGTTTTCATTATTAATCATTGTTTTAACCTCTACTTTCTTTAAAATCAGGAACGATAATCCGCATTGATCTTTACATACTCATATGTCAGGTCGCACCCCCATGCGGTGGCCTGTGCTTCGCCGGCATGCAGATCCGCTAGGATCGTCACCTTATCCGGTGAAAGGATCTTTGTCGCCAGCGTTTCATCATAATCGGTTGCCAGACCGCCATCGACTAATGTCAATGTTCCCTGAACACTCGATATCTGGATCCGTACCTGTTCCGGATCAAAGACTGCTCCGGAATATCCCATGGCACATAAAATCCTCCCCCAGTTTGCATCCATCCCGAACACAGCCGCCTTTGTCAGATTGGAGGTGATGATCGCCTTCGCCAGTGTCTTTGCCTGTCCGACCGAATCCGCATGGCATACCGTCGCTTCCAAGAGCCTTGTGGCGCCCTCACCGTCCGCCGCGATCTGCTGTGCCAATTCCGTCATGACCTGCTTCAATGCCTGACGGAAACATTGGTAAGATTCGTCCTCTTCTTTGATCCGTTCATTTTCCGCCATTCCGTTTGCCAAAACGACAAACGTATCATTAGTAGAGGTATCACCGTCTACGGATACCATATTAAACGTATCCTCTACTAATTCTTTGACGCATGCGGTCAACAGTTCCTGCGTGATCATCGCATCCGTCGTAACAATCCCCAGCATCGTACCCATATTCGGATGGATCATACCGCTTCCCTTGCACATGCCTGCCATATGAATCGTCTTTCCCTGACAGGTAAAGGCAACTGCCGTTTCTTTTGGATGGGTATCCGTTGTCAATATAGCTTCCGCCGCCTGATGTGCCGATTCGGCATCATGCTTGAATACCGTGCATAACCGACATGCGCCGCTTCGTATCGTTTCCATCGGAAGCTGTTTCCCGATGACCCCGGTAGACATTACCAGCACCTGTTCCGGCGCCAGATTTAACTCTCCCGCTACCGTCTCGGCAGTTTGCACTGTATTCCGATAACCTTCTTCTCCGGTACAAGCGTTGGCTATGCCGGTATTGATGATCACTGCCTGCGCTGTCTTTTGTTCCGCCAGCAGCTTGGCATCCCATTGCACCGGCGCAGCCTTTACCAAATTACGGGTAAATACACCAGCGCATACGCACGGAACCTCGCTGACCAGCAAAGCCATATCCCGTTTATCCGATCCCTCTTTAATCCCGGCGCGGATACCCGCCGCCAGAAAACCCTTTGGAGCCGTAATACCTCCCTGAATCTGTTTGATCGTATCATCCATTGTGTACTCCTCCATTCTACGGAAACATCGGTGTCGACATCAGACCTTCCGTCTCCGGCAATCCAAACATCAGGTTCATGTTCTGTACCGCCTGTCCCGCCGCGCCTTTCACAATATTATCCAAAGCACTCATCACTACCACACGGTGGGTCCGAGGATCTACTTTGGCATTGATATCTACATAATTACTGCCTTCCACCCAACGTGTTTCCGGACAAACGTCTGGTTCCAAGAGCCGGATAAAAGGTTCTGTTCCGTAGTATTTCTCATACGCATTCCGGATCTCCGTATCCGTCACCGTTCCGTTCAAATCCGCATACCCTGTTACAAGAATGCCTCGATTCATCGGCACAAGATGCGGCGTAAAAATGATTTTGAGGTCTTTTCCTGCCGCATATCCCAACTGTTCTTCTATTTCCGGCGTGTGCCGATGTGTCAGGACGCCGTATGCCTTTATGTTTTCATTGACTTCGCAAAACAGATTGTTGACCTTTGCTCCTCTTCCCGCTCCGGACGTGCCGGATTTCGCATCAATGATGATCGAATCCGGTCTTAACAGCCCTTCTTTCAGAAGCGGATAAAAAGCCAAAATGGAACAGGTCGTATAACACCCCGGATTCGCGACCAGCCTCGCTTTTCGGATAGCATCCCGATTCCACTCACACAAGCCGTATACCGCTTCCGGTATAAACTGCGGACTTTTATGTTCCAATCCATACCATTGTTCATAGATATGGACATCCTTGATCCGGTAATCTGCGCTCAGATCAATCACTTTCGTCTTACTTAGCAATTCTTCATTTAATACGGAAGCGCAAAAACCCTGTGGCGTCGCCGTAAAGATCACGTCTGCCTCCTCCGCCAATTCCGTTATATTATCATCCTTGCAGATATCGTCTACGATCCGAAACATATTGCCAAAGATATCCGCATATTGTTTGCCGGTATAGCTTTTGGATCCGTACCATATGATTTCCGCCTCTTTATGTCCCAAAAGCAGACGGACCAGCTCCTGTCCGGCATAACCTGTCGAACCGATAATTCCTACTTTTATCATAGTTCTTCTCCTTCTTTTCCCTTTGTATGAATAATTATTCAAAAATATTGAATAATATTAATCATTTTTGCAAAACCATTTATTTTTCCGTTGAAAAACTGCTTGCATAATATGAATTATAGTTGTATATTTGTATTTAGTCAATGAAAAATTGATGAGAGAAAGAAAAGGATTAGGAGGAACATTTCATGAAAGAAAAAGTAGTACTGGCATACTCCGGCGGTTTGGATACGACCGCGATCATTCCTTGGCTAAAGGAAAACTTTGATTACGAAGTCATCTGTGCCTGCATTGATGTCGGACAGGAAAGCGAGCTGGACGGATTGGAGGAGCGTGCAAAATTATCCGGTGCGTCTAAATTATATATAGAAGATGTTGTGGATGAGTTCTGTGATGATTATGTCGTTCCGACCGTTATGGCAAACGGTGTTTACGAAAATAAATATCTGCTGGGTACGTCCATGGCACGTCCGGTCATTGCCAAGCGTCTCGTGGAAATCGCCCGTAAAGAAGGGGCAAGCGCGATCTGCCACGGCGCGACGGGAAAAGGGAATGATCAGGTTCGTTTTGAATTGACCATAAAGGCTCTTGCTCCGGATCTCAAGATCATTGCTGCGTGGAGACAGCCGGAATGGACATTGGATTCCCGGGAAGCAGAAATCGAATATTGTAAGCAACACGGCATCGATTTACCGTTCTCCGCCGATAACAGCTATAGCCGGGACCGGAATCTATGGCATATCAGCCATGAAGGTCTGGAACTGGAATCTCCTGCCAATATGCCGGATTATGACCACCTGCTTGTACTTGGCACATATCCGGAAAAGGCGCCGGACGAAGGAGAATATGTCACTATGACATTTGAGAAAGGAGTACCGAAAAGCATCAACGGCACCGCTATGAAAGTCTCCGATATCATTCGTGAGTTAAACCGATTAGGCGGCAAACACGGCATCGGCATCGTTGACATTGTAGAAAACCGCGTTGTCGGCATGAAATCCCGCGGTGTCTATGAAACACCGGGCGGTACGATTTTAATGGAAGCCCATATGCAGTTAGAGGAATTGATCCTTGATCGGGATACCTTGGCATACAAGAAAATGATCGGAAACAAATTCGCCGATATGGTCTATGAAGGAAAATGGTTCTGCCCGTTACGGGAGGCACTTCAAGCATTTATTGAAAAGACACAGGAACGGGTAACCGGAGAAGTAAAGTTTAAACTGTACAAAGGCAATATCATCAAAGCCGGCACCACGTCTCCATATTCCCTTTATAGTGAAGAACTCGCCAGCTTTACGACCGGTGAATTATACGATCATAAAGATGCGGAAGGTTTTATCAATCTGTTCGGTTTATCTATGAAAGTACGGGCTATGTTGGATGCCCAACGCGGCTCTGACAAATAATCATTGTATCGTGGCTACAGCGTCTTTCGTTTGCTTGCTCACGAACAAACACCAAAACGGAACTGCAAGTCGTCATCGGCTTTGCAGTTCCGTTTTGGTTGTTTACCGGTTGTGTTCCGGAAAGAAATGATTACAGATACACCCCGTTGCCATCAAAAGGATTCCTGCCAGCAAAAAGCCTCTCATTTCCTGTACAAATTCTATGCCTGAAGACACGATCGGTTGATAATAACTGATCCCTCCGGCTCCCATAATGGCACAGATCGTATACAATAACGTTATGATCACCGGGATATTGATCTTTCCAATCAAAAACGAACCGCAATACAGGATCGTCATATACAGCCACTGAATGATAATCAGTTTTGCATATAACCACCACAAATCCGAAAAAAATGATGTATAAACCACAAATAACGGAATCATGAGCAGTAAAAAGAGAATATATAACAGGATCAGGCTGACCACTTTATTCCGTCTGCCAATATACAGCAATTCATGCCCGTCTTCCTCTACATAATGCTCTAATACAAAAAATATCCACCAAACAGAAAGAATCGGGCAGAGATACTGACATTCATTGATAATATTCATATATAGCATATCCATATTTTGATAAAAATGATAAGCAATATAATGACTGATCGGCAGGATCAGATATAATCCCAGTATGGGAATCACGGCAAAGAGATGTATTCCCTTCAGTTGAAAATAAAGCGTGCAAAATGGTTTGATCATATATTTTTTAATATACATAGATATCCATCCTCAATATTTGCCGTTTCCGGTGCGCGTCCTTCCAATGGTCGGTTCGTCAGAATCCGGTAAATTCCCTTTCCTTCGATCTCTTTTTCTTTTTCTATATAATCGCCTTCCACATACTCCTCCTGCCCAATCTCATATACCTTTCCGTCGGCATAACGGCTGATCTCTTCCTGTGTTCCGGCAGCCGCCAGCTGACCGTCTTTTAAAACCAAGACATGGTCACAGACTGCCTCCACATCTTCCACGATATGTGTGGACATCAGCACGATCGTCTCATGCTGTAAATATCTCAGTATATTTTTAAAGCGGATACGTTCTTCCGGATCCAAACCGGTCGTCGGTTCGTCAAAAATCACCAATGCCGGATGGTTTAACAGTGCCTGTGCGATTCCGACTCTCCTTACCATGCCTCCGGATAACTTCCGTCCTTTCTTTTTTCTGACTTCTTCTAAGTTTACCAGTTGCAAGACACGGGTGATTTCCGCTTCCCAAAGAGATTTATCCATATTCTTGAGATTGGCAAAATACATCAACTGCTCCTCCACCGTTAAGCCGGAAAATATGCCGTTTTTTTGCGGCAGATATCCAATTTTATCCTGCGACCGGATATCTCCTTCTTCCGTACTGAATGTAACACTTCCCTCCTGATAGCGATACAGATTCAAAATGCACCGCATCAAGGTCGTCTTGCCTGCTCCGTTCGGTCCCAAGATTCCATACACTCCGTTTGAAAATGTATAGTTGATATCCGTCAAAACCTGTTTTTTTCCAAATTTCTTAGATAAATGTTTAATTTCCATCTTCCTTCCTCCATTCGATGATATCATTCCACGCATCCTCGCCCAGATATTCCAGCACAAATGTCTCCATATCCGTCTCCGTATACCCGAATTCTTCCATCTGATTCAGATAGGTGTTTTCAAAGTCCTGATAAACAAATATCCCTTCTTCTTCACTGCCCCTCATGATCCGGTAGCTTTCCGTTACGACTGTTACCGCTTCCTCAAATTTTTCCTCTTCGGTCTTTTCATGCCGCTCCGTCAGGCTCCCTTCCCGCTCATAATGGGTTACAAACACCAACCAGCCAGTCGCCGATATCACCCTGTCTTCCTCAAAGACATCCGGCACTCCGTACGCCCCGCCGTAGCAAAACAGGATCTTCTCCCGTCCGAGTCCTTCCTCTTCCAAGATTTCCATCGCTTCCATGCGGTTTTCCGGAAAGAGATTGGATTCCGGTGATAAAGCAGTCTCCAAATACGGATAGACACAGGTCACACCGTTTTCCAGCTTAGCTTCCCTGTAAAACCCTGCCAGCAGTGTCGGTCCCGTCGTCATCCCTTCAAAACAGTTCCCTTCTATCCGCTCCAGATCCGAATACACTGTCCCTGCCGCATCCACCTCGATATGGAACCTTGCTGGCTCTTCTGCGTAGTTTTTCTCGTACTGGTACTCTTCACTCCGGTAGATCCTGTGGAACCCCGCCATCGGGTAATACGCAAACCATCCCGGCAGGTTCATCTCCCTCCGGTTCCCATAGAACAACGCCCCGCCGCCATGATAACGGATGCGGATCTCTTCCGGTCCGTCTGCCCTGCCGTACACCGTCAGATAATCCCCGTTCCGTTCATAGGCAAGGGCTTCCCCCGTCTCGTCCGTGACCGAATCGATCCGGTACAGGTGATACAAGGTCATCTCATAGCATTCCAGTCCCTTCCGGTCCGGATGCAGAACGGCTTCCGCCTGCATCTGTCTCCCCATCTTCAGGGTCAGCTCATACGATTCTATCCGGAATGCCGCCTCCTTTTCCTGCTGCGGCGTCTCACGGATCACATACCGGAACTGGTCGTAACCGGGATCTCGTTCGCCGGTTGTGTCATTAGCCGAATAATAACTGACCGGCAGAACGGCATACCACAGGCTCAAGGCACTGCAGCATATCCCTGCCGCTATGCCTGCCCACCGGATCCGCTTCCCTGTCCTCGCAAAGTAATAACCGGCAAGTCCCAGAACGATCAGTCCGATCCAGACGAACCCTCGTGCCGCGATCGACCAGTTCACCGGATACAGCACTTCAGGCACCAAATTTGTCAGTCCTTCCGGCATGATGAAACATACCTGAAACCAGTCATAGATATGGCTGTTGACGATAAAGAATCCTCGGATCTGTGAAAGGGCGATCGGACTGAACAGGGCTGCAAACAATATCACGCATATATATCCCACCAGTCTGCCCACACATCTTGATATCAGCCATGCAAATCCGATGGCAATGCTCCCGTTCAACAGGATATAGACTGCGGTGTGCCGCACAAAGTACCAAACCAGTTCCGGCGTCAGGGCGTGCATGGTCGAATTGGATAACATCACACCGCCCACATACAGACTGCAGAGGATGACCGCGTATCCGAACAGCAGTGTCCATAAGACCAGTGCCTGCCTGCAGTCATGCCGGCGTTCCTCCCGGCTGGTCTTGACAATCTCCAGTGCTGCGGCATCCGGTATCTCCCGGAAATAATCATATGCTAGAAACAGGAACAGGATAAAGATATATATATAGTCGCCCGATAACGTTCGGAAAAAGTCAAGCAAATATATAATCCAGTTAGAGTTACCGATTGGATCTGGGCTTTGGAAGACATAGCTGAGCCTAATAACCAGTGGTCGCAGGGGTACGGCGATCAGCAGGAGCATCAGAACCTTTCGGATGATACTGCGGGCAAACAGCTTCCAATACATTTTCATGGTACATGCCTCCTTTCCCGAAGAAGGATCAGCTCCTTCTTCGGCATGTTTTCCTGTTATTCGTTTTAATCTTCAATATAGCCGTAACCTATACAACCTTTGACAGCAGAATTAATATTCCATCCGGTCAAAGTAATACTCTGATAATTATAATTACTATTTACAGGAATTGTAGATTCCTGCCCTACATTGATATTCATATAACACACCTGATACTTCTGTCCATTTATACTATTAGCACCCATGGCTTGAAATTTGATGGGATAGGCAGAATTATTACTTACACTGCCATACATTTCCGTCGGTTTGAACAAGGCATATTCAGACGATACGGTTTTTTCTGTTGCCGGTAAGACGGCAGTGACCTGCGCCCATTCGGCATAGGTCTTGCATTGTATCCCTGCGATCATTCCCAATGCCAATATGATTCCCAAAAATCCTTTTGCTTTTTTACACTTCATACTCTTTCACTCCTTTTTGTGTACTGTAAGAATAGGTTGCCTTATTTAAATAACCATCTACTTTGTAACCATGGCATCCGTTCCAAAATTGCTACACACCAAAAAAATCTTTATTTCATGTAGGGGATAATAATAAAGAAAAAATTTACAGGCTCTATGCCCATAGCCTATTCAAAAAAGATAAGAGAGGAAGATGCAAGAGTTTCTTCCTTCTGATTACATATAATATATAATCATATCTGTTTTTTGTCAACCAGAATCGAAGGCTGACTGATCCGCAAAACATAGGATGATCACCGATCGTCACAAAAAACGATACAGATCTCCTGAAAACATAACCGACCTGCAGACATGTTCTGCAGGTCGGTTATGTTACGCTTGTAAACGCATATTGTAATCCAGTCGGTATCGGTCCGCAATCTGTGCGATAAATTCCGAATTGGTCGGTTTTCTTCGATTCATGCTGACAGTATGTCCAAAAATACTCTCTAACACGTTCGGATCACCGCGTGTCCACGCCACTTCTATCGCATGCCGGATCGCCCGCTCCACGCTGCTGGCGGTGGTATTATACTCTTTTGCGATCGACGGATATAATAACTTGGTGATATAATTCAGGACTGCGATATCATGTACCGCCATAATGATTCCGGTCCGGATATACTGATAGCCCTTAATGTGTGCCGGCACTCCGATCCGACGCATCACATCAGTGATCTCCGATTCCAGATAATTATCTTCCATACCGGCATACTGCTCCTTGTTCCGCTTACTCTCATAGCTGCGCAGAGGCAGACCTGTCCGTTTGCCGTCTCCCTGAAACGGAGACTGTAGCTGTAGGATCCGATTGTACAGAGTATCCAGACGATACGGTTTCATGATATAATAATCCACGCCTGCTTGACATGCACAATCCATGATCGTTGGATTATCCACTGAAGAAATGACAATGACACGTGGTAATTTCGGCATTTCCAGATTAGCTACTAACTGTTCCATAATTCCCAATCCGTCTAATTCCGGCAAAATCATATTCATTAGTACGACATCCGGTTTCAAAGAAAGGATTTTGCTGTACGCCCTTTGACCATTGTACTCCACTCCTGTCACTTCTATATCCGTTTTCTGTTCAAAAAAGTCGGATAATCTCTTTCCCTCGTCCCTGCTGTTTACAACAATCATCAATTTAATCATTTAAACAACTCCCTTCAACAAATTTGCTTATGATTATACGGAAAATGATTGAATTCTATCAGAAAATAAATGGAAAACAAGTGGAATCATTTATCGAAAAAGAACACCCCAACTCGAATCAAAGCGCATTTATATGTATTTGTATCATACAAATTTAGACAATGAATAATTACGATATTCTGCCCAGTCGTAATCAGTTAAATATTCCCCGTAATACAAGCGTTTTGCTTCTTCCTTTCCATCAAGCATATCATATAGATCACAGCTTAACATATCCAGATTGATACTTCGGCTGCTCCGCGTGGAAATCAGCAATTCTTCAATTCCATACACCTTTAACTCCTGATATAACGTTTTACAAAGTTTGCTGCATAGCGACTGGGTTGCCTCGTCATTCGGTCTTCCGTCCCAAAGGGTTGCAATGATCTGTTCGGAATCTACGACTCCACCCTGCCGGTCAATCAACAAAGCTAAAAGTTCTTTTGCCTTCTGGCTTTTAAACATGATCGGTTTGCCATCCAGAAACAGATCAAAATATCCGAAGGTTCTGGCATAGATCCGCTTTGGTTTTCTTTTGGATAACAGATATGCGGATTCTATCGCATACAATATATCTTCTTCCGTACATGGTTCCAAAAGATATGCCACTGCCCGAAGTTTTAAAGCTTCGACTAAGTTTTCCCCTTCTGTCAATATGTATATCAGCATAATATCCGGGTGGACGCGCCGCATCTGTTTGCCCAGCTCAATGCCGTCCATCGACGGCATATTCATTCTAATGACTACAAGATCGACTTCATGATCTTCTACATATTCCAATGCCTCTAAAGGTTCCTCAAATCCTTTTACACTTGTCAGATTGATTAGTTTTTTTATACCGTATTTAAAAAGCGACCGTAATTCCGATCTCTTATCTACAAAAATGGTTCTCATGGTGTTTCTCCTGCTTATATTCCCTTCATACTTCTAAATACAGGAGCCAGTCATTCATTTTCATAGGCAAAACAAAATTAGGGAAAAGAGTTTTGCAACATGAAAACCAGCTCTGTAACTTATGCTACTATTGTTTTTACCTTTTTTCTTCCGATTTTTCATTTGCAATACTATATTTTCTAATCAATTTATTCGTCTAATACGTCGTTATCTATAAGTACACTTCCAAAACCTGCTTCTTTGACCGTTATGCCGCCCAGAGCCTTCCGTTCTTTTTCATCTAAGTCTTGTCTCATCTTTTGTACGGTTTCCAGTGATACACCTGAAATCATGGCAACTTCTTCCACATCAATTTGTCCCTTCAGCATCTTTAACGCCATGTCTTGTTTAGCCTGTTCCGTTTTATTCATGCCATTTCCCCTCTCTTTCATTCAAATACTTTTCATTCATGCGTATGACTTGTTTCATAGCTTCCTGTCCGGGCGCTCCGATCGTATTCCTCTTATTCACACAAGTTTCCAAAGATATGGCATCATAAATATCTGCTTCAAACTTGGGACTGATCGCCTGCAATTCTTCTAACGGTATCTCTTCTAATGCCATTCCCCGTTCCATACAATACAGAACCAGTTGTCCTACGATTTTATGCGCATCCCGAAAAGCCACCCCGTGATTGACCAGATAATCCGCCGCATCCGTCGCATTCGTAAATCCCATTTTTGCACTTTCTTCCATGCGGTCTTTACGTAATGTCATTGTGTCCAGCATACCGGTAAACAACGTCAGACAGGTTTTCACCGTATCAATGGCATCAAATGTCCATTCTTTATCTTCCTGCATGTCTTTATTATATGCCAGCGGGAGACCTTTCATAGTGGTTAAAATGGACTGTAAAGCGGCATATACACGTCCGGTTTTTCCCCGTACCAGCTCTGCGATATCCGGATTCTTTTTTTGCGGCATGATGGAACTTCCGGTACTGTATGCGTCGTCCAATTCCACAAATTGATATTCATTCGAATTCCAAAGAATGATTTCTTCTGAAAAACGGCTTAAATGCGTCATGATCGTTGCACAGGCACTGAGCAACTCGATCACATAATCGCGATCTGCAACCGAATCCATGCTGTTTAACGTCGGTCCGTAAAAGCCTAACAATTTCGCCGTCATTTCCCGGTCCAGTGGATATGTCGTCCCTGCTAATGCCCCTGCGCCGAGCGGACAGTAATTCATACGTTCATAAATATCATGCAATCGGGACTCATCCCGTTTGAACATTTCCATATAGGCGCCGATATGATGCGCAAACGTGATCGGTTGTGCTTTCTGTAAATGTGTAAATCCCGGCATATAGGTATCTATATTGTCTTTCATCAGTCGATGCAGGACACGCATGATTCGAAGCAGACCGTCCCGTATCGCAGACAGTTCATCACGGACATAAAGTTTCATATCCAGTGCTACCTGATCATTTCTGCTGCGTCCCGTATGCAGCTTTTTCCCTGCCTCGCCGATACGATCGATCAGATTCGCCTCTACAAAACTATGAATATCCTCATATTCTTCCGTGATTTCCAACGTGCCGGCATTGACGTCATCCACAATGCTTTCCAAGCCATGGATCATCCGGTCCCGTTCTTCTTCCGTCAGAATTCCCACAGCTGCAAGCATCGTGACATGTGCAATACTTCCTCTTACATCCTGATAAAAAAAACGCCGATCAAATGTGATTGAAGCGTTAAAATGATAAACTAACTGATCCGTTTCTTTGGTAAAACGTCCTCCCCACAACTGTGCCATTTCATTACCTCTTTTCCTGAATTTATGGGAATATTTTACACTAATATTTTATTTTTCACAAGTCCTATTGGCTGGACGCACACCTCATGGGGAACAGTCGCGGCATATCTATCGTCAGAAAGCGGCAGCGTATATCCGTCTCTACCATATTTTAAAGACATTTTCTTTCAGTTCAAGAAACTAGCAGTAATAAAATATTTCTACAATACGGATTTTTTCCATATTGTTTCCGACAGGTTATGGATTTTTATCCTCTTGGTATCTGTACAATATGATTCATGGGAATAAAATGATAGTTGGAGGTAGATTATGTTAGATCAAAAGAAAATCGGTGTTCGTATCCAAGATATCCGCAAACAGCAATATCTGACAGTTGAACACTTGGCAGAAATGGCAAGTATATCACCGGAATTTTTACGTGCGATCGAAGCCGGACAAAAAGGGATGTCACTGAATACACTTTCGAATCTGGCAGTTGTGCTTCATGTATCGACCGATTATCTTTTATTTGGCTCCTCCTCCGAGGAAAAATACATACTCTTGGTGCAGACTCTGCAATCCTGCTCAGAGCAAAGGATCCATGACATTGCATTGCTTATTAAGCAAATCCTAGAATTACAGCCTTAATGCTATCCCGTTACGATTCTTTCATATGAATATCCAATTGATTATACGGAATCACAATGTCCGCTTCATCCAGTGCCTGTTTCAAATGTTCCATCAGGCTCCATTTTGCCTTCCAGTAATCCGGCGTGAGAATCCACACATGAATCACCAGTGTCATACAACTGTCTTCAAACGCATCCAGCGCAATATCGATCGGTTCTTCCTGTAACACCAGATCTTCCTTCTGTATAACTTGTCCGATCACTGTTTTTACTTGGGATATGTTGGCTCCGTATTCTACCGGGAGGGTAATATCCAATCGCCGTTTTTCCTGTTTTGTCAGATTCGTCAGACTGGCATTGGAAAGGGTCCCGTTTGGAATGACCACGAGTTTACCGTCATAGGTAGACAGTCGGGTATAAAAAATATCGATGGAAACAACCGTCCCTTCATTTTTATTTGTATCCTCCCTGATATAATCTCCGATCGTAAACGGCTTTAGGATCAAAATCAGGATACCACCTGCCAAATTCGATAAGCTCCCCTGCAACGCCAAACCTATCGTCACACCGGCTGTACCCAGCAAAGTCACAAACGAAGTGACCTGTATGCCCATGATGGATACCACCGTGATAAATACCAGCACATATAACAGAATTTGGATCAAAGAACCCAAAAAAGAAATCACAGTCGGATCTAGGGAAGACCTCTGAAAGGAACGCCGGATCAGTTTCATCAGCCATTTGACTAGCCGCAGCCCGATCACCAGACAAAGGAATGCCAACAGTACGCTGCCTGCCTTTGTCATCAGCCAATCCCAGATCTTTGCGATTTGCGTATTCAGAAATTCAACATCCATGCCAATCAGTACCATGACTGTCTGCATAACGGCTTTCCCTCCTATCTCAAACGTTACTGATGCGAACTATAACAGGCGGCTTCCATCGGAACCGCCTGTATACCGGCTATATCATGAATGCAGCTTCCATACGGAAACGGAAAGCGGCGGTACATAAACAGCGATTGAATTCTTTCGTTCGTCGCAGGTTATTTTTTGGCTCTGCCGCATGGATTTATTCCGTTTGCCTTCACCGCCAAACCGCTCTTCTTCACTCGTAAAGACCTCTTTATACTTGCCCGCATATGGAACGCCGATACGATATTCTTCATGTTCCACCGGCGTAAAGTTGCAGATTACCACTAAAGTATCCTCTTTTCTCTTTGTCTTACGGGCAAAAACCAGAATACTTTCATTGGATGCCGTACTGTTGATCCATTCAAATCCTTCCGGAACGTCATCCCATTCATATAGAGCCGGTTCCTGCCTGTAAAAATGATTCAAGGCTTTATAATAATCCCGAATACACACATGTGCGTCAAATTCAAAGATACCCCAATCCAGTTCATCCGATTCATTGAATTCCTTAAACTGGGCAAATTCCTGTCCCATAAACAACAGCTTTTTCCCCGGGTGCATCATCATATAACCATATGCCAAACGCAGGTTAGAAAACTTATCTTCATATCCGCCCGGCATTTTTGCGATCATCGAACCTTTCTCATGTACGACCTCATCATGCGATAATACCAATATAAAATGCTCGCTATACGCATAGACCATACTAAATGTCAGCTCATTATGATGATATTTGCGGTATAACGGATCCAGCTTCATATAATTGAGAAAATCATTCATCCAGCCCATATTCCACTTGAAATCAAATCCCAGCCCGCCGTTCTTTACCGGATGTGAGATCATCGGCCATGCCGTAGACTCCTCCGCGATCAGGACACAACCCGCAAACCGCTCTTTCATGGCAGCGTTTAGTTGTTTTAACATATCGATCGCATCCAGATTTTCATTGCCGCCGTATACGTTTGGCAGCCAATTTCCAAATTCTCTGCCGTAATCCAAGTACAGCATGGAAGCCACTGCATCCATACGGATGCCGTCCACATGATATTTATCTGCCCAAAACAGTGCATTGGCAATCAGAAAATTCTTGACTTCCGGCTTCGAATAATCAAAGACATACGTTCCCCAGTGCGGATGCTCTCCCCGTCTTGGATCTTCATGCTCATAAACACAGGTTCCGTCAAATCGCCCCAATCCGTTCTCGTCTTTCGGAAAATGAGCCGGCACCCAATCCAAGATCACGGCTAAATTCCGGCTGTGCATATAATTCACAAAGTACATGAAATCTTCCGGCGTTCCGTATCGTGAAGTCGGCGCATAATAACCGGTGATCTGATACCCCCATGACGGATCATACGGATGCTCCATGACCGGCATCAATTCAATATGCGTATACCCCATCTCTTCCATATAATCTGCAAGCTGGACTGCCAGCTCCCGATAGTTAAAGTATTCCCTTCCGTCCGTCGGTCGCTTCCATGCTCCTAAATAAACCTCATAAATAGACATCGGCTGACTGAACGCGTCCTTTTGCTCTCTCTGCCGCATCCATTCTTCATCCGTCCATTGAAACGACCGCAGATCCGTGATGATGGAAGCGTTGCACGGACGCAGTTCTGTTGCATTCCCGTACGGATCCGTTTTCATGCACAGATTACCGCCTCTGGAACGTATCTCATACTTATAAATCTCATGTTCCCCGACTTCCGGTATGAACAATTCAAAAATACCAGAATATGGGAGTTTTCGCATCGGATGGATCCTTCCGTCCCAATGATTGAAATCCGCCACGACACTGACCCGTTCCGCATTCGGCGCCCATACGGCAAACAGCACACCCGGCACACCGTCTACTACCATGGGATGCGCTCCCAGTTTTTCGTAGATCTCATAGTGCATTCCTTCGTTAAACAGGCTGATGTCAATCGGATCGATCACCGACTCAAAACGGTACGGATCGATCACGTCCTGTTCTTCACCGGCGTCGGTGATCAGTCGGAGTTTATAATCAAAACGTTTACAGTTCTTGATCTTTACGGTAAAAAACCCTGCCGCCCGGCTCGACTCCATCGGATAGACCTTACCGGTCTTTTGATTGACCACGGATATGCTCTTCACTTCCGGACGAAATGCGTTCACATACAGATCATCAATACACTCGTGCATCCCCAAAATATGATGCGGGTTATCATGTCTTGCTTTTACCAAAGCATCTACTTCCATCCAGTTAATTGCAAATACATCTTTTTTTGTCTTCATTTTGATTCCCCTTATAGTTGATGAATAAAAATGCCGCTTCGAAGCTTTGGCTCGAACCATGTGGATTTCGGTGGCATCAGCAAACCGGCATCCGCTACCGCAAACAATTCCAAAATAGAGGTCGCATACATGGAAAACGCCAGACACATATCATCATTCGCTCTTCGCTCCAGTTCTTTCAATCCTCGGATACCACCGACAAAATCGATCCGTTCGTCGGTACGCGGATCCGAAATATGTAACAGTGTTTCAAATACTTCATGCTGCAGGATGGAAACATCCAGTCCTTCCACCGGATCATTCACATACCGGTCCGTATGCAGTGTCAAACGATACCATTTTTTATGTAGATACATGCCGAATTCCGCCTTTTTCATCGGCTGCACCGGCTGATTCTCTTCTTTCACATCAAAAATGTATTTTATTTTATTCAGGAATTCTTCTTCCGTCCATTCTGCAAGATCGCGGACCACACGATTGTACGGCAGGATCATAAGCTGGTCATGCGGGAATAAAACCGAAAGAAAATAATTGAATTCTTCCGTTCCGTCATAATCCGGATGCTCCAAACGCCGCTTTTGCCCTACCTTGACTGCCGATGCCGCACGATGGTGTCCGTCGGCAATATAAATGCGGTCTACTTCCCGAAATCCTTCCTGAATCTCCCGAATATCCGCATCGTCATCGATCACCCAAACGGCATGTCCGATCCCGTCCGGTGAAGCAAAACGGTATACCGGCTTCGTCTGCTTAACCCGTTCCACTACCGCATCAATCTTCTCTTTTGCCCGATACGCCAAGAAGATCGGTCCGGTCTGTGCATTGCAGACATCTACATGCCGGATGCGGTCCATTTCTTTTTCCTCGCGTGTATTCTCATGCTTCAGGATGATATGATTCTCATAATCATCTATGGAAGCGCATGCTACGATACCGGTCTGGGAACGTCCGTCCATGGTCAGTTCATAGATATAATATACTTTTTTGTCTTCCTGTATATAGATGCCGTCGCGTATCATGGCATCCAGTAACTCTCTTGCCTTTTGATATACCAGTGGGGAATACATGTCCACAGAATCCTCAAACTGCGTCTCCGCCCGGTCCACTTTCAGAAAAGACAACGGTTCGCGTTCTACTTCTTCTTTTGCCTCACGCCGGTTGTATACGTCATAAGGCAGGGCGGCTACCCGGTCTACGATATCTGCTCTTGGGCGGAATCCCTGAAATGCCCTGATCTCTGCCATATGTTACTGTCTCCTTTGTATATTTCTTCCGCTGTGTATATTTACAGATAGTATCATTTTACATCATATAGAAGAAAAATCCAAGTAAAAATAAAAATGAGTTATGCTTTTATAAAAGTATAACTCATTTTATTCCGTGTATAAATCCATCCGTGCCAAAGGAACCTATAATAAATCAGCAACTTCCAAGATCAGCTTGTGTGATTTTTCCCAGCCAAGGCATGGATCCGTTATGGATTTTCCGTAGCATCCGCCATCAACCGGCTGATTTCCGTCCTCAATATAACTTTCCACCATAACACCCTTTACCAATCTGCATATCTCATCCGAATGCCGCCTGCTATGCAGCACTTCTTTTACGATACGCGGCTGTTCATCCCACTGTTTACCGGAATTGTTATGGTTTGCATCCACGATACACGCCGGATGTTTCAGCTCGAATTTCTGATAGAGATCTGCCAGTAATTTCAGATCTTCGTAATGATAATTTGCGATCGATTGCCCGTGTTTATTGACCGCTCCGCGTAAAATACAGTGTACCAGATCGTTTCCGTCCGTTTTGGTCTCCCAGCCGGTATATAAAAATGTATGCCGCATCTGACCTGCCATACAGGAATTCATCATGACCGTCAGATCACCGCTCGTAGGATTTTTCATGCCGACCGGTATGTCCATGCCGGATGTCACGATACGATGTTGCTGGTCTTCCACACTTCTGGCTCCGATCGCAACATAAGAAAGAATATCCTCCAAATATTGCCAGTTTTCGGAATACAACATTTCGTCCGCCGCCGTCATGCCGGTAGCGGAGATCGCATCGATGTGCATTTTTCGAATCGCTTTCACTCCTTCAAACATATCCGGAGCTTTTTCCGGATCCGGTTGATGCAGCATCCCCTTATAGCCGGCGCCTGTCGTCCGCGGCTTATTGGTATAGATACGAGGAATGATCAGAATCTTATCTTTTACTTCGTCCTGAACCTTCGCCAGCCGCGTGACATAATCCAAGACCGCACTTTCATTGTCTGCGGAACAAGGACCAATGATCATCAAAAACTTATCGCACTCTCCCGTGAACACCTGACGGATCAGTTGATCCCGTTCACGCTTGATCGCCTGCAACTGCGGAGTCATCGGAAGCATTTCCTGCAGTTCCTGTGCGGTAGGAATTTTTTTCATCAGATGTAATCCCATATTACTCTCCTGCCTTCTGTTTCTTTGCCTGTTTTGCTGCCAAAGCCTTGTCTGTCGGCTTGACCATGACCAGACAGATGATCAATGCTAAAATATAGAGTACGATCGTTGCATACAGCACATACTGATAACCGGTCGGATTCACCGTGATCATTTCTACCGTACCGTCTGCCAGCGTATGCGGTATCTCCACTTCCTGTCCGAAGGTCTTTACGATCCATGTTGCCATCTGATTACCGGACAGACCTGCAAATGCCCATGCCGATAATGTCAGTCCGTGGATCGCGCTGATATTACCCATTCCGTAATGATCGGATAAGAGCGTCGGTACATTGGAGAAACCACCGCCGTACCCGGCATTGACCACAAAGATCAGACCGAGAACCAAAATCGTCAACAGCAGATTGCCCTGTCCGTTCTTGATACCGTTCGTTAATAATACTGCTCCCGTGAAAGCAATGGATAAAATAAAAATCAATTTGTATATGGTATTCCGGTCTTTCATGGTATCTGCCCATGCGGAAAAGCCCAGACGTCCGCCCGCATTAAAGATAGCGGATATCGTAGAGATAATACCGACCACACTTGCCAAACCGATACATTTTACGATCATTTTTTCCTGTGAGATCAATGCCAGACCACAGGTGATATTAATGTAAAACATCAACCAAATACCAATATAGGTAGTGATCGGCTTTGATTTGATCACCGTCAGGATACTGTTTCCCTTTTCCTTGGTCTGCGGCTCATGCCAGCCATCCGGTTTCTTTAATAACAAATGTCCGACAAACATCATGACAAAATAAACAACTGCCAAGATCAGGAACATCTTATAGATACCGCCGTCTCCTAACGTATTCAGCATACTCTGCATGATCGGGCTTGCGATTGCCTTAGCAGCCCCGAATCCTGCAACTGCCAAACCGGTTGCCAGACCTTTTCGGTCTTCAAACCACAGCATCAATGTCTTGACCGGGGATAAATATCCGGTACCCAGACCGATTCCCATAATAAAACCATAGCAGACGTAAATACCGATCAGGGATAATAGACTTCCCTTATGAGCGCCGCCATAATAAATGAAAAATCCGGTTCCCGCCATACCACAGGCAAAACAGATCGCTGCGATCAAAGAGGACTTATGGATATCCTTTTCCACGATGTTACCCAAAAAAGCGGCAGACATCCCTAAAAAGAAAATAGCAAAACTAAATGCCCATTCTGTAGCTCCCTTTGAAAAACCGATATAATCTGCTATTTCCTGACTGAAAATCGACCAGCAGTATACGGTACCGATACTACAATGCAACAATAACGCCGGAATTGCCGCACGCACCCATTTATTTGTACGCCAGCCGCCGGAACTTTTTACTTCTTCACTCATGATTCATACTTCCTTTGCATTTTATTCATTCGGCACAGACAGATCATCGTGCCAAGTCACCAAACATAAGCATTATACACCCAGAATATACAGATTTCAACAAGAAACCAAGGAAAAACCCGAGTCACGCCTACTCATTCTGTAACAAACTGAGCAGCAACGACAGTGCGTTGCTGACTGTCAACTGGCGGACTTCCTCCCGTGTTCCTTTGAAATGATATTCCTGCCAGTAGACTTCACCGGGCAGAGCAATCCCGACATACACTAAACCTACCGGCTTCTGCGGTGTTCCGCCGTCCGGTCCCGCCAGACCGGTCACGGCAACAGCCGCCTTCGTACCTGCATGTTCCGCCGCCCCTTTTGCCATCTCTACAACCGTCTGAGCAGAGACTGCTCCGTAACGCTCTAATGTTTCTGCCTGCACATGCAGTTCTTCTTCCTTTGCCTGATTCGAATAGGTAACAAACCCACGATCAAATACATCCGATACTCCCGGCACATTAACGATCCTGCCTGCCAAGAGACCTCCGGTACAGGATTCTGCCGTCGTGAGATTCCATTGTTTTTGCAACAGTTTCCGCACGACAGTATCTTCGAGACCAAGTCCCTGCCCGATCGAGATGACCGGTAGGCGCATTTCCGTTCCCGGTGCCGCATCCAACGACTGCTTCATCATGACTGCTTCCCTCCGTTCACCTTTATGACATTTCGGTTTTTAATCAGATAATCCGCCAGTGAAATCAGCGTGAGTATCATAGAGGCATATATCAATACCTGCTCGGTTATGTGTATGATTTTTGAAAACGCAGGGAAATCCTCGCCTAGATTCACGATCAAAACGATCACCATGACCATCTGCACGGTCGTTTTGATCTTTCCCCATATTCCGGCAGCGATCACGATCCCCTGTTCCGCTGCCACCAAACGAAATCCACTGATGATAAATTCTCTGGCTATAATGATGATCACGATCCATGCCGGAATCCGTTGTAACTCGATGAATGCGATCAATGCAGAGCATACCAGCAGTTTGTCCGCCAAAGGATCCATAAATTTGCCAAAATCCGTTACTAAATTATATTTTCTGGCTATGTTTCCATCCAGCAGATCCGTCAGGCTTGCGATCACAAATATGGCTGCCGCGATCCATTTCCCTTGCGGAATGACGGGCAGCATCAACGCCGCCAAAAAAAACGGGATCAATACTACGCGAAATATCGTCAGTTTATTTGGTAAATTCATATATCACCTCTCCAATCAGATCATATTCATTGGCATCCGTAATCCGAACCGTTACTATCTCGCCGGAAATGATTTCTTCCTGCGCGGAAACAAAAATATATCCGTCCACGTCCGGAGCTTCCCGATATGAGCGACCGATATAGACATGATCCTCATACAGATATCCTTCGATCAGCACTTCCAACTGTCTGCCTATCATATCCTGATTATGCTCATAGGATATTTCCTGCTGCAGTGCCATAAGCTCGTCTCTTCTTCTTTCCTTCACCGACTCTTCTATCTGATCCGGAAAGGCGGCTGCCTTTGTGCCTTCCTCCGGCGAATAAGTAAATACTCCCAGCCGTTCAAACTCCATGCGGTCTACAAAATCCAGCAGAGCCTGATGCTGTTCTTCCGTTTCACCCGGAAATCCACTGATCAATGTTGTACGGATCGCAATATCCGGCATTGCCTGCCGCAGGCGGTTTACGGTTTCCACAATCTGCGCCTTAGTCGTTTTTCTGCCCATGGCTTTTAAGATCGCGTCTTCCGAATGCTGTATCGGCATATCAATATACCGGCAGATTTTTTCCTGCTGCGCCATGGTCTGAATCAATTCGTCCGTAATTTCCTCCGGATAACAATACAGCAGGCGGATCCAGCGTAATCCGTCCAGTTTACACAATTCCTTCAAAAGCTCCGGTAATCGCTTTTCCCCATACAGATCCATGCCGTATACCGTTGTTTCCTGTGCTACCAGCACCAGTTCCTGATAGCCCTCCGCCACGAGTTTTTCCGCACTGTTCAGAATCTCCTCCATCGGAATGCTTCTGTAATTTCCGCGCAGATACGGTATGATACAATACGTACAACGTTTACTGCAGCCCTCCGCAATTTTTAAATATGCCATGGCAGTTCCGGTCGTCACCAGCCGGTCCGTCAGGTGACTCGGCAAATACTGTAAGTCCTTATAACACATAACCTGTGAGCCATCAACAGCCTGTCCGACTACCGACACGATATCATCCGGATTCACTGCCCCCATGATCGCGTCTATCTCCGGAATCTCTTTTAACAGTTCCTCTCGATATCGCTGCGCCAGACATCCGGTCACAACCAAAGCCTTTAATCCGGCAGTTTGTTTTAACTGTGCCAGTTCCAAAATCGTCTGTATGCTTTCCTCTTTTGCATCATGGATAAAACAACAGGTATTCACTACCGCGATATCCGCCTCGGCTTCCTCATTCGTGATCTGATATCCATGCGATTGCAAAAGAGCCAGCATCGTTTCACTATCCACTAAATTCTTATCACATCCCAAGGATACAAATAAGATATTCATATTGCTTTCCTCTTTCGTTATCCCTTGCGGATTTCTACCGCCTGTACGCAATTATACATCAGCATGGCAATGGTCATCGGTCCGACGCCGCCCGGCACCGGGGTAATAGCAGATGCGATCGGTTCCACACTCTCAAAATCCACATCCCCGCACAGCTTACGGTTTTCGTTTCTATGAACCCCCACATCAATCACGACCGCTCCCTCTTTCACATAAGACGCGTCGATCATTTTTGGTTTTCCGATCGCCACCACTAAAATATCTGCGCGTTTGCAGACGGATCTGAGATCTTTGGTTTTCGAATGCGTAACCGTTACGGTCCCATTCTCCCGTAATAACAGCAATGCCATCGGTTTTCCTACGATATTGCTCCTTCCGATCACCACACATTCTTTTCCTTCTATTTCTACGCCGCTGCGCTTTAATAACTGTATGATCCCGGCAGGCGTACAGGATACGAAGCCTTTTTGCCCGATACTTAACGCCCCGACACTCTGCGGATGAAATCCATCGACATCTTTCTCCGGTGCGATTGCCCGAATGACCATATCCTCCTGAATATGTTCCGGCAAAGGCAGTTGAACCAAAATCCCGTAAACCGAATCCTTATGGTTCAACGTATCAATTAATTGCAGGAGTTCCTCCTGTGTGGTTTCTTCCGGTAGTTCATAACTTTCCGAACGAATGCCGACATATTCACATGCCTTCTTCTTGTTTCCGACGTAAACAGTAGATGCAGGATCCGTTCCCACCTGAATCACGGCAAGGGCAATTTCCGTTCCCTCCGCTTTTAGAGCCGCTACCTTCTCCTTCAGTTCGTCCTTGATCTGCTGACTGATCGTTTTTCCGTCAATAATCTTTGCCATGATGAACCTCCTTAAAATAATCCTACAATCCGGTCTCCGACCACATCGATCCGCTCTGCCGCTGGATGTTTCGGCAGCCCCGGCATCGTCATGATGGAACCCGTGATCGCTACGATAAATCCTGCGCCTGCACTCACATAGACCTCCCGAACGGTTATATGGAATCCGCTCGGTCGTCCCAGCCTGCCCGGATCGTCCGACAGCGAATACTGGGTTTTTGCCATGCAGATCGGTAAACCACCGTATCCTCTTTCCGTAATACGTGCGATCGCTTTCTTGGCTTCCGGCGAATATGTCACTCCGTCCGCACCGTATAGCTGTGTCGCGATCGTTTCTATTTTTTCCTCAATGCTGCGGTCCAGTTCATACAACGGTTGAAACTGGGCGGTTTTTGTCTCTAATGTATGCAGTACGGTTTCGGCAAGCCGGACGCCGCCTTGACCGCCATGTTCCCAGACTTCCGCCAGTGCAAATTCACAGTCACGTTCCTCACAGAAATTCTTCACAAACGTCAATTCCGCTTCACTGTCTGTCACAAAACGATTTAAAGTAACTACGATCGGCACACCGAATTTTTTCAGGTTCTCGATATGTTTTTCCAGATTGACGATTCCGCGGCTCAGAGCTTCGATATCCTCCTGCGACAGCTCGTCTTTGTTCAAGCCTCCGTTATATTTTAATGCGCGGACCGTTGCAACCAAGACGATCGCATCCGGTTGCAGCCCTGCCTGTCTGCACTTGATATTTAAGAACTTTTCGGCGCCCAGATCGGCTCCAAAGCCTGCTTCCGTGACCACGTAATCTGCCAGCTTCAACGCTGTTTTGGTAGCGATCACACTGTTGCATCCATGTGCGATATTAGCGAACGGACCACCATGTACCAAAGCCGGCGTATGTTCCAAGGTTTGGATCAGATTCGGCTTTATGGCATCCCGCAACAACGCGGTCATGGCTCCGACTGCTTTTAAATCTCCTGCTGTTATCGGTTCTCCGTGGTAATTATACGCCACGATGATCCGGCTCAGTCGTTCCGATAAATCTTGAATATCCGTTGCCAGACATAGAATTGCCATGATCTCCGACGCCACTGTTATGATAAACCCGTCCTGCCGTATCACGCCGTCCGTTTTCGTACCCATGCCGATCACGATGTTACGCAATGCCCGATCGTTCATATCCAAGCAGCGTTTCCAGACGATCTGCTTCGGATCGATCCCTAATTCATTTCCCTGCTGCAGATGATTATCCAGCATAGCGGCAAGAAGATTATTGGCAGACGTTACCGCATGAAAATCTCCGGTAAAATGGAGATTCAGATCTTCCATCGGTACCAGTTGGGCATAGCCTCCGCCTGCCGCGCCGCCTTTGATGCCGAAGCACGGACCCAAAGAAGGTTCCCGCAGGGCGATCACTGCTTTTTTGTTCAGTATGCCGAAAGCCTGTCCCAAGCCGACCGTGACCGTCGTTTTGCCTTCTCCTGCCGGCGTCGGATTGATCGCCGTGACCAAGATCATTTTTCCGTCCGGCTGTCCCTGCAGCCGTTCCATCAACTCCCGGCTCAGCTTCGCCTTATATTTACCGTAACATTCTAATTCGTCTTCCTGAATATCTAATTGTTTTGCAATCTCACTTATCGGTTGTAATTCTGCCTCTTGTGCAATCTCTATGTCCGTTTTCATCTGTTTTGCATCCTTTCTAAGTGATCCTATATTCTGCTTTGCCCATTACTTGCAATCCTACTCAATTCTTACATAACTGTCAAGAAATACCTTTATAAATACTCATCCGCATATTCTTCAAACTGTTCCGGTGACATCAGGATGGTTCTCGGTTTCGTCCCTTCATCCGGTCCGACAATGCCTGCCTCCGCCAACTGATCCATGATCCTTGCCGCCCGGTTAAATCCGATCTTAAATTTCCGCTGCAGCATACCGATTGATGCTTTATCACTTTCGATGATCAATCTTGCGGCATCCCGGAAATATTCATCCCGATCTGCATCTCCGCCGGTATCCTGTGATGTCGATGAAGCCACGGCACTGCTCTCGATCTGACTGGTGATCTCCGGATCATACACCGCATCCTGCGATTGTTTTTTCAGAAATTCCACGACCGCACCGACCTCTTCATCCGATACAAACGCTCCCTGCACCCGAACCGGTTTCGGAAATCCGGTCGGATAAAAGAGCATATCTCCTTTTCCCAATAACTTTTCCGCGCCCGACATATCCAGAATGGTTCTGGAATCCACCAGTGACGATACTGCAAATGCAATCCTTGACGGTACGTTTGCCTTGATCAAACCGGTGATCACATCCACGGACGGACGCTGAGTGGCAATGACCAGATGAATGCCGGCTGCCCGTGCCAACTGAGACAGACGCACGATCGCATCTTCGACTTCGCCGTGTGCCACCATCATTAAATCCGCAAGCTCGTCTACGATCACCACGATCTGCGGCAGTTTCGTCAAGGTGCTTTCCGTCGTCTGGCTCTGTTCCCGTGCCTCTTCTACTTTTTTATTGTATCCCTTTAAGTTCCGCACGTTATATTCCGCAAACAACTGGTAACGCTTGGTCATTTCCATGACTGCCCAGTTCAAAGCTCCCGCGGCTTTCTTCGGATCTGTCACGACCGGGATCAGCAGATGCGGGATCCCGTTATATACCGTCAATTCCACTACTTTCGGATCGATCATGATCAGCTTGACATCTTCCGGAGTGGCTTTAAATAAAATACTCATGATGATCGTATTAATGCAGACTGATTTACCGGAACCGGTAGCGCCGGCAATCAATAAATGCGGCATTTTTGCGATATCCGCAACGACCACCTGTCCGCTGATGTCTTTACCGACCGCAAAAGCGATATCCGAAGGAAATTTCACAAAACTGTTATCCTCGATCAGATCCCGAAACATCACGCCTACGTTTTCTTTGTTTGGAATTTCAATGCCTACCGCCGCTTTTCCCGGGATCGGTGCTTCGATTCTGATATCGGAAGCCGCAAGATTTAATTTAATATCATCTGCCAATCCAACGATCTTACTGACCTTGACGCCTTGTTCCGGCTGTAATTCAAACCGTGTGACCGACGGACCGCAGCTATAATCCGTTATCGCAGCCCGTACACCAAAGCTATCCAACGTACTTTGCAGTTTCTGTTTAGTCTCTTCTATGTATCGTTGATTGTTTTTATTGTCTCCGGTTCCTCTTTTCAACAGATCATATGGCGGAAACTCATAAGAATCGGAACCGTCTGCACGAACGGCAGTCCGGGTCTCCTTCGCCGGCTGTCCCGCTTCCTGTGCCACTTCTTTGACCTCTTCCTGCGTTTCCCGTGCCGATTGTTTGGTTTTTTGTACCCGCCGCTTACGGACCGGCTTCTCGTTCGCAGTCAGGAGATCGTCCTCTTCCGCAATACTCATTGCCGCTTCCGTGACCGGAAGATTTTTTTGTTCTTTGCCGGCAGTGGCGACATGCGGAGACTGCGTATGCGCGGTCATCTCCTGTGCCAAGCCGTCCGATTTTTCATGATCGATCACCATCGTGATCTCATGCACTTCTTCCCGGCTCAACGGATTCTCTTTTTTAAATTCATCATTTTTTATAACTCCCTGTTCACCGTCTCCCGGTAAGACCGTCAGATTGCGGAACAACCCTTTTTTGACCTTCTGATGAAAGCGGTTGTATTCCGGCTCTTGCTGTTGGGAAGCGGCATCCCGCTCCAACTGCGCTTTCGCCCGTTCACGTTCCTGAAGTTCCCGCCTTCGATCCAATTCATTTTTCGCTTTTTCTTTTCGTTGCAGTCTTGCCGCTTCCCGTTCCGCCTGTTTTGCGGCACGGATCTCGTCCAAAGTCATCCGTTCTTCTTGGCGTTGTTCCTGATATTCCTGTCCGCGCTCTTTCGCATCCCGGAAATCATCCATCAAACGGCTGCCTCCGTTTTGTAGTAAACGGATAAAAGACCGCTCGGTCAATAAAATGATCATGATCAATGCCAAGACGATCACAAACAACCACGTTCCTGCCACTCCGATGATGCTTTTCAAAAGAAGGGCAAGCCCACCGCCAACAAAACCGCCTCCTGTTTTTTCTGCATAGGCGTGTAAATATAGATCACGAACCGCATCCTGTTCCGCAAATCCCATGATCAACTGTGTTAAGATAGCGATATCCAGACATAAGATGCCGGCATAGACCGTTTTTTTAATGGCGATACCGGAATATCCGTTTGCAAACAAAAAAGCCATGCCGATAAAGACCAGCATAGGAAGTATGTATTGTATCCATCCAAAGACGCCAAACAAAAATCCGCTGATCGCATCTCCTAACGTACCGCACAGCCCGAAATTGCTGATCTCTAAAAAGACTGCCACAGCAAATGCCAGAATCAGTACAATTTCAAACCGGAAGCCTCCTGCCTGTGATTGTGGACGACTCGCCGCCATCTGCCTGCCACACCCGGAGTTTTTCGTATTCGTTTGCGTTTTTCCGCTTCTTTTCTTTTGAGCCATAGTTCTCACTCCATTTCTTATCGGATCTGATTCCGTCTTTTGTATGCCGCCGCATCAGGCGACAAAGTAAAAGATCACGGAAAGCAGTCCCGCCAATAAACAATATATCGAGAAAACAGTAAATTTTTTCTTTTTAACAACAACCAGCATGGTCTTAATACAGATATAACCGACCACACCGGCGACCAGCATCCCGGCAAGATAATTCCAGATCATACCGCCGTTGAAATCCTGCAGCGAAAGATCCGTAAGCTGTAAGACCATGGCTCCTAAAATTGCAGGAATCGACATGATAAACGAATATTTGACCGCAAATTCTTTCTGATATCCACTTAAGAGGCAGGCGGTAATGGTCGTCCCGGAACGGGACAGTCCCGGAAGCGTAGCGACTCCCTGTGCCAAGCCGATAGCCAATGCGCTGCCATACGTCGCGCTTTCTTCTGTTTTTTCACCGATCTTAGCCCGATCAGCAAGAAATAATAAGATGGATGTCAGGATCAGGCAAATTCCCGGCAAGATCAAATAATCGGAAGCCGAACCGATGATCTTTTCCAAAAGGATGCCCAAAATACCGGTTGGCACCGTACTGATCAAAATCATTAACACAAACCGGCGATAAGGCGTTGTCAGGACCGGACGCAGCGGCAGGCGCCGTTCTTTTGACCGGAAACGGTTCCCGATCCATATGCCCGCATTGAGAACCCACAGTCCTAGCATGCAGCAGCCGTTTACAAACAACTCTTTCACATCTTTCCAATAGACCACACACACGGCAGCCAATGTCGCAATATGTAACATGACGTCAAATAACAAACCGGTTTCCGTTGAAATATGAAATATATTTTTAAAGATTGCCAGATGTCCGGAACTGCTGACCGGCAAAAACTCTGTCAGTCCCTGAATCAGCCCCATAAGAATCGCTTCCCAAAACTTCATCAAAAATCCTCCCTTTATCCATACAGATTCTATTCTTTTACTGCCTGTTGTTTTCGTTGTTCAATTAAACCGTGTAAATATTCCATCGCTTCGTGGATGCCTCCCACGGCATCGATCAGACCTTCCTCGACAGCCTCTTTTCCGACCAGCATAGAACCGATATCCTTTACTAACTGCTGGGTATTCATCATGATACTGCGGAGCCTGTTCTCCTCAATCCCGGAATGTGCAACCGTAAACGCTATGATCCGGTCCTGCATCCGTTCAATGTATTCATAGTTCTGTTTCACTCCGATCACCATGCCGTTCATCCGGATCGGATGGACTACCATAGTCGCCGTCGGAACAATAAAGGAATAATCTCCGGAAACCGCCAGCGGAACACCAATGGAATGACCGCCGCCAAGCACCAGTGTGACGACCGGCTTTTGTATGGATCCGATCATTTCCGCCATGGCGAGACCTGCCTCTACGTCTCCGCCAACCGTATTGAGCAAGACCAACATGCCGTCAATGTGCTGATTATCCTCAATCTCTGCCAGCAGCGGCAGCACATGTTCATATTTCGTGGTCTTGGCAGTAGAGGGCAGGCATTCATGCCCTTCAATTTCTCCGACTATATTCAACAGATGAATCCGATGATGCTGAGAATTCCCAGATAAGGTAAACTGACCGGATTCCTTGATCAGATTACCGGTTACTTCCTCCTTTTGACGTTCTTTGTAGGAACGTTCTTCCTTCGTCTGCTCTTTCATATACTCCTCCGATTACAAAGTTTAAGAAGAATCCAATGATTCTTCTTAAACTAGTATATGAACCTTTTTTTAATTTATACGAGCCTCAGACGAAACGGCAGATACAGATACCGATGATGACACCGAGGATCAGACCAACCAAAACCTGTACCGGCGTATGTCCGACATACTCTTTTAAGATCGTTTCCGTCCATTTCTCCTTGCTGGTCTGGTCAAGCCGTGCCTTGATTTCTTCATTTTTGATCAGAATATTCAAAATGGCGCCCTGCTTACCCGTCTCTAAACGAACATTCATAGCATCATACATCACAATAATCGCTATGACCGTCGAGATCGCGAATTCAAAAGAATCTCCACCATATTGAATGAATGCCGCTGTCGCCAAGGAACCCACCGTCGCCGAATGGGAACTTGGCATGCCGCCGCCGCCAACTACACGTTCCCACTCAAACTTTTTATTGACAATCGTATGGATCAATACTTTTAATAGCTGTGCAATGCACCAGCTTACAATCGGAGCTACCAATACCGGATTATGCAGTGCCGATTCCAATTCGTTCATTTTTAGTCTTCCTTCTTTCTCGTTCCGTTACATCCAAACCTCGATTTCATTGTCGTCCGCAAGATCAGCCGCCGGAATATAGTTGCCTTCGATTTTTCTTCCGTTTAAGACCATTCCGGTCACGCCGTGTTCTTTTCCGTTTGGATTCTTGACCGTCATATGCAGTTGTTTGCCGCGGAAAGATTTTTGGATCGTAATCTCTTTCCAGTCCGACGGAATCGAAGGATTGATCTCCAAACCGTCAAAATCCGGACGCATTCCTAAAATTCCTTCTACACATCCGACCATAACCGTGGAAGCCGTACCGGTCAGCCAATGTACATGCGCCCTGCCTTCAAACAGACTCTCTACACTTTCCGTAAACTGCCCATGGCAATACGGCTCCAGTTTCCGTATTTCTGCCCGATCATTCATAGATGCCGGTGAACTTTCTTCAAAATATTCAAACGCGCGATTTCCATGCCCCATCAAAGCCTCCGCTAAGATGATCCATCCCTGCGGCTGTGAGAAGATACCGCCGTTTTCCTTGGTAGACGGATTAAATAAGAGCATAAGTGCTCCGTCAAATGCGTGATCCACATACGATGGCGCCATCAGCCGGACACCATATTGTGTATTCAGTTCGCGATGTACCGACTCTAATGCCAGCTCCGCCTGTTCCTTAGATGCCAGTCCGCTGATCACCGCCCATGACTGCGGATTCAGCCACATATTCGCCTCCGGATCCTTTTTGGAACCGATCACCTGCCCGTCTTCCTTAAATCCGCGAATATAACGGTCCTCTTCCCAGCAAAGACTCTGTAAGGAATGTTCCAACTCGCTTTGTGCCTTCGTCAGATAGGCAGCATATTCCGTATCCTCACGGTCTTCTGCGATTTTTTTCAACATACGCATCGCATAATATAACTGCATGGCTACAAACGTGGATTCCCCAAGCTTACCCAATCGCAGGCAATCGTTCCAGTCTGCATGCAGACCGGCAGGCATCCGATGATTACCTAAATGATTCATGGAAAAATCGATCGCCCGTTTCAAATGATCATATACACTGCCTTCACCGCCGTTCGCATATACGATGACTTCATCCAAAAAGGCTTTGTTGCCTGTCTCCGCAATATACTTATAAACTGTCGGGAAGAGCCACAGGGCGTCGTCAGCCCGATAAGCCGGATGTCCGGTTGCCCGTACATACGATTCGTCATCCGGTGTATCTTCATGACCGGCATTGTGGTCGAACTTTACGAGCGGAAGTCCGGCGCCGTTATTCACTTGTGCCGAAAGCATGAAACGGATCTTTTCCAGAGCCATTTCGGGAGCCAGATGGATCACGCCCTGAATGTCCTGAACCGTATCCCGATATCCGTACCCGTTACGCAGTCCGCAGTAGGTAAACGAAGCGGCACGGGACCAGATAAAGGTCATAAAACACTGGTAAGCGTTCCATGTATTGATCATATTGTTGAAGGAATCGCTCGGCGTCTGCACTTGGAAATGATTCAGTTTTTCATGCCAGTAAGTGATCAATTCTTCGAGTTCGGCTTGACATAAAGTCGAAACGTCCGCATAAGCGTCCATGATGGCTTCCGCTTCGTCTTCCATCTTCTCTCCCAAGATAAATGCGAGTTCTTTGGTTTCGCCGGCTTCCAGCTCCAGTACGGTCTGCAAGGCGCCGCAGGCATTGGAATTATAATTCAGGACATTTCCGCAGGTACCCTGCTCGACAGCCTGCGGATTGCCGTATCCGTGATACCGTCCCAGAAAACTCTCTTTATCTCCACAGTAGGATGTGATCTTCTGTCCTGCCATACCAAAGAAACGCGACGCCCGGTTACTGCCGTTGATCGCATGCCGATTGACATTTTCATTTAACATCTGTACGATTTTATTTGACTGAAAGTAGGTTCTGGTAATGAATAACGTGTATTGCAGATTCACCTGATCCTGTTCATAATTTCCTTCATTGGTAAATTCACAATATCCAAACACTGACAATTTCCGTGGGCGATCCGAACGATTCGTCACTTTCAGATGCCATACCTCATGCGTTTTGTTCAGAGGCACATAATATATGGCTTCCGAATGGATGCCTGAATAATCCGCCTGAATATTCGTATATGCCGTACCGTGATGGCATTCACTCTGATACGTATCTAAATCCTTGCCGACCGGCTGCCAAGATGCGGACCAGTAATCCTTAGAATCCTCATCTTTCAAATAAATATACCGTCCGGGTTGATCAAAACTGTTAAAAATATAGCGAAGTACCCGTCCGTTTGCACCGCTCTTTACAAAGCTGTATCCTCCGGCGTTATTCGAAATGATCGCGCCATATTCCGGAGATCCCAGATAATTCGCCCATGGAGCCGGCGTATCCGGTCTTGTAATTACATATTCCTTTTTTCCTTCGTCAAAGTGTCCGTACTTCATATACCTTCTCCTTTTTTTCCTTTCAGATTGCAAGCAAACTCACGATAATCATTATAGCAAAAAAGCCCTATATCCGCAAGGGACAATCAGGGCTTTGTTTGCATTCCTTTCTTATTCGGCAGGGGCTTGGATCGCATCCTTTAAGCTCAGGCTGATCTTTCCCATCTCCACGCCGATACATTTCACACGGACCTTATCGCCGATCGTTACCACATCTTCCACTTTGGCTACCCGTTCTTTTGCCAGTTTGGAAATATGGATCATTCCGTCCTTGTTTGGTGATAACTCTACAAAAGCGCCATACGGCATGATCCGAACGACCGTACCGTCATAGATCTTTCCGACCTCGATCGGATCCACAATCGAATGGATGATCTGCATGGCACGGTCAATACCGCTGCGTTCAACACCGCAGATATATACGGTACCGTCGTCGTCAATATCGATCTTGACATCCGTTTCCTCGATAATGGCGTTAATGGTCTTGCCTTTCTGACCGATAATCTCACCGATTTTATCCGGATCTACCTTCATCTGTTCAATCTTCGGCGCATATTTGCCAACCGTCGGACGCGGAGCTGCGATCACCGGCGTTAAGACGTTGTTAATGATATATTCTCTCGCTTCTTTGGTCCTTGCGATCGCTTCTTCTACGATCGGACGCGTCAGACCATGAATCTTAATATCCATCTGGATAGCGGTGATCCCGTCATGGGTACCTGCCACCTTAAAATCCATATCTCCGAAAAAGTCTTCCAATCCTTGGATATCGGTCAGGACAATATAGTCGTCATCCGTATCACCGGTCACCAGACCGCAGGAAATACCTGCTACCTGCTTCTTGATCGGAACACCGGCAGCCATTAAGGACAGGGTGGAAGCACAAACCGATGCCTGTGAAGTAGAACCGTTGGATTCAAACGTCTCTGAAACCGTCCGGATCGCATACGGGAATTCCTCCTCACTCGGCAGTACCGGCAGCAACGCCCGTTCCGCCAAGGCGCCATGACCGATCTCCCGCCGTCCCGGTCCTCTGGATGGCTTTGTCTCCCCTACGGAATAAGACGGGAAATTATAGTGGTGCATATACCGCTTTGCAGTCTCGTTCGGATCCAAACCGTCTAATTTCTGTATCTCGGATAACGGTGCCAATGTACACACGTTACAAATCTGTGTCTGTCCTCTGGTAAACATACCGGAACCATGGACTCTTGGAATGATATCGATCTCTGCGGATAACGGGCGGATCTGATTGATCGCACGTCCGTCCGGTCTCTTATGATCCTTTAAGATCATCTTCCGCACGGTCTTTTTCTGATACTGATAGATTGCCTCGTCCAGCACCGCCAGCCATTCTTCTTTATCGGCAAACGCCTCTTCCAATTTTGCAGTGATCTGACGGATATTTTCTTCACGTACCTGCTTCACATCGGTAAATACGGCTTCTTCCATCTCTTCCGGTGTTACGATCTCTTTCATTGCGTCAAATAATTCCGCCGGAACCGCACAACTGATATACTCATGCTTCGGCTTTCCGACTTGCGCAACGATCTCATTAATGAATGCGATGATTGTCTGATTGATCTCATGCGCCTGATAAATGGCTTCGATCATCTTTGCTTCCGGCACTTCGTTTGCTCCGGCTTCGATCATGATCACCTTTTCACTCGTGGAAGCCACCGTCAACTGTAAATCGCCTTCCTTCCACTGCTTTTGGGACGGATTCACCACAAACGCTCCGTCGATCATGCCGATCTGCGTCGTTGCACACGGTCCGTCAAACGGAATATCCGAAATACTGGTTGCGATCGCCGAACCAAGCATTGCCACTAACTCCGGACGGCATTCCGGATCTACCGACATGACCATATTGTTTAACGTCACGTCATTTCTGTAGTCTTTCGGGAACAACGGACGCATCGGACGGTCAATAACACGGGAAGTTAAGATCGCATTTTCAGACGCCTTTCCTTCTCTTTTATTAAATCCACCCGGGATTTTCCCGACCGCATACATTTTCTCCTCGTATTCCACACTGAGCGGGAAGAAATCGATTCCCTCTCTCGGTTTTTCCGATGCGGTCGCCGTAGACAATACGATCGTATCCCCGTAGTGCATAAATGCGCATCCGTTTGCCTGCGCTCCAACTCTTCCGACATCCACACGCAGGGTTCTGCCGGCAAGTTCCATGGTAAATTGCTTATACATGTTTCTATCTCCTTTACGCTTATTTGCATAAGACACCGAAACAACTAAAAAAATCACTGCATCAGTGACCTTATTAGCAGTCTCGGCTTACGTCTTACACAATCTGTAATATTTTAGCATATTTTTTTTCATCTGACAAGACCGGAAGAGGATGCCGCCGGTATTTTTAAAAACAGAAACCATCCGGACGTTTACGAACGGATGGCGCTGCTGCTTATTTTCTCAAACCTAATTTTTCGATCAATGTTCTGTAACGATTGATATCTTTCTTTTTCAGGTATGCCAGTAAATTTCTTCTCTGACCTACCATTTTCAAAAGACCTCTTCTGGAATGGTGATCGTGTGGGTTTGCCTTGAAATGATCGGTCAGATCATTGATTCTGGCAGTCAATAACGCGATCTGCACTTCCGGCGAACCGGTATCGCCTTCTGAGCGTCCGTATTCTTTCACGATCTCTGCTTTCATTTCTGTTGTAATCATGCGATGTTCCTCCTTCTTTTCATACAGCCTGCACTAAGACGCGGTCGGAGTATCCGTCATCCGAGCGTCGGCTAATTCACAACGAAGATATATTAACACAATCCTTTTTTCTTGTAAACCCTAAATTCTATCATAGAAATCAACGATCCGGTCCAGCCTTGCGGTCATATTCTCCAGCATGGCATCCAAAACCGTCAGCGCTACCATGGATTCCACGACTACCACTGCCCTTGGCACTACGATCGGATCATGACGTCCCTTGATGGAAATCCGGATGTCCTCACCGGATTGATTAACCGTTTCCTGTTCATGCAGAATAGACGGCGTCGGTTTGAATGCCGCCCGTATGACCAGCGGAGAGCCGTCACTGATACCGCCCAAAGTTCCGCCTGCGTGATTGCTCCGTTTTCTCACTTTTCCGTCCTGCATGCAGAATCCGTCATTGTTTTCGGATCCGAGCGCCTGTGCGACCGCCATACCGTCTCCGATCTCCACTCCTTTGACCGCGCCTATGGAGACCACTGCCTTCGCCAGATCCGCGTCTAACTTATCAAACACGGGTTCTCCGATACCTGCCGGTATACCGGTCACGATACATTCCGCCACGCCTCCCACAGAATCCTTTTGTTTCATAACGGATTCTATGTATTCGCCCGCCTGCCGCGCCGCTTCTTCATCCGGCATATTCAGACTGTTTTCACAAATGGCATCCCGACGGAATCTGTCGTAATCAATGGTCACCGGTCCGATTGATCTCGTATAAGTGAGAATTTCAATACCCAAGCGCCGCAGCAGCTTTGCCGCCACGGCTCCTGCCGCTACGCGCGCGATCGTCTCCCGCGCAGATGAACGTCCGCCGCCGCGATAATCCCGAAATCCAAACTTTTCATCAAAGGTAAAATCCGCATGCCCCGGTCGATAGTAAGAAGCGATCTCACTGTAATCCGTCGAACGTTGCGTATAGTTTCTCACCATCATGGAAATCGGAGTCCCCGTGGTCTTTCCCTCAAACACACCGGATAAAATCTCTACTTTGTCATCCTCTTTTCGGGGCGTCGCATATTTGGATTGTCCGGGTTTTCTCCGATCCAGATACGCTTGGATATCCTCCTCCGACAGTTCCAGACCTGCCGGGCAGCCGTCTATGACAACTCCCACTCCTTTTCCGTGGGATTCTCCCCATGTGGAGATCCGAAACCGTTTACCGTATATTGAACCAGCCATATCGCTCCTCCTATATCTTCAACCGTACATCCGATACCGCTTATTTTCCCTCATATTTGATCACGGAAGCAATATCATACTGTTTTAACAATTCTCTGCCTTTCAATCCGGCAAGTTCCATCAGAAAAATCATTTTCACAACTTCTCCGCCCAGTTCTTCCACCAGTTCCGCCGCCGCCTTCATGGTGCCTCCGGTCGCGATCAGATCATCGACCAAGACCACCCGCTGTCCGGGTCTGACCGCATCCTTATGTATCTCAATCTCAGCGGTCCCGTACTCTAATGTAACTTCCTTTGAGATCGTTTCCCGTGGCAGTTTTCCCTTTTTCCGGATCAGGACAAAAGGTTTATGCAAATGATAAGCAATCGGCATTCCGAAAATAAATCCCCGCGATTCCGTACCTGCCAGCACATCAAAAGAAACACCGTCCAACAGTCTCAACATGCCGTCAATGGATAATTGCAAACCGTCCGCATCCTGTAAGACACTGGTCACATCCCGGAACATGATCCCTTCTTCCGGAAAATCCGGTATCGTCGTTACATAATCTTCTAACTTTTTCATCTGATTCCTCCTGTTATCGTTCTTGTTATCCCCTGCGTACACCGTCTGAATCCTTTTTTGTCCGATGGTTTACTGCCAATCATACGGCGTCTGCTGATAAACGTAATAATTCAGCCAATTTGTATATAACGTATTGGCATGGCACCGCCAAGACTTGATCGGCGGCTCATCCACATGATCTCCCGGATAATAATTGACCGGCAGTTTCGGATGCAGTCCTCGTCCGACATCCCGTTTGTATTCCAAGTCCAAGGTCAGGGTATCATACTCCGGATGTCCTGTCACAAAAATATTCTTACCGCCGTCGCCCAAAATCAGATACGGTCCGGTCTCTTTGGAATCCGCAACAATCTCTAAATGTTCGTTTGCCACGATCTCTTCACGGCTGACACCGGTATAACGCGACTGCGGAACCAAAAAGGAATCGTCAAATCCACGTACCAGCGGCGTTTTTTTATGGAACGTATAATGCTTATATACGCCTGAGATTTTTTCCGGAAGTTGTATTTTGGAAATTCCGTATCGGTAATATAAACCCGCCTGCGCTCCCCAGCAGATGTGGAGGGTGGACGTCACGTTATGTTCGGACCAATCCATGATCCGGGTCAACTCCTTCCAATACTCAACCTCTTCAAACTCCATCAGTTCCACAGGCGCTCCGGTAATGATCAGTCCGTCATATTTCTTATCCTTCACCTCGTCAAAAGTGGTATAAAACCGCTCCATGTGATTTTTGGCAACATGTTTCGCCTCATAAGAATCGGTTCGGATCAGCGTAATATTGACCTGTAGCGGCGTATTGGAAAGACTTCTCATTAATTGCAGTTCCGTATCTTCTTTCAGCGGCATTAAATTTAAGATCAAAATTGACAACGGACGGATGTCCTGCGTCATCGCACGGTCTTCATCCATCACAAATATATTTTCTGCCTCTAATATTTTCTTGACCGGTAGATCATTGGCAATACGAATTGGCATGTTTCATTCCTTCTTTCTCAGTTTCATTCGTAGGATCCTTCCCCATTCAGTATCCGGATCAATTCGTCTTCGGAAAGAATCGGTATCCCCAATTCCCTCGCTTTTTTATTCTTTGACGAAGAGGATGTGACATCGTTATTGATCAGATAATTGGTTTTCGAGGTTACGGAACCTGTCACCTTTCCGCCCTTTTGTTCGATCAAATCCTTCAGTTCATCCCGATTTGCAAAATGCTCTAGCGTACCGGTAATGACAAATTGCATCCCTTCCAGTATCCGGGACTGCGGCTCCCGTGTTTCCTGTTCAAAGGTCAGTTCCTTCAAAAGTTCCCGTACCCGTCTTTGATTGTCCTCATTTTCAAAATAAGCGACAAAGGATTCCGCCGTCACTTCCCCGATCCCTTCGATTTCCATTAATTCTTCCGCACTCGCTGAGACGATCGCCGTCAGGTCATCCTGAAAATGGCGGCATATCAGTTTTGCGGTTGCCGCGCCGATATTCATGATTCCCAAGCCGTACAGCAATCGAGACAGCGTGGTCTGCCTTGACGCCGCAATCGACGTCTGCAGGTTATCATACGACTTTTCGCCGAATCCTTCAAGCGTCACGATCTGCATGCGATACGGTTCTAGCCGGTAGAGATCATACACATCCTCGATAAATCCTTCTTCTAGGAATTTTTCGATCGTTGCTTCAGACAGTCCTTCTATATTCATCGCATTTCGGGAAACAAAATGGCTGAACAGTTTCCGTTTTTTTGCGCTGCAATATTCATTTGTACAATATAACGCCTTTCCGTCTTTGATCTGTCGGATTTCCGTCGGCGCCCCGCAGGCGGGACAATGTTTCGGTATAGTGATCGTACCGCTTTTCGTGAGATTCTCCGCCACCTGCGGGATGATCATGTTCGCCTTGTAGACGCTGATCTCGTCTCCTATACCCATTTCAAAACTTTCCAGAATGCTGACATTATGCAGGCTGGCGCGGCTGACGGATGTGCCTTCCAGCTCGACCGGATCAAACACCGCGACCGGATTGATCAATCCGGTGCGCGACGGACTCCATTCGATCTCACGCAAATGCGTCACCGCCAATTCATCTGCCCACTTGAAGGCGATGGCATTGCGTGGAAATTTTGCAGTCACTCCCAGACTGTTTCCGTATGCCACATCATCATAGATCAGAACCAAACCGTCGGACGGGAAATCATTGCCCTGAATACGGCTGGCAAAGCCCTGAACCGCTTCCCGGACGGTAGCTCCGGTCACCATTTCGTATTCAACCACATCAAACCCCATGGTCGCCAGCCATTGAAACCGTGCCGCCACGGAATTTGGCAGTCCCGCATCCGGTAGATCGACCAGATGGAACGCAAAAAAATGAACATTCCGTTGCGCGGTGATCCGGCTGTTTAACTGCCGGACGGTACCGCTGCATAAATTTCTGGGATTTTTATATCTTGCATCTACATCCTCGATCGAAGCATTGATAGCTTCAAAATCCGAATATTTGATAACCGCTTCTCCACGGACCGTCAATTCCCCTTTATACGGAATCTGATCGGGGATGTTTCGAAAGGTTCTGGCATTGTTGGTGATCACTTCGCCGACTTCTCCGTCTCCCCGTGTGACCGCCTGCGACAGACGACCGTCCCGATATGTGAGTACCACCGTCAATCCGTCCATTTTCCATGACAGTACTCCCTGTCTGTCACCCAGCCATTCTGCCAGTGCATCCACTTCTTTCGTTTTATCCAAAGACAGCATCGGAGCCGGATGCACCTGTTTTTCCAATTCACTGACCACTTCATATCCGACATGGACCGTCGGGCTGTTGGCAAGCGTGATTCCGGTTTCTTTTTCCAATGCTGTCAATTCATCATATAAGGCATCATACTCACGATTGCTCATCAGCTCCCGATCTTCCTGATAATATGCCCTTGCCGCATCATTTAAACATTTTACCAATTCTTTGATTCGTTCTAATTGTTCCATATGCTTCTTTCCCTGTGTCTGCTCCCTCATGTTATACTGACAGTCTTTTCCGTAATCCCTGCAGTTCTTCCGGTGTCAGCTCCCGATATTCGCCTTCCTGCAAACCTTCCAGCGTAATATTCATAATCCTTATGCGCTTTAGTGTCTTCACCCGATAGCCGCAATATTCACACATGCGGCGAATCTGCCGATTGAGTCCCTGCGTTAAAATGATCGAAAACTTCGTAGCGCCGAGTTTCCTGACTTTGCATGGTCGTGTCACCGTATCGAGGATCGGTATCCCTTCCGCCATTTGTCGAAGAAACTCCTTCGTGACCGGCTTATTGACCCTGACTTCATATTCTTTTTCATGCCGGTTTCTTGCCCGGCTGACGGCATCCGCCAGATCTCCGTCATTCGTCAACAGCAATAAGCCTTCGGAATCCTTATCTAAACGCCCCACGTAATGCAAACGGACCGGGTATTGCAGATATTCCGCTACCGTTTCCGCACCCTGTCCGTTCATGGAACAGACCAGTCCTTTCGGTTTATAAAATGCCAACACGATCAAACGCTTCCGTCTATGAACCGGTTTGTCCTGAACGTAAACCTGATCCTGCTCCGATACCCGCATTCCGCGTTTCGCGACGGTGTCATTAATACGGACCCATCCCAAATCAATATACGCATCTGCCTGTCTGCGGGAACAGATACCCGAATCACTTAAAAACTTGTTAATTCTGATGTTCTCTTCCATGGGTATTCCTTTCCTGCCATACACATCAATAAAGACGGGACGTACCCGTCTCTATTGCCAAAAACCGGCTTTCCGCTGCACAACATCATGTCGATATCATTGCGCCATGTTTATTCTTTCATAAAATGCCTTTAATGCCGCATCCGCATTGGCTGCCTCTTCATTGTTTTGATTGACTCTTTCATATAATTTCACCACATCCGGATCCTGTTCGACCTGAGCCAGATATGCGTCTATATCCGGATTTGTACCTGTCGTATTATCCTGAAGAAATCCTCCGTATTCATTCGGTATCAGATAAAACTGGTGCAGGCTCAACGGTTGTATCTCTACATTCACATCGGCGATCTCGGTATTGACCACCGCATAGACTACATAGGATCCTTCTGTCAGACCCGGTTTGGTATAACAATCCACATTGGAATAACTCAAGATATATTCCCGGCGTTCTTCCAACCAAGCGATATCAAATTGCGAGGTATCGACCACCATGGTATTCAGTACATTGATATCTGCATTCGTCAGGGCATTCAGATAGTTTTCGACAAACGAATTTACTTCCGGATATTCGTTTCGCTCAAACGGTACATAATCTTCGCTGCTGACGACCTCCTCACCGGACGAATGGACGTCCGTATTCGCTTCCTTTTTCACAAACGGTTTTCCGATCACAAGAAACAAAAGAAAGGCGAGTAAAAAGACACCCCAGCCGACCGCTAATTTTACTGCCGGATTAATATATACGCTTTCCGTACCGGTATGCAGCTCCGTATCCTGAAGATGTATCTTATTAAATTTTTGATTCCATCTTGACCAAGCACTATCCTGCATCATTTTACTCCTTTGTACGTCTGTACTGTCTCATCACAGTACCAATATTTTAACAAACCGGAAAATAAAAATCAATAAGTGTTTGCACATTCGGATGTTTTGGGTTATAATACCAACTGATGCACCAGTAGCTCAGTGGATAGAGCACCGGCCTCCGGAGCCGGGTGCGTAGGTTCGATTCCTATCTGGTGCATTTTTTATTTCATTCCGTTGTCCGGAGGATTTCATGCAGTATTCCGTTTATTTCAACCAACGCAAACTGAATACCAACGATATGCTTGCCCTTCAAGAATATGCCAAACGCTTAAGCGCTTATTGCAGATTTGACTGGTATTGCCGTCCCGCCGATACCTTTTCTTCCCTTGCTTCGGGGCAAAAGAAAACGGAACATACCTTATGGCTGCAGGTTCATGCCGGAATGTCCACTCCGTCATCTGAAGAATTTGCCGCTTTCATTCAAGCAAACAATTTACAGGGCATTTCAAACATATGTCTATTCATCGGTTATACCATATCCCCGGAAGAACAGGAATGCTACGCCATATTGCCGCTTTCCCTCGCGACTGCCGATTTCTCCGCCGGACTGACCGGCGTTATCGCATCCGAACAGATTTATCGGGCATACCGCATCTTAAACCATCAGCCTTATCACAAATGATATCCCGTTTACATCCGTCCGTACGTTTGATTTATATGATATCACGGATATGCTGTGCCAGATGTTCGGTCAGCATCACCCGCATGAGTTGATGCGGAAACGTCAGTTTCGATACGCTCAATGTCTGATCCGCCCTCCGGATCACACGCTCATCCAATCCGAGTGAACCTCCGATAATATATGTCAACTGGCTGATTTCCCGTTCCCGTATCCGCTTCGCCATGTTTTGATACCATGCGTGCTTCAGGCTTTCCTCTCCGTCAATACACAAAGCAACTACCCATTCTCCAGCCTCTATCGGCAGATAATGCAACAACCGCTCGCCTTCTGTCCGCCTGACCTTCTCAATCTGTGCCTGACTCATATGTTCCTGTGTTTTTTCATCGGCTACTTCGGTGATCCGGAACCGGCACTGTCTCTGAATCTGTGCGGCAGATTCCTCGATCCGTTTCCGATAAAAATCCTCTTTAATTTTTCCGACGCACAGTATCCGGATCGTCATCGCCATACCTCTTTTTTCCAAAATGACTTGTTTTTTCCTGTTCCTTTCACACATTGTTTGTTTCACATTCATATTTTGTTCATATTTTGACATTATAATAGAAACAGATGAATTGATAACCTTTTATTAGTTTCATATATTCTCTCTTCTCATTTTATAACCATTCAGGGTCGGCTGAATGGTTATTATTATGTCGCGGCATCTTTACTTTCAATCACGATCAGCAAACCGGAATCCATATCGATCCTTGCCGTATCTTCTACGATCACATTACTGATGCCCAGACCGGAACCTAATTCCATGTCCGTCCGCATCAGCGGATATTCAAAACCGGTCAGAGTGATGCCCGTTACCCGGTCCGAAAACGGTAAGATAGAAACATATTGTCCAAACTGCCCGCTTTTTTTCATTGTAAGCGAACGGTTGATCATGCGAATCCGGTTATGCGTATCCACCAGTTCCGCCTGCACGCCTTGTTCGAGGCATCGTTTTAACAGTCCCAGATTCGCCAATCCATGATCCAGACGTATACCGGTCGCACCCAATATACAGAGCGACGTAACTCCCCGCTCGATTGCCGCCTGAACCGCAAGAGCCGAATCCGTATCGTCCTTGTGAGAAGGGTATTGCAGCACCTCGCACCGGCTGTCTGTTGCCCGTCTTTGCCATAGCTTAGCCGTTACGGAATCACAGTCCCCCAACAGAAGATCCGGATGCAATCCCAGCCCTTCCATATATTCCAAGCCTCTGTCCACGGCGATCAACAGTTCCGGCTGCATGTCTGCATATTGTTTTTTGATATAAGAAGAGGCGAATTCCTGATCCCATTCGCCTCCTGCAATCATTAATCCCCGTTTTTCTTTCATCATCAATACATTCTCTTCAAAAACTCTTTCACATTCGCTTTCGGATCGCCTTGAAAAATAGCCGATCCCGCTACGATGACATTCGCTCCGGCATCTACAACCGCCGATACGTTATTTAAGGTAATACCACCGTCCACTTCAATATCGAGATTCTGTAGTCCTTTATCATCGGCAATTTTATGGATCCGTTTGATTTTATCCAACATACCGGGGATAAAGGTCTGTCCGCCGTACCCCGGATTCACGCTCATGACTAAGACCAGATCCACATCATCAAAAATATAGTTCAATACGTTGACCGAAGTGGCAGGGTTTAAGGCAACGCCCGCCTTCATATCCAGTTCCCGGATCCGGCTTAAGGTACGGTGCAGATGCTTACACGCCTCCACATGAACCGTCAGGATATCAGCCCCCGCTTCCTGAAACGCTTCTATATAACGGATCGGTTCTTCGATCATCAGATGGACATCCAACGGCTTATCCGTGACTTTCCGGACCGCTTCCACAACCGGAATCCCAAACGATAAATTCGGCACAAACTGCCCGTCCATGATATCCAGATGAATATAATCGGCTCCCGCTTCATCGATGGATTTGATCTCTGCTCCCAACCGGGAAAAATCCGCAGATAAGATTGACGGTGATAATTTCATGTTACCAACTCCTTGTATGTTTTAATTCTTCATATAGTTCCACATAATTATGATACCGGATATCGCTGATCGCTCCCGCTTCCACCGCGCGTTTGACACTGCAATCCGGTTCGTGTATATGCGAACAGCCTATAAACCGGCACTGTCCTTCATATGGTCTGAATTCCGCCATATAGTCCTTCAGATCGTCCGGCTGAAAATCCGTTAAGTACAGGGTGCTAAATCCCGGCGTGTCGATCAGATAGGTTCCTTCGCCCGCTTTCATCAGCTCCGAATGACGGGTGGTATGCTTTCCCCGTTTGATTTTCTCGCTGATCGCTCCGGTCTTCGCCTTTGCATCCGGCAACAGAGTATTCATCAGGGATGATTTACCCACACCGGACGGTCCCGCAAACACAGTCGTTTTCCCTTCGAGCAAACCATGCAGACGCTCCATGCCCTCGCCGGTATACGTACTGATGAAGATAAGAGGAAACCCGCTTTTTTCATAGGCACGTACCAAACGTGACAGCATATCGGGTGCTGCTAGGTCTGTCTTATTAAAGCATATGATAGTTTTAACCTGTTGGCGGCTCATGATCAATAAAAACCGATCCAACAGGTTAAGATTGGGATTCGGCTGCGCAGCCGCAAATTCCACGAGTGCCTGATCGATATTTGCAACTGCCGGTCGAACTAATTCATTTTTACGTGCAGCGATTTCCGTAATGTTTCCGAGCTTGTTTTCTTCATCCAAAATATCTATGGTCACGGCATCTCCCGCTAACGGTTTTAAGCGCTGATTTCGAAAACTTCCTTTCGCCTTGCATTCATATAGACCGTGGGCGGGTACATCCACATAATAGAAGCCGCCGATCCCTTTCATGATCCTGCCCTGCATAACCACCTATTCTTCCGCTACCTGAACATTCACCGACTGATTGACATCCTCCGGTTTGGTCGGAGAACCATTATACAATACCTGAAGGGAACCGGTTGCAGCCAAACCACCCAGCTTTGCACCGTCCGGTATCACAAGCGTTGGATTGGTTGCGGAAATGGTTCCGCTCGCAATCGTCTGACTGGTATTTCCTACTACATAACGTACTTCTACATTATAAGCATTCTCTGAATCTGCTGCCCCAATAAACGTAATGCTGCCGCTAAAGATTGCCGAATACGTCTTTGGCTGTTCCTCCGTTTCGGTTTCTTCCGGTCCTTTACTGATGGTGATATCCACGGAACTTCCTTCCTGAACCTTTGTTCCGGAACTGGTACTTTGTGAAATGACCTGACCGAGCGGTACCGTCGCGCTGTATTCTTCCGTCACATTGCCCAGCGCCAAATTCACATTTGTCAGCGCCGCCTGTGCCTCCTGCTGTGTTTTTCCGCGCAGATCCGGCACTTCCGTTTCCTTGACTTCCGGACCGTTGCTGACTACGATCTTAACCTTGGTCCCCTTTGCCACCATCTGCGTACCGTCCGGATCCTGACTGATCACATGGTCTTTCTCAACATCATCACTATATTCATAGGCGTGCGTCACCATCAGCTCCGCATCTTCCAGCATAGTCTCTGCCTGCGTCACTTCATAGCCGACTACATTCGGCACCTGAACTTCCTCTTTTCCTGCGCTGACAATGATCTTGACCGAAGTACCCGCAGGAATCATATCCCCTTTATTATAACTCTGGGAAATAACGATATCGGCTTCCACGGCGTCATCATTCTGATGCTCGATCGTATACGGAATCTCATGCTGTTCCAGCATATTTTCCGCTTCTTCGATATTCAGTCCCACGACGTCCACCGTCATCTCCACTGACTGAGTTTCCTGTGGGTCTTTCGGATCCCGCTCGCCGAATTTAAACCATCCGGCAGCTTTTCCCACCACCAGCATGATAAACATGGCGATAATGACTGCCGCTACAATACCGCCGATCATCACGATCCGCTGCAGTTTCGGATCCACGTCGTCTTCGACATTATCCGGCAGATCGTCTTCGTTCTCCTCTTCATCATCGTCATCATCATAATCATAATTATAATCTTCATCATCTGGATCAAAATCATCATCCACGTCGATCGGCGTCGATGCCGGTCTCGTATATGCGGCAGATCTTGCCTCCGTCCGCCGGCTGTCAGAGTATAAAGGAGTCTGTGCCGGTTCTTCCGCTGTGTTTTTCTGTGCCGCAGATTCTTTGATGCTGTTGAGTTCCGCATCCGACATCATAACGGTAGGCGCATTGGTGGATGTATTCGTACCCAGCACCACAAAATCGCCATTTGGATTTGTCGCCACTCTTTTCAGATCCGCAATCAACGCGCTGGCTGTCAAATATCGCCGCTCCGGTTTTTTCTGGGTACACTTTAATATGATCTTTTCAAAACTTGCCGGAATGTCCGGATAGTATTCCCGCGGCGGGATCATTTCTCCCTGAATGTGCATCAGAGCCACCGTCACGTTGTTGTCCCCTTCAAACGGCACACGTCCGGTCACCATCTCATACATGGTAATACCCAGAGAATATATATCACTCTTTTCATCGCTGTATCCGCCTCTCGCCTGTTCCGGAGAAACATAATGGACGCTGCCCATTGCATTAGAGGCAACCGTATTCGAGGTTGCGGCTCTGGCAATTCCGAAATCCGTCACCTTCAGGGTGCCGTTTTTGGATACAATGATATTCTGCGGTTTAATATCCCGGTGAATGGTATGGTTCTGATGTGCGACTTCGATACCGGAAGCGATCTGCAATGCAAAATCCAACGCCTGCTCTGCCGGTAACCTTCCGTTATCCATAATATACTCTTTTAAAGTAATGCCTTCTACAAATTCCATGACGATGTAGTAGATTCCTTCGTCTTCGCCGACATCATAAACGTTCACGATATTCGGATGCGCCAAACCGGCTGCTGACTGTGCTTCCACCCGGAACTTTGATACAAAATTCCGATCGTCGCTAAATTCGTTTTTCAGTACTTTTACCGCTACATAACGGTTTAATTTATGGTCTTTCGCCTTATAGACCTCAGACATACCGCCTGAGCCTACCAGTTCGATTATTTCATATCTGTCACCTAGCATCATTCCAGATTTTAACATGTCTACACCTCTCAATTTACTGTACCGCCACAAGGGCAGCGATATTATCTTTGCCACCGTAATAATTTGCCCGATCGATCAGGCGTTCTACCGCGGCTTTCGGTTTTTCAGCTTCCACAATAATATTCAGAAGTTCATCATCCTCTACCATGTTGGATAAACCGTCCGAACACAACAGAATTCGTTCATCCATATGCAGTTCCACTTCAAAAAAATCCGGAACTGCTTCTTCATTGATTCCCAATGCTCGCGTAATGATATTTTTCTCCGGATGATTCCGAACCTTGAGCGGATCTAACTGTCCGGTCCGGATCAATTCTTCTACCAATGAATGGTCCAATGTGATTTGTCGAATCGAGTCTTTATCCAGCAGATATAATCGGCTGTCGCCAATATTCGCCACATAAAGGCGATTGTCTGCCACAACGGCACAGACAAAAGTAGTACCCATTCCGTTCAGCTCTTCGCGTTCCCTCGAGGCAGCCAAAATTCCATCGTTCACGATCCGTATGCCTTTTTTCATAACCGTGACGGGATTGACATCCTCGCATTGTTTTGCAAATTCTACAAATCGATATACTGCATAGGAAGACGCATAATCACCGGCTTTATGACCACCCATACCGTCGGCAACGATGTATAGATTTGGCAGACTTCCGACAGGTTCATCACTAAAGAAGAGATTATCCTGATTCATACTCCGCTTCTTACCAATATCTGTTTTTCCGAATGATAACAAACCAGTGTCCTCCTATTGGTATTTTTGAATATAATTTCTTCTTAATTGACCACAGGCAGCATCAATATCGCTACCCATACCTCTTCTTATAGTAACATTTATTTGATTATTTTCAAGTATATATTTGAAATTTTGTACAGATTTATCCGTCGCGCGCTGAAAATTCCGCTCTTTGATCGGATTGACCGGGATCAGATTGACATGGCAGGGACGATATTGCCGCAACCGTTTTGCCAGCCGGTCTGCATGGTTTGCCGTATCATTCACTCCGCGTATCAGGCTATATTCATACGTCACTCTCCGTCCGGTCTGTTCAAAGTAATACCGGCAGGCATGGAGTACCGTATCCAGCGTATAACGGTTGGCGATCGGCATCAGCTTTCTCCGTTCCTCATCATCTGCGGCATGGAGGGACAGCGCCAGCGTGACAGCCATATCCTCTTGCGCAAACCGGCGAATCTGATCCGGCAGTCCGCAAGTGGATACCGTGATATTGCGTTGGCTGATATGCAGTCCCCGTTCGTCGGTCAGCAGACGGAGAAAACGTATCAGGTTGTCGTAATTATCGAACGGTTCTCCGGAACCCATCACCACCACATTCGATACCCGCTCTCCCATGATCGTCTGCATGGCATATACCTGATCCAGCAGTTCCGATGCCGTCAGATTCCGTACCAGCCCGTCAATGGTAGAGGCACAGAAACGACATCCCATCCGGCATCCGACCTGTGAAGAGATACAGACGGAATTACCATGCCTGTACGGCATCCATACGCTTTCTATGACATGATCATCCCACAGACGGAACAAAAATTTATTCGTTCCGTCTTTCCCGGAACACAGGCGTGTCTCTTCCGTTACGCCGATCCAGTCCTCTTTCATACGTTCCCGAAGTTCCTTCGGAAGATTCTTCATGTCTGACGGTTGGCGGACTAATTTCTGATGAATCCATGTGTAGGTCTGCTCTGCCCGGAATCTCGGATATCCCTGCTCCGTCATATCTCTTTCCAATTCTTCATATGTCAGTGAACGAATGTCCATTCCGTTTTAATCTCCGTTTCGCCTTAATACCGCAAAGAAAAATCCGTCGCACTGCTGCCGCCCCGGCAGCAAGGTGGCATATCCGGCATCCAAGTCACTTCCCGGCTGTCCGTCCAGTTGCTCTGCCAAATGCTGCGGCAGGCACTTCCGAAGGCTGACCGGTTCCAAAGAAACATGATTCCGTATCCACGCGACCTGCCCTTCATTTTCTTCCGGATTGATCGTGCATGTACTGTATATCAGATAACCGTCTTTTTTTACATAACGGCATGTCGTTGACAGGATCTCCCGTTGCAGAGACAGCAAATCGTTCATTTGCCCAGTTGTCAGCCGATATTTGATGTCCGGCTTTCTTCCCAGCACGCCTAAGCCGGAACAAGGAACATCCGCAAACACGATATCAAAGGATGCAAGAGATCTCTCATCCAATCTGCGGGCGTCCCATTCCTCTACGGTAATATTCGTATATTTCATACGTTCTATATTTTCATGAATCCGTCCGGTCTTTTCCGGACCGATATCGCGTGCCAGAACCATTCCCGTACCGTTGGCATCCGCAGTCTGTTTGACCCCACCGGCTAAATACAGACGTTCCGCAGCATGCAAACTCTTTCCTCCCGGTGCCGCACACACATCCAGTATCCGGTCGCCGGCATGCACCGGCGCCAGACAGCCCTGAAGCACGGAACTCTCATCCTGTATGGTAAATAATCCTTCCCGAAAGGCACGGATCCGATTCAGATAATTCAGACCGGAGATCTGCAACGTATTATCCGTATAGTATCCGTCCCTTGTCTGTATGCCATCCGCATGTAACATGGCACGAAGCGCCTCTTTGTCCGTACGCGCCAGATTGACACGAACGGTCAACGGCGGTTCCTGTAAAAACGCCTGCATGATCGTTTCTGCCAGTTCTTCCGGATACCAGTCCAGCATGCGTTCCACCAGCCACAACGGCATGGAATAACGGACCGAAAGGTAGGATTCCCTATGTTCCTCCCGATCCGGGAATTCAAACGTACCTTTCTTCCGTACCAGATTCCGAAGGACTCCGTTTACAAACCCGCTCAGCGAAGCAAAACCCTTGCGTTTAGCCAGTAAGACCGCTTCATTGCAGGCAGCTTCATCCGGCACTCCTCCCATATAGCAGATCTGGTACAGGCTCATGCGAAGCAGATTACGGATATATGGTCTGCATGAAGCAACCTTCGTCTTCGAGACCTGATCGATCATATAATCTAAACGGATGCGTGATTCCAGTGTCCCATAGCACAGACGGGTGTAAAAACTACGGTCCTGTTTACTCATATATTGATAATTCCGCAGTACCTTTCCCATTGCCGTGCTGGAAGTCTCCTGTCCCCGATCGATTTCGGTCAGGGTCTGCGCCGCCAGTTCCCGTACATTGATCTCCTTCGCCATGGCATTCTCCTGTGATCACTTTCCCAGCCGTGTTCCTATGGCAATCGAATTACCTAGGAGAAATGCGGCTGTCTCCATCTTTTTCTTTCCCTCCAGCTGCAGACATCGGATGCGTAAAGCTTTCGAACCGCACTGAACGGTAAACGAGTTTTTATCCACCTCAATCACGCTTCCAGCCGGCGCCGTTTCGTCTTTCGACGGCTCCGCTACGTCCGCTTCCAATATCTTTAGTGTTTTTCCCCATATATGGGTATATGCGCTCGGCCACGGATTCAGACCACGGATCAGCCGCTCCAATTCCTCTGCCGGTTTACGGAAATCCAATTCCCCCATTGCTTTATCCAGTCGATGTGCATAACTGCTGCGGGCGTCATCCTGCGGAATCCTTGGAGCCGTATGCTCTTCCAGCTTTTGCAGGGTAGACAGACAAAGGGCGGCGCCGGCTGCAGCCAACTTATCATGATACGTTCCGCCGGTCTCCTTTTGCGCGATCGGTACGACCGTCTGCTCGATCATGTCTCCCGTATCCAGTCCTTTTGCCATATACATGGTAGTAACACCGCTTTCCCGTTCTCCGTCTATGATCGCCCGTTGAATCGGAGCAGCTCCCCGATATTTCGGCAACAGAGACGCATGCACATTGATACAGCCTAACGGCGGCAGATTTAAGACGGCTTCCGGCAAGATCTGCCCGAATGCCACTACGACAATGACCTCCGGATTTAACGCTTTCAATCTGTCGATCGCCTCCGGCTCCCGTATCCGAATCGGCTGGTAAACCGGCAGGCTATATTCCAGCGCCTTTTCCTTGACCGGAGGAAACTGTACGCTTTTTCCCCGTCCTTTCGGCTTATCCGGCTGCGTAAATACGCCAACCACCTGATGCCCCGCCTGCATGATGGCATCCAGTACCGCCACGGCAAAATCCGGCGTTCCCATAAATACGATCCGCATCCTGTCACCTGCTTTCTATTCTACGTCCCGGATGCCGTCCAGCACATGATCCCGGTATAAAATACCGTCCAGATGATCGATCTCGTGACAGATGGCTCTGGCGAGTAATTCCGTTCCTTCCACGGTAATCGGTTCCATATATTCGTTCATTGCCTGACATTTTACATAATTCGGACGCGTGACCGTCCCCACCTTATTCGGCAGGCTTAAGCACCCTTCGTCTCCGGTCTGTTCGCCGGATGTTTCCGTAATGACCGGATTGACCAGTACCAAGGGATGCTCATCCCCTACATCAATGACCACAATACGTTTTAAGATGCCCACCTGCGGTCCTGCCAATCCCACGCCGTTGGCTTCATACATGGTATCAAACATATCTTCGATCAACTGTAACAGCCGCGGCGTCATTTTTTCCACCGGTTTCGACTGTTTTCTTAAAATTGGATCTCCTTCCAATCTGATTTTTCGAATTCCCATATTCCTTCCTGCCTTTCTGTTTATCCTTCATCGGAATATCTTTGCTCATCTTATCATTTTTTCCACAATTATGCAATTTTATCAATATCCCTTCACCGGATTCAGATCGAAATACGCCTTACAGTCTGTCTGCGGGTTACGCGCCGCCATCCACTGTTCCAAAACCTGCTTTTCCTCTGTCAGTCTCCGGATCTCTTTCGCTTTCACATAAAGAATTCTCCGATAAGCATCTTTGATCTTGGAAATCACCGGAACAGCCGGTCCGATGATCCGAACCTCCGTCTCCGGTCCGTTCTGCAGATTCCTTTCACACAGAAATTCCGCCATAGCTTCCGCCATTTCCTGCACATCCCTTTCCCGCTCTGATGTGATCAAGATCACCAGCATGGCATATACCGGCGGATATTTTAACAGTTTCCGGTATGCGATCTCATTTTGATAAAACATTTCATAATCCTGACATTGCGCGGCTTCGATCACCGGATGCTCGGGTTCGTATGTCTGAATCACAACGGTTCCTGCCCTTGCTCCTCTTCCGGCTCTGCCTGCCGCCTGTGTCAGCAGGTCAAACGTTCTCTCACCAGCCATATAATCCTGACTATGCAGGGATAAATCCGCCGCTAAAATGCCTACCAAAGTCACATTCGGAAAATCATGTCCTTTCACGATCATTTGCGTTCCGACTAAAATATCGGCTTTCCCTTCGGCAAATGCCGACAAAATCGTTTCATGTCCGTCTTTTCCCTTCGTCGTATCCGCATCCATGCGCAGAATGCGGGCTGTCGGAAACCGCTCTTGGATCTCTGCCTCTATCATCTGCGTTCCGGTGCCAAAACGTCCGATCAACTTCGAACCGCATGCCGGACATCGTTGTACATACGGTTCCGAATATCCGCAATAATGGCAGATCAGCTTCGGTTGCGCGGTATTGTGATCGTGATAGGTCAGAGAGACCTGACAATGCGGGCAATTCACCACTTCTCCGCAGCTTCGGCAGGATACAAAACTCGCATATCCCCGGCGGTTCATAAAGATCAGACTCTGTTCTTCCCGTTCCAAGCGTTCCCGGATCAGTTCCTGAAGCCGTTCACTGAACCGGCTGCGATTTCCGTTCTGCAGTTCTTTCCGCATGTCTACGATCTCTACATGTGCCAAATCCTTTGCCGCCGCACGTTGTGTCAATTCCCAGAGACGATATTCTCCCATTTCCGCCCTGTAATAAGAAGTCACCGACGGCGTGGCTGAACCAAGTATGACACTGGCATGACTCATCTCCGCCCGTTTGATCGCGGTCTCTCTGGCATGATACTTCGGAATATTATCGCTTTTATAACTGTTTTCATGTTCTTCATCTATGACGATCAAACCCAGATCTGAAAACGGGGCAAAAAGCGCCGAACGCGGACCGATCACAATATCGACTTCACCCTTCCGTATCCGTTCAAACTGGTCATACCGTTCGCCGTCGCTCATACGGGAATTTAAAATTGTGATCCGTTCCCCAAAATGTCTCCGAAACCGCATGACTGTCTGAAACGTCAATGCGATTTCCGGAATCAGCACGATTGCCTGCCTGCCCTGTTCCAACACGACATCGATGGCGTGCATATACACTTCGGTCTTTCCGCTCCCCGTGACGCCGTACAGCAGATAAACGCGGTTATCCTGCCGCAGATAATCCCTTCGGAATTCGTCTACCAATGCCTGCTGCATGTGATTTAGCTTCGGCTCCGGTCCCGTCAGTCTTTTACGTGTCCCCGCCTGCCGGTACTGCGTCTCTGTCAGCACTTCCAAAACGCCTTCCTCTTTTAACCGCTCAAACGTATTCGGTGAAATATTTAATTTCTGCCGTGCCAGTTCATACGGGATCTCTCCGTGTTCTAACAAGGCTTTCAGTAATCTGACTTTTGCGCGGTTCCGTTTATTCCGGTTATATTCCAGCAGCCGTAACTGTCCTTCTTGCAGATTGATCGTCAGCCGCACCGTCTTTTTTTCGATCGCGCGGATTTTTTTCTTAACCGGCATCACGGTCATCAGCGCCTGATACATTGTCGAACCATACGTATCCCGCATCCATGCCGCCAGACGGATCAGTTGTCCCTCTACCGGTATCTGTTGTTCCACAATATCCTGTACCGATTTCATTTTGTCAATCTGCCATTTGGGTTCGTTTCCCATTCCGATCACATAACCGGTGCGAAGCCGGTTCCCTTTTCCGAACGGTACCAGCACCTGCATCCCAAGACTCAGGCGATCACGCAAAGAAACGGGCACTTCATATTGAAATGCCCGATCAATGGCTTCATGCGAAATATCGATTATTATATCCACATATCTTGCTGACATCCTCTTCCTCCAGTATCTCCTGAATCAGTTCCCGTTCATCCATATGGTATTTAACGCCTTTGATCTCCTGATAATCTTCATGTCCTTTCCCCGCCAATAAAATGACGTCACCTTCCCGCGCATTCATAATAGCATAGCGGAATGCCTCTTTTCGGTCAACGATCTCGATATGGGTCCCGTCTGTCTTTAAAATACCCGTTACAATATCATCCATGATCGCCTGCGGTTCTTCAAATCTCGGATTATCCGAGGTAATAATCGTCAAGTCTGCCAGTCTTCCGGACACTTCTCCCATTTCATACCGTCTGGTCTTGGAACGGTTGCCGCCGCACCCAAACACAGCCACCAGCCGTTTCGGATGATATTCCCGCAATGTCTGTAACATGCTTTCTAGACTCACTGCATTGTGTGCATAATCGATCAGCAGGGTAAACGCATCTGAAATCGGAATCAGTTCCACCCTTCCCCGTACCTTAATGGTCGTCAGCACCTTCTGTATGATATCAAACGGTACCCCCATTTCATTGGCGAGCGCGACAGCCGCCAAAGAATTATAAATACTGAACGTACCCGGAATATCGACTTTTACATGCCCTTGTATCCGTCCGGCAAGCTGATATCGAATCCCCATACGTCCGTTTTCCCGGTACAGCTTTGAATCGCTTGCGCGATAATCCGCCTCTGCCTGCATTCCGTAAGTGATCACCTGACAGGTATGCCCTTCCAGCATCTCCTCATAATACGGATCATCCCGATTCAAGATCCCGATTCGGCATAGCCGGAATAATTTGCTTTTCCACATACGATATTCTTCAAAACTGGCATGTTCATTCGGTCCGATGTGGTCTTCGGACAAATTTGTAAAGATGCCGTAATCAAAATCGATCCCTGCCACCCGGTTCAGCATCAGTCCCTGCGATGAGACTTCCATGACCACGCTATCCAATCCGTTTTGAACCATATCCCGTAAGATGCGCTGGGTAACTATGGATTCCGGCGTGGTATTTTCTGCCGGTATCGTATGTACTCCGTCCATGACTTCGATCGTTCCGATCAATCCGGTCCGATGTCCGGTCTGATTCAACATGGACTGTATCATATATGTGGTCGTCGTTTTCCCTTTGGTTCCCGTGATGCCGATGACCGTCAGCTTCTTGGACGGTTCTCCGTAAAAGATGGAAGAAACCACACCCATTGCATAGCGCGTATCCGGCACCTGAATCACCGTCACGGCATCCGGAACGTCAACCGGATGTTCCACCAAAAGAACTGCCGCCCCCTTTTCCGCTACTTCCTTTGCAAAATCATGCCCGTCCCGAACATTTCCGGTGATACAGAAAAACAGACTGCCTTCCGTTACTTTACGGGAATCATTTTCAACCTCTGTAACCTCTGTCTGCAGAGAACCCTGTAATATCGTATAATCCAGTTTTTGAACCAGTTCCATTACTTTCATATCCTACTCTCCTTATCTGTTTCCGCCATACATCCTCTATCCAAAAAGGAAAGGAGCTTCCAAAAAGCTCCTTGTCCACCTTTATTCTTCCTCGTCACCGACAATCTTAACTCTGCCTCTATATAATTCTTCTACTGCGAGCGATAACGGTTTCCGACTGTCGCTTTCTACCAGTGGATCCGAGCCTGCGATAATCTGTCTGGCGCGTTTTGCAGTCGCCAGCACAATGGAATACCGGCTTTGTACCACCGGCTGTTCGCCTAACTCCACTTCACTGTTTACCACTTCCATTAAATCCGTATACGATGGATGTATCATAATAAAACTCCTTTCTATAAAGCCTTCAGCTCCGCTTTCATTTCTTTCATAAATTCCCGGTTGCGTTCGATCATGCAGGTTTTCGCCACGATCACCGCATGCACGTCTTTCACGCACTGTTCCAGATCATCATTGACTACAATATATTCATACTGATCCATGTCTTCCGACTCTTCTATCGCACGCCGCATCCGTTTTTCCACTGCCGCCTGTTCTTCGGTTCCTCTTCCCAAAAGACGCTGTCTGAGTTCTTCCGCACTTGGCGCAGTCAGAAAAATCAGAACCGCCTCCGGATATTGATTTTTGATATGAATGGCGCCCTGAACCTCGATCTCTAAGATTACATGATGCCCTGCCGCCAATTCCTGCTCGACAAAAGCCCTCGGCGTTCCGTAATAATTTTCCACATAAACTGCCCATTCAATGAATCCGTTATAGTCGATCAGATTCATAAATTCTTCCCGTGATTTAAAGTAGTACTCTCTGCCGTCTATTTCGCCTTCCCGTGGCGGTCGTGTCGTCGCAGAAATGGAAAGACTGTATCCGTAATCCTGAACCAGTTTCTTTACTACGGTTCCTTTCCCCACACCGGAAAATCCCGAAATAACAATCAACAATCCCTTTTTATCCATTCTATCACCTGACTCTATTCAATATTCTGAATTTGTTCCCGTACTTTTTCAATTTCCGTTTTCAGATCAATGGCTTTATTTGAAATATCCAAGTCATTTGCTTTGGAAAGAATCGTATTTGCTTCCCGATTCATCTCCTGTGCAAGAAAATCCAGCTTCCGTCCGATGCTTCCGCCTTCCTGAAGGATCTCGGTCATACCGTTTATATGGCTCCGCAGGCGGACCGTTTCCTCATCGACACAGATCTTATCTGCAAACAAGACGACTTCCATTGCGATTCTGGATTCGTCAACCGCGGCGTTTCCCAGTAATTCCGCTACCTTGGCTTCCAGTTTGTCCCGATAATCCTGTAAGATCTGCGGTGATTTCTGTTCGATATAATCCACCATGGACAGCATATCTTTTAGTTTTGCCATCAGATCCTGTTTTAAGTTCTCGCCTTCCCGCGTTCTGGTTTCTACAAACCGTTCCGCCGCCTGACGGACGCCGGCTTCCAAAATCTCCCACAGCCGTTCTTCATCCAAGGGTTGTTCCTCGCGGGTAAATACATCCGGGAACTGTGCCAGCCGTGTAGTCGTCAGATCGTTTTTCATCCGGAACTGTGTCTCCATCTGAGCGATATAATCCACATATTCCTTCGCCACTTCCGGATGATACTTGACGCCTGCATTCGCCTCCCGGTAATCTTCATAACTGATATATACGTCTACTTTTCCGCGATTCAGATAATCCTTTAGCAGAGAACGTATCTCCGTCTCAAAACAGTTCAGCTTTTTAGGCATTTTAATCCCGATCTCACCATATCTGTGATTGACCGCTTTCATCTCTACAATGAGCTTATAGTCTGTCGCAGCGGTTTCGCTTCTGCCATAGCCTGTCATACTTCGAATCATACCGTCACCTGTCCCGTCGCTTACTTAGAATCCTAACTATTATACGGTAAAAGGCATGTAAAGTCAATGCTTTCTATAGGATACTTATGGATCCGTTATCTTTTGAATGTGACTGATATCCGGTTCGACAACCATGGAATAATTGGTATGATAGATCACGAATCCCGGCGCCCCGCCTGCCGTTTTCTTTAAATTCGACCGTTTGGTATAATCGATCTCCACCTTCGTACCGGTCCGTGCGGACGAATAATACGCCGCCAGACGGGCGGCTTCTTCATATGTCCGATCCGGCAATTCCGTATCTCCGCCCGTTTTTACGATCACATGGGAACCGGCTGCCTGTTTTGCATGAAACCACAGATCCCCGCCGTTGGCTATACGAAACGTGACTTCCTCGTTCTGGTAATTGTTTTTACCGACATATATATGATATCCGTCCGATGACAGATAATGCAGCGGTGTGCTTTTCGGCAGTCCGGCTTTTTTCTTTCCGTCTCCCCTCTTCTTCATATATCCATATTCGACCAGCTCCCGCTTGATATCCGTCAGGTCACTTTCCTCTGCGGATAACTCCAATGCCGTCCGGATCGACTGCAGATGTTCTAATTCCTGCTTGGTCTGGATCACCTGACCGGTCAGCGCTTCATTCGTCCGTTTTAATTTCTGATACCGTGCAAAATACCGCTTTGCATTTTCAGATGCCGTCAAAGTCGGATCTAACGGAACCGTCACCTCTTCATTCGTATAGTAGTTCTGCAAACGAACGGACCGGGCATTTGGTTCGATTCCATATCCGTATGTGTTCAGCAGTTCCCCGTATATCCGGTAAGTATCCCTTGTCTGTGTATCCCGTAACTGCCGCAGTTGTAAATCATACTTTTTCGACGTTCGCTCGATCGCATTGGCAACGATCCGCCGCAGGTCGGAAGACTTTTGCCGGATCCTTTCCAACCTGTTCTTTGCCGCATAATACTCCTGCAAGACTTCCGATATGGAATCCCTCTGTCTCCATTCCAAATCCGAATACATAGTCAGTTCGATACTTGAAAACTCGACCGGATTTCCATTGCCGTCATAATAAATGCCGGGTTGGAATCGTTCCTCGCGGATCTGCTGGATCACAGCACTTAAGCTGTTCCATAAAGCGTCCCGCTGTTCCTTCGTGAAACGGTCGGCACTGCCCGCGCCGTCCAGTCCCGCACGTTCACAGATTTCATTTGCCACAACGGGACTGATACCGGTCAATGACGTATACAGCATGTTACAGAGACTGACCGGCTTTGTCAGGATCGTCTGCTCGTAATCCTGTCTGCTGACCGTCAGCGGATTGATCTTATCATGTGACGGCGGCAGGCAGTATTGTCTGCCAGCAAGTACTTCCCGCACACTGCTCACCTGAGCATTCACCCGCTTCAGACTGTCAATGATCCTATCCTGATCATCGCAAAAAATGATATTGCTATGTTTTCCCATGATCTCGATCACTAATTGCTTGGTGCAAACGTCTCCCATTTCATCTAAATGCTCGATACGGAATCTCACGATCCGTTCCATACCCGGCTGTTCGATATCGACGATCCTTCCGTTCCCGATATGTTTTCGCAACAGCATGCAAAATGCCGGTGCCGTCACCGGATTGGCTTTCGTTTCTGTGGACAGATACATAAGCGGCAAAGCGGCATGCGCGGAAAGTAACAGACGGACACTCTCCTGTTTTGTTTTTATGATCAGATTTAATTCATCCGGCTCCGGCTGATATATCTTATAGATTCGTCCGTTCCCGATCCTGTCTCTTAATTCCCTGACCAGATTTGCAACCACCATTCCGTCAAATGCCATGTTTTTCTCCTCTCCGTACCATATCAAAAATCAATGCCCGATGAAAATGGTTTCTCATCGGGCATTGACTGCATATAGTCCTGCTTTGGGTTTCCATATATATTCATATGTTTCTATACATATTCATATAATTCCTGATATTTTTCCGCTGATTTCTGCCAAGAATAATCAGCTTTCATCGCCCGTTCCATAATGCCGTACCAACTTTCTTTGTCGTTATAATACACTTCTTTTGCATAGTTGATAGTTGCCAGCATTTCATGTGCATTATAGTTACGGAAACTGAATCCGTCACCGGTCTTTTCAAACTCATTGTACGGCTCGACGGTATCCTTTAATCCGCCGGTTTCCCGTACGACCGGTATGGTACCGTAACGAAGCGCCATTAACTGTGTCAGTCCACACGGTTCAAACCGTGACGGCACCAGCATCACATCGCAGCCTGCATACATTTTATGTGATCGCTCGTCCGAATAATAAATGTTTGCCGATACCTTATACGGATGTATGCCCTGATAATACCGGAACATATCCTCATACCGCTGTTCACCGGTCCCTAATACAATGAACTGTACGCCGTCCTGACAGATCTCATTCATGACGCAGTCCACCAGATCCAGACCTTTTTGATCCGTCAGTCTCGAGATGATCCCGATGACAAACTGCTTTTCATCGACCGGAAGTCCGAACTCTTCCTGAAGTCTCCGCTTATTTTCCTCTTTCGCTTTCTTATAGTTCTTTACGGAATAATTCTTATATATCTTCGGGTCTTTCTCCGGGTTATATTCATCATAATCAATCCCGTTCACGATACCCCATAAGTCATTATGGCGAGCAGATAACAAGCCTTCCAGCCCTTCCCCGTATTCCATGGTTTGGATCTCAGCGGCATAGGTATTGCTGACCGTAGTGATCTTGTCCGCATAGACCAGTCCGCCCTTCAGCATGCTGGCGTCTTTTTTAAACTCCAGCTTGTCCGGCGTGAATACATAGGACGGAAGTCCGGAATACGCCTGCACCGTCTCGATATCCCAGTTTCCCTGAAACTTCAGATTATGGATCGTCATGATCGACTTGATCCCCTGAAAGAACGGATTGCTTGCAAACAATGTTTTCAGATATACCGGCACCAAACCGGACTGCCAGTCATGGCAATGTACAATATCCGGACGGAAACCGATAACCGGCAGGATCGACAATGCGGCTTTTGAGAAAAACGAAAATTTCTCAATATCCCACTTCACATCGCCATACGGTGTAAATCCGTTAAAATAATACTCGTTATCGATAAAGTAAACCGGAACGCCTTCATATTCCATATACATGACGCCTACATACTGCTGTCTCCAGCCGATATCCAACTGAAAATGCGTTAAATATTTCATTTTTTCCCGATATTTATGCGGAATACATAAATAGTTTGGAATAATGATCCTCACATCATATTCGTTACGATTAAACATCTTCGGTAAGGTCCCGACGACATCGGCAAGACCGCCCGTCTTAATAAATGGTACACATTCTGATGCAATATAAGCCACTTTCTTCATGTTCGATAGCCCTCCCGATACTCCTTTGTTTCAACATCACTAATATGAAAAAAGTATAGCACAATTTTTCTGTAAATGGAACCATTATTTTACTTTTGCATTTCATATTCCAGACGAAGTTTATCCGCGATCAGGGCGATAAATTCCGAATTGGTCGGTTTTCCCTTTCCTGCGTGAATGGTATATCCAAACAGTTCTTGGATCACGTCCATTTTCCCCCTGCTCCATGCGACCTCGATCGCATGGCGGATGGCACGCTCTACGCTGGAAGATGTGGTCTTGTACTTCTTTGCGATCGTCGGATACAGCAGTTTTGTGATATAGTTCAGCATGTTTGGATCCTCCACCGCCATCATGATGCCTTCCCGAATATACTGATACCCTTTAATATGTGCCGGAATTCCGATCTCACGGATGATTTCCGTAACTTCTCCTTCTAAATTCCGTTCTCTGACATACGGCGCCAGATCTTCTCCCAGTTCCAAGATCCGTTCTTCCGCCGCGGTTTCTTCACTCATTAGCACCTGCTTCATTCTACGCTTTAAGATCTGATTATCAAACGGCTTGAGCATATAATAAGATGCTCCCATCATAAACGCCGTCTCGATCACGCTTTCGCTCCCTATCGTCGTCAACAGGATGAATCTGGTATGGATCTCCGGATGTTCCTCCCGGATCCTCCGCATTAACTCAATTCCGTCAACGGATTTTAGCAAGGCGTCCATGACCACCAGATCCGGACGGCTGCATACGATCGCATGGTATAATTCGTTGCCGTCCAAAAACTTACCGACCACCTCCATGTTTTCGTCCCTCGATATAAAATCATATCTGCCCAATTCCTGAATCAGATCCTGATCCGCCGCCATCACTCTCATTTTTGTTATTTTTTCCATAATATCCCCATCTTTCTGCTTCTCATTGCTGTTTCTTTAAGCACTTTTTATTTTCTGATCCAAGCGTATCTTGTCCGCGATCAAAGCAATAAACTCCGAGTTGGTCGGTTTTCCTTTCCCGGCATGGATCGTATATCCGAACAGTTCGTCAATGGTATCCATATGCCCTCTGCCCCAAGCGACTTCGATCGCATGACGGATCGCCCGCTCCACACGGCTGGGAGTCGTACCATACATTTTTGCGATCTCCGGATATAACTGCTTGGTGATTGAATTCAGAATATCCATATCCGCTACCGACATTAAAATAGCACTCCGTAAATATTGATATCCCTTAATATGAGCCGGCACACCGATCTCGTGTATGATATCCGTGACCACAAGCTCAAGCTTGTCTTCTACCGGCGCCACCGTGATCGCGGCGCTTTGAATTCCGCTCCAGCGTATGGTTTTCCGGCTTCCGTTCAACATCTGAATGGCATGTTTCAGGTCGGACTGCGTATAATTTTGTCCCACTCCGACTACCGTATTGCCTTCCGCCGCCATCTGGAACATCATTTCCTGTCCTTTCATCATGCCGATGATATATTTTGGTCTGCCCTCTTTTCCGGTTTGATATTCTACCTGTTCCATAATTCCAACGCCGTCTATATGCGGCATGATCAAATCTAAGATTACCACTTCCGGCTTTCGTTCCCGTATCATGTTCACTGCTTCCTGACCGTCCTGTGCCGTTCCGACCACACGCACTCTGTCTTCCTCTGTTAAAAACTGATAGATCTTCTTCAGGGCAGTTTTATCATGATTCACAATTGCTACTTTTATGTCGTTCATGGTTCGCCTCCTGTATTATTTACTCCCTATTTGTTGTTTCTTTAGCAATTATAGTAAAATTAAAAATAAGTGAAAAGGGGGTATCTTTCGCAATTATTGACAGGATATCGTACTTGTGACACCCGTTCGTATAATTCATAATTATTTCGATTCTTTTGCTGACTTATTTTGTAGAAGGACGGAACCTTTTCGTCGAATCGTATTTTTGTCATAACGTGTCGGGACCCGTTACATCATTTGTTCAATAAAAACACCATACCCGCGACTGGCATCGGATACAAACACATGTGTCACGGCGCCGATCAGCTTGCCCTCCTGCAAGATCGGGCTTCCGCTCATACCCTGAATAATACCGCCCGTCAACGACAGCAGCTCCGGATCTGTCACCTGAATTTCCAATCCCTTTGTGGTATGCGCATCACCCAGATGAATATCAATGATCTGAATCTCATAATCCTTCATTTCGCCGGAGATATCCGAACGCAGATAAGCCGTTCCCGTATGCACCTCTTGTTTTAATGCGACCGGCACCAAGGTCTGCTGTACGTCATCCGGCAGGCGTTCCAGCGTATCCAATGATCCCAAAATACCGCATTCCGTATTTTCTTCAATATCACCTAAGTAACCGTCTTCCGAATAATTGACTGTTCCGGCTACCGAACCCGGATTGCCGCTTGTACCGGCTGTGATCCCCATGATCGTAGCCGTACGCAGTTCTCCGTCTTCCAATGCTACCAACTTTCCAGTATCGACATCATTGACGCCGTGACCTAATGCTCCGAACTGCTCCTGCGTCACATACGTCAGGGTTCCGATCCCCTGCATATCGTCGCGCACCCAGATGCCCGCTTTATAGGTGCCGTCCATCGATAGTGTCGGCGTAATCTTTACATCGATCATCTGCTGATTCCGCAATACGGTCAAAACCAGATCTTCTCCCTGTGAATCCTGAATTTTTTTAATAAACGCCTCTTTATCACTGACGGCATCTCCGTTCACTGCCTGAATATAATCTCCTGCCTGAAGAATGTTTGCCGCCGGAGATATCTCCGTTCCGTTCATACCCGTGATCATACCGGTATCGATCACTAAAATCCCGTCCGTTTCCAGATAGATACCGACCGGACAGCCGCACGGTATGACATATTGTTCTTCGATCGCTTCGACCTGAACGGTTTTTAACGGGATCACACCGAACAGACGTATTTCCATTTTATAAAGACCGGTATTCCATGCCGTCATGGTAAACGGCTGCTGCAAGGTCCACGTTTGGTCCGATTCGCTCACTCTTGCACTCGCCGGAATCGAAAAATCAAAATCCTCCTTATTTCCTGCTATCACCTGAATTTCATTCGGAATACAGGTTTTATAATATTCCATCCAGCCCCAGCCACCCATCGGCAGTACAGCAGACAGAACAATGATAAGAAATCGTTTCCCGTTCATTATCCTAAAACTCCTTCCGTTTGTTTGCTTGATAATAAAAAAAAGACACTAAAAACATCTTTTTCGTGTTCTTAGTGTCTGCGATTTCGTTCAAAATCCTTTAGTATTTTTTTGCACGCCTTGCCATATCTTTCATTTCCGCCGCACTGTTACGTACTGTTTCCGTGATTTCCACGCCGCCCAGCATTCTGGCAATTTCTTCTATTGCTGTTTCGTCCGTCAAGCGTTCCATCAAGGTCACGGTTTTATGGTCCGTGATTTTCTTTTCAATTTTAAAATGCACATCTGCCATAGCTGCAATCTGCGGCAAATGGCTGATACAGATCACCTGATGCTGCCTTCCCAATACGGAAAGCCGCTCCGATACTTTTTGTGCGGTTCTGCCGCTGATCCCGACATCAATTTCGTCAAAGATCAACGTATCGATATCATCCTCCTGAGCCAGACAAGATTTGATCGCAAGCATAATTCTGGAAAGCTCGCCGCCGGATGCAACTTCCCAAAGCGGCTTCATCGGCTCCCCGACATTGGTTGATAGGATAAAGTAAGCATCATCCTGACCGGCAGCGGTCGGTTGTTCCAGCCGCTTAAATTCCATCTGAAACCGTACGTCCGGAAAATTCAAATCTTTTAACGCCTGAACGATCATATCCGTCAGTTGTTTTGCCGCTTCCTGTCTGGCGTCACTCAATGCCTTGGCATCTTTCTCGTATTGCCGGAAACTCTCCTGACAAGCCTGTTCCAATTCCAGACGGTGCGCCTCATAATTCTGATACCGTTCCAGTTCCTCCTGTTTCCGTTCCAGATACGCCAAGACTTCCGGAATGGTTTTTCCATATTTTGCTTCCAATTCATGAATACGGTTCAGACGCTGCTCTGTTTCACGGAACTGTGCCTCGTCAAAGTTCAGTCCGCCGATATAATCCGCCAATTCCCGATTAAAATCATTTAACAGGTCATCTACCGTCGATAGCTGTTCCCGCAGATTTTCTAAAGCCGGATCATACTCCGTTGCCTGCTCCATCAGGGAAAACGAACGACTTAATTGATTTCCCGCACTGTCCGGCTGATCATATCCCGTAGATTCATACAATTTTGATAAAGATTCCATGAGCTGTCTGCCGTTTTTCATCTTCCGGTAACTTTTTTCCAATATTTCTTCTTCATCGACCGACAGTTGCGCTTCCTCAATCTCATGGATCTCAAACGCAGCAAAATCCATCTGCCGTCTGCGGGTCTCTTCATCGGTCTGCTGATTTTCCCACTCTTTTTTGTATCCGATATATGTGTCATAATCCTGTTTGACGGTCTGTTTCCGTTCTGTAATGGTATCGTTACCGAATCGGTCCAGAATATGCAGATGATTCGCTTTTTTTAACAACGACTGTTGTTCCTGTTGGGAATGGATATCCAATAAGACTCCGGCGATCTCTTTTAATTTTGAAACCGTTACCATCTCATCGTTTACCTTATTGACCACGCGATTGGGATAGATTCGACGGCTGATGATCAATTCATGGCTGTCCGGCAGGATGATTCCCATTTCCTCCAATCCTTCTTTGCTATGAGGCTGTCGGATATCGAACAACAATTCCACCAGACCATATTCTGCATCTTCCCGCAGCATTTCTTTTCCCGTTTTTCCTCCCAGCGCAACCGATATCGCGCCAAGCACGATGGATTTTCCGGCTCCCGTTTCTCCGGTCAGAATATTCAGTCCTTCTTCAAAATCCACCTCGATCTCATCCACTAAAGCCATATTTTTAATATGCAGATTCCGTAACATAGCAGTTCCTCCTTTGTTTATAAGTCACTGTATGCTGTTTTTTCGATATTAGCGATCACTTTACCTGACATTTCTTTCGATCTTGCGACTGCAATGATCGTGTCATCACCGGCAATACATCCCATCAGACCGTTAATATCCAAATGATCCAGCGCTGCGGCTACCGCCATTGCCACACCGGATACAGTTTTGATCACGATCAGGTTTTCCGATACTTCCATCGTTAGAATCCCCGCTGCCAAAACCTGCCGGTATTTTTTCCAAATATCCATCTCCTGCGGCTGCTGCAGGGCATATTTCGGTTTTCCTGATGATGTAGTTATTTTTGTCAGTTTTAACTCATGGATATCCCTAGAAATTGTTGCCTGTGTACTCGGAAAACCGGATTTACTCAAGCGTTCAGACAATTCTTCCTGTGTCATGATATCATAATGTTCGATCAATTCAATGATTTTGGCTTGTCTTGCCGATTTCATTCGCTCGTTTCTCCTAATTTCTTTCTCAATACTTCATAAAAACTTTTTCTGTCTATTTTCACCAGTTTCGTCGAATTCGGGGATCGGCGGATCCGGATACGGTCTGTCGGCTGCAGTTTCTCATAGCCGCGTCCGTCAAATGTCGCAGTGGCTTCTTCCTTTTGGCTTTTCCGTTTCGGCACAATCTCCACCTCGATAATATCTTCCGCCGAACAGACAACGCTCTTACTCGTCAGGGAGTGCGGCGATACCGGCGTGACCAGAATCAGGCTGGTATTGGGAGTCACGATTGGTCCTCCCGCCGACAGATTATACGCCGTCGAGCCGGTTGGAGTAGCCACGATGACACCGTCCGCTTCATACACATCCAGCAGTTCTCCGTTTACATAGATCCTGAGACAGATGATCCGTGAAAAACCGGAACGGGCGATCACGATATCATTCAAAGCGGTTGCAGTCGCGATCTCATTTCCGTTATGATAAATCGTCCCCGTCAGATTCATGCGTTCCTCGATCTGTACCTGATCATGCAGCAGGCAGTCCAACGCCTCCTCCATGTCACACGGATCCACATCCGCCATATATCCCATGGTACCCAGATTAATACCGATCATCGGAATGCCTTTATCTGCAAGCATGCTCGATGCCAAAAGCATCGTACCGTCTCCTCCTAAGACAATGACGCATTCAAAGGAACATTCTCTCGGAATATTATCCGCATCCACACAAATGTCCCCTTCTCCTCCATGAGAGCGGATATACGCCTGCACCTGTTTCGCCAAACGTAGATTCTCGTCTTTCGTTGAATTTGTTACTATCAGAAATGTTCTCATCTGTTATCCTTCCTACAGTTCCTTATGGGAACGCGCAACTACCTCTTCCAAACAAAGCGGCTGCGGCTGTATCTGCTTGTCGTTCGACATATGCAGCAGATATTCGATATTTCCTTCCGGTCCTTTGATCGGCGAATAATCCAAATGCAGCGGCACAAATCCCAGCGTTTCCGCAAAGTCAATGACTTGCCGGATCACCTCCTGATGGACATCTGCATCACGGACTACTCCTTTCTTACCGACTTTTTCCCTGCCGGCTTCAAACTGTGGTTTGATCAGGCATACGACTTCCCCGTCATCCGCCATAAGCGCCTGAACCGGTCCCAACACTTTCGTCAGTGAGATAAACGACACGTCGATCGATACAAATTCCGGAACCTCCTCGATCTGATCCGGCGTCACATAACGAATATTGGTTTTTTCCATACAGGTCACTCTCTTGTCATTACGCAGTTTCCAGTCTAATTGTCCGTGTCCCACGTCTACGGAATATACCTTGCGCGCGCCGTTTTGCAACATGCAGTCCGTAAAACCGCCTGTGGAAGCTCCCACGTCCATACAGACTTTATCCTCCAAATGCAGATCGAAACGGTCGATGGCTTTTTCCAGCTTTAATCCGCCCCGGCTGACATACGGCAGGGTATTTCCCCGTATCTCGATCTGTATCTTATCCGTTTCAAATACGGTTCCTGCCTTATCTTCGCGTTGTCCGTTTACAAACACAACACCAGACATCACCGTCGCCTTTGCTTTTTCCCGCGAAGAAGCAAATCCCTGTTCTACCAATATCATATCCAGTCGCTGTTTCATATCATCACCAGTCGTTCCCCGTTCCTACTGCTCCCGCCATATCTTCAAAATCTGCGCGGCAACACTTTCACCGTCCAGCTTTAACATTTTTCGCAATTCCGCTACGCTTCCATGCTCGACGAAACGATCCCTGATCGCGACCGGCAAAAAAGCCGCCTGATTTCCCGTCTCTTTCAGATACGACGCCACTGCCTGACCGTATCCTCCCGCATAGATCTGCTCCTCCATCGTACAAAGAAGGCTGTGCGTCTGACTGAGTGAATCAATCAAGCCGTAATCGAGCGGTTTGACAAACCGTGCGTTCACCAGCGTCGGATGCAACCCTTCGGCTTGCAGGCATTCACATGCCCGCTGCGCTTCTTCCAGCATATTTCCGACCGCCAAAATAGCGATTCGGCTCCCCTGCTCTAAGATCTCACTGCGTCCGTACTCAAACGGCGTCTGATGTTCCTTCCATAGTTCCGATGCGGTTCCCCTTGGATAGCGGATCGCAGTCGGTCCGTCCCATGCCATGGCAAAGTCAAACGCGGCTTCAAGTTCGTAACGATTCTTTGGTGAAAGGATCGTCATATTCGGGATTTCCGATAAATAACTGATATCAAAGATCCCCTGATGCGTCATACCGTCCGCCCCTACCAGACCGGAACGGTCGATCGCAAAGATCACATGCAGATTCTGCATGCAGACATCATGTAAAATCTGGTCATACGCGCGCTGTAAAAACGAAGAATAGACCGCCACCACCGGAATCATGCCCGCAGACGCCAAGCCGGCGGCAAACGTCACGGCATGCTGTTCGGCGATTCCCACGTCAAAAAAGCGTTCCGGATATTGTTCCCGAAACCGTTTTAATCCGGTCCCTTCCGCCATAGCCGCCGTAATGGCTACCAGTTTCTGATTTTGTTGTGCCAGTCCCAGTATCTTTCTTCCAAACACATCCGTGTAATCCGGCTTGTCTTTTTTTGCTTTTACTTTACCGGTCTTCAGATCGAACGGCGCCACGCCGTGAAAATAGCACGGATATTTTTCCGCATATCGATAGCCTTTACCTTTGACCGTTTTGACATGTACCACTACCGGACGCTGCAATTCGATCGCAGACACCAATGTTTCCACCATCTGTTGTATATCATGCCCGTCAATCGGTCCGATATAAGTGATACCCATATCTTCAAAGAACATTCCCGGAACCAAGAAATGCTTGATACTATCCTTTGCCTGTTTTACGGAAGAAGCAATCTCATAGCCTGCGATCGGAAAGTTTAAAATCCGGTTTTCTACTTCCGCTTTGAACTCATTGTATGCCTGACCGGAACGTATTTTATTCAGATAGCGCGACATTCCGCCTACATTCTCGGAGATGGACATTTCATTATCATTCAGCACGACTACCATGCTGGATTTTAAACGTGCCATATTATTTAAGGCTTCATATGCCAGACCGCCTGACAACGCGCCGTCGCCGATGACCGCCACCACCGTTTCATCCGTTCCCAAAATTTCTTTCGCCTCTGCATAACCCAAAGCGGCTGAGATCGAAGTAGAACTATGTCCGGTATCAAAGCAGTCACACGGACTTTCCTGACGTTTTGGGAATCCGCTGATGCCTCCGAATTGCCGCAGATGTTCAAACTCGTCCTTACGTCCGGTCAGCAGTTTATGCGTATATGCCTGATGCCCGACGTCCCAAATCAATTTGTCCAACGGAAAATCAAGCACCAAATGCAATGCCATCGTCAGTTCTACCGTTCCCAGATTCGATGCCAGATGTCCTCCGGTCCGGCTGACGTGTTCTAGGAGAAAGTCACGGATTTCCTGTGCCAAGATCGGATACTCACTTTTATTTAACCGCTTGATGTCATTCGGTTGTTTTATCTTGTCTAACGTACTCATATTCTATCCTCTCAACTGATCTGTGCCAGATATGGTAAGCCCATGTATCACTAAGACTTACGGTGTACTAAAGACAGGATCAGATCCCTTAAAAACGGCTGCCGGTTCGGAAATCCGTCCAGCAATTTCACAGCTTCCCGTGACAGATGTTCCACTTCGGCTTTTGCCCGTTCCAGTCCATAGAGCGAAACATACGTTGTCTTTCCGTTTTCTTCATCACTGTGCAACGGTTTTCCTAATTCGCTTTCCGTTCCTTCCACATCCAAAATATCATCCTGTATCTGAAATGCCATCCCGACAATCCCTGCCAGATGTTCGATGGTTTTCACCGCCTCCGCCGATGCTCCCGCCAAAGTAGCGCCGATCATCATGGCAGCTTCCAGTAACGCTCCCGTTTTATTCTCATATATAAACTTCAGGACTTCTTCCGACAGCGGCTTTCCGGTCAGCTCCACATCCGCCGTCTGACCGCCTATCATTCCGTAAATCCCGGCTTTTTTTGTCAGGATCGTATACGCCTGAATCACTTCCGTCAAATGTGTTGTCATGGAAAACGCCTTGGCAGCCGTCTCATACGCATAATTTAACAACGCATCGCCCGCTAAGATCGCCATCGCCTCACCGTATACGATGTGCGCCGTCTTCCTGCCCCTCCGGTAATCATCATTATCCAGTGCCGGCAGGTCGTCATGGATCAAAGAATATGTGTGGATCATCTCGATCGCCGCCATAAACGGTTCTACCACGCGTTCGGTGCCGCCGAACATCCGATAGGTCTCCTGTAGCAGCATGGGACGCAGCCGTTTCCCTCCGGCATCCACCGTATAATTCATTGCCGACAAAACCGTAGACGCGTATCCCTCCGTCTGCGGCATATATTGGTGAATGATCTGATCAATTTCCTGTATCCGTTCCTGTCGTCTCTCCATCCGGCAACTCTCCTTCTTCGGTTAAGATAATCATTTCTTTTTCAACGGCATCCAGTTTCTCCGTACACTGCGCCAACAATGTGGTCCCTTTACGGTATAACTGCATGGATTCCTCTAGCGTGACATCCGGTGCTTCCATTCGTTCCACGATCTCGGTCAGTTCTGCAAATGCTTCTTCTATGGTGATCGGTTGCTGTGGTTCTTCCTTCTTTTTACCTGCCATTTGCTCTATCCTTCCTTCCCTGTCACATTCGTTCGTCCGGCGGTTGCTTCCATCGGGATGACATCCTCGATCTTTGCTTCCATCCTGCCGTCATGAATCGTAATCCATAGGGTATCACCCTGTGATATCTGACGGACCGTGTGCAGCGGTTGTCCGTCCCGTTCCAAATATCCAAATCCACGTATCAGTTTTGCGGTCGGAGCATTTCCGTGAAGCTGTTTTGCAAAAAGCTCCAACTGATGTCTGCAGGTTTCCAACCGCTGCCGCATGGCAGAACGGAAACGATCCTCCAGCGTATCCAAATACTGCTTGTTCTGCTCTAATTGAAACCGTGGATTATGGTATTGTATCTTCAGACGATATTGTTCGCATGTCTGCCGCAGATCCGCCAAGTACCGGCTCATACAGCGGTTCATCCGCTGCCGTGTCGTCTCCCATGTCCGCATCATTTCCATCACATCCGGTATTGCCAATTCACAGGCGGCGGAAGGAGTCGATGCCCGCAGATCGGCGGCATAATCCGCGATCGTCGTATCAATCTCATGTCCGACACCGGAGATGATCGGAGTCCGCGCCTCATAGATCGCCCGGGCGACACATTCTTCATTAAATGCCCATAAATCCTCTATGGAACCGCCGCCACGCCCTACAATGATCGTATCCAGATTCATCGCATCCAGACACTTTATGCCTTTTACGATCGTGGCTGCCGCCCCTTCTCCCTGCACTTTTGCCGGATATAAAATTAACTGTACATAGGGATTTCTCCGTTTTGCGATCATCCGGATATCCTGAATGGCGGCTCCCGTTTTTGCAGTCACCACCCCGATACGCGCCGGATACTTTGGAATCTCCTTTTTATGTTCAAAATCAAACAAGCCTTCTTCATATAACGCCTGTTTCAACCGCTCATATTCTTCATATAACGCTCCGGTACCGTCCAGCACGATCTCTTTTGCATACATCTGGTATTTTCCGTCTCGCTCGTATACGGAAATGTTCCCTCCGACAATGACCATCTGCCCGTCCTGCAACGGAAAACGCAAACCGGAATGACGGTTTCCCTTAAACATGATACACGCCATCGCTCCGCTTTCATCTTTTAAGGTAAAATAAATATGACCGGAGGTATGGTATTTACAATTTGAGACCTCCCCTTTCATATAGAGCGAAGATAAGAGGTAATCTCCCTGAAACATATTTTTGATATACGTATTGATCTGTCCGACCGAATAAATCCGCTTCTGCACGTCCAGCCTCCTATGAATCCATCCATATCCGGAACCGTTAGGTTGCCAGTTTTCCTAAAATGGCATTGACGAATCCCTTCGCCTCTTCATCACAATACCGTTTCGTCAGTTCTACCGCCTCGTTAATGGCAACTCCCTGCGGCACCTCATCATCCCACCGGATCTCATAGACCGCCAAACGCAAAATCGCCAATTCCGCCTTTCCGATCCGCTGCAGGCTCCAGCCTTCCGTATGCTCTGCAATGATCGCATCCAATTCTTCCATATGCTCCGTTATGTTCAGAACCTTTTGTCTGATATATTCGATATCCGCTTCCTGTGCGGCAGTCAATGCCCCGTCTTTCCTTTCTTTTTCCGACAGTTCCCGAATATGAAACTCCAGTTGTTCGTTCCGATCCTCCTGTGCCTCGTTAAATTCCATCCGGAACAATGCCTGAAAAATGCTCTCCCGTAATTGTCGTCTCGTCATGATATTCCTCCGCCCGTCATCCCATATTTTCATGGAATGAGGACACATCTGCAAAGCAGATCTGTCCCCATATCCAAATCGTTCGGCAATGTTTATTTCTTGACTACGTGTACTGTTCGCTGTGATTTCTGCGGCTTCTGTGGCTTGTCTACCGCTACGCCGACGATCCGCACATTTACCCGCTCTACGTTCAGTCCGGTCATACTTTCGATCGCACTTTTCACCCGTTCCTGAACCTGCTCGGACACTTTCGGAATACTATAACCATATTTCATTTCCAACGCCAGATCGATCATCACGCTCTCCGGTGACACTTCAACCTTGACACCTTTTGACAGATTCTTCATTCCCAGTTTACTGACCAGCTCATTTGGCACATTCCCGCTCATCTTCGCAACGCCTTCCACTTCCAGCGCCGCCAGACCGGAAATAATAGCGACCACTTCATCCGCGATCTGCACCTCTCCGAACACGCCAGCATCCTGTAATTTATATCCGTCTTTACGATCCATATCTATCGCCATACTCCATCCTCCTAATGTAATTTACCTATAACATTTCCTTTATTATATCAAATTTATACACATTTGCAACAAACTTTTCTCACAGGGCGCTTTTCTCAAACAGATATACGGAATATATGTAGACACATATATTCCGTACTGCATTTCTTTGACTTATTTTCCTTCCGGATACCGGTTCTTCCGATAGCTATTCTCCGGAAACGGTCGTTATCACAATTTCCGAAACATCGCACTCCGCTTTCCGCGTAACGATATCTTCAATCTGCGCCTTTTCCACTTCTGACAGCTCCGTCTGGTTCACCGTAACATCCACGCAGCCTTCACTGATCAAAACCACGCATTCCTCAAAACCTTTTGCCATCAACTGCTGTTCACAAATGGATTCCCGCTCCATAATATCCGTCATTGCCACCAACTGATCCACAGCTTCCTGTTTGGTCGCCTGCTCCAGCGATTCGTTATTGACAATCTCGAGTAATAATTCCTGTGATTTGGAACGGGTCTGTTCCCGATTAACTTTTGCATTGACAATCGCATTGGCTGCCGCACTTGCCGCATCAGCATTCGTCAAGACCGCTTCCCCAATGGAATCATTGACCGGCGCGCTGACCTGTGCATCATCGGAATTTCCCTCGGCTCCTTCCAAAACGGCTTCCGTATCCTGTGTCTCTCCCGCTTCCGTATTGGCATCTGTCTGCAGCGTCTCCTGTATATCGTCATCCGATGCCGCCAGATCCACACGATTACCGTTTTCATCTATAATACTGACTTCTTTACTGGTAAAACTTAAGTACCCCGCCACTGCGATCATGACAGCCAGTGCAGTAATTATAATTTGATTCTTTTTCACCATCTTCTTCATTTCATACCTCCAGATTATTCCATCATTTTACATACTTTGATTTTATGAGCTGCAATCGGAAATAATGCCTCTGCCGTTTCTAAGATATCCTGTTTTACCTGTGGAATATCGGCACCATCCGCTACAATCACGACTCCTTCTATCTGATTGTATTCTCCGGTTCGTGTAATCATGACTTCTACCTGACCAACTCCCTGTACTTTTTGTAAGATAGCTTCCAGACGCTGTTCCAGTTCTTCCGTCTCAGTCAACGTTTCCGTTTCGGGCAATCCCTCCTCGTCACTTTCCTTTCTGGAATTCGTCGGTATACAGATTACCAACAAAAATACTCCCACCAATAAGCAGATTATCAGCTTATTCATACCAAAGGTTTTCAGCTTTTCCACAGAAAACCATTCTTTCATGTTCCCACCTGCCTTATTTATGTATATTAATTCAAGAAGAAAACTAGAATCCTAAAATGCAATTCCCGGTAAGGTTTTGCCTAAGAATTCACCCAATACATCCAGCATCATGCAGATATAAACCAATCCGATACTAAATCTTGCGTACCTCTGATAACTTTTATTTGGCAGTAAATGAATGCAGAATGCAGACAATACGGAAAAAACCATTAGATTCCGCATAAATTCTTTGATCATATCCCCTCTCCTTTCTGCCGTTCGCCCATCGGCATACGCACGATCAACCCGTGTAGTAAGTCACATTTGTAGACACCGCTACGATCGCAATCGATAGCAAAAACAAGATAATGACGGTCAGCACAGCCGTCAGCAGCATTTGTCCTCCGTCACTGATGCTTTGGATGCCACGGATCATACGTTTATCGGCAATCGGCTGCAACACTGCCGCCATACAGCGGTATGAAAAAATAAAGACACTCATTTTCAGCACCGGTATGCTCACACTGAACAACAACACCAACATACCGCCCACGCCGATCGCGTTTTTGATCAGCACACCGGAGCCGATGACCATACCGGACACTGCATGAAATGCCTGTCCGCCCGGAATGGCTGCCATTCCCCTCTGCAAAGCGGCGGTTGTCACGGAATCTGCCGCAGGTGCCAGCATACTTTTTAACGCATTCAGACCGACGACGAACGCCAACGCGGCTTTCATCAGCCAGCCGGTGCCTGTCTGGATCAACTCCCCGAATTTCGAAAAAAAATCTTCTTCCATCAGGTTATTGACCAGTCCCACGATAACAAACAACTGGATCAGCGGAAACACGATTTTCTGCATGCCCCATGACACTACGGTAATCCCCATCACCATTCCCTCTTGCAGTACGACCGAAGACGTCATGCCGGAACTCATAGCCACCGCCGCCATATACGTCGGGATCAACGCCTCCATGATCCCAAGAATCTCTTCGATCGTTTCCTCCGCCACCTGAAAAATCAAGGTAAACGACGACATCAGCAGTGCCGTCATGATCAGATACGTGATATAAAATCCGTTTTCCCCGATCAGTCCGTTCCCGATCGTCCCGCCTAAATTCGTAAAAATAGCAGTGATCATCGCAAGCAAAACCAGTTTCACTAAGATTGCCCGGTTTGCATCGATCTCGGCGAGAAACAACTGATAAAAATAACCTTTCCAATCGTCGGCTTCTACCTGCACGTCTCCTTGCAATAACGTCTGTACCAGATCCTCAAAATTCCAAGAGCCATGCTCCAGATTCCGGTTCAGGATACGGTTCAATTCATCGAAATCATAGTCCTGCAATAACGCATCCTGTATTTCTTCCGGCGAAGCATCTTCCCACGATATGTCATATTCTGTACTTTCCTCAGGCGTATATTCCTCTATCGGTATTTCTTCCTCTGAATAAACGATAGGTTCTCCCAAAAAAGCCAAACTGACACTCATCAAAAGCATGCCGGCTGTTTTCCACATTTGCTCCCCTTCTCTCATGATAAAAATTGTCCGATGGTCTGTATGATCGCCACCATGATCGGCATGGTGATGACCATCATTGCCACCCGCCCAGCCATTTCAATCTGTCCGGAAATTGCCTGATATCCGGCATCCTTGCACAGACCGGAAGCAAATTCGCAGATATATGCGATTCCGATTAATTTTAACAGGATCCCCACATATTCCAGATTCATGAACCCGGCGATCTCTTGAATGAGCGCCACCAGCTCATCCAATGCTTGTACCATAAAAAACATAAACAGCAGACATATTCCGATACTGATCAAAGCACTGAAATCCGCCTGATTTTTTTTACACAACAGTGCCGCCAGCATACCGATGACTGCCAAGATCACCAACTGTACGATAGACAGATCCATGCGTTTCCCTCCTATATCTGAAATAAAGACTGTATGGTCGTAAACAGATCATATATGTACGGCACCAGCCATGTCAGCACTAGGATCAATCCTGCCAGACTGACCAGATACGCATGTTCCTCACGACCGGAATGTTTCAGAACCTGATTTAACAGAGCGACCAGAATACCTACCGCCGCGATTTTGAATATTAACCCTATTGTCATAGCCTGTCTCTCCCATCTAAATCAGTAATATGATCACGAATATGCCGCCCAGCACGCCTAATGTCGTTCCCAGCCTCATTTTTGCCGGAACTTCCCGTGTCAGACATTCCTCCTGTTCCTTTAATCGCTGACTGTATAAGTGCATGGCGCCCAGCTGCGTTTCTTTGTCCGGATAAGACAGTTGATTGCCGAATCGCCGTAAATCTCCGATGTGAACGGCGGTCAGTTCTGTTGTTTCATACAGTTTCCGCAACTGTTCCTCCCAGAGTTCCTGAAATCCGATCCCTTCCATCGCATTGAAACGTTGTCCGGTTTCCGTAAACCAATCTCCGCAAATACCCGGAATCTGCCTGCCGCATCGTTCAAACGCTTCCGGCAGGGTGCTGCACTGAAACTGTATGTCTCCTTTGAGCAATAAGACCAACTGCTGTAATTGGCGGATCTGCTCTAAACGCAACCGGAGCCGCCGGCTGTAGGAAGAGCCGCAGCCAATGGCTGCGACCAAGATCAATCCGATCCCTACGACTTTACAAACTATTTCCCTGTGCATCAAAAATTCGTTCAATGTGACCGATTTCCCCCTTATTATTTAACACCACATACCGTTCAAAAATCCGCTCTTCCACCAGTCTCCTTAACACCGGTTTGTTCCGGATATCCTCAATGGAATTTCCGTGAACGGTCGCTAAGATCGTACAGCCTGCATTCATCACATACTCAATCGCCTCAATATCCTCTCTGCTTCCGATCTCATCCACCGCCACCACGACCGGCGACATGGAACGGATCAGCATCAGCATGCCATACGCCTTCGGGCAGCAATCCAGAATATCCGTCCGTTTCCCCAGATCATTTTGCGGGATCCCCTGATAACAGGCTCCGATTTCCGAGCGTTCGTCCACCACGCCCACCGTCACTCCCGCCCGTTCTTCTGTCCCGTCCGATAACAGACGGATCAAATCCCGCAGCAGTGTTGTTTTGCCGCAACGCGGCGGAGAAATGATCAGAGTATGCTTGACCCCGTTTTCGTCTTCAATATAGGAAAGCAGAGACGCCCCGCATCCTTTGACCTGATGAGACAGCCGGATATTCAGAAAAGAGATATGCCGGATCGTTTTGATCCCATTCTGATCCATAATGACTTTTCCGGCAATCCCAACGCGATGTCCCCCCTGTATTGTCAGGAAACCCTGCCGGATTTCATCTTCATAGGCATAGAGTGAATAACGGCTTAAAAAATCCACCGTATTCTGGATATCTTCCGGCGTTACCACGTACACATCGTTCATACAGGTATTTAAGCGTCCGTTTTCCCCCACAAAAAATTCCCGGCTGTCATATATGACCAACAACGGTTCCCAAACCCGCAGCCGGATTTCCTGTAACCGTTCAAACTCTATATTCATGGCGGTCAATATCCGCCGTAGCCTGACGGAAAATACCTTCCATAGTTCCTGTTCCTTGTCCATACTTTCCCCTCCTTTTTTCTAAATATATGAATGGCGGATAGAATTAGAACAATAAAAAATGTCCGCAGTCTGTCCGGCAGATATCTCTGCCGTCCAACTACGGACATGATCAGATTCCTATCACTGAATATGATTATACTCTTGATAAATACTCGCTGGTTCTGGTATCAATCTTCAGGATGTCTCCCTGATTGACAAATAACGGCACCATAATGGTCGCGCCGGTTTCTACGGTACAAGGCTTCACCGCACCCGTTGCGGTATCCCCTTTGACACCCGGCTCGCACTCCGTTACTTCTAATTCCACAAACATCGGAGGCTCTACCGCAAAGATCACACCTTTATGTGATTTCATCTTGACCATCATGTTTTCCTTCACAAACTTTAAGGAATCACCGATCTGGTCCTGATTCAAGGCTACCTGATCATAGGTCTCCATATCCATGAAATTATATAGGTCTCCGTCATTATACAGATATTGCATATCTTTTGTATCGATCTGTGCATTTTCAAACTTTTCAGTCGGGCGGAACGTCTTCTCTACGACACTACCCGTCTTGATATTTTTTAATTTTGTACGGACAAACGCTGCGCCTTTTCCCGGTTTTACATGTTGAAACTCAATGATCTGATAAATATTATTCTCAAATTCAATGGTAAGACCATTCTTAAAATCACCTGCTGAAACCATACTAATTCTTCCTCCTTAACCTTGTGAAACTCTATCAATAGATTATTTTATAATAGATGTGCATATTTTTCAACCTATTTTTCGGTCAAGAGACTTTGCATCGCCTCTAATGCCAGTTCATATCCGATCGGTCCCAGTCCGAGGATCTGTCCGTTGCAGACCGGTGCCGTTACAGAAGTACGCCGGAATTCTTCCCGTTGATGAATATTTGAAAGATGTACCTCTATCTTCGGTATCTGCACAGATGCCAAGGCATCCCGCAACGCATAACTGTAGTGCGTATAGGCGCCCGGATTAATGATGATCCCTTGTGTGCCGTCCCGGTAAGCCGCCTGAATCCGGTCAATCAGCCCGCCTTCCGAATTGCTTTGAAAGATCTCCGCCTCTATCCGTAAATCTGCCGCTTTGCACTTGATCCGCTCGCACAGACTGTCATAGGATTCTTTCCCGTAAATCCCGGTCTCCCGTATTCCGAGGAAATTAATATTTGGTCCGTTCACTACTAATACTTTCATTTGATTCACATCCTGTCCTGTTTTGATAGATTATTTCTGCAATTTCTTCCGGTTTCCTGTTTTCCGTCTGCACGATCACATGCGCCGCCTGCCGGTAGACCGGTTCCCGTTCGTTCAACAGATCCCGGATCCTCGCTCGCGGATCCTCACATTCCAGCAATGGTCGATCATGACTGTCCTTTAAGCGTTCCCAAACTCCCTGTTCCGAAACCGTCAGATAACATACATGTCCCAGCTCCCGCAGAAGCCTGATATTCTCCCTGCGCATCGGCATTCCGCCGCCCGTAGCGATCACACAATGGCTGGCGGTACGGATCATCTCCTGCAAGACCGCCGTCTCCAATTCGCGGAAATAAGATTCTCCATCCTCTTCAAACACGCGGGAAATGCTTTTGCCCAACCGCCGTTCAATATAGGCATCCGTATCCAAAAACGCATATCCGTATTGCCGTTCCAGTTCCCTGCCGATCGTTGTCTTGCCACAGCCCATAAAGCCGATCAGCACCAGATTATCACCCGTGCCATGCAGCGTCTCATATAGGCGGTCATATACCGTCTCCGCCTGTTGTTCTGTCACAGATACCTCATTCCACAGTTCATAGGCTATGATCCCTTGATACAGCAACATTTTCAAGCCGTTATACGCCCGTCCGCCCGCTTCTTTTACCAAGTGCATAAAACGTGTCTCGGCAGGATTATAGATCAGATCCACTCCTATCTCCACATTTTGATAAAACATCCCGTCGTCTATCACCACGGCATCCGTATGGGGAGGCAATCCGAGCGACGTACACTGAAATACGATCCAAGGTTCCTGCGGCAGTGATCCCGCTTCTTCCAGTGTCATTGCCTGCATGACGTTACAATGAAACCATTCATTCATGGAAGCTGCGATCGCCTTTGCCTTTTCTAACGTCCGGTTCAGAATATAAACTGCTTTGGCTTGTTCCTGAATACACATATAAGCCACCGCTTTGGCGGCGCCGCCCGCCCCCAAAAGCACCACTGTCCGGTTTTTCAGAGAAATTCCGTCAGAGTGCAGCGCGCGCTGTAAGCCTTCCATGTCCGTATTATAACCTTTGTATCCGTTCTCCGAACGCACCAGTGTATTAACTGCCCCAATGGCTTTTGCCACCTCATCCACTTCCTGAAGCACATCCATAACGGCATTTTTATGCGGAACCGTTACATTCATGCCAAATACATTCAGATCAAACGCCCCCAAAACGGCAGATCGCAACCCGGTCTCTTTCACATGAAACGGCACATATACACAATTCCGTCCCAATATTTCATTCAACGTGTTATGTATGACCGGTGACAATGTATGCTCTATCGGGTCTCCGATGACTCCGAGCAGTTTTGTATGACCGTCAATTTGATGCTTCATGTTCAAAATCCTTCCGTCATTCCTTTCCGCGTGATCGCATGTTGATCTTTCCGCTTAGCGATACTGTTCCGGAATATTATTATGATACCCCTTGCGATCCGGTCGCGTTCCCTTATAATGGCTGCTCCTGCGGTACATGGCAACCGTGATCCGTTCCATAAAACGCTTCAACATAATAAAAAAGGTTTCTTTTTCTCCGATCGGTCCGACTAAAATGCTGTAATAACCGACGCGGTTGGCGCCGATGATATCCGTCAGGATCTGATCGCCGACAAACAGGATCTTCGCAGTCGGAACCTGAAGCAGATCAGCCGCCTCCTGATATCCCTTCTTAAACGGTTTTCCTGCCCGGCTGATATATTGTGAACGAACCGCCTCCGCAAACGGCGCGACACGTTTTGCACTGTTATTTGATAACAAACAAATCTGGAAACCTACCGTTCTTAAATATTCACATAATCGAATGGAACGGGCATCTGCCGGCGCCCCATGCGGCACCAATGTGTTATCAATATCAAATACAACTGCTCGATACCCCTTTTTATAAAATTCATCAAACGGAATCTGATAGGTCGAACCAAATTCTTCTTTTGGATAAAACAAACTGTTTCCTCCTGTCTTACCATATAGTTTGATATCATATGGTTTTCACGCATAAAGACCCACCTCACAACCTTCGGTTCTGAGGCGCTTATCGCATTCATTGTATCATATATTTCTTTTCGACACAACGAAAAACATCCCAAATATCGGACAGGTCACTGTCCATACTTGGGATGTGCTTGTTATGTTAGAGTTTTCCGACCATTTATTGTCCGTTTGCCGTTGTCGGCTCCGCTTCCGTCGGTTCCTGAGTCTGCTCACGCATTTCATCTTGTGATTCGGTGGTCCCTGCGCTCTGCATGGTTTCTGTCGTAGACTCCGTTGCGGGATCTGCCGCCGACTCCGTTGTCTTCTGCACCGTTGTCAGACCGCCCGCACGTTTACCATCCGAAACCGCTTCTGTCGTTGTCGTCTCGATATCCGGTGTCTCTGACATCGTCTCTACCACGACGGCAGACGCGTTTTCACTGGTTCCTATATACCGGTATACTTTTACATACTGTTTTCCATAATTCAGTGCTTCCTGATGGCTTGCAAAGTATATGTCGATCCGATTACCACGGATCGCGCCTCCTCGATCCTCTACCGTATATACCGTACCGTTAATGACTACCTGCGTGCCAAACGGTAAGACGGAAGTATCTGCCGCAATGGTATGGTTCGCCCTTGCGACCACGCCGGATGCAGTCACCCCGTTCGTTTTTCCGCAACAGCTTGCACAAGAACAATATCCTGTCGTCAGATACGTACCGATACATTCATATCCGTTCATGGACGGATCCGCATATACAGGTATGGCAGATTCTCCTCCATGTCCTTGCGCAACCACCTCCGTTGCCTTTTCTTCCACATCGGCATTCTGCGGTTTCATCTCGGAAGCGGCATCCAACGCCTTTGCCACTAACAAATGATTTTGTATGGTATTATAATCCTCGTGCTGTATATCACCAAACGCATATTGTTGTTCTTCTTGTGTACATTCGCTCAATACTACCTGTTTGAAAAGCAGGACGTTTTTTGCAGCTTCACTGTTTGCAGTAATTAACGCCGCACATACAAAAGAAACCGACACGATCAACATCGCTAAACGCTTGCAGTATGCTTTCACGTTCTTCTTTAGTTGTATCAGTTGCTTTTCCATTTCTTGATTCCTTTCAAGTATTAATGACTTGTTGCAAAATGTTACATAATTGTTACATCTGTGTTGCCATTATATTCCGAAACCAAAAAAAGGTCAAGCCAAATTCCGTTTTTCGTTTTTTTAAACAGAGCTTTTTATGAAATTCTGTTTAAAATGCTAAGCTTCCAGACAAGACTTTACAAAAAAATATCAAAATGCTACAATGCAACCGAGTCGGACAGGTGATCGCGGCTGCAAGTGCCGAAAGGCAGCAGGTGAGGAAAGTCCGGGCTTCACAGGGCAGGGTGCCGGATAACGTCCGGTAGAGGCGACTCTCAGACAAGTGCAACAGAAATAAACCGCCAGAATTTTCTGGTAAGGGTGGAACGGCGAGGTAAGAGCTCACCGCTTGACTGGTAACAGGCAAGGCTCTGTAAACTCCACTCGAAGCAAGACCGAACAGAAAGCGATACAGTTGCCCGCTGTGCTTTCGGGTAGGTTGCTCGAACCGACCGGCAACGGTCGGTCTAGATAGATGATCACCCAACGACATAACCCGGCTTATCGTTCGACTCCCATGAAAAGAACCGGCAGACATCATACGTTCGTATGTTTGTCTGCCGGTTTTCCTTCATGCTATACGGCATTAACTCGTATACGTTTTTAACATCTGATCCTCATGCCAATACATACAGTGCGTGATCAGGGAGACCGACATTTCCGGAAAATCGCTCAGCAGGCTTTCTCTGGTAGCATTCTCATCTTCTACTGCCAGCATCAGCGCCTGCAATTCCGCAATCACCTCTAACTGCATGTTTTTTTCCATGGAAGTCATAATGTGACGAGTCTTTTTCGGTAAAAACGGTATGATCGCATTCCATACCGTATCATTGTCAACCAATAAATAGCGGTTCATCAGATGAAACACAAGATCCTGTTCATCACTCGGGATCCCGGCATGGCGTGCGGTAAGCCTTGTACAATTTTTCATCAAATCGTTGCCGGACACCTGATAACTGTTTAATCCAAAGTCGTGAAAACACTCCATGAACATTTCCAGTTGATGACGTTGCGTATATTGTGATAACTCATCAAACATCTGGACCAGTTCACTGTTAAACCGCGTATATTTTTCATCCCAATAGATGAAATTATACGTCCAGTAGATTGCCATACACAACATAAAATCATCTGCAAAATTACTATTATTGGCGAATGCAAACAGGGACTTTAGTTTGATTCCTAATCGTCTATAGTCATTTTCACTAAGTTCCAAATCACAGATAGCTCGTACATTATGTACTTCGCGTTCGAAATACATCTGTATCTCATGTAGGTCAAATTTTGGTTCTTGTACACCCATATACATTCCTCCTTTATAGTTTCACAGTATATTTTATTCTTATGACGTTATTTTTATTACCGAATTCCTATGGTAATATTATATAACTATTTGGATGAAATGTCTACTTTTTCCGAAATTTAATTGTTTTATTTATCATTTTTCACAAATTTTGTCTGAATCCAAGCTATTGATATTCGTTTTTAGGTGTACTTCTGACTGTTTTCTGTATTTTATACCATGCAATCTGCACAAATCCTCATCTTTTTTCTGACAGAATATCGTGTTTTCCTTGCCATTTTCCAAAGCATATACTACAATAATAAAAAAACAAAGGAGAATGCCAATGTCATTATTAACAGGAGTTTCAGCCGCCTATCATTCTGACGGCAGCCGTTATTATCGGGCTTCCGTTACCTTTAACGGAAAGCATATAAGCCTCGGCGGATATCCAACGCAGGAAGAAGGACATCAGGCATATTTGGAGGCATCCTCCCTGTTACACGGACTGCCACAGACAACGGACGCCTTTGCGTCGTGTACCGCGCTTTCCTTTTCTAAATTTATCACTTTATTAAATTACCGGAATAACGGCGTATATATCAAAACTCCCATTTACTTATTTCCAAGTTATTTTTTGTATTATCTGGAACCGGACCTTGCTTTAAAATTCGATAAGGATGATCTGTTCTTCTACTCTACACACACCATCCAGCAAAAAGGAGGCTATCTGTTTGTCTGCCATTATGGCAGCCAATACGGGATCCTCTCCCGCTACGGCATCCGCAATTATGCAGTCGAAGGCAGGGACTATGTGTTCATGAACGGAGATAACCATGATTACCGTTACCAGAATATCAAGGTTCTGAATCATTTTATGGGCGTCTGCTCAGAATCCAAAGCCGGAAGGACGATTTATACAGCCACCATCCATATCAACGGCAATTATATGATCGGCAGATACGAAACGGAAGAAGACGCCGCCATCGCATACAATAAAGCTGCCGATATCTTAACGAAAAAAGGCTGCAAAAAACAATTCATTAAGAATTATATCTCTTCGCTTACCGCAGATGAGTATCACAAAAAATATGAAGAAATACCCATTTCCGATAAGCTCTATACAGTAATAAATCTTTCATCTCCAACATAAACTAACATCAATAACGACGGGATGTTCGTCTATGAATGTTTTTAAAAAATCCACCGCAACCCTTCTCACGCTCAGTCAGGAGATCAACACCGCCTATATGCGGACGATGTCTTTCGTGCTTCTATGCGCCATATGCTTTTATACTGCCGCCTATGCACGGTTAAATGCCGGAAAAGACTCATGGGCGTTTCCTGTCGCAACGACTCTTTCCGCTCCCGTAAGGGATGAATTACCAATCTACAGTGTCGAGACAACGGAACCGGTGGTCGCCCTGACCTTTGACTCCGCTTGGGGCGATGAGGATTTAAATGACATTCTTTCGATTTTAGAAAAGCATCATGCCAAAGCCACGTTTTTCGTTTCCGGCGATTGGGTGGAACGATACCCGGACGCCGTCCAAAGCATCCATGCGGCAGGTCATGAACTTGGCAATCACGGTAGCAACCACCGGCATATGCCGCAACTGAGCGAAGCGGATATGACCGATGAGATCATGGAATGCCACCGTCGTGTCTATGCACTGACACAGACCGACATGATTTCTTTCCGCGCTCCATATAGCGACTGGAATCCGTCCGTTGTTGCCGCCGCCAAAGCCTGCGGCTATTTCAGCATCAATCAATCGGTTGATTCCGTAGACTGGAAAGATTATGGCGTTGAAAGCATTATCCAAACCGTCATGGAGGATCCGGATTTACAAAACGGTGCTATTATTTTATTACATAACGGTGCGACTTATACAAAAGATGCACTGGATGAATTGCTCACCCGATTGGAAGATGCCGGTTATTCCTTTGTCACGATTTCCGATCTGATCTATACCGAGGATTATACATTGGATCACACCGGCAGACAATTTCCGTCTCCCTAATTTTCCCTATATAATTTATATGATTTTGTCCATACTATGAATAGTGACATGCAGTACATTCTTTGTATGGCATTGTCCGATTGGAAGATTCCTTCCAAATATCGAATATAAACAAAGGAGTCTGATTATGAAAAAGATCAAACGAATCATGATTGTTTGCGGATGTTTTGCCATGCTTACATCTGCTCTTACCGGTTGTAACCGTAACAACACCGGTAGTTCTTCCAACAACTCCGGCAACGGCAATGTAGCCGAAGATATCGGAAATGACGTCGGCAATATGGTTGACGACGCAGGAAATGCAGTGGAAGATGCAGCAAACGGTGCCGGCGATGTTATCCGTGATATGACTGACGGCGGCGACAGTATGGTAAACGACGTTACCAACGGAACCAATGGAACCAACCAAAACTCCAATTCATCCACCGATCATGAAAATTCAAGCAGTACCGAAAACAATGATTCCGGTCGTTCTTCCGGAAACCAGACCGGTCGTACCAATAACCGGTAGCAAAATCGGAAATGGGGATACGGAAATCTGTTCATTCTTCCCCATTTCCTTTTTTTGTCTGTTTTCTCCGTTCCATTTCGTCATACTGTTCATACATATACTGCACTCCGTTTTCCAACGTATAATAATGCAGGACATACGGTACCAGCAAAATCATTAATACCACTAACAACGCGGCTAAAAGCAGTTGCGGATACAGGACCAGACATAGGAAATCCAGCACTGTCACCAAAGCAAACAGCGCCATGACAATTTCATGTACGATACGCTCGTGCATAAAAAAGGAGATCTGTATCAGATGCTTTCTTTGTTCTTCTTCATAATCCATATCCTCCGGCGGGTTTTCCAGCCTTTCATCGATCTGACGGATATACCGTCTGATTTTCTTTCTCATACCGTACCTCTTCCTTTCTTCATCATTCTTTATCGCAGATCACTCTGCCGCAAACTTTCAAATGTCCCGTACAGATTTAAGGTTCCGTATCCCCAAAGCGGATTCGGATAGTTCAACTCCGGTCTGCGGTCAGCCCCGCGGATCAGATACCGCTTGATCTGTGTTCCGTTGATATTGAGGACATTTCTTCGGGATCTCGCCCATTCCAGAATCAATGCCGCCGCTCCCGCCGTATGGGCTGCCGCGATACTGCTCCCACTCTTTCTCGTATATCCGTATGCCTGACCGGGCAGGCGTTCCACGGACGGACCGTAGACATTGACCGCCGGCGCCGCCAGATCCGGTTTAATGCCGCCTTCACTGGTATACCCACGGCTGGCTTCGATATATAAACTGTCCGTCACATGATTATATGCAGTGGAGCAAATCGGTCCTTCTGCCGTTGAAGGCTCCGTTAAGGTCACCTCCGGATCCGGCTGCAGAAAATACGTGTCATCTGATAAAAATCCGCGAATCGGAATCCATATATCATAACGGTTTTTTGTCGTTCCCGTCGCATAGATACGAAATCTCCAGATGCCTTCCGTAGGCTGCTGCATACGGATAAAAATCAACTGTTTGCCGGATAATTCTTCCACCAACACATAGACCACTTCGATCACCGTCCGTTCCAGCAAAAAGGAAATCCGCTGTGAAGTCTGAAATCTGGGAGGAATCTGAGCGATCACTTCACCATACGGGGATTCCAGTCCGATCGCATATGTATTCGGCGCTTCTCCCCAAAGTTCCATGATCAAACCGTCTTCTCCCTGCGCCACATGCAGTTCGACCGTTTGATAACTCTCATCCTGACTCAACATACCGGACACATGATGTCTTGCATTTCCCTCATTTCCTGCTGGCAAAGATACCAATTCTTCCGGTGAACGGTTGATGCGATTCAGATACTGGTTAAACACTCCCATTCCGGCATGATCGCCGCTGTTCGTACCGACTCCCAGATAAATGACCAGCGGCTGATCGCGTAAAAATGCCTGTCTGCGCAGATAATATACCGCCATCATCAGATCCGTTTCCTGATAGACTTCTTCCGCATCGATAAAATAAAAATTTTTTAAGTAGTCTTTTGCCTGTTTCAATTTTACGATCAAAAAATCTGCCAACGGAGCGGCACCGATAAATCCGCCCGACTCATCTTCTCCGCCCGCTATGATCCCCGCCATAAACGTCCCGTGTCCGTTCGTATCCACAGAAGGCACGATCTCCAAAGGATTCTCCGACCGCAACGCTTCATTGATCATGGATTCCGTATATTCCGTCCCATATCCGACCGTTTCCGGCGGCGTCCCGCTTTGGATCGTCTGATCCCAGATTGCTTTGATTCTGGTCATTCCGTCTTCCTGTAAAAACAACGGATTCTGATAATCGATTCCCGTATCGATCACCCCGACCAAGACGTTTCTTCCTTTTAAATTCAGCACCGGCTGATTCTGTGTTTTTAAGATACCGCTTTCCTCCATGCTCGTAGTATCCATCAGCCCGTAACACTTCGGGAGCATATAATACAACTGTGAAATGAGTTCCATCAAATTCGTATCTTTTCGGTTGATCGTTACGATTGCCAGATTATCATCCAAAATCTGCAGGCATTCTCCCGTAAATATCTGTCGCAAACGCGACGCATCGCCGTCATACGAAATAATATACTCTCCAAACTCGTCGCTCAGGATGCGATCTCTGCAATCCGTCCGTTCCAAGCCGAATTCCGTTTGATCCATAACGTGTTTTCTCCACGGTCTTCTTCCTATTAGTATATGCGGGAAAAAAAGCGATGCGAATAACAGAAAGGAAGCAAGAGACCGGCTTCACCGTCGTCTCTTGCTTCCTATCCTTTTCCTTCTTACAGAAAGGTAAATCCTTCCTCTTCGTCATCTTCATTACCAATGAGTTTGCTTTCGTCCACCTTGACTTCCACCTCACCGGAATATACTTCATCTTCCTGAATGACATCCGCGCTGGAAGCATCTGCCCGATCGGCTTTCTTCTCTGCCTGTTGTTCAGCTTCCTTTTTTGCGATATCCCGTAATTCGGCAAAAATATCCTTCGGTTTTTCTTTCTTGGATTCTTCCGTCTCAAACACCGGCTTCGGAGTAAATGCCTTTGGATCCTTCTCCGTCATCTGCTCACCCGTCTCCTCGTCTGACTGTCCGGAATCCGCAGAAGCCTTGATCAGTTCATCCGTCAATTTTGCAATTCTTTTCTCGGCTGCCTCTAATTCTTTATGCAGGGCTTCCTTTTCTTTTTTGGCAGCTTCCAACTCAACATTTACACGATCCATACGTTTCTGCGTTTCGGTAATGTCATTCTGCAAATTATAGAGCTTCAACGCATTGTCCCGATTAGAATCCGATAGCTTATTATTCTGATCCTTCAATACCTGAATCTGTAGTTGCAATTCTTCATAGGCACTACTGATCTCATTCAGATAGGAATATACTTCCGTCTTATTCAAGCCCAGAATCGCCCGGCTAAATCTTCTATCACTTGAAACTACTATTTCATTCATCGACCAATCTCCCTTTCTGTGCTAATTTCACCAAAAAAGTTCTTTTTTTTATTTAAATTGATTATATCAAATTCCATTAAAAACTTCAATACGTTTCCATGGGATGATTTTTACGCAGTCCGTCAGGTTTTCTTCCCTCTGCATCCATTCTCATAAAGGTAACTACACTTCTTTTCCGTCATCCGAGGTTTCATTCACAACGGTTTCTCTTTGATCCCAGACATCCCGGATCACAAATTGCGGCGCTTTATTGAGAATGATGTATACTCTTCCAATATACTCACCTAATAATCCCAAGAGCAACATGATCATACCCCCTATAAACAAGATCACGGTAATCGTAGAGGCATATCCTAAGAGAATATCCGGATTCAATAATTTCCGAATGATCATAACAATCGATAATATAAAACCTGCTGCTGCCGACAGACTTCCACATAACGCGGCAAAGCGTAAGGGCTTCATAGAAAACGCCGTAAATCCATTTAACCAAAGATTGAAAAGTTTTCGAAACGTATATCCTGATTTTCCAACCGTCCGCGCCCTATGCTTCACCGGAATGCTCACCATGTTTTTTGTCACACGCAGCAAAAGACCTCCGATATAGGGGTAAGCGGCATCATATTTTGCGATTTCCTCGATCACAAAGCGTTTACCTGCCCAAAAACTCGACATAAAAAGTTCCTTTGGTTTATCCAACAGGTAAACCGTCATGGTTGAATTGATCTGACTGCCGATATTCCGATACCACTTCTGTTGCACTTCCTCGTATCTGCCAAACGCTACATCCGCTCCGTTTTCCAATTCGTGAATCAGATCAAATACCGATTCTACAGGCATCTGTCCGTCATCATCCATCGTAACCACATATTCACCGCGTACTTTATGAAATCCAGCCAGCGTGGCAGAATGCTGCCCGAAATTCTGTGAAAAATCAATCACTACAATGCGAGGATTCTCCTGTGCCAGTTTCCAGATTACGTTTTTTGTATTATCCTTGGAATGATCATTTACCAAAATAATCTCATAATCATACTTCGTTTGCTTAGCGACTTCCTGCTGAATTTCAGCCACAACCGCCTCTATCGTATATTCCGAACAATAACATGGAATCACGAAGCTGATCAGATGGTTACAGACTATACAATCATTCATTCTTCATTCCTCCTGTTGTCTCTTTCCCCCTGCGGTTAAAAAACAGTTCTTCCACACATTCGTTACATTTCATTTTACATCAAATATCTACAAAAGAAAACTTGATTTTTTATTTCCCTGACAGGTTCATAAAATGTTTAAAATGTTCATTCCTTGATTCCTTTTCTGGCATGTTCCTTTTTTAAGCCCATGATCCCTTCCGGATACTGACCCATGATATATACATTGATCTCACTTCCCCACAAGATCAGATTCATCATCATATAGATCCAGACCATAGCGATGGCAATTCCCGTCAGGCTGCCGTATACTTTTGAATAATTACTGAAATGGTTGACATAAATGGAAAATCCAAAGGATACAATGATCCACGAAACCGCAGAAAACAAAGCGCCCGGAGTCGCCTGCCGTAAGGAGATCTTATGATTGGGCAGTCCGCGATACATGGTTACAAACATCAGAAACAACAACACAAATCCGACTGCAACACGCACGCTTAAGATCAAGGTAGCCACATCATTTAAAAACGGTATCTGAGCCAAAATCGTCTGATATAAAGAATTTCCAAAGACAAACACGATCAGCAATACTACGATCGCTACCGCTACGATGAGTGTATGCAGGGTAGCAATACTTCGCAACACAAAATAATTTCTGGATTCTTCCGTACGATATACTGAATTTAATCCGTTACTGATAGATAAAATCCCCCTTGACGCTGACCACAAAGCAACAATGATCGAAAACGACATTAAAGTATTGCCCGAATTACGATACATCTCGTTAATGATCGTGATCAGCCAGTCTTCGATCTCATTTGGCAGCATACTTCGTAACATCAGCACAAAGTCCGATTCACTGACCGGTAAAAATCTTGTAAATGTCAAAATCAGGATCAGAAACGGAAATGCCGAAAGCACCAAAAAAAATGCCGCCTGCGCTGCATAAGCAGATACATGATCTTCTTTTATTCGAACCAAAAACGCCCGTATTATCCGTATCATTCGATTCATAGTTTCCACACCTACTACATCTGTTTTTTCAGGCACTTGATCGACCCTGTTCACAGTCAACGATAAATATTGACGATTTCAGCGCCTGTATAATAATGCCGGATCACATCTTCCGCACTGTAACCCATTTCTGTCATCGCTTTGGCGCCATACTGGCTCATGCCGACTCCATGACCAAAACCACCGCCTGCGATCAGAAAATTACCCGATTCCTCTTTTGTCACATAATAAAACGGACTTGGCAGCAAGGACCACTCAACCGCTTCCGTACCGTCCTGCCGATGTATCACTACCTGCTTCGGCGTCATCAACGCCCTTGCGTTTGTCTGCCCGGTCACCTGAATGGTCGCCTCGGTGCCAACGATCGTAATTTCTTTTACAATACCACTTTTTCCCCGTTCTGTCACCGAAATATCTTCAATCTGTCCGACCGAAGCGATCGGCTGGCTGTCATAAGATCCGTCCGGCTGTAACGTTCGTATGTTTTCCGGATTTGTTTCATATCGCTGTGCCAGCATAGAATTTACCGCCGTTGTCATCTGCTCCGGCGTATACTGAATGCTCCACCGATAGAGCGGGCAATCCTTTTCATAAGTATTATATGCACTACTGTCGTCGATAAACCCCCGAAATACCGTTTCGTCTGAAAAATCGACATCAGACGCGCCTTCTGCCTCTAATTTATCCGTTAAATACGGAATCGGTTCTCCGTCCCAAACATCACTGCTGTTGCAGGTTGTGCCGCAGGAAGTCGAAAAGAAAAACGCCTCCACGACCTCTCCGTTGTAAAACGGAACCATACCGTAAGTATCTTTCACTGCTAAAATGGACGCATCGTTTTCGGGTACGGCATTGTACACCTGCGTCATCGTACTGTCATCTAAATGCGCGCCGTATTTGGCATAAGAACCATCCTGCATTTTCGCATAAGCATATCCCCTTGCACAGATTGCCTGCACCTGTAAGGCTTCTTCTCCGAACGAGATCGGCATTTCACTCGGAACCACCGTATAGAGATATTCTTCTAAGCTCAATTCATTCACTATGGTCAGTCCCATGTCACCATATGGAGCCACTTCAATGGTGCCACGATAGGACGGTTCCACACCGTTTCTCGTGATCGACAAAATCTGTATTCTCCCGTTTTCCTCATCCGGCGTCAAAATCACCCTGCCCCCTGCCATATAGCCGCTTTCCATGGTCAGTTCCAACTCTTCTCCTGTCTCCAAATGTTTCGTCTGATCCTGAAAACGAATGGTATACGGGCAATCTGCCGTCAGACGCACGACCGGATGAATTAAAGACGTATAATCACTGTTACCCAAAACCACGCGAATCTTATCGGCATGAATCGGTTCCGTAATCAATGCCGCCTCGATCACGCCGTCCGCCACTACAAAGTTCGTCGTTGTATATCCGACTAAAATCTGTGAAGTCGGTTCCACAGCCGGTTCTCCATATATTTTATATATCTTATAGTGATCAGACATAGCCAGCGTTCCGTAACCTTCGACTTCCACACTGTCATCCGAAACCGCCAGCACTTTTGCGGTAATAATGTCTGATTTTAAAACGATATCCGTCACGCCCTGAAGATCCATATAGATATCTGCCAAAGACGCCTCCACCTTTTCTCCGTTCGTTTCATCGGGAAGGTTACAATGCAGCGTTCTATGATATCCGTTCAAAAAAACAGAAATTTCTGTCTCGTTTGAGGTCTCGATCCAAACATTGGAAAGCAGGATCGTGTCGGTTCCGTCTCCCGTACAATCCAGAATCCGTTCGTCCATGGTATATACCCGAATCATACGATCGTCCGATCCTGCCAGTTCTTGCCACAGCATTTCCTGTCTTTCTTCAGAAAACGCCTGTACGGTATAAGTCTTCTCCTGCGTGACCAGTTTTAAGAGCGACGTTCCGTCTTCCGACGTCTCTTCCACGGTATCCAAAACCCATACGGTCTCAATGTTGACGGCATCTGTTGCAAGCTGTTCCAAGAGATATTCATAATACGTTTGAAATTCTTCTTGTGAAAGAATCTGTGCATCTTTCGCATGTGCCAAAAACGCAAGCGGAGATTCTAAGTCTGCATCCGGTTGTAAGAGCTGTGTGAGGGTTTCTTCATCCAGTCCCAACAACACCTGCATGCCCTGCTTGGCATCTTCAGCCGTAAATCCGCTCCGATCATCCGGTGCGATCTGTAAGACGGTATTGCCGTCATGGATCTGCTCCAGAAGCATCTCGGCTTCCCGTCTTTCATAACAGGAATCCGGCTGTAACACTCGGAAAAAACAATTATGAATCAGGATTCCGCCCGTGATGCCGACGATCGCCAGAATGACCGCTAAAATGATTCCAAACTTATTTCTTTTTTTCATTATGTATCCCTCTGACTTCCTATCGATTCTGTTGCTTATCCTATAGTGACTGCCATACGGCATCAGCCATATGCTTCCACCTTACACTTTCGCCATACTGTTTCCAGCCGTTATCCGTCTGCAAACGATAAAAAGCAGCATTACTGCTGCTTTTTATCCTTAAGTAACACCCAAAATGCCGGTTCCCTCTTTTGACTCCTAGCATAGCTAGGTGGGTGTCCGCATCCGGCTTCCTGTCTTCCACTGCAACGGAGGCTTGACATTTCACCGTGAAATATAAGACTCCCGTATCAATGAATGTAGGTTCAAAATTAAGGGAATTATCGTACATTTCAGGCTTAATAGCCAATGTAACCACGACCAGCAACATGATGTTACTTTCGTTATGACTATTATACCTTATTCATATGTAAAATACAAGTCCATTATACATTTCATCCGTCAATTTCCCATGTGCCAATGGCTGGAATATCATCCCAATGACATGTGATCCGGTCATGCTCCTATTCCGGACTATGAATCAGGATCTCCACATCCTTATGTCCGTACATCATAATCTTATTCCGGATATGGGATTTCATTTCTTCGTTACAGTTCACACTGACCATATCATATAACTGCATGACATATTCCGTCCAACAGTCATAAATCTCTGCGCGGATCTCCGCATCATCCGCTTCCTCAGCAGAAGCCGCGATCTCTTCGTCATCCTGAAGCATCAGTTCTTCCACCGCTTCGTCAAAATCATAGTCAAAATCATCATATTCATCTTCCACCGCATACGGATCATATGTCACCTGCTTAAATTCCACCGGTTTTGCCTCTCCATAGGCAATCCGTTCCAATTCCTCCGTACGCACCAATGCACAATCATACATCTCTATGATCAGCGCCTTGATACATTCCTGCTCGGTTTCAAAATAATGATACAGGCGTTCCACCGGCATATCCTTCGGACAATCCTCTACTTCACGGATATTATACCAATAATTTTTGGCACAGGCGATCGTACGCTGACGGATCGACTTCTGCTTCTCGCGGATCGCCACATTATGCCTTGCCTGTCTTTTATCCATATGATATACCACAAACTTGACCGTCCAAATGATCAAGTAAATGAAGGCAACGCCCAGCACGATCGTGCATATCGTATTTCCGACTGATTCAAACATATCTATACCTTTCTGTTCATCGTTTTTCCGGATATCGGACTTTCATCATCCTGCATTGCTTATTTATTATAAACAATTCTCCAAAACATTTCAACCTAAATCAACCACCGGCACCGCCCCTATAACCGCCAATGTCATTGAAAACCATATATGACAAAACTGCTGCAATCACATTTCTGCGACTGCAGCAGTCTGCTTACGCATATTGCGTAAAGAAAGAAGAATCTTATGAAAAATTACGTTAAATCCAACAAATTCCTTGATATGTTGATTTTAATCCTCTGATACAGAACCGTTCCGTCGTCCAGTTCCGCCCGGATCACAATGTAGGTATACTTACCGCCATACTTTGCAAAATAGTACGGCTGTGTAACCAATGTCGGTATATCCGTCCGGTTTAACTGATAAACACCCCTTGTTCCGTCACTCGATATGGAATTCAAGATCTCGAGTATGTTCGCCGGCAACGGCAGTAATACATGATCTTCGTTATCATAGTATTCATTATCCGGATTTGCCGCATCGAAATCCAAATCGTAATATACCTTAATATCCGTTACAGTCTGCGTTTCCGCTATATTCTTCATACCGAAACCAAATTCCGGATAAGAACTTGTGGACGTTACGTTCAGATAGAATCCATCCGTATCCTGTTTTACGATCGAACCATTCGGAGCTTCCGTTCCGTCCGGATCGTAAATTGCGATCTCCGGTTCTTCCGGCTTCGGTTTGCTTCTGCTTGCCATATTGATCAAGACATTCAGGAACAATCTTCTTTCATCATTGTTATCTCTCTCGTCACCGGTAATCAACGCATGACCGGCACCACAGTACACAACGTTACCAATCGAATAGATATAGTAATTATTGGCACCGTCTTTCGGAGTTGCCGCATAGTAGGATGAATTCTCTTTCATTAAAGAGTAATCCGTACCACCGGAGCTTCCCGCCGTTGATACATTATCCGCCGCCAACGTGTACCATACCGATACATCCTTGTTTTCCAGATCCAATGTATAGGACTGACTGTGCGTATTCGATACACGCAGATCCGATGCGATATAGAACGGATAGGTCGTAACCACGCCACGGTTTACCTGTGTGGCTTTGGAAGAACCGGTCACATTTAACGGACCTGTGATCTGCATGTTATACTTGATCGCATTCTCAATCTGGAACTCTGCATAGGTATACCGCAATGAATAACCGTTATTGGTTTCATATACATTAAAGATATCCGTATAACCCGGCAATCCCAGCTTATTCGTATGTGACGAAACGCCTTGGCTATCCAGCCATGAACCGATCTTATTGTTCCAGTCCGTACCGTTCAAAGCACTGTTGACACTAAAGTCCATACTTGAATCCGATGAAATATTCGTCAGGAAATACCGTTTGGAATCTGTAGACGAATACTTCGGAATTCCGTTTCCATCCGTTCCCGCTACCGCTGTCAAATGTCCATATGGATTTGCACCCATCACATCTTTCATCGTTGCGGTCAGATTCAACGCATGCCCCTGTACATTCGAGTAAGTCAGGTTATCATGTGTCATCAGCAGACTACCGCCGTCTTCTTCGCCTTCTTCATCCACATAGTTTGTAAATGCCAGAAGATCATCCGTTGCATCCTGACTAAAGTCTGTAAAATCATTGGCATAATCATCCAAAAAGCCAACGACGATAACGTCATAGTTCATACGCAGGTACTCATCCGGACCGTACGCCATCATACTGTAATGACGGTATTTCCGGTAAGCATCCACCATTTTATCATGTACATCGATATATGGCTTATATACACCTAGATAGAACAGGTACGCATTCTGACAATAATTACTACCATGGTACACCGCGGTATTCAGATAGAAGAACCGGAAGTAATCGCGCGACTGTAACATCTGATCGATACCGTAGGTATTATAATCATTGTATGACAGATTCTGTATATCCGGAGTACCGTCCCATTTAGTAGCCGGTTTTCCTTCCCAGTCAAGACCCTGATAAGATGCCGAATACCCTTTTCCGTCCCGGATATCCATCAGTGCCTGCCGCAGAGCATCCTCGACCTCTTTCAGTTCTTCATACTCCGCCGTGCCTTCCGTTAAATAATTGTCATAAATCTTCTTTGCATTTTCCGCCTGTGTCAAATAAGCTTCGCGTTCGTCTTCTGTTGACGTTCTGGCTGCCTTTGCATAGAACTCAATATCATCCATATACATGATATCCAAGGAGAAGTCATATTCGTCTGATACCAAATCCATATAGTTATAATCACGGTCTTCATGACCGGCACCACTGTCATAACGGTTTACGCTTAAGTTTGACATGTATTTACCCATGTTCATATCCGTTAAGCCCTGATAGTTACCGTCTTCCGTAGCTCTTGCGATCAGGTTACTGTTAAAGCTGACTTCCGCAGAACCGTTTCCCGGACTATGCAGGATCGGACAATATCCATAACTATTCTGCTTTGCCGTTCCGTAAGAAGAATACAAATATGGGTTACCACTGCTCTGCTGATAATTCTTATCCAAGTAGAACGTATGACCATCCGGTGAAGATGGGTTGCCGGATGCACAGTTTGCCTGTGTCATCGGCATGATCTCCAAAATCCGAGCCTGCTTCTTCGGCTGGTCTTCCAGCTTTGCAAAACAGGTGATCGCCGAATAACCGGTCGAAGCTCCCGTGGTGGTATCCTGAACCAGAATCTTCCAGAAGAACGCTCCGAAATCATCCGACGGATACGTATAGGATAATTCCGCCGTATCACCGGAAAATGTAGTCTTGCTCAGCCGTTCGGTCGGATTTGCATTTGCTTCAAACACTGCATTGTCATTTTGGTCTTCCAACAGATACGCCTCATAGGTATGCCCTTCCACAACATTTAACAGCTTGATCTTCCAATTGACCGTCCGTTCCGTCAGCTCTGTGGAGGTATCACCCTCTACATATGCGACCGCCGTCGTGTCAATGACATACTTCGGTCTTGTACTGCTGTTCACCCCATAGACACAATTATATAACTGATTATTTAAGTCATTATCATCGAATACCAACACCGTATCCGAAGATCCGTAGAATCCGTCCGGATTACCGATCGCCTTTTCTTCGACCGATACATAATAATCCTCAAACTGGATCGCCGAATTTCCCGAATACTTCTGACGGATCTCCCAATTTTTCAATATATTGCCTGATTCATTCGATTTTGTATCCGCATAAGCACACAGCTTATACATATTACAATCCGGATCCATGTAACGGTTTTTATATCCGTTGGCACTGGCATCGGTATAAGCCTTCCAAATCTCATTACTGAATACGATCGGCATGCCGGCATCAATATATGCCATCAACTGTACCAAACGGTCATAGGTGATATCGTTTCCGTTCATAACCGTATACTGATAAGGATTGTTGTCCTTAATTCTTCCGCCGACAATCCGCTTGATCTCACCGGTATGATTGTACATACTAAAGATTGCCAACGAATTCCGATAAATCTCTCTTGCCGTTTCACCCAAACCAAAACCATATGCGTCATGCGCCTTAAATGCCGACATATTACCGCCAATATAGATCAGGTCGTAACTGTCGGATACGTCCGTCTTGGAGGTCACATACTCATTACTTGACATCTGCACCAGTTCGATCTGATCGGCACTCATATTCAAAGCATAGGACAGCTTCGCTTTTGACAGATCCCAATCATAATACTCCTGATCCATCACGCGGGAACCGTCTGCCTCCGTCGTCATATAATTATCGATCTCGGAAGAATTTAAGACATTCGCCGGAATCGTATAGTAGTTGCCGACCGGCTTCGTCGCATCGTACTGCACATAATCGCCCGTACCGGTCTTGGTTACATTCGTATATTTATCCAGATTGGTATTAAAACCGGTCTGTGAATACGCCAGCTCCAAATCGATCGGATAACACGGCTGTAATTCCAACACACGGAACGCCGTGGTCGAAACCGAACCGCTCGCACCGCCGGATCCGCTGCCCGCATACGTGCGGAATGTACTCTTATTGATCAGTGCCACGACCTGTGACACCTTCTTCGGATTATTTGCCGGATTTCCTGCCAGCGTCTCCATATACTGAAGACCGACTACCAGCACATTGCTGCGTTTTGCATATCCGGTCGTCGTGATCGACATATCGATCAATTTTCCATAGTTTGTAGACGTATCGATCGTCAACTGCTCTTTATTTCCGGTATTACCAGAAGAACCGGTACTCGTGTTATCCGGTAAGGTACCATATAAGATATAAGTCAGTCCGTTTACCGTCTCGGTCGATAACGCATTCAAAGCCGGACGGAGTTCCGGATCTATGAAATCTTCTCCGGCAGATGCGGAATAAGCATCCGGGGCAATGAAGATAAAATCGTATTTATGAATCTTTAACGGATTACCGTCCGCATCCGTCTGCACCGTACCGGCTGCATCCGTCAACGGTACAAAATTGCCTTCTGCATCCGTCACATACAAATCCGCAACCGTTAATTCTTTTGCGGACTTTTCCGTCACCTGAGATACCGTCGGCAGGTTATCGATACTGCTTCTGGTACCGAACACGCTGGTCAGACCGTCAGCGGTCATCCACTCTGCAACCTTATCGATCGCTGTAGTATCACCCATATTCGGACCGTGGATATATAAGACATTCAAAGTCTTTTCAGAGTCGCCGTTACGCATCCAGTACTGATCCCATGATGCGTAGTTGCTTGGTTTTGTCAGATTATTAACCTGATATGTTGTAAACTTAGATCGAATATCCGTCATATATTCTTCTAAAACTGTCTCTGTATCTGCATCAGCCGTCCAATCGGAGACATTCGTCGTCTTGGACATCTTCCACCGATTCTTAAAATCGACATTCAGCATATCATACACTACAGACGTATCGGTCGTCGGTGTCGGCATGATATCCGGCGTTCCTCCGTCATCCTTTAATCCATAGTTCATGATCAACGGTTTATTCAGACCAAACGCATAATTGTGCAACGCTTCATACAGATTCTCTGAGATCGCACTGCCATCCTGATAAGCCGTACTGGAATCGGCGTACATATAGATCAGATCCGCCTTTCCCAATTCCGTAGCCACATCATCCGACGATAACGCATTCAATTCACCGACAGACTTTACGATCAACTGTACCTTGCCTGCCGCCATCAGTTCCGCGATCGTGCGGTTATCATTAATGATAGAGTCCGTAAATCCGGTTCCCGTAAAGAAATCCGCTACCGTCTGACTAATTCCCAAACCGTTTGGTACGATCACATATACATAGTACATGCTGCTGTCATAGGCAGGATCCGTACTGGTATTCGCCGAATTGGAATTCTCGATAATGTGATCGATCTGTGTCATGGAAGCCGTATTCTCGGCATTTTCCGCTAACATAGAATAATCAAAATCATCTACTGCATTGGTCTTTAATGACAAAGATACCCAAATAGAAGACGCAACCAACACACAAAGTACAATCATGATACCAAATATGATTTTTGATTTTTTACTTTTTAACATATTTTGCTCCTTTCTATAGTTTATCTTTCTCATTATGGTTCCGGCGGAGCCTCGGAAGACCCATCGCCGCTCATAACCGGAGCCGGTTTCGGAAACAATACATAACTGTTACGAATCGTGATCATTCCCTGTGCCGTGTTCTCCGTTTTCTGTTTTTGGAAATCCATATCAAGATAAACCGCATTTTCCTCTGCGATCGCATATCCCTTTATGGTCTCTAGGTTATTGCAGACTAAATCCGCATTGGTATCGTCCACGCTGCTCGGCGGTAAAATACAGGTACCCGGATCTTTCGCTGTCACATTGTTGGATTCACCCGGATTGAAATATACTTCCTCTCCGCCTGACGAAACTGCAAATGTATCCGAACCGACTGCTTTCACCGATGTATCACGCAACGGGCCTTCCGTTCGTGTCATATACACTTTGTTGTCCTTAAAGTAATACACATCAATGATCTGCCGGTATGGCATAGAAAACGCTTTCCCCTGATGTATGCCACTCAAATTTATTTTCTGTTCATAAGAGATGCAGATATAGTCAATGACATTGGTATCCACCGTATCGATCTTAAAATCATCAAATGCCTTTACCAAATAACCGGAGCCGGATGCCACAGCCGACGCACCGGTATCTTTTGAATTCCGATATTCGTTACCGTTGCTTCCGATACGGATCTCTGAAGCCTGCATTATCTTATCCGCAATCATATCATAGACTTCCTGACCGGTTCTCTGCAATTCGATATCATTTCTGGTTGTGGTATACACATTAGTCGTACTACCCATAAAGCTTGCCAATGCCACCATGATCAACGACAGAATCGCAATCGCAATCAGTAATTCTACTAATGAAAAGCCTTGATTGTGTGTTTTTTTCATTTCAATCTCCTCCTCACTAGCCTAATCCTGATACGTTTCGTAGAAAATGCCCGTATTCTTTGTCAAATTCACATTTGATATCAACTCACCGTTTCCGCGGTAGAATGAAAACTTACCGTCTCCCACAAGCACAGAACCGTCACTCTTCTGAAACCGAATCACTATACTGTTCAGCGTCGATCCTTCATAAGCCACTCTGCCGCGCCGCAGGATCTTTACCGGATTACTGGTACCGGCATAATCATAATAACTGCTGCTGTCCAAGGTCGGATCACCAGACACGTCTGTTTTGAATCCGTCATCCCAGTATCCCCGTTCTACATAATAGCAATCATCATCCGGGTCATAATACAGACGCATTGCCATTCTGGAATCCTGTGACATAGTTGCCGTCCGCAACGTGCTTAATTCCGATTCAAAGGTAGACACGGCTTTTTTATAGTTTGCGGAATCAACCGAACGCCATGTCACAAGTGATACAGCCGATAAAATACCGATGATACCGATCACAATAATAAGTTCCACCATTGAATAGCCCTTGTTATTCCTACGTTTCCCTTTTCTCATGCAACCACCACCTATTCCGCATTCTTCTTCCAGTTCGTGTATTGAAGCACGTCGCCGACTTCAATCTGTCCGACCGGAACACCTTCTGAACTGTTATCTGCATCCGCTGCGGTAAAATCTTTGAAGATATCACAGATAAAGGAATACTCGTCTGATGATTCTGCCGTCCGCAAAATGGTCTTGATGATCTCGGCATTTGCCGTGAATGTCATCTTGTGATCCACAAAAATCTTACTTCCGGTTATGATCAACCCTTCAAAGCTCTGCACATCGTCTGCAAAATGTACATCACCTTTTGTTACAATCAGACCCTGCACTTTTCCGTTTGCATCCGCTGCCGACGCATCCACGGTCACATCACCGTCTTCCACGATCCAAATATGATAAGTACCTATAGTCTCTCCTCGGATATTCCTCTCGATCTTAGACAGATCCAAGAAGCGGTTGATTGGAGTAATGGTTCCGCTATCCATCGCGGCAACAGTTGCTTCCGCAGCCTGTTTTTCAGCAAAAACCGTTGAGTCCGTTGCATAGTCTTCGCTATGGAACGCCTGCAATTCATATTTCATTTCTTTATAATCACTGTTATAATCGGAAGCTACCTGATTCAGAGTCGGAAGCGGCGTTCCGTTTGATCCCATCAGTCTGCTTGCGCCTTTAATGGTCATGGAAGCATTTGTACCAAGGTTTAACGCTCCCTTGGTGGTATATGCGCCACTGGTCGCTACCGACGTAGCATCCGAGATGTTCAACTGCGTCAGTTGGAAATCCGCAAAACTAGTCACATTTGCAAGATCAGTAGCCTGCTCATAGCCCGGTAAAGTCGGCAACGTGTTTGCATACCAGTTAAAAAATTCCGCAGATGCAGTCGCATCTTTGAGTTTCAGGAAATAAAACGTATTGCCGGAAAGCTGACAGGTGACCACCATATCATTTGGATCCACCCATCCCCTGTCCTGAATCTCGTCAACGATCACCGAATTAAATGCCGAATACTCGGTAAATACCGGTTCTACCACTCCGTTTGTCTCACGGGTTGCCAGCGGCATATATGCCAACTGGTTACTCTTAACCGAAATGGATTCACCGGTCTGTACATCCGTAAATGCCGTATTTGTATAGGTCGTCGTTGCCGAATTGTTCTCAAAATCTAACGATACATTCTTTTCTCTGGATGTTTCAATGTACGCACGACCGGCTACATGCAGAGTGTTCAGCATAGAGAAATCCAAGTTAGCCGCATTGCCGTTTACCACGATCGCGCTACTGTTAAAATGATCCTTCCCCTGAAGGGCATAATCCGATAAATTCTGATCGGATGTATCCTGTGAATAGTTATATCCGTAATACCGACCGACCAAAGTCACATCCGCTTTGTCTCCGTCAACCTGTAAATCATCTGCGATATATGCGTTTGCATACATGGTCAAAGAACCCTCATCCGTATGCAGCCCTACCGTTCTGGTCGAAGACGGTGCGACTACGATATTATCCGCCCAAACATTTGCCAATCGGGTCCGGATCGTCTGCGAACCTACCGTCAGGTTGGAAGATGTGATGCCATAGATACTGATCGATCCGTCATTGATCACGGAAATACTACCCGGCACTATGACTTTATCCGCACTGATACTTAAATTGGTCCCGTCCGCATACAGACCGGAATAACGGCTCCGATCCGCAACGCCGTCTAAAGCCCCTAGCTCTACAGCCGAATAATTGGAAACCGCCACCGGATAGTCTTTGTTATAAAAATCCGATGCGGCATAGATATCACCCGTGATCATAACGGAATTTGCCGTGGTATCCGCCACATTGGCATCCAACTCAAATTCCGCGCCTCTATCTGCGATCATCGCAAAATCATATAATGCACTGTCCAAGCGGTCCGCGCTGCTGAAAGCCACGCCGAATCCCGGCTCTGTGATCTCTAAATCCGTCGTGATCGTCTGCTGATAACCGTCTGATGTGGTACGGCTTACCATGATATTATGTATCACGACCTTATCGTATATGGTATTACCGTCTGCATCCGTCGTGGTCACAAATTCCGTATAAAGAGCCGGTCGATTCAGATATGCCGTATTATCAACCAATACAGCATCCGTCGTATCCGCAATGAAAGAAGACAGATGGGTATATAACTGCTGCTGCGAACGATATCGGTCGTCATTTGCGATCTCATCCATAAACTTCTGTTTCAGCAGTGCATTCATCTTATCCGTATCCGCCTGTGTGGTCGGAACCGTCCAGCCGACTACCGTACCGTCCGGCTTTACTTCATACTGGACCATAACTTCTACTGTATCCGAATATGCCGTCATCAGATGGGTGATCGAATCGTTACCGATCCCCGTATAGATATCATCCAAGGCTTTTTCCAATTCATAGAAGTTATTCTTATTATCCAGATTTGTCCGGCACTCCCGATAGTAATAACCTACGGATGCCAAAATCACTGCCACCAGAATACCCATACACGCAATCGTCACCAACATGAAGATGAAGGTATTACCGCTGTTATCCATTTTTTGTTTTCTTTTTCTAAGCATTAGTAATCCCCCTTTGAAGTATCAAACGTCGTTACATTGCCTGTTCGTGTATTTTCCAATTCCACTACTATGTTATAAATACGTCCCTGCTCAGAATAACGTTCATCCTGATCTAAGGACTTGACTACCTTGTTGACATCAAAGTTCGCATTGACTGATAATTTTGAATTTCTCAATCCGGAAGGCGGTCCCGATACTACCTGTAGGGTCGGATTTCCTTCCGCATCAGCCGGTCCGACTAAAATATTCGTGTAAATCTCAACCGGCGACTGATTCCATGCGGTTTCCGAAATCATCGCATTCGCATTCGCCGCAGCCGTAATATCCAAACCGGTACCACCCACCATAAAGGATACGGTATTCATGAAATTTGTACCGGATTTCTCATCACGATAACCGGCTGTATCCTGCGGGATCAGATCCTGTGGCGTTGCAGGCGTGCCGCCCGGCGCCGCCGTCAGATTGTCCGGTGAAAGATCCGCCACCTTTGAGTTATTCTCTGCCGTTCGAATTACATATACTTTTATCTTTTCTCCCGACAAATTGTTCTGAACATAAATGACATCATCCCCGTAGTTGGTCTCATACAGGAATTCATTATACATCAGATAGATCGGAGGAAGTTCCTTAAACTCCTGTTGGAATGCCACATAAGTCAACACTTCTTCATCTGCGGACAGGACATCATATAAATCATTGACATCCTGATAGGTCAACTGACAGGTCACTCTGTACGGCTTCGTCGGATCGCTAAGCGGATCGACTGTGATCGTGATCCGTTTTTCAATATCGTCCTCAATCGTCTGCTGTCCGTTCTTGATCAACAGAGCCAAATCCCTGTCGTTTTCATCATCTGACTTTTCCAAACCGGATACAATAGCAGTATAAAACGCATTACTTGCCGTGATATCATAGGTGGACGCCTGTGTGATGATCGCCGTCGTGTTGACGTCCAAGCTGGAGAGATTCCGAAGATTTACAGAGTTCGGATCCTCATAGCCTTCTGTCGAATTCAGTTCCGCCATAGCATATGGCAGGGTATTCATACGAATGGTAACATTGTAATCCCGATAGTCCACATTGGTCGAACTTCCCTTAAAGACAAATTCACGCACCAATGCTTCTTTTTGGGAAGCCGTCATATTATAGGTATTAATCTTTTTATATAAGTCCGTAATCTCATCAGGATCATAAGCGGCAGCAGTAACCTGTGTTCCTGCCGTACCATCCGCTTTTACGGAATAATACTGCCTGCTGACTGTGATCGTACTGCTGTCAACATTCAGATTATCACTTAACGCCGCCAGATCCGATGCCGTATAAGTATCCTGTAACGGCATCTGCTTTACGGTCTCCACCAGAGATTTTGCATAATCGGTTGCAGCCTGTTGATCATCCGCCCGTTGTCCGATCCGGATCCCGCTTGCAAGCTGCGTGATGATAGGAATGATACATATAACAAAGACTACAACCGCAATCAGAATTTCTATTAAGCTGACACCTTGGTTATTCTTTCCTTTCATGAAATCACTCCATTCTAACGATATACATTAATGCTTCCTGCTCTGTTCACGATCTTAACACGCTGTGCAGTTTCATCGCCTGCGATCTTCACATACAAGGTCTTGTCAGATGTATTTTCAATCGTCAGATTAATCTTATTTACATCCGATTCATCCTTCAGATCCGAAGACTGTATCAACAGCGTCAGATCTTCACCCGGATCAAAGGTCTTTGACTTCGTCTCCGTACCGATCGAATATTCTACCGTGTAGGTTCCGTCATCGCCTTTTGTTACCTTCATGGATACCGCTTCCGTTTCATTTTTGCTGCTGGTCAAGTTATCGCTACCGCTATTTAATCCAACTAATTTTCCGGATGTATCACTGGTCGTCGGATTCAAAGCGATATACAGATCATAATCCGTGCGGATCGCATCGCCGTTGTCGCCGGAAAACTTAGAAACACTGCCGCCGCCCGCACTGGTAAATACATTGTCAACACCGGTGTCGATATCGTCAAGATCCACATCTACCTGTACATCTCTGTCTTCACCGACAATATGGTACATGTTCACTAACAGATCGCCCGTATAGAGCAATTCATCGCCTTCTCCCTCTGTTGAGAGATTTACTTCGTCGATCGTCATGCGGTACGGATATGCTGCAATAAAGTCAATAAACTTCTTGACTCCCTCATAGGAACCATAATACTGCAACGTCATCGTTGAAGCATAGCATTCATAGCTTGCAGCCGGCGTCTGCGGTGCCGGTGCTTCTCCTTCTGCCGGAGCCTCACCTTCCGCCGGAGCCTCTGCCAACTGACCTTCCGCATTGCTGCCGCCCAGTACATAGAAGCTGACCGGTCTCGTCATTCCCTGTTCTTCCACATCATAATCGATATCTTCGTTATTACGGACGCCCTGAATCAGTTCGATCATATACTCCTGATTCCAGTTTGAAGGGAATTCCGCCAGCTTTGCGTCGAACATCGCATAATTTGCGGCTGTTTCCTCCAAATACTCGTCGCGATGGGCATCCATTGCCATCAGTTCATTATACGTTGTCTGTAAGTTTTTGATCTCCCCTCTGATGGCTTTGGTCTCTTCATTCGTCGGTTTGATCAATAAAAACCATGAGGCAACCACAATCGCCACACTCAGTCCTCCGAGTAATAACTTCTTATAAGTATCATTCATAATTCTTCCCTCCTATTCTGCGGACTCATCCGTTGATTCTTCCGATGCCTCTGTCGGGGCTTCCGTCTGTGTCGTCGCCTCGTATTCAGGAAGAACATAGTTAAAGGTTACCGTATACTCAAAGACACGATTGCCCGCGTCATCCGTTGCGTCGGAAATCGACTCGATAAACGCGTTTTCGATGCAATCCAAGTTGCGCAGTTCCACTACCAAACGGGCGATGGAATCATAATCCATACTCTGCATTTCCACGGAAACACTTCTGGAAGAAGAATGGATCGCCGTCACCCGGATATTCGTCGGCATATTTTCTTCCAATCCGTTCCAAAATTCCATCATATATTCATTCGGGATTCTTGTGGAATCATATAAGGTCAGCATATCATTGTATGTACTCTGGCTTGCCAAGTAATCGGAATAGATTTGCTGAATATCCTGTACGCTTGCAATATTGCGCTCTAACTGCGCCTTTTCCGCCTTCGCCTGACTCCGTTGGAATACTGCGATGCCGATCCCTATGCCGGACGCCAGTATAGCGACCACCAAAACCGCTACAAAAATCGCCGTGCTGCCCTGACTCTTTTTCTTTTCCGCCATCTCACGCAGGAGAAAGCCCATTGGGTTCATTGCGGCGCCGATCGAAGCGATCAGGTAAACCGGACTACAGATCTGTGTATCGATCTTATCATCAAATTTTACATTATAAAGGCTATCCATAACCTTGGTAGCCACATTCAACTGAATCTTAAACAATCCATCGATACCGCGGATCAAAGCGCCGTCGCCCGTCAGATACACATCATCGATCGGCTTATCCGGATTACGGGATGCGTAGTAATCCATGACACGACCGATGTTATTGATCAGATACCGGAAAGAACCGGTAATGGCGTCGTCGTCAAAATCTACGGTGATCAACCGTTCTTTCTGTAACATGGATAATGCGGTCGGAGCATCAACTTCCTTCGCTTCCATGACTTCTGCAACCACTGCGTTGATCCCGTACGGTACGGTTCTTTGCAGCAGCAGGGTTTCTCCCTTTACGATATTCAGCACCGTTGATTCGGTTCCGATCTGAACCACCATGGTCGTTGCATTCTCAGCCGTCTGTGTCTTGATCATCTGCAGCATTGCATTACCAACATAATCAATGGATTGAACACTTAAGCCCGCTACGCTTGCCACCTCATAATACGTTCGAATCATCTGCTGTGGTACTGCAACAACCAAAACCCGCTTATTCTTTGCTCCGTCTTCTCCGATCACGGTTTCCAGTACAGAGTGGGATATCACATAATCCTCTATATTAACAGGAAAATATTCTGTTGCATTCGCATTAATAATTCCGGCAACTTTATTGTCTGCAACAAACGGGATCAAAACCTCTCTCGTAACAATCTTTGTTGAAGAAACCACAAAGATCGCATTTTTATTGGTAATGCCGCTTGCATTCAACTGTTCACGAATTGCCGCACCAATCAAATCCTTATCCCGGATATAACCGTCCTCATAAGACGCTTCCGGTGTTTCAAAAATCATCGCATTGTGAATATACGTCTGTTTCTTTTGTGAAGCCGTTGCTTCCACTATGGTAATACTGTCGTTATTAATGTCTATGGTTAAGACCTTGTTATTTGCCATTTTCGTAGCCTCCCTCGCTAATCAGTGTATTTTTTTAGGGCTACAAGCCCATTATACTTAGATACCAGCTTATAAGCTGTTCACCACATATCATGGCGATATAGACGCCCATCGCTAAGTATGGACCAAATGCCAACTGATGACCGTCCTTTCTTACCTTCATGATAATCAGATGTATGACGCTTCCGCAGATACATCCCAGCATAAATGCTACCAGATTCAGTTTCCAGCCTAATAATAAGCCAGCCGCTGCCATGAGCTTAATGTCGCCTCCGCCTACTACATGACCGCCGTCCCGGAGCTTTGCCCCGATCCTATCGATCACCAGCAGGAATAAGCTGATTGCAAACAGACCGATGACACGTTCCAGCCAGTCTTCCGGCTGTATAATCAGTCGTATCAGTCCGAGTATAAAGATAAAACAATTAAATTCCACCGGAATATATTGGGTATTCCAGTCCACGATCCCTATGTATAACAATGCCGTCGTACACAGGCAAAAGCTGATTCCTTCTATGCTGACCCCGTAGATCGCAGCCAGCGGAAGATATAAGATGCCATTTAAAACAAGAAGCCGCCAGCAGGATTTTCCCGCCTTACGCTCTACATAACCGCACTTCTTATAAACCAGCCAAAAGGCAGTATATGTGAATTCCGTGACCCAGTTAGAAGCACCGATCGGTCTGAGCGCCGCACACTCTGTCTTCTGTCCGCAGCCGTCACAGGCATGCTCGTCATCCATCCTCGCGATATACCGTATCAGCGAATCCGCATGTCGAAATACCAGTCCGACCAGCCAACCCGAAACCATAAACAACACTATGTACAGCCATTCCTTCATCATACCTACCTATACACATGTAACACATGTCCGGTTACCCGAACATGTGTCGCATGCTTTCCTTTATTATTCTGCCATAGAAGGTCCCGGATTTGGTGAAACCTGATAGTTTGAAGAGTCAGCCTGATTGCCGTACCAAACAACTACCTTGTTGTTTACCGCATCCATGTAGAAGTAGAAGTCCTGAGTAAGGCTTGCGCCGCTCAAATCCTTCTTAGACTTACCGGTTACTTGAGTAGCACCTACAACACCTGCCATCTCGTCTGCAAACGGATTAGTGCCAGAGCCATCACCCAGTACTAAGATGTCATTAACTTTCTGTGTAGTGGTATCATACTTTGCGCCATCATCATATGCCTTCTCTACTGCCAATGCTGCGTTGATAGCGCTTGCGATTGTGTTACCGGTCTGCACATCCGTAGACAGTCTTGACTTGTTGATGTACTTGATCAAAGCCGGTGCCAATGCTGCTGCTAAAATAGCCATGATCGCGATTACGATGATCAGCTCGACCATTGAGAAACCTTTGTTACTTGTTTTTTTCATAATAATCTCTCCTTTTTAATATGATATTTATTAATATCTGCTGACGGTTTCGGTTTCAGCAGAGATTAACCGATGTTTATAGATTATCCATGCCTTGGTACATAGACAGGATCGGTCCATATACGCCCGCTACGATAATACCAACGATGCCCGCCATGACAACCATGGTCAGTGGTTCCATCGCCGTCGTTACCTGTTCGGTGGTCATATCCACCTGTTCTTCATAATAGTCGGCAACCTTATCCATCATATCTTCAATGTTACCGGTCTCCTCACCGATCTTGATCATCTGCGGCAGCATCGTCGGGAAGATGCCCGCATCACGGATCGGCTTCGACAGAGGCACACCCTTCATGACCTGTGACTTTGCGTCCAGCAGGGCTTCTCTAAACCAAATATTCGACATCATATCCGATACGGCTTCCACGCCGTCTACCAGTGAAATACCGGAAGCCATCAGAGTGCTTAAGGTACGGGATACGTTGGCTGCCGCCTGCATGACGGTCAGCTTGCCGAAGATCGGAACTTTGATCGAGAACTTGCCGATCACATGTTTTCCGAAATCCGTAGAGGCAAACAGCTTATATCCGCCTACGATAACTGCCACGATGATCAGTACCAGCCACCAGCGGAACCGGAACAGATCCGATAACCACAGCAACAGCTTCGTCGCTGCCGGCAGTTCCATACCCATATCGGCGAACATATCCGAGAACTGCGGGATAACCATAACGACCATGACGATAACCACTATAACCGCAACGATCAATACGATGATCGGATACGTCAAAGCGCCTTTAATCTTACCCTGAAGTTTGGATTGCTTATCAAACTGGATCGCGAGACGTTCAAAACAAACCTCCAAATTACCGGACATCTCACCTGCCTCGATCATGCTGATCATGATCGGCGGGATCACCTTGGAGTGCTGGCGGAATCCGTCTGCTAACGTTCCACCTTTTTCTACATATGCCTTCGTCTCCCGCAAAATCCTCTGTAACGTCTTGTTATCCATCTGTTCACTCATCATATCAAGAGCGGAGATGATGGTCACACCTGCATTCAGGATACTGCCAAACTGTTTACAGAATACGCTCAAGTCTCTTGGCTTGATTTTTTTATTGATATTGATCTCAATATCCTTATCCATTGCTCCCGCTTCTTCGCAGGATATCACGGTAAATCCTTCCGAGGTCAGCTTATTGACAGCCTGTTCCCGGTTTTGGGCGTCGATATCGCCTTTTTTATTCTTACCGCTCGCGTCTACGACCTTATACTTATATACCGCCATCGTCATTCCTCCGCACTTTTTATTCTGTTAATACCATAGTATTTTCTCCCCATCACAAATGTGAACAAAGTATTAACAATTCTCTACTTTGAATTCTACATTACTTTTGAGCATATTGCAATATTTTTTTACAAATAATTTATATTTTTGTACAAAATGTATAAAAAACACATTTAACCCAATTTTTTCCTCAATGCGTCTATTTCCTGTGCATAGGTCAACGCCATCTCTCTGGTGATCACGCCTGCCTGATACAGATCGAACAGAGCGTCATCCATCGTGATCATACCCTGCGCTTTACTGGTCTGTACCGTTGCCTGAATCTGATGCGTCTTACCATCACGGATCAGGCTGCGGATCGCAGGATTGGCGATCATGACCTCAAACGCCGCTACCCGTCCTTTTCCGTCTGCCGTCGGAAGGAGCTGCTGGGAAATAACGCCTACCAATACCATGGACAACTGTGTCCTGATCTGCTGTTGCTGATGCGGTGGGAAAACGTCAATGACACGGTCGATGGTACTGGCAGCCCCGATGGTATGCAGGGTGGAAAATACCAAGTGACCGGTTTCTGCCGCAGTGACTGCGATGGAAATGGTTTCATAGTCACGCATCTCTCCGACCAGAATGATATCCGGATCTTCACGGAGTGCGGCACGCAGAGCATTGTTGTAACTTAACGTATCCATTCCGACTTCCCGCTGATTTACGATGGATTTTTTGTGTTTATGTACATACTCGATCGGATCTTCCAAGGTAATGATATGGTCGGTCCGGTTCTCGTTTGCCTTATTGATGATCGAAGCCAGTGTGGTGGACTTACCGGAACCGGTCGGTCCCGTTACCAAGACCAGCCCTCTTCTTCTCTTATACAATTCCACAACCGAATTTGGGATCCCTAACTGATCCGGTCTCGGGATCTCCGTATCCACCCGACGGAATGCAGCCGCCATATTGCCCCGGTCCATGAACACATTCACACGGAATCTTCCACAGATCTGATGGGCGTAGGAGAAATCGACCTCTCCGCGTTCCCGCAGGACTTTTTTCTGCTTATCATTCAGAACGCTGCCTAAAAGCTCCGCTACCTCCGCCGGCTTCATCGGATCCATTTCCAAGCCGACCAATTTACCATTGATCCGAAGCTTTGGCGGAATACCTGCTCCGAAATGAATATCCGACGCTTTGTTCTCTACGGCAAATGCCAACAGTTCATTCATATCTAACATAGTCTTTTCTCTCCTTAATATTCGTCTCCGGCTTCATAAACGATCTTCTTCATCTCACCGATCGAAGTGATTCCGTCTTTTACCAAGTTACTGGCTGCCAGCTTCAAGGTCAGCATACCTTCTTTCAATGCCTGTTCCTCGATCTTGTCCGCTGTAGCGCCTTTTGCAATGACCGCCTGCAGGCTCCTTGATACCGGCATGATCTCATAGACGCCGATACGTCCCGTAAATCCGGTGTCGTTACAGAGCGGACATCCTACCGGCTCATAGATGCCAAATTCTTCGTTTTCCGGTATCCCCAGCAGCGTTTTTTCATTTTCTTCCGCATAACGCCCCTGCTTACATTTCGGACACAGACGGCGTACCAGACGCTGTGCAATAACGCCTACCAAAGCGTCTCCAACGACATACGGTTCAATCCCCATATCGATCAGACGGGTCACGGTACTGGCTGCGCTGTTCGTATGCAGGGTAGAGACTACCAAGTGTCCGGTGATAGCCGCCTGCACTGCGATCTGTGCCGTCTCACCGTCACGGATCTCACCGATCATGATGATGTCCGGGTCCTGACGCAGGATCGAACGGAGTGCCGCTGCAAATGTCATCTCTGCCTTTACATTAACCTGCACCTGATTGATACCGTCGATATTGGCTTCCACAGGGTCCTCTACTGTAATAATATTAACATCCTCCGTATTTAATTCACTTAAAGATGTGTAAAGGGTCGTGGATTTACCGGAACCGGTCGGTCCGGTTACCAAAATAATGCCGTGCGGATTGCTCAAGATCCCGTCAAACACTTTCATTTCCTGCGGACCAAGTCCCAATGCGCTCTTCGGCTTGGTCAGACCGTCTTTTGAAGTAAGACGCATTACGACTTTTTCTCCGTAAACGGTCGGCAGACAGGAAACACGGATATCAAATTCTTTCCGGTCCACAAATATTGAGATACGTCCGTCCTGCGGCTTCCGCTTTTCGGAAATATCCATCCCGCCGATGATCTTGATACGGGCTACGATCGCCGACATCAACGAATAGTCATACGTCATGACCTTTTTCAAGGCGCCGTCTATACGATAACGGACGCGTACGCTGGTCTCGAGCGCTTCGATGTGGATATCAGACGCTCTCTGCCGCACGCCGCCTTCCAAGATCTGCTTTACCAGCAATACGATCGGAGAATTATCAATCTCGTCATTCATCTGGTCTTCTTCCGCCTGTGTCAGACCTTCCTGCTCACGCTCCCGGCGATACTGCTCCGCCACTTCCATAGCCTGCTGGTTTCCGTAATATTTTCCTATCGCTTCCGTGATCTCGTCATCGCTGGTCAATAGCGGCTCGATCTGCATATTGGTCAGAATCGCCAAATCATCCATCGCAATGATATCCATCGGATCCGACATCGCTACCTTTAAGACATTTGGATTATATTCATCAATTTCCACCGGAACCGCACGGTATCGCATGACTTCTTTTTCCGGGATCAGACGCAAAACATCTTCTGTCAGCTTACAGGAACGTAACTCGATATAATCAATGCCCAACTGTTGAGATATCGTCAGATTCAAAAGTTCCTGACTGATCATGCCCATCTCTACCAAAGCCTGACCAAGCTTGATCCCTTTTTCTTTTTGATATGCTATTGCCTCCTGAAGTTCCTCGTCTGTAATTGCTCCAGCCGCAACAAGCAAATCACCAATCCTGATTTTCTTTCTTCCCGCTGAAATACGCATAGAATATCTACCTCTCATTCACCAATATTAATACAATTTTAACATACCCATCAAGGAATTACTACTGTTTGTTTTCGTCATTTTTAACAATTATCATTATGATTTCTTATCTAATATTCTTGTTTTTCACCTTCGTTCGTCACTTATCACCTTGGAAAAGCACTTTTTTTCTGTAAAAAACATAAAATATGGTAACAATACTCCTTCCGAGGTACGTCTTGCAAACTTTTCAAAAACCATTGACTGCGGAAGAAGAGTTCTATTATTTAACCCAAAGCAAGAATGGCGATCTGAATGCCCGCAACCTTCTTGTCGAACATAATCTGCGTCTGGTCGCCCATATTGTTAAAAAATACAATAGTTATGAACGGGATATGGAGGATCTGATCTCTACCGGGATCATCGGTCTCATTAAAGCCATCAATACGTATGACCTGTCCAAGGGTAACAAACTTGGAACCTATGCTTCCCGCTGTATCGAAAACGAATTGCTGATGCTGCTCCGTCAGGAGCGGAAATCTTCGCGGGAAGTCTCTCTGTACGAACCCATCGGATCCGACAAAGAAGGAAACGAGATCAATCTGATCGACGTCATGGAGTCCACCACAGAAGATATCTTGGATCAGATGATCACCGAAAACCATATCTCTTCCATTTACCGACTGCTTGACAGTACGCTGACGCCGCGCGAACAGGAGATCATCATCCTGCGGTACGGGCTTCATAATAAAAAGCCGATCACGCAGCGTGATGTAGCCCAAAAAATGGGGATCTCCCGTTCTTATGTCAGCCGGATTGAAAAACGGGCGTTAGAAAAGCTACGTAATCGTCTCGAAGAGGGTTAATGTTCTTTTTTTCGCAGAATGCAGCCCGCCGGCAATGTCCTGCCGACGTTGACATGCAGCATTTGTTTCGGATGAGGGGCAGATTCCATGCGTCTGCCGTCTTCATCCCGGATGTCTGTTACCGTCAGTGTCAGATTCCTGCCGTCAAACAGCATCGCTTCTATCGTTTCCCCGACCGTAAATTTGTTTTTTTGTTCCCAGACCGGATTCCCGTCCGTATCCGTTTCACAAACCGTTCCCAGATAAGTATATTCGTTAATGTAAGTATTATTATCGTAAATCTGCGCATCCGCATTCGGTTTTCCGAAATAAAAACCGGTCGTAAATTTCCGGTACGTGCATTTTGCGATCTCTTCCCGATAATACGGCAGATTGGCGCGGTAGCATTCCGGTGACTTCTGATAATCATCCAGAGCCTTTCGATACGTCCTTGCTACGGTCGCTACATAGAGCGCCGTTTTCATCCTGCCTTCTACTTTCAGGCTGTCCAAGCCGGCTTCCAGCAATTCCGGAATATGTTCCACCATGCACAAATCCTTGGAATTGAAGAGATATGTTCCCCGATCATCTTCTTCGATGGGCAGATACTCTCCCTGCCGCGTTTCTTCCATCACGGCATATTTCCATCTGCACGGATGCGTACAAGCCCCCTGATTGGCGTCTCTGCCCGTAAAATAACTGCTCAGCAGGCATCTGCCGGAATAGGAAATGCACATCGCTCCATGTACGAAAGCTTCCATTTCCATATCCTCGGGAATATGTTCCCGGATCTCCGTCAGCTCCCGCAGACTCAACTCGCGTGCCGCCACTACACGCTTTGCACCCTGCCGGCGCCAAAAATCATATGTGGCATAATTGGTATTGTTTGCCTGTGTGCTGATATGGATATCCACATGCGGAAGTAATTCTTTCGCCAGCATCAGCACTCCAAAATCCGAAAGAATCACTGCATCGATCTCTACCGTCCGCAGTGTTTCAAAATACGAACGGATCCCGTCCAGATCCGCGTTGTGGGCAAATATGTTGACCGCCAGATATACCTTACATTGATGGGCGTGCGCAAATGCGATCCCTTCTCTCATGTCGTCGAGCGTGAAATTCTTAGCGCTTGCACGCAGTCCGAACTGTTCTCCGCCAATGTATACTGCATCCGCGCCGTAACGCACTGCCGTTTTAAGTACATCCAAACTGCCTGCCGGAATTAACAACTCTGTTTTTCGCATCCGTTTACTCCTTTTTCGTTTCGCCCACGCGGGTACTGACCGCCACCCCGTCTCCGATCGGAATGAGTGCCGTTTCCAGTTCCGGATGATGTGTGATCGCGTATAAATACTCCCGCATCCTGCTATGAATGGTACGACTGCGTTTTGCAACCGCATATCGGGATTCCAAGACATCGCCGTCCTGAAGCACATTATCCGAGATCAACACACCATCCTTTGCCAATAAGCGCAGGACATCCGGGAGGAAATGAATGTACTGTCCCTTCGCCGCATCCATAAAAATCATATCAAACGGTTCCTGTAAGTCTTTTAAATACCGTGCCGCATCTCCTTCGAGCAGGGTGATCCGATCGGTCAGACCTGCCGATGCAAAATTCGCTTTTGCCTTTTCGATTCGCGGCGGGTAGTTTTCAATCGTGGTGATCGTCCCATCTTCCGGCAGATACCGGCTCATATAAATTGCGGAAAACCCAACCGCCGTCCCTACTTCCAGCAACCGCTTCGGTTTCCGGATGATCTCTATCACCTTTAGCAATTCTCTGGTCTCCCGTCGTACGATCGGGACTCCCGCTTCTATGGCATCCGCTTCTAACTGACGAATCAACGCCTCTTCTTCCCGATGAAACGAATGAATGAAAGATACGACTCTTTCATCTGTGATCATTCTGTCTCCTCCTCCTGACTGGCGCCTGTGAGTTCCCGCATAATCTCATCTTGCGTCATGGACGGTGAAAGGATATACGTACCCGGCATCATTTTTCCGTGATAGCTGGACAGATAGATTTTCGCCAGCATGACGTATTTATCTTCTATCAAGCCGGAGTCGATCAATCCATCGACAATCTCCATGGTCGAGCTATCCGGTTCGATCACAAATGTCACGTTCTTATCACTGGTCGGATTTACGCTGGTATCCGTAAACACCTTATATGCAAAGTTGTATGCAAGCATAAACACCTGAAGCAGAAACAGAACGATGACTACATTGATCAACACCTGAAGCACGATCCGCAACGCTTTTTTCATACCTTTATCCGTCATGTCAGCACCTACTTTTCCAAATACTCATAATCCAGTTCCAATCCCTGTGTCAACACTTCATACATTTCCTGCATCCGGACCGACAATCTCTGTTCCGCCAGCATGAAATCGCTCACAAGGGAATTTTGAAGAATTGTATCATATTCTTTCGTCAAATTAAAGACCTCATCATAAAGATTACTGTCACCTTCACTAAATTGCAGTTCGCAATTTCTTCTTCTGAATTCATTAAACCGAGCATATAATTCCGATTCCTGCCGTAAACGCCTGATCGTCTCGGTATATGTTTTATATTCTTCGCTTTCTTTGATCCGTTCGTTCAGTTTTTCCGCAATCTCAATGGCTTGCCGCATCGCATCGTATGCCCCCTTTGTCTCGTTTCCGCCGCTTATATTTCTGTAATGATCGGTAAGATCATCGGATTCCGCTTGGTCCTCCTCCATAAGAATTCACTCAAGTCATCCCGTATAGCCACTCTTAATTTTCCCCAGTCCGTCATATTTTGATTCAGGCATCCTGCCATTGCATCTTCCACGACATCCCTGCATTCTTCCATTAAATTTTCCGATTCCCGCACATAGACAAATCCTCTGGATACAATATCCGGTCCCGCCAATACCTGATGACTGCCTGCCTCCAACGTGACCACCACAACGATCAGTCCGTTTTGTGAAAGCATCTGGCGGTCTCGTAATACGATATTTCCCACATCGCCAACCCCCAGTCCGTCCACGAGAATTCCCTGTGCCGGAACCGATCCGGTCACTTCTGCGTAGCTGTCACACAGCTCCAGCACATCCCCGCTTGACAGGATGCAGATATGCTGTTTGTCGATCCCGAGACTTTCTGCCAGTTCCGCATGGCGTTTCAGGTGCCGGTATTCTCCGTGTACCGGAACGGCATATTTCGGTTTTGTCAACGTATAGATCAATTTGATCTCTTCCTGACAGGCATGTCCGGATACATGCGTATCCTGAAAGATCACCTTTGCACCTTTCATTTCCAGTTCGTTAATGATCTTGGAAACCGCTTTTTCGTTTCCCGGTATCGGTGTGGAACTTAAGATCACGGTATCTCCCGGTTTGATAGAAACTTTTTTATGGATATTCGCCGCTATTCTGGATAACGCCGCCATATTTTCCCCTTGGCTTCCGGTCGTGATCAGCACGGTTTTCTCATCCGGATACCGATTCAGTTCCTCGATATCGATCAGCGTATTTTCCGGAATCCGGATATACCCTAATTCTTCCGCCACGGAAATGATATTTACCATACTGCGTCCCTCGACCACCACTTTCCTGCCGAATTTATATGCCGAATTCACGATCTGCTGCACGCGGTCCACATTGGACGCAAAGGTAGCGACAATGATCCTGTGATCCTGATGGTCCGCAAAGATATTATCAAATGTTTTTCCGACTGTCCGTTCCGACATGGTAAAGCCCGGACGTTCTACATTGGTACTGTCGCATAACAGTGCCAGCACTCCTTTTTTTCCTATCTCTGCAAATCGCTGCAGATCGATGGCTTCTCCAAACACTGGCGTATAATCCACCTTGAAATCACCGGTATGCACAATGATGCCGGCAGGCGTATAAATCGCCAAAGCGGACGCATCCGCGATACTATGGTTCGTTTTAATAAATTCCACCCGCAGACAGCCTAAATTAATAGTCTGTCCATGCTTTACGACCTTGCGCTTTACGGTTTGCAATAAATTATGTTCTTTTAATTTCCCTTCAATGATGCCCATGGTCAGCTTGGTAGCATAAATAGGCATATTGATCTCTTTTTCCACATACGGGATCGCTCCGATATGGTCTTCATGTCCATGCGTGATCACTAAGCCTTTGACTCTGTCGGCATTGTCTTTTAGATATGTGACATCCGGAATGACCAAGTCAATCCCAAGCATTTCGTCATCCGGAAACGAAAGACCGCAGTCAACTACAACAATCGTGTCATCATACTCGATTGCCGTGATATTCATGCCGATCTGTTCCAGACCTCCCAATGGGATGATCTTCACCGGCAAACTATTTTCATTTTTTTTCATGTTCTGATCTCAACCTCCGTTATAAACACTTCTGCTTGCTTTTCCACAGCCCTCCTGTGGAACATCCGTTTATATGAATACATCCGCCTACGGCTATAGTTTGAAATCGACGTCTTCCATCTGCTCGGCAAATACGGCTGCCAAAGCCTGAAGTTCCTCTTCATTCTCAACTATGTCATACACGGCAAATTCATTCTCTCCTGATTGCGTTTCTTCTTTCATGATCATGGCGGATGCTTCTTCCGTACCCTGATCCAATTCCTCCGTTACTAATATATAGTGAATGCCCTGAAGCATCGTATCTTCCAATACATACAGCTCTACCGTCTCACCGTCCGGTGTCAGAAACGGTATGGTCTTCATCTGCTCCTGCCCGTCCATGTCTCTCTCCTCTTTCCTGTTCGGAATCTCTATCCTATCCGCAGATTCGTATCCTGTCTCAGGTGACAAGAACCCGTCATCTGCTCTGTGCATCTAAATAACTTTGCAGTATGATCGCCGCCGCCATCCGGTCAATGACCGCTTTGCGATTCTCCCGCCGTACACCGCCGGCGATCAGGATCCGTTCTGATTCCAGCGTCGTCATGCGTTCGTCCCAAAGAATCACTTCGAGACCGGTCCTGCGTTCCAACATCGCCTGTAATTCTTCACATGCCGCTGCCCGCTCTCCGATCGTATTGTTCATATTCTTCGGATATCCCAGCACAATCTTCCCGACCGCATATTCTTGTACCAATGCTTCAATGCGTGCCAAGGTCTGACGCAGTTTTCCTGCTGATTTACGGGTGATCGTTTCCAAAGGCTGCGCAGTCACACCCAGTGCGTCGCTGACCGCCACGCCCACTGTCTTTGTGCCATAATCCAGTCCCAGTATCCTCATATCCTGCCTCGGTTCCTGCCTGCTATTTTAATCTCGTATCAATATAATTCTCCAATAATACTTCAATGAACTCATCCCGTTCCGCCTTCATGATCAGGCTTCTGGCTCCCTTATAACTGGTAATATACGTCGGATCACCACTCATGATATAACCAACAATCTGGCTGACCGGATTATATCCTTTTTCTGACAACGCTTCATACACCTGCGCCAGAATGTCTGTCACTTCCAAATTGTTTTCTTTCATGAGATTAAGATGCTGTGTATTATCCATTGCTTCACATCCTTTGCTTTTTCTCTTTTCTTTATGTTAAAAGGATCGTTCTCTCTTGTTCATGTTCTTCTTCTTCCTTTATCATATTTATTATGGTTTGTCAAGTAAATACGCCTGTCTTCCTCTGCCGACATATAGGCGGCATATGTGATCTTCGCGGTATCATAGGCGAGCTGAAAACCCGATACCGGTTCTCTGTCATAAGCGACCGCTTCCATAAAATCCTGCATTTCCGCCGAATAGCCACGAATGATCTCATCCAATACAAACGGATGATTCCACCCGGTTTTGCTCGGCAGCATCTCTGAAATGTAGACATCGTCTAACCGCTCTTCATCCAAAAAATACGTACTCATCATGTTATGCAGCGTCAGGTTACATTGCAGCGCCGCATCATTACAATACGCTTCCACATAATTCCGGCTGCCGCCCAACAGCGTATCCGTCGCCATGATAATGGCTTTGGTCTGATCCGAAAACGTAATGACTGCCGTACCGAAATCTTCGACATCCTTCGGGCGTGCCGCGATATGCCGGTGTTCGTATTCCGACAGCGTATTGGTAATGTATCCCATATCCGCAATGATGCTTTCTGCTTCTATCGTCGTATTCCTTGCCTTCGCTTCCACCTGTTTGAGCCAGAGCATGGCGGATAACGGGTGCGTCCCGGTACGAATAAAGGTGCCGCCGCCGGTTTTATCCCATTCTCCCGCCACCGCCGAACTGGAACCTTTCAGGCTTTCTTCTCCTTTCAGGCACAAAATCCGGCTTTTCTTTTTCGTGATCACTTCCGCCATTTTTTGAATGGCAGGAGCATAGATAAAGTTCTCCGCATACATGAACTTCCGACCGGAAGTTTCTACTACCTTCCGCATACGTTCCAAGGATTTCAAAAGTTCTTCATACATTTCCCGCTTCGGAACCTGCGTTCCGACCGGCAACGCATCCCCTTCCCGTCCGAAATAACCGGACAGCGGTTTTTCACATATGACATGTTTGCCCGCCTGTAACGCCTGTATGACCATCTCTTCATGCAGATACGGCGGAGTACAGATATCCACAACCTGTATCTCCGGGTCATTTAAAAGATCGGTATAGACAGTGCCTGCCTGTTCAAATCCGTATTTTTGCATTCCCATTCTGGCATGTTCATATGTGCCTGCCAAAATGGTTTTATACCGCGGCTCTATCTCTTTGACTCTTGCAAAGGCTTCCATATGCAGTTCGGTCGCTCTGCCGGCACCCGCCATGCCGATCGTTACTATCTGTTTCTCCATAAATCCCTTTCTGTTATTCCGTTTCCACGGTCACTAACCGATGAAATCGCTCTACCTTTTGATAAAGTTCTTCCGTGTTGTCACTTTCAAAAAACAAAATCCCCGCTTTGTATTTGAAATAGTCTTCTATCCGGTCGCCCTGCTCCGCCCAGATATACCGGTCGATCAGATCCTTCTGCAGTTCGGAACCGATCCGTATCTCTTTTAGTATACCGTTCCGATCGGTCATGATACATTCTCTTGCGATATTACGCGGTATCGTCCGATAATGATCCGACAACGGTTCCCCACACTCCGCTTTTAGGATCTCTGTCGGATAATCAACTCCCGTTGCATATTTTACCAGCAAAATATACAGATCGCCCGGCGCTCTCCGGCAGGGATCGATCATCACTGCCGTTTTGTCCGGTTCCAAAATGAATTGTGTATGGAATAACCCGTCTGTCAAGTGTTTGGCTTGAGCGACCGTCTCGATATCATGAAACAACCCCGCCATACTCTCCGCCGGTACATCCGACGGGTAACAGGCTCCGGATACGAGATAGGGATTGCAATAATACTGTTCATTATCGACAAATCCAAACACGATCTTGCCGCCTTTGAGTAATACGGAAGCTCCATGATTACTGCCTTGGATACATTCCTCCGCAATGACGAGCGATGCCCTTGTCAGTGCCGCCGCCTGCCGGTATGCCTGAAGGACTTCCTCCTCTGTATGACAGAGCAACACCCCTTTCCCTCCGGTCAGATCTACCGGCTTGATCAAAACCGGAACATTCATCCGGCGATAAAAATCCAATGCCTCTTCTTCGTTTTTGCAGGTCTGTATGTTCGGTGTGCGGATCCCCAATTCCCGCGTGCATGCCCGAAAACGGTCCTTATGGTGAATGGTCAACGCCGTCTCATAGCTGTCATGTCCGCCCAACCCCAACCGTTCACAGGCATATGACGCAGACAGATATGCAAAATCATTACAACCGGATACGATCGCATCTACTTCGAGTTGTTGTGCCATCTCGCAGACCAGTTCCGGATCGGAATAATCCGCTTCGACATACCGGTCCGCTTCTTTATGTCCCAGACCGTCCGCATTCATTCCGGTGGTAATGACGTAATCGCCTCTTTTTTTTGCACTCCGTATCAACGGCAGTTCCGCATGGCTTCCACCTGTAATCAGAATTCGCTTTCCCATAATGCGGTTCCTCCTCTGGCATCATTGATCCTCTATCGGAAATAATCTTTTACTGCCTCAATGACCTGCTCCTGTTCCGTTTCCGACAGTCCGTAAAACATCGGCAGCCGGATGATCCGTTCACTTTCTTTTGTGGTATATCGGTCTTCTCCTGAAAATCTTCCAAACCGCATGCCTGCCGGAGCCGTATGCAGCGGAACATAATGAAAGACGGCATAGACTCCTCGTTGTTTCAAAAACTCCAGCAATTCGGTCCGCTCTTTTAAGTCTTTTACTTTCAGATAAAACATATGCGCATTATGTTCGCATTCCGGCGGTATGTAAGGCAATTCCAAGCATCCCCGCTGTGCCAATTCTTCAAATGCTTCCCGATATACCTGCCACAAGTGCAGCCGGTATCGGTTGATCTCATCCGCCTGTTCCAACTGTGCATACAGATATGCCGCATTTAATTCACTCGGCAGATAGGAAGAACCGGCATCTACCCATGTATATTTATCGACTTCTCCCCGGAAAAATTTCGTCCGGTTTGTTCCCTTTTCCCGCACGATTTCTGCTGCTTCGATATCTTCCGGATGATTGATCAGCAAAGCGCCGCCTTCTCCCATAGAATAGTTCTTTGTCTCATGAAAACTATAGCATCCAAAATCACCGATACTTCCCAAAGCACGTCCTTTGTAGGTTGCCATCATTCCCTGCGCAGCATCTTCGACCACCAGTAAGTGATGCCGGCGCGCGACCTCCATGATCGTATCCATTTCGCATGCCACACCGGCATAATGTACCGGAACGATCATCTTTGTACGCTCCGTAACAGCATCTTCGATCAAGGTTTCGTCGATATTCATCGTATCTGGACGAATATCTACAAAGACAACCGTCGCTCCCCGGAGTACAAACGCATCGGCAGTCGAAACAAAGGTATATGCCGGCATGATCACTTCGTCTCCCGGACCGATATGGCTGAGCAGCGCCGTCATTTCCGTGGCATGGGTACAGGACGTTGTCAAAAATGCCTTTGCCGTGTGCGTTTTTTCCTCCAGCCATTGACTGCATTTTTTATTAAACGGTCCGTCGCCGCAGATTCTTCCGCTTGCGATCGCCTGACGGATATATTCCAATTCGTTTCCGACATATGGCGGCTGATTAAAGCTGATCATCATCATTCCTTCTCTCTTCGTTCATTCTATCGTCCGAAACCGGCGTCTTCTCCGCTTTCCGATCCACGGATTCATCCGACGGAATTTCTCCATACACTTCCGGCGGTTCCAGTAACCATCTCATCCGTTTTTTCTTTTCCAAGACGATATAGCATACCGTCAGTGCAATCATCCCTACGGACAGGATCGTACCCAATAACAATCCGCTCTGCCGGTATTGCAGGTGAACGGTATGCTCCCCCGCTCCTAACCGTGTAGCGACAAAGGAACCGGACCAAAGCGGCAGAATGTCCACCTCTTCACCGTCTACATACATATGCCAGTTCCTGTCATATGGAATACTGGTAAATAAAATTCCGTCTTCATTGACCTGTATCGTACCGTCCACCGTGGTCGCAGTATAGCCGTTCACCTGTAACTGCTGCTTTGCTAAGATCTCATATGCTTTCTGCCATTGTTCTTCATTCAGGTGAAACTGTACAATGTTTCCTCTTCCGTTTACATTTTCATCAAAGAAACCGTCTTCCACCTCATAATAGATATGAATTTCTTCTCCTTTTTCAAGATAACCGGTCGTCACGATTTCACTTACTATTTCAATATAGTATTCACCAGCCTCTTCCGCCACATAATCCAACCGAAGCCCGCTTTGCTCGCCGGGCTGATACTCTTCCATGCTAAAATCCGTAAAGACATCTTCCCGGTCAAAATCCAGACCGACGATATCTTCCTGTTGGATTCCTTTTGACAGCAGATAATTTCCGTCTGCCACTACGGCATGACAGTTTAATGCCTTGATGGAAGTCAACACCAATCCGTCACCTTCTTCCATGACATCCGGCACGCCGCAGATCCCTTCGATCCAATCGTTGATTCCCAGTTGACCACTAGAAAGTATATCCACATAGTATTGTTCCAAATCTTCCGGAAAGGCAGTGTCGGCATCCGGATCAATCATATAGCCCAGCGATAAGACGGTCGGATTCTCGTAGAACGTATATCCGTCCTGCGAGACCACTGCCGGATAATGGTCGTAAATGCTTTCCGCCGAACTATATAACTGATTAGGCGACGCCAGACTGAGTACTATTTGGTTGTCCAAGAAATACTGTACATTCATCAGTGAAAAGGTTGCCTGATTATAGGTAAACGGCGAAATAAAATTCTTTCCGACCGACACCCCCATAGGTTGTAAGAATTTTCCCGTATTGGCAATGGAGCTTGAAAAAATAGCATTTCCCTTTTGATTATACAGCATGGATTCATTCATTTTGATCAGTTCCCCGTTACTGATACTCCTTGAAAATCCGTACGCTTCTTCCAATGGATGCGCTTCGATAAATTCTTTCTTATCGATCGCCACCTGTTCCAAAGCCGGCATATTTGCGTTGGTAAATCGGAAAATGATCGTAAATGCAAAGCACAGCATCAATTCTATACACCCAATGGCATTTAAGACTTTTGCAAGTTTGTTTCTGCCATATGGCAAAAACAGAAACATAATCATATAAAACAAAAACAACATAATGCTGACAGAATAGGTAAATTGATACAAGACCTCTTTTGCAAAGGCAAAGCACAGTACCGTAATCACAGACCAACCAAGTCCGATCGCTATGCCCCGCAGCAAGGTCGCATACCGGAATTCCGTCTCTTCCAAAGTAATCCACGATTCATATGCCAGCAAAATACACAAAAACGTAAAGCAGATGGCAAACCGGTTCGGAAACCATGACGGATAATGAAATAAGTGCATGACATAATTTAGAACATTCCAGTTGAAAGCCAGCATATAGATCAGTACGACCGCCAGTTTTTTCAGGCGGACCGATTTCTTAATCTTCGGATTTAAGAAGTAAAAAGTGGTCAGCATCAAAGGCAGTAAACCAAAAAATAAATTTACTTCCCCATAGCTGTCGGCTGCGGTTCCTCTGTCCACCGCCATATTCAGAGCAAAAAAGTTTTTCAAAATATCAAAGTATGTGGTAAACCAATGATCGGTCTGCATTTCACTGATCGTATAATCCTGCCGCAGAATCTGAACAAACGTCGGCAGGATCACAATCGCAGAAGAAACGATCGATGCCAGCGAAATACCAAGAATCTTAAAGGACTTTCTCCAGAAAATCTTCGCACTTCCGAATTCCAACGTGAGATAATAAAAAATGATAAAAAAGCTAAACAAAGCGGTCATATAATATCCGCAGAGGAAGGAAAGCGTGAGCATCACATAGTACAGCTTCCAGTCCTTGTTTGTCACAAAACGTTCCAACCCGAGGATGATCAACGGAAAATAGACGGCGCAGACCATCATGTGCCAGTTATTGACATTCGATAAAGCGTACATACAAAGCGCATAAGACAAGGAAAACAGCATATTTGCCGGTCTGCCCTGTTCCAGATGCCGATATGGACGATGTGTCAAAAAATACAGCATGGTACCATTCATTGCGACTTCGATCAATATAAATACAATCGTGCCGCATGATAGAATGTATTGGGAAGGCACCAACAAAAACAGGAGGGTAAACGGATTAATGATCGTAGTAAAAATACTGAAATAATTCGTGCCATATCCTACATTCCATGTATACAGTAACGATTCACCGGTCGCCAGTTTATGCTTGAATTCTTCCAAATACGGGTAACTCTGCAACGCAAAATCGCCGTTTAAAAACATGGAATCTCCAAACGGCCAAAATCCCTTAAGTGCCATAACCGCCAGAATCGTTCCGACAATCAACAGACTGGAGACAATATACACATAATATGTGTGCCACCACTGACGGGCGGATGTTCTTTCCCGCACTGGTTTCCTGCTTTGATGTTTATATTGTTCGTCATTCCCGATCTGCTGTTTCATGCCCTACCTCCATGCCGCTATTTTTCAACGCATAAACGGTCCAATCAAACCTTCCGCCACTTATGCTTTCATGATATCATGCCACCAACCAAAAGTTGATGATCGACGCGCACATCTGCACGTTTTTTATTATATCATACTTCCTTGGGATTGCCAAGAAATCTGACCGTCACCAGTTGATTCCGGATATCCCGCTCTGATTCCACCTCTACTTTTATATATCGCTCGGTATGTCCGGAATAACAGTTTTCTTTTCCCGTTTCCGCTTCTTCTACCAAAACTTCCAGCGGTTTCCCAATATAATATGCTTCATATTCCTGTTTTTGTTTTGCCGTCAACGCCAGTAACCGTTCGCTTCTTTTCCGTTTTTCCGGTTCCGGAATCTGATCCGGCATCCGTTCCGCTGCCGTTCCTTTGCGTTTGGAATATTGAAAAACGTGTATTTCATATAAATGCAGGTTTTCCAGATTCTGAACGGTCGTTTCAAATTCTTCTCTTGTTTCGCCCGGGAATCCGACGATCACATCGGTCGTTATTGCCGGATGTTCATACGCCTTTCGCAGCAATGCGCAGCTTCTTACGTATTCTTCTATCGTATATTTCCGGTTCATTCGTTTTAGAGTATCATTGCATGCGCTTTGCAGGGAAAGATGAAAATGCGGGCATACCTTTTCCAGCGTCTGTAATTCCGTCACAAATGCCTCCGTTATGATCCGCGGTTCCAGTGAACCCAAACGGATCCTGACAATTCCCTCTACCGTATGAATCTGACGGAGCAGTCTCAGCAACGCCGTACCGTCCGGCGTCTCGTCTATCGGTGCATGGTCCCATTCCTTTCCGTACGAACTTAAATGAATGCCGGTCAAGACCACTTCCTTGCATCCCTGTTCCGCCAGCCGTTTTACTTCTTCCATGACATCTTCTGGTTTCCGGCTGCGGATTCTCCCCCGGGCATATGGAATCAGGCAATAGGAACAGAATTGATTACATCCGTCCTGAATTTTGATATACGCCCGTGTATGTTCTGTCGTATGACTGATCTTCAGCTCCTCGTATTCATCCGTTTCTCCGATCGGGATCCATGCCTGATTTGTGCCTTTTTCCAAATATTGAGTCAATATCTCCACAATATCTTTTTTCCGGTTGTTCCCGATCACCAAATCGACCGACAGATCCTCTAAAAGTTGCTGTGACGCTGTCTGCACATAGCATCCGACCGCGGCTACCACCGCATGGGGGTTGTTTTTCTTTGCCCGATGCAGCATCTGACGGGATTTTCGTTCCGCCATATTGGTGACCGTGCAGGTATTGACAATATAGATATCGGCAGTTTCCTGAAACGATACCAAACACCCGCCCGCCTGCTCCAACCGTTCTTTCATGGCATCCGTCTCATATTGATTGACCTTACAGCCAAGCGTCAGGGTGGCGATCCGTTTATTTTTCAATCCTTCTACCATACAGTCATGACCTCTTCTGTCTCGACCGCCTGCCGCAACAGATCATCGATCCGGTCGTTTAGCAGCCGCTCCGATGCTTCGATATCCTCGAGTCTTGGCTTTGTCACCGGATGCTTTGCCACAAACGTCGTACAACAGTCTTCATACGGTAAAATAGAAGTCTCATAAGTATGGATCTTTTCTGCGATATCTACGATTTCCTGCTTATCCATGCCGATACACGGTCGAAACACCGGATACGTACATACCGCATTCGTGACCTGAAGGCTAAAGATCGTCTGACTTGCCACCTGTCCGATGCTTTCTCCGGTAATCAATGCCTGACACTCATTTTCTTCCGCCAAATGCTGTGCGATCCGCATCATATACCGGCGCATGATAATGGTGATCTCATCTTCCGGACACGTATGATAGATGGCTTCCTGTATATCCGTAAAATGGATGATATGGAGCCGGACCGCTCCCGCATATTTTGCGACCAGTTTTGCCAGATCGATCACTTTCTGCTTTGCTTGCGGACTGGTATGCGGCGGTGCGTCAAAATAGACGGCTTCCAGATGAACGCCTCGTTTCGATACCATGTAACCGGCGACCGGACTGTCGATTCCTCCGGATAACAGCAACATGGCTTTTCCGTTGGTCCCGACCGGCAATCCGCCGGAACCGGCAAATACCGCCGAATAGATATAGATTTGATCCCGCAGTTCTATATGCACCATGACATCCGGTTTGTGTACGTCCACCCGAAGGTCCGGAAATGCCTCCAGCAAAACCGCTCCCGCCTCTATATTCACATCCATGGAACGCATCGGATACTCCTTGTTGATCCTCCGGCAGTTGACTTTGAAGCTAAAGTTTTTTTCTTCATAATTTTCATCGATAAAATGCACCAATTCTTCAGATAATGCTTCCCACGGCATATCCGGAAGCACGAGAACCGGACAGATTCCCACGATCCCAAAGACATGCTGCAGGGCTTCCACCGCTTCATCAAAATCATAGTCCTGCATACAGTCTACAAATATACGTCCGTATTCCTTTCGTACTAAGAACCGTCCGTCGATCCGCCGCATGGCAGAGCGGATATTTTTACATAACAGATCTTCAAAGATATAGCGGTTTTTCCCTTTGGTCCCGATTTCCGCATATTTAATTAAAAATGATTTGTATTCCATATGTTTTTTCTCTCTTTTTCTCATTCTTGATTATCGTTTCACAAATGACCGCAGTCTCGGTAACTCTTCTGCGATCACATGGACGGCATATTCCGCTTCCTCGACGGTAGAGTCTACCGAAAAGCTGAATCGCAACGTCGATTCCAACAGGCTTTCATCCAAGCCGATCGCTTTGAGCGTCCCGCTGATCGCCGGATGGTTGGAGGAACATGCCGAACCGGACGAACAATATACGCCCTTGGCTTCGAGTGCGTGTAAGAGGACTTCTCCTTTTTCAATTCCGCGGAAACTCACGCTGGCAATGTGGGGAGCATCCCCGGAATGTTCCGTGACGCCGTCCAGTTTCATGACTTCCTGCAGAAATACTTCTTTGACATGCCGCATGCCTGCGATCTTCTTTTCCCAATCGGTATAGATTTGTTTTGCCGCCAGCCCCAGACCCGCGATCGCCGGTACATTTTCAGTACCCGACCGCATATCCTTTTGCTGACCGCCTCCATAGAGCAAAGGCTTCACCTTGACCTTATCCCGAATATACAGGCATCCGCTCCCCTTCGGCGCATGAATCTTATGCCCGCTGACCGACATCAGGTCAATATGGGAACGTTTGGGCGATATTCTCATTTTTCCGTATGCCTGAATGGCGTCTACATGGAACAGTGTATCCGGATTCCGTTTTCGGATCATGTCTCCGATCGCCTCGATCGGTTCTACCGCCCCTATCTCATTATTGACCATCATGACCGATACTAAAATCGTATCCGTTCGGATTGCCCGCTCCAATGCTTCCAGATCCAAGATCCCCTTTGCATCTACATCCAAAAACGTAATCTCATATCCCAGTTCCTGCAACAGAAGCAATGGATTATAAACCGAAGCATGCTCAATCCGCGTTGAGATGATATGCTTTCCCTTCCTTTGATTTGCAAATGCCGCTCCCAACAGTGCCAGATTGTTGGCTTCCGTACCTCCGGAAGTGAAGATGATCTCTTTCGGTTCCACCTTCAGCGTTTTCGCGATCTGTTCCTGTGCCGTTTTGATATAACATGCGGCAGTCACGCCCTTTTGATGCTTTGAGGACGGATTTCCGTAATCCGTTTCCATCACGGTATCTACCAAATCCCGTACTTCCCGTGATACTTTGGTAGTCGCCGCATTATCCAAATATGCTTCCATATCCTTCTCCTTTTCATCCGGCTGAGCTTGTCCACGATCCATTACGCATGGGATTCCAATTCAAACATAATAATAGACAATGCCGTCAGTCCTGCCGTCTCCGTGCGTAAGATCCGTTTTCCCAGCGTAATGCTTTCCGCGCCGATCGCCTGTGCCGCCCGCACTTCCTGTTCCTCAAATCCGCCTTCCGGACCGATAAAGATACCCAAGGTACGTTTTCCGTAAATCTGACGAATCACCTGTTTGGCATGTATCATATCCGTCGCTTCTTCATACGGTATGATCGTCATATCCAACTGTCTGGCATCTTCTAATGCCTCGGCAAAGGACATGACCCGCTCCACCGTCGGGATAACGCCCCTTTGTGACTGTTTGGCTGCCTGACAGGCAATGGCGTTATAGCGTTCCACTTTTTTCGCCGCCTTGTGATCGTCCAATTTCACGACCGAACGTTTTGTCATGACAGGAACGATACGGACAGCGCCCAATTCCACCGCTTTCTGAATGATCCACTCCCATTTGCCTGTTTTGGGAAACCCCTGATACAAGGTAATGGCAGTCGGCAGTTCCGTATGGGTCCCCAGCACATCTACAATGCGGAGTATTGCTTCCGAATCCGTATATTCTTTAATTTCACAGACATATTCCCGGTTTTCGCCGTTTGACACAACGACTTCTTCTCCACGCCTTAGCCGTAAGACATTTTTCATATGATTCACGTCATTTCCTGTTATCCGGATGGTTTCCCCTCCGCAGGCTGACGGATCGACAAAAAAACGATACATAGTTATCCTTTCTGTTCTACTGACCGGATGTCGGCTTCCCGATGATCGCCGACGGTTTTGCCGTGATCGATACCCAGTCTTTCATATGGGTAGTCTCCAAGATCTCAAATCCGTTGCGGGTCAGCGCATCACAAACCGATTCTGCTTTGACATCCAGAATTCCGGAAGTGATAAAAATACCGTCCGGCTTTAAAAACGGGCGGATAATCTCCGTTAGCGGAAGAATCACTTCCGTTAAAATATTGGCGACTACCACATCATACTGCTTTTGAATGGATGAAGCAAACTCCGCGTCATGGATCAGATCGCCTTGCATGAATCCCGCCTGTGTTTCCGTAAGATGATTGGCTTTCAGATTTTCATAACTGGTCTCGACCGCCAGCGGATCGATATCTACGCCAAAGACCTGTCCGGCTCCCAGTTTTAAGGCGATGACCGACAAAATCCCGCTTCCGCATCCTACATCCAACACCTCGGCATTCTTGTGCAGATAGCGTTCCATCTGTAAAATACATAGTTTGGTCGTCTCATGACTTCCTGTTCCAAATGCCGTTTTTGGATCAATCTCCACCAGAACATCCTCCGGCTGTAAGGTTACCTCCGTTACGGGAATCCAAGTCGGCTTAATGACAATGCGTCCCAAACGGAACGGATGAAAATATTCTTTCCATTTGTTGATCCAGTCCTCATCCTGTGTCTCACTGACCGTCAGGCGTCCCGTCCCGATCTCCATAAAGCTGCGGAGCTGTTCTAAACTCTGTCTGATCTGTTCCACCAAAACATCGGCATCCGCATCCGGATGATCGACGTAACAAGATACCAAAGCCACCCCGTCATCTGGCGGAAGATCCGGCAGAATATCAATAAACATTGCCTGTTTGTCTTCCTCCGATAACGGAACCTTGTCTTCAACCTCAATACCCTCGACGCCTAGTTCGCCGAGGGTATAGCTTATCATATCTACTGCTTCTGTAGTGGTTTCGATCGTGATTTTTTTCCAGATCATTTCTTTTTACCACCAAATCCTTTTTTCTTATGATCGCCAAAACTGAATCCGCCGGAATCGGTTGACCGTCTGGCTGTAGATCCGGTTGCCGCGTCATACTGCTTTAGGATGTCCGTCTGCTCTGCCGTCAGTTTATCCGGAACCTGCACCACTAAGGTGACATAATGATTCCCACGGACATTTTTGTTGCGCAGCGTCGGTACGCCTTTGCCTTTCAGTGTCAGGCGGGTATCTGTCTGCGTACCCGGGCTGATCGTATAATCCATCACGCCGTCAATGGTATTGATCTGTATGGTGCCGCCCAGCGCCGCCTGCGTAAAGGTGATCGGCTCCGATGAATACAGATCGTATTCCTGTCTCTGAAACTTCGGATGCTTATCGACCAATACGGAAACCAATAAATCACCGCGTTCGCCGCCGTTACGTCCCGGTTCGCCCTTGCCGCGGATCCGAATACTCTGTCCGTTATCAATACCGGCAGGCACGACTACCTGAATCTTCTTTTTACTCTTTACATAACCGGTGCCTGCACAATGACTACATTTGAAGCGAATCACTTTACCGGTACCCGAACATTCCGGGCATGTGGTGGTGCTGCGTACAACGCCGAAGAGGGACTGCTGTGTCATCACTACCTGCCCTTTTCCGTTACACTTCGGACACGGCTCCGGACTATGTCCCGGCTGCGCCCCTGTTCCGTGGCATATCTCACATTCGTCTTTCAGCGGCAGTTCCAATTCTTTCTGCGTACCAAACACCGCTTCCTCGAATTTTACGCGGACCGTTGTTTTGATATTCTGTCCCTTCATCGGTCCGTTTGACTGTCTGCTGCTTCTTCCGCCGCCGAACATATCGCCGAAGATGTCGCCAAAGATATCGCCCATGTCATTCATATCAAAGCCAAATCCGCCTTCAAATCCGCCCGGACCGCCGCCCTGTTCAAATGCGGCATGACCAAACTGATCATATTTCGCCCGTTTTTCCGGATTGCTCAAAACCTCATAAGCCTCTGACGCCTCTTTGAATTTCGCTTCCGCTTCCGCATCACCCGGATTCATATCCGGATGATACTTCTTTGCCAAGACACGATAGGCTTTCTTCAATTCCGCATCTGTAGCGCCCTTCTGGACGCCCAGAACTTCATAATAATCTCTCTTATCTGCCATTGCTTTCACCTGTATTCATTCTTTTAACGAACGATCATTCTTTTATACTTCCGTATAATCTCCGTCCACTACGTCACCGTCATCAGAATAATCCGGACTTCCGGCACCGGTTCCTGCATTTGCTCCCGGACCGTTCTGCTCATATAACTTCGAGAACAGATTTTGCGCACTGTTCATGAGTTTTTCTCTGCCCGCCTTGATCTCTTCTACATCCGAATCGGATAAATCGTCCACATTGGTCTTTGCCAACAGATCTTTTAATGCCTGCAAATCCGCCTGAACCTGTGACTTATCGGAGTCTGACAGTTTATCTCCTACATCTTCCAACGCTTTTTCCGTCTGGAATACCATGGAATCCGCGTCATTTCTGGCTTCGATGCCTTCCTTACGCTTCTTATCCTGCGCTTCGTATTCTGCCGCTTCCTTGACTGCCTTCTCGATATCATCCTCTGACATGGAAGTACCGGATGTGATCGTAATATGTTGTTCTTTTCCGGTTCCTAAATCCTTTGCGGATACATTAACGATACCGTTCGCATCGATATCAAACGTCACTTCAATCTGTGGTACGCCTCGTCTTGCAGGCGCGATACCGTCCAAACGGAAACGTCCCAAGCTCTTATTATCTCTTGCAAACTGGCGTTCACCCTGTACGACATTGATATCCACCGCATCCTGATTATCCTGCGCGGTAGAGAAGATCTGACTCTTTTTCGTCGGAATGGTCGTATTTCTCTCGATCAGGTGCGTAGCGATACCACCCATAGTCTCGATCGACAAAGTCAACGGAGTGACATCCAGCAACAAGATCTCACCGGCACCTGCATCGCCAGCCAGCTTACCACCCTGAATCGAAGCACCGATGGCAACACATTCATCCGGATTGATTCCCTTAAACGGCTCTTTGCCGGTCAGTTTCTTTACCATTTCCTGTACGGCAATGATACGGGTAGAACCGCCGACCAACAGTACCTTATCCAAGTCTGCTGCCGTCAGACCGGCATCTTTTAACGCTGTCTGAACCGGACCGGACGTCTTATCTACCAAGTGAGCGGTCAATTCATCGAATTTTGCTCTGGTCAGGTCCATATCAAAATGCTTCGGTCCTTCCGCCGTAGCCGTGATAAACGGCAGGTTAATATTGGTCGTGGTAGAAGAAGACAGCTCCTTCTTTGCCTTTTCCGCCGCTTCTTTCAGTCGCTGCATCGCCATTTTATCACTCGATAGATCTACGCCTTCTTTGCTCTTAAACTCTGACAACATATAGTCCGTAATGACGTTATCAAAGTCATCTCCGCCTAATTTATTATCACCGGCAGTTGCCAATACTTCGATAATTCCGTCGCCGATCTCAATGATCGATACATCGAATGTACCGCCGCCCAAATCGTAAACCATGATCTTCTGTTCCCGTTCATTATCCAAACCATAAGATAATGCAGCCGCCGTCGGCTCGTTGATGATACGTTTTACTTCCAATCCGGCAATCTTACCGGCATCTTTCGTCGCCTGACGCTGCGCATCTGAGAAATATGCAGGAACCGTTATGACCGCTTCCGTTACTTTTTCTCCTAAATAGCCTTCCGCATCCGCCTTTAATTTCTGCAGTATCATCGCTGAAATTTCCTGTGGAGAATACTTCTTGTCATCAATCGCCACTTTGTAATCGCTACCCATATGTCTCTTGATGGAAGAAATCGTCTTATCAGCGTTCGTTACTGCCTGACGCTTTGCCGGCTCACCGACCACACGCTCTCCGTTCTTGGTAAACGCCACTACCGAAGGCGTCGTTCTGGAGCCTTCTGCATTCGTGATAACAACCGGCTTACCACCTTCCATAACCGCTACACATGAATTTGTAGTTCCTAAATCAATACCAATAATCTTTCCCATTTTTATTACCTCCATTTTTTAATTTGCAACTTTTACCATACTATACCGCAGTACAGCGTCTTTATACATATAACCCTTTTGCATTTCTTCCACGACTACATTATCACCGTATGTCTCATCTTCTATGTGCATAACCGCATTATGCAAATCAGGATTAAATTCCATGCCTTCCGCATTCATCGGCTGAACGCCGGCGTCTTCCAACACCGTCATCATTTGCTTATAGATCTTATCCACCCCCTGTTCGAATGCACGGTCTTTATCTTCTTCCGGTATGGTCTGAATCGCTCGTTCGAAATTATCAACCACCGGCAGCAGTTTTTCTAACACCGCTTTTGCCCCGACCTCATACATGCGGGATGCTTCTTTTGCTTCTCTGGCTCTGGCATTTTCAAATTCTGCCAACAGCCGTTTATATTTATCCTGATATTCATCCACCAAGCCCTGCAGCTTTGCTTCGCGATCTGCCGCCGCCTTGGCTTCCGGAGTCATCTTTTCTACTTCCTCTTCCGAACCGGATCCTGTCTCTTCGGTATTTTCCGATTTCGGATGTTCCTTTTCCGATTTCGGATGCTTTCCTTTTTCTTCCTCTGTCGCCGCCGTTTCCTGTGGACGTGCATGCGGCTGTGCGGTTTTGGGATCCGTTCCTTTTTTTCCGCCTTTTTTGAACTTCGGACTCTTTTTCGGCATCGACGCCTCTCCGAGCGGTTCCCGTTCATATATCGTCTCTTCCTGCTGTTCATCCTCTGCCTGTGGTCCCTGCTCTGTTTGTTTCTTTTCTTTTTCTTCTTTTAAGGTTGCCGCCGCTTCTGCTTTCACGCGGTTAATAATTTCCATCGCCTCTTCTTCCGCCTTGCGGTCCGCTTTCTCTTTCGCTTTGCTTTCGGCTTCTTTTTTTTGTCTGTCTTTCCTTCGTTCGGCTTCCATGACTGCTTTCAATCTTGCCTCCTCTGCCGCTTCTGTCTCTTCCTGTTCTTTTGCCACCCGTTCAAAATATTCCTTCTGAAGCTCATTCATCCGATTCTCATCTCCTTTACACTACTTTTCTTTCTTATTGAATATCTCATCCAGCTCTACGGTCAATTCCTTCAATGTCTTTACTACCTTTTTGTAGTCCATGCGCTTTGGACCGATAATGCCTATGGTCCCTTTTGCACCTTCCTGTAATTCGTAGGTAGCCGTCACCACACTGAGGTCCTGCATATTCTGAACCGGCGCTTCGCCTCCTATATATACCTGAATGCCTTTTTCATTGCTGTTGAGCGTTTCATCCGCCAACTGATTTAAGATATTTTTATCTTCCAACGCCTCCAAAAGCACACTGGTCTTTTCGATATCGCCAATCTCCGGATACTTTAATATATTTGTCGCTCCGCTGGTATAAATCTGTCTCTCGTCCGCCGATTTTACCGCTTCTACCACTCCGTTTAAGATCCGATCCAACACATCCGCATAGATACCCGCCTGTACTTTCATCGTCTGGATCATTTCGATATTGATATCCCGCAAAGATGCGCCCTGCAAAAAGGAATTCATCAAAATGCTCAATTTCAGAACTTCGTCATTTGCCAACGGTTCTTCCACCGTGATCAGTTGATTTTTAATGATATTACCGTCCACTACAATGACTGCTAATATATGTTCCTCATCCACCATGGACAACTGTAGGAACTTTACGCGAATATCCTGAAACTGCGGCGCCGTGATCATCGTTGCATAGTTCGTATTGTATGCCAATACTTTTGCCACCTGCTTCAGCATCACTTCCATACGGTCTACCCGCTCTAAGAGACCTTCCCGCTCCTGACGCATTTCCTCCACTTCGTTATCCCGTTCCTGCATCAGTTGATCGACATATACCCGATAACCGGCATCGGTCGGAATCCGTCCGGCAGACGTATGCGGCTGTTCGATATATCCGCTTTCCTCCAAATCCGCCATCTCGTTCCGAATGGTTGCTGAGCTTAAATTCAAATCCGTGTACTTTGAAATTGTGCGGGAACCGACCGGCTCTCCTGTTTCCAAGTAGTTTGCAACGATCGCCTGAAGAATCTTCATTTTGCGTTCGCTTAACTGCTCCATGCAATCACCCTTTCCTCGAATCCGCAAACCTTTTCTTGTTTCATGTTATTAGCACTCGAAACATACGAGTGCTAACATCTAGTAATAACTTAACACCGTGTTTCTGCTTTGTCAAGGATATTTTCATGAATTTATGAAGTTTTTTCCTCTGACACGCATTCGCTCCATCTATGGACGTATATCCATGGAAATTCGAAACAAAAAAGGCTCTGTCCAATCCGACAAAGCCGTCACTCCTATATGTATCTGCCTGTTTCTAAATCCCCTGCTGCAATTCAAAAATTTTTATCGCAGTCGGGATATCCGTCTGGATCCATCGCTCATATACCACGGTTCCGGTTCCGTAATATCCCTGCCGTGTGCGGTTTTTAAAATCCTCTTCCCGCAAGATAAAGCCGTCAAAATCATAGAAATCCTGAAGATTCTCATATGCCACCAACCGATATCCCACATAGATCAGGCGGTCTTCCCCTAAGATAAACAACTGATCGCGCAATTCCTTTATCAGATCCATATGATTGGAGCATAATTCTTCAATCTGAAAATGCTCCTCCAAAAACACATAGATCCGTTTGATCAAATCAAAATCCAAGATCAGATTTCCCGCTTCCATGCTTGCTATCATATCTTCCGACGTACCGACACACTTTGCAAACAATCTTTGCGTAAATCCTAACGCTTCCCGTTTTTGCCGTAACCAATTTCCCGTAAAAATCAGCATATGACCAGCTCCATTCCCACTCTATACTTCAATATATTCTTTCGTTTTGCCAAACATGAGTCCGCCGCCTAACCGAGCAGAAAATCTGCCATGATCGTGTTGCTGACATCAATCCCGCGCTCGGTAAGCTGCAAACGGTCTCCCTGCCACCTTAACAGTCCTTGCGTGACATAAGGAGCAATCACCGTTCCATACTGCTCATCCATAGAGATATGAAAACGGTCCTGAAATTCCTGTTTTGATACGCCGCGCATCATGCGAAGCCCAAGGAACATGAATTCTTCCATGCGGCTCTGTATGGTATCCGGCACCTGATCCTTTCTGATTACTGTTATATCACCGTTTTCCCATGGATGCAAATATTCCTGCATGTCCCGGGTATTTTCAAAACGGATTCCCCTCAGGTATGAAGAAGCGCCCAAACCAAGCCCCAAATACTCTCCACCGGTCCAATATACCTGATTATGACGGCAGGCGTAACCGTCTTTCGCATAGTTTGATATCTCATATCGTTCATATCCTACGGCACTTAATATTTTATTCGCATATCGATACATCTGCCGCTCCGTCTGCTCGGACGGCAATGCAGCCAGCAGATCCGGAGAATTGGCAAGTACGGTCCCCTCCTCGATCGTCAGACTATAGACCGAAAGATGCTCCGGTTGTAATTCCAAGACTTTCGCCAAGGTTTTTCCGAAGGAATGCAGGGTCTGATTCGGCAAGGCAGACATCAGATCGACGTTGATATTCCGAAATCCCGCCTCCCTTGCCAACATATAATTCGCTATAAACTGCTCGTAGTTATGGATCCGTCCCAAACATTCCAATTCTTGTTTATCCGTACTCTGTAAACCGATACTCAGGCGGTTGATGCCGCAAGTACGATATTCTGCCAATTTACGGGCAGTCAAGGTTCCGGGGTTGCACTCTATCGTGATTTCCGCGCCTTCTTCCATGTTCCATACGGAATAGAGCTTGTGAAACAACCGCTCCACAAGCCCTTCCTGCAACAGAGACGGCGTTCCTCCGCCCACAAAGACCGAAATGACACGATATGCCTTTGCCTCCTCTCTGTAATATTCGATTTCCCGACATAATTGCTCCAAATAAGCGTTCTGTTCCTCTATGGATGGATTCGCAAACGACAAAAAATCACAATAGCAGCATTTCTTTACGCAAAACGGAATATGAATATATAAGCTGATCTTTTTTTCCATCTTTGATCCCTCGTTCTATCCGCATCTTCTTATTCATTGTCCAACTTTAAGACACTCATAAAGGCTTTCTGCGGGATCTCCACATTCCCGATCTGCCGCATCCGCTTTTTCCCCTCTTTTTGCTTTTCCAATAATTTCCGTTTTCTTGTGATATCGCCGCCGTAGCATTTTGCCAAGACATCTTTTCGCATTGCTTTTACCGTTTCTCTTGCGATCACCTTACTTCCGATCGCCGCCTGAATCGGTATCTCGAACAAATGTCTCGGGATTTCTTCTTTTAATTTTTCACACATCTTGCGTCCCCGTTCATATGCACCGTCCGCATGTACGATAAAAGACAACGCGTCCACTTCTTCCCGATTGATCAGGATGTCCAGCTTCACCAGCTTGGACTGTCTGTATTCTTTCATTTCATAATCAAATGAGGCATATCCTCTGGAACGGGATTTCAGTACGTCAAAGAAATCATATATGATTTCATTCAGCGGCAATTCATATTTTAACAAAGCTCTGGTTTCTTCCATATATTCCATACTGATATAGATGCCCCGTCGTTCCTGACATAGCTGCATGATCGGTCCGACATATTCTTTTGCCACCATGATCTCGGCAGCCACAAACGGTTCTTCCATATATGCGATTTCCGACGGATCCGGCAGATTGGACGGATTGGTCAATTCTAACTGTTCTCCGTTATTTTTATATACCCGGTATACAACACCCGGCGCCGTAGTCACCAGATCAAGATTATATTCGCGTTCTAAGCGTTCCTGAATGATCTCTAAATGCAGCAGCCCCAAAAAGCCGCAGCGGAACCCGAATCCCAAAGCCACGGATGTCTCCGGTTCAAACTGCAATGCGGCGTCATTTAACTGCAGTTTTTCCAAAGCATCCCGTAAATCCGGATATTTTGCTCCGTCCGCCGGATATAAGCCGCAGTATACCATCGGATTGACTTTCTTGTATCCTGCAAGCGGTTCTGCCGCCGGATGAGCGGCATCCGTCACCGTATCCCCTACCTGCGTATCTTTCACATTTTTCAGGCTGGCAGTGATATAGCCTACCATACCGGCGGACAGTTCGTCACATGGCAGAAACTGCCCTGCCCCGAAAATGCCGACCTCGACGACTTCCTCCTGCGCGCCGGTCGCCATCATGCGAATCTTGGTTCCCTTTTTTACACAGCCATTCTTGATACGGCAAAAAATAATTACCCCTTTGTATGGATCATAAATGCTATCAAAGATCAACGCCTGAAGCGGAGCGTCCGGATCTCCGTCCGGCGCAGGTATCTTTGCCACGATCTGTTCCAATACCTGATCGATATTGATTCCGGTCTTTGCGGAGATCAATGGGGCATCCTGTGCTTCTATGCCGATCACATCTTCTATTTCGTTGATCACCCGCTCCGGTTGCGCGCTCGGCAGGTCGATTTTATTAATCACCGGCATCACTTCCAGATCGTGATCCATTGCCAGATATACATTCGCCAGTGTCTGGGCTTCGACTCCCTGCGCGGCATCCACCACTAAAATGGCGCCTTCGCAAGCTGCCAGACTACGAGAGACTTCATAATTGAAATCAACATGTCCGGGGGTGTCAATTAAATTAAAGATATATTCTTCTCCGTCCTGTGCCTGATAGACCGTACGGACAGCCTGTGCCTTGATCGTGATCCCCCGTTCACGCTCCAAATCCATATTATCCAACACCTGCGCCTGCATTTCCCGGCTGGTCAGCAATCCGGTCTTCTCAATGATGCGGTCCGCTAAGGTGGATTTTCCATGGTCGATATGGGCGATGATACAAAAATTACGGATTTTTTTCTGATCGATATGAGACATGTCTCCTCCTTCGTTCTTGCGCCAAAACTCTCTCAGGTCATATTATCTCAATTTTCTTTTTTTTTCAAGTATTGCATGCTTTGCCCGTTCGGATACACCGACTTTTTTCCAATTTTTCCATCGTATAAACCATAGCATTTTCGTAAATCCTTACATTACAAGTATGTAACAGGAGGATGCTTTTATGGCACTGAATAAAGTGGACTTATGCGGAATGAACACATCCAAACTTCCATTATTGAACAACGAGGAAAAAGACCGGTTATTCCAACAGATTGAAGAAGGCGATTCCCATGCAAGGGAAGTGCTGATCGAAGGGAATCTCCGACTGGTATTAAGCGTGATCCAGCGATTTTCCAACAGTGTGGAAAATGCGGATGATCTCTTTCAGATCGGATGTATCGGTTTAATGAAAGCCATTGACAATTTTGACCGTTCTCTGATGGTGAAGTTTTCTACTTACGCGGTTCCAATGATCATTGGGGAATGTAAACGTTATTTACGAGACAATAACGCTATCCGCGTTTCCCGTTCCCTACGGGACATTGCCTATAAAGCGATATATGCCAAGGAGCAATTCATGCGTACCCATGATAAAGAACCGACCGTAGAGGAGATCGCATCCGAGATCGGCATTGACAAAGAATCGATTGTCATGGCGCTGGATGCGATTGCCAGTCCGATGTCTTTATACGAACCGGTTTATCAGGAAGGCGGCGATCACCTATATCTGATGGATCAGGTCCGTGATAAAAAAAGCACGGAAGAATCATGGGTGGAAGATTTATCCCTGAAAGAAGCCATGAACCGCTTGTCGGAACGGGAATATAACATCATTAAGCTCCGTTTTTTTGAAGGAAAAACCCAAACGGAAGTAGCAGAAGAAATATCCATTTCACAGGCTCAGGTCAGCCGTTTGGAAAAAGGCGCTTTAAAAAACATGCGTAAATATCTGTCAGAGTCCTGATCAAGACACCATTTCCCGCTTTAGCCGTTTTATGATCTTCTTTTCCAGACGGGAGATGTAGGATTGCGATATCCCCAGCATATCCGCAACTTCCTTCTGGGTTAATTCGTCGCCGCTTTCTGAATTCAATCCGAAACGCAGTTCGATGATCAACCGCTCTCTCGGCGACAGAACCGACAACGCCTTTTGGAGCATTTTCCGGTCTACTTCGTCTTCGATATCCCGATAGATCACATCTTCATCCGTTCCGAGGATGTCCGACAGCAACAATTCGTTACCGTCCCAGTCCACATTTAACGGTTCATCGATAGACACTTCCATTTTGGTCTTGTTTGTCCGTCTCAGATACATTAAAATCTCGTTTTCAATGCAACGGGAAGCATAGGTCGCCAATTTGATCTTTTTATCCGGTACAAAGGTATTGATCGCTTTGATCAAACCGATCGTACCGATTGAGATCAGATCTTCCACTCCGACGCCTGTATTGTCAAATTTTTTGGCTATGTAGACCACCAGCCTGAGATTCCTCTCGATCAGGACGCTTTTTGCTTCGGCTTCGCCCACCGTTCCCAATTTCGATAACAATTCGCCTTCCTGCTTGGCATCCAGCGGAGGAGGTAAGATCTCCGAACCTCCGATATAATGTATCTCGCCCCGCGGAGCGAACAACAATCCTGCAAACCGTCCTACCATAGACAATTTGAATTGGTCATTACTTATTACCTGCAACATATATATTCCTCCTGTTTTACAATATCTGTATGCAGCAACATCTGATAACGGTTACGATCTGAAAGCGGCGTACGACTGATCCCTACTATCACCTGTTCTCTGATCATACAGATATCACGGACTCTGAGGATCATTTTGGCACATAGTATTCCCAGCATATCTCCCTGTGCCTCACCGACCGCCTGATAGGGTATCCACCGCGCTTTTTTCAACCGTTTGTCTGCAATCCGATCATAATCAATTCTTCCTTCCTCTATATAGACCGATACCAAATCCCGGTACTCTTCCGGCAATATGCTTTGTATCCAAACCGGATCCGCTACCACTACCGGTCTGCGGCTGATCGGCTCCGTCAAAAAATTACCGGTATCCAGCCACCCGACGCCATAGACGTTTTTATCTTCAAAGTACAGCGACACCTGATACAGATCCATATGCTGTTCTTTGCGGTATCGTCGAAATCCAGCAGTCAGAACCGCTAAGATCATTCCGCTAAACCATGCCAGCAGCACAAGTTCCCGCAGTTGCAATCCTTTCTGCCCGAACTGACGGACCAGCCAATCACTGAACGGTGTAGAAAAATATAACCAATTCATCACACCTCCCAACAGAAAGGTTGTAACCAATTGGCAACTGTAACATCTTAAAATACTCTTGATTCCTTTTGGCTGATATGCCAGATAACACATCAACATCCCTGTGATCCCATAGCCACATATGTAATAGATCCATTTTGCCGGAATCGGAATCCAAACGAGGAGAACGAACAAAATGCTTCCGGCAAGCGGGCTGAGCAGATACCGCCACCATACCGCCTGACGTCCGCAGATATAACCGGTCAACCAGACAATCAAAAGGTTCATTCCAAAGTTGATCAAGAATAAAACATCTAAATAGATGGTGACCTTCAACGTTTCCCCTCCGTTTCTTTTCCATAGTGTAATCCTTTTTCCGTGCGATTTCTGTCCGATTTTAGGGAGTGATTTCGACCGCGTGGGTAAATGGCAGGCAATAGAAAAGAGGCAGTTCGTTTCCAAACTGCCTCCGGTTCTTTCATGAACGGGTATTTATTTTCTTCTTAAAAACTCCGGTATCTTGATGCCGCCCTCTACGTTTGATTTTGCCGGCGCTTTATGTTCAACCGACTGCGGAGCGATCGTAGATGCCGGCTTTGGCGCTGTTGAAGCGGTAGCCGCCGCTCCACTTAAAAATGTAGGTTTCGCCATCGGCGTCGGCTGAACCGGCGCTGCCTGCTGTCCGGAACGCGGCTGAGCGATCGGCTGTCCGGAATAGGTCGGAATATTCACACCCGAGCCTGCCGGTTTTCCGACTGTGGCAAATCCGCCTACTGTCTGCTGTCTCGGCGCGTCAATTCCGGTCGCGATAATGGTAATGCTTAATTCATCGGTATTCGAATCCGCATCTACCGTACCGAAAATGATATTGACATCATCACCGGCAATCTCAGAGGCATAAGAAACCGCCTCGCTGGTATCCATAATACCGACATCTCCGGAGAAATTGATGATGATATCGGTCGCTCCGGAAACAGTCGTCTCGAGCAGCGGACTTTCCATTGCCAGCTTGATTGCTTCCACTGCTTTATTCTCTCCGGATGCCTTGCCAATTCCGATATGCGCGATTCCCTTATCCCGCATAACCGTCTGGATATCCGCAAAATCCAAATTGATCAGTCCCGGCTTATTAATCAGGTCCGTTACGCCCTGAACACCCTGCTGCAATACTTCGTCCGCCTTTTTCAGGGCTTCCGGGATAGACGTATTCTTACTGCAGATCTGAAGCAGTTTATCATTCGGAATCACGATCAGCGTATCCACGTTATCCCTCAACGCTTCGATACCTGTCAGTGCATTGTTCATTCTCGGTTTTCCTTCAAACTTAAACGGCTTGGTCACCACGCCAACTGTCAAAATCCCCAGATTCTTAGCCATCTCTGCGATCTTCGGCGCGGCGCCCGTACCGGTACCGCCCCCCATACCACAGGTAACAAAGACCATATTGGCTTCTTTCATCAGGTCTACCAATTCTTCCCGATTCTCTTCTACCGCCTGCGCGCCGATCTCCGGTTTTGCGCCTGCTCCCAAACCTTTTGTGAGCTTTTCGCCGATCTGTACCTTTGTCGTCGCCTTATTCAGTGCCAATGCCTGCTTGTCTGTATTTACCGCAACCAGTTCAACACCCTCTACATTTTCATCTATCATTCTGTTGACCGCATTATTACCTGCGCCACCTACTCCGATCACTAAAATCTTAGCAGGTGTTCTCTCTTCTTTGGATTCGATCTCGATCACAGCTACGTCCTCCTTAACATTCATTCATATTCTTCTTTTTTACAGAAAGATACATATACCTACTCTCTATAATATAATTTTTTGGAACAAATTTCAACTGAAACTTAATTGTTTTCCCGAAAAACTACATCACCTTTTTCAATCGTGTAATCTTTCATGTATAATGTACCGCTTTTCCCTTCAATGCTCTGCAGAATATTTCCCAGTTCACTGATCTGTTCTTCAATATTACTGCCGTCACCTAACAGAATGGTAATATTCTGATAATAAAGTATGATTTCATTTTGTGAGGTAAAACGGATATCATCCACTTGCAGATCATTTTTCTGCAACAACTGCGTCAGTGTCAGGATGGTAAAGAAAAACTCTTTATCTTCAATCGGCAGCGGTTCATACATCACCATGGAATCAAAATGAATCCCCGTGATACATGGGATATCCGCCATTTTTTCCTGCGAGCTTTCCAACACTATGCCGTCTTTGTCAAAATACATATATTCATCCATAAACCGGATACAGCCTGCCAACGCTTTTTCATAAACCGTAATCGTAAGGACGTGGTTAGAAATGTATTCCACATCGATTTTTTCTATAAACGGTATCTCTTCCATCGGCTGCAATTTATACTTTAAATACAAAAGTAATGTATTTTGGCTGTGATTGTCTCCCATGACCATCTGTATGATCTCTTCTTCCGTATAATGGATGTTGCCGGTCACCTGAACGCTTTCTACCTTAAATTGCGTCATAACGACTAGGATGCCCGCGATCAACAGCACGATGATCATGCCCGCCGCCACCCTGCCGGCTCGGAATTTACGGTCTGTCGGTTGTTCGTTTTGTTCGTTTCTCTTCACAGCATCACCCTATTCCCGTCTATTTTCGCATCTTGATCTGCCGTGCCACGGACAGTACGATTCCCATTTCAATCAGCAAAAAGACCAAGGACGTACCTCCGTAACTGATAAACGGCAGCGGAATACCGGTATTCGGTATCGTATTTGTAACAACTGCGACGTTAATCAAGACCTGTACCGCAACGTGGGCAAGCACGCCCACAACCAGCAATGCGCCGTATAAATCTCTGGCGTTAAAAATGATCAGCGTCAGCCGCCAGATCAATATGATAAACAGCAGGATCAGGCAAATGCCGCCTACCAATCCCAATTCCTCGCATATAACCGAAAAAATCATATCGTTATGGGCTTCGGGGATAAAATCCATTTTCTGGATGCTCTGTCCCAAACCTTTTCCCCAGATGCCGCCGGAACCGATGGCATACAATGCCTGAAGCGTCTGAAATCCTTTGGGATGCGTTTCCAAATTCAGCCACGCATCGATACGGTCGCTCCGGTAACCGGCAGTCAGGATAAATAACGCGCCGCCAACCACGCCAAACAAGGCGATCACGATGAAATGCGAATACTTCGGACTGGCTACAAATAAAATGGCAACAATGATGACACCGCAGATAATCGCCGTACTCAGATTCTCGATCGCAATAAAGGCTGTCAGTATCAGCGGCGGGATCATAATCTTCACCAGCATTTTCCAATCATTTAACTTCCATACCTGAACCGTTGTAGCAAACGCAACATACAGGATGATCGCCATTTTTGCCAGCTCGGACGGCTGAAACCGGAGCGGTCCGATCTCCAGCCAGCGGGTAGAGCCGCCGCTTGCGCTTCCGACGATCAGAACTGCCAAGGTCAGAAGCCCGATTCCAAAAAATGCCAGTACCGTCACCCGTTTCAGGAAATGATAATCCACTTTTGAAACGATCAGCATACATACGATGCCCAACACAGCAAACACTGCCTGCCGCTTAAAGAAGTATGCGGCATCGCCAAAATCCAATGCAGCGGTATAGGAACTGGTGCTGTATATCATCACCAAGCCGAATCCGACCAAAAAAAGTATGATAAACAACAGCGAATAGTCAAAGTATTCACCGGAATTCCAAAATCGTATCTGCTTTCTGCTTTGCTGATTGTCCTGTCGGTCTTCTCTCATCACGACACTCCTCTGATTTTCTACTATTGCCGCATTTCCAACAAACGCGATCACTGCTCCGATAAGGCTTGCACATAGGCTTTAAACATATCTCCGCGTTGTTCATAGTTAGCAAACTGTCCCCAGCTTGCACAGGCAGGCGATAATAACACGGCATCGCCCTCTTCCGCCAGTCTATAACATGTCTCAACCGCCTTTTCCAGATTATCTTCCATTATAATATTAGTAAACCCATGTCTCCTCGCCGTGTCGGCAATGAGACCAGCCGTTTGCCCGATCAAAACCAAATACCGTACCTTGCCGTCAAAGCTTTCAATCCAATCGTCAAAATCCACTCCTTTATCATAGCCGCCCCCGATCAGAAGCGTCGGACGGTTCATTGCCTGTATTCCTTTGATGGCGGCATCCGGATTGGTGCCTTTGGAGTCATTATAATAAGCCACTCCTTTGACTTCTTTCACAAATTCAATCCGATGTGCAACTCCTTTAAATTCCTTGCACACCTGACGGATCACATCCACCGGCACCCCCATATAATGAGATATGGCAATGGCAGCCAGATAATTTTCAACATTATGATTACCTAACAGTATCATTTCTCCGGTAGAAAGTACCGGTACTTCTTTCCCTGCTTCGCGAATCACGATCTGATCCCCTATGAGGCAGACCCCTTCCGACAGTTCCGTCAGACGGCTGAAAAATACCGGTCTTGCAAGTATCAGATCTGCCATCGCCCTTGTACTTTCGTCATCATAATTCAGAACGCAAACCTGATCTGCCGTCTGATTCATCGTGATCTTGCGTTTTGTATCGCGATAACATTCAAGCGTATGATGACGGTCTAAATGATCCGGTGTTATATTTAAGATCGCACTGACATCCGGTTGAAACTCCGCAATAGTCTCCAACTGGAAACTACTGATCTCCGCCACCACCATACTATCCTTTGTCGTCGCTCTGGCAATGCTTGTAAACGGCATGCCGATATTTCCTACTGTATATGTATCTGATTGCCATGCTTTACAAATCTCTCCAACCATGGTTGTGGTCGTTGTCTTTCCGTTTGTTCCCGTGATCGCGGCAAGTTTTCCCTGTGATGCCTGATACGCCAATTCGATTTCTCCCCAGATCGGAATGTTTCGTTTACGGAATTCTTCTGTAAACGGCGCTTCGATCGAAATGCCCGGGCTGAGGATCAAAAGGTCGATCGTATCTAACAACGCCTCTTCTATTTTTCCGATCACGATCCCTATTTTTTCATATTCTTCAAATTGCCGCAGTAGGGCTGGTCTGTCGGTTTTTTCATTTTGGTCAAACAGAATCACTTCTCCGCCACAGTCTAAGATCAGTTTTGCCGCGCTGATCCCGCTTTTACCGGCTCCTGCCACTACGACTCTTTTGTTGAATTCCATATCATACCTCCGCCTGAACAACCGCTGTCCGCGCTGTTCCATTTCGTTTTATCACTAGCATATTCGTTTTCCGGATTTTTGAGCATGTTTCATTTAGATAGCCAGCAGACCAATCAAGCAAAGTATCGTGGTGATAATTGAAAAAATCGCTACCACCTTGGTCTCCGGCCAACCGGATAATTCAAAATGATGATGGATCGGCGCCATCTTAAATGGGCGTTTCCCTGTCGTCTTAAACGAAACCACCTGAATGATCACGGATAAGACTTCTACCAAATAGATCAACGCTACGATCGGGATAAACAACGGCATTTGCAGCACATACGCAGTTGCCGCGACAAAACCGCCCAATGCCAAGGATCCGGTATCGCCCATAAACACTCTGGCTGGATATACGTTGTATACCAAAAATCCAAGCAGCGCGCCGACCGCAGCACAGGTGATCGGTTCAATCCCTGCTTTCAATCCGATCGCCACCACCGTAAAAAACGTAGCGATCAACACGGTCACGGACGAGGCAAGCCCGTCTAAACCGTCCGTAAAATTAGCGCCATTGACCGTACCCAGCACAATAAAAAACAGTAACGGCGCATACCAAAAACCAACATCCAGATAATAACCATCCCAAAAAGGTATCATCATTTTCGTTCCCAGATCCGTCTGCGTCATGATATAGTAACAAAACACACCGGTCACGATAATCTGTAAAGCTAATTTCTGCCATGCGCGCAGTCCTAAAGAACGCTTCAATACCACCTTCAGATAATCATCCAAAAAGCCGATCAGACCGAACCCTAACGTCACAAATAAGATTGGCAGGATATCCGGATATTTTTTCACGTAAATCAGCGATGTCACTACTATACTGGATAGAATGATCAATCCACCCATCGTCGGAGTACCGGATTTTTTTAAGTGGGATTCCGGTCCGTCTTCCCGTACAAACTGACCAAATTTCAATTTTTTTAAAAACGGGATCACTAACGGACTCAGGATCACACTGATTCCAAACGATATTAAAACGGGTAAAATCACATCATAATTTAAATTCATATTCTGCACCTCGCACTTTCGTACTTTAACTATCCTAGTATAATGCTTTTCCCTATGATAATCAAGTTTATTCCCCGGCTTCCTGCTGTGCGTCCCCGGCATCATATACCGCTTCCATACCAAGGTAAGGGAGTATATTTTCATAAATTCTTTTTGCAACCGGAGCGGCTATCGTACCGCCGTAATATATACCGGTCGGTTCATTGATCAATACCAGCGTGATGACCTGTGGATTGTCCGCCGGCGCGATCCCGATAAAGGAGGAGATATATTTTCCGTTTCCCCGCGGCAGCTTTTCACTGGTTGCGGTTTTACCTGCGATCCGGTATCCTTCCACCTGCCCTTTGTTTCCGGTGCCTTCCGCAACGACTGCTTCAAGCAGATCCCGCATCGTAGCAGACGTCTCTTCCGTAATCACAGCGTTTTCTATCGGATACTCATACGTCTGTATCCGATTGCCCTCCGGATCTTCCACATACATGCCAAAATGCGGCGTGACCAGATTACCGCCGTTGACTACCGCGCTGACCGCCGTGATCAACTGCATCGGCGTGATCTGAAACGACTGTCCGAAAGACATGATCGCCAAATCTACATCTTTTACCTCATCCTGCGGGTGCATGATAGACGTAGCTTCTCCGGGCAGATCAATGCCGGTTCGCGTCATCAGCCCCAAGCGGTCATACGTATGATACATATCCTCTACACCGACCCGAAGCCCTACATCCATAAAGACCGGGTTACAGGAATTCATGATGCCCTGCCGGAATGTTTCCACACCGTGACCGGTCGTTTTGTGACAGCGAATGGTCCGATCCCCTACGATCCGGTATCCCGGACAGGAAAATGTATCTTCTACGGATAATACTCCTTTTTCAAATGCTGCTGTTGCCGTCACCGTTTTAAAGATCGAACCGGGTTCGTACGTATCGTTAATGCAAAAATTACGCCACATCCGATTCAGCGCGTCCTGTTTTTCTTCTTCCGTATTATATACGGCATCTATGTTTAAGGTATATGGATCATTCAAATTATATTCCGGCGCATTCACCATCGCATAAATCTCGCCGTTTTGCGGATTCATCACAATGATCGACACCCCGATCGCTTCTTTCGCGATCAATGTCTTTTCTGCTTCCTGCTGCACATAGGATTGAATATTGGCATCTATGGAAATATACAGATCGTTTCCTGCGACCGGTTCCTGTCTGGACTCTGCCGTATTTTCCAATTCAATCCCATTGGCATCGGTCAACGTCAGAATATAACCGTCCGTTCCTTGAAGTACACTATCATACTCCACTTCCAGTCCTACGATCCCCTGATTGTCCGAACCTGTAAAGCCCAACACTTTCGATGCCATATCGTCAAACGGATAATACCGTTTATAATCTTCATCCACCATGACGCCGTCGAGATGATACGCCCGGATCGCATCGGCGATCGCTTTATCCACATTACTTTTGATTTTCTCTCTTGAAGAAACTTTCTCCACTTTGCTGCGGATATCTTCTTCCGATAGATTCAATTCTCTGCTCAATACTTCAATGACCTGTTCCGGATCCGTGATCTGGCTGTGAATCACCGAAATCGTACATACCGGACGATTACCGGCAAGCACGACGCCATTCCGGTCGAAAATCCTGCCGCGCGGCGCTTTGATCGCACGTTCCCGTTCATGAAGAGCCTGTGCTTTTGCCGAATAATATGCACTCTGACCAATCATGATATATCCCAGCCTGCCGACTAAAAACATGGCTGCGGCAAAAATGATGCAGAACATCACAAGTACCTTTTTTCGGTTATAGGTTTTGACTCCTTCCATATCGCCAATCTTTCATCATTATCTGTATAGTATACGTCGTTTGCCCAAGCGATATGAATGGATTTCTTGTTATTCTGACGGTTCCCCGTCCGGTAACGGCGCTTCGGATACCGGTTCCTCTTGGGTGGATGTATCTCCGTTTTCTTCCGTCGTCGCCTCGCTGTCTTCCGATTGAATCGGGGTCGCGATCTCGTCAACGATCGTGCTTCCGTCATCCACGCTGGTGCTACTTTGGAACACATTCATATATGGCAGAACTTCCGCAAAGATATCATGCGCGATCAAAGACGCCGCGCCGCTATGGGATTGATCCGCCTCATGAGGTTCATCCACGGTGACATATAAGACGATCTGTGGTTTTTCTACCGGAGCGAACCCAATAAACGAAATCAAATACTTGTCATTTCCTCTCGGCAGTTTTTCTGCCGTTCCCGTCTTTCCTCCAATGGTGTATCCGTCTATCCTTGCCCGCTTTCCGGTACCGGTCTCTACCGTATGATACATATATTCCCGCAGTAAAGCGGAAGTCTCCTCGGAAACCGTCTTCCGCAAGACGGTCGGTTCAAAATTCGTAATAACCGCACCGTTTTCATTAACGATCTGTTTCATGACGTGCGGCTCAAAATAATCGCCGCCGTTGATCAGAGAACAAAAGGCGGTCCCAAGCTGTATCATAGATACGTTTTGTCCCTGCCCAAACGAAGAAGTCGCCTGTTCCATCGGATTTAATTGCTCTTCGGTAAAGATGATGCCCGTGGCTTCACCCGGTAAATCTACATAGGTTTTTCCGCCAAATCCAAACATCTTTTCATATTTATAGAAAGTCGCCGTGCCTTCTTTTTGTGCGATCTGCATCAGTGCTACGTTGCAGGACTGCATGATCGCCTGTTCTACGGTCACTTCTCCGTGTCCGCTTGTTTGATGGCAATTAACCGGTTTTATTCCCTCCACCACCGTGTAATTACCGCCGCAGAAGTATACATCCCCATCATGGATCGCATCTTCTTCCAAGGCTGCGGCAACCGTGAACGGCTTAAAGGTCGATCCCGGTTCAAATGTATCGCTGATCGCATAGTTACGCCAAACCTGATTCAATGCGCTTAACCGCTCGTCATCTGTCAACTGCGCCGCTACTTCCTCGCCGCTTGCGCCTGAGATGATAGTAGTGACCGGTTCCGGTTGCGTTGATGGCTCTCCGTTTTCTTCCGTCGTCCCGTCATCTCCCTGTTCCGTTGAAGTCTCGTCCGTAACGGTCTCGGTCGATGCTTCTGTGACACGTTCAAAGGAAAACGAACCGTCACCATTGTCAAACTGATAATAGATCGCTTGTTCATCATACGGCTGATTGCAGTTAAAGGTGTGCGCGTTTGCGATCGCCAAGATCTCCCCATTGCGCGGATCCATTGCCAGTACCGACACATTTTTTGCCCCGGTTTCCGTCATGAATTCGGCAATCTGCTTTTCAACCATCATCTGAATATTTGCATCCAAAGTCGTAACGACCGAGTATCCGTTGACCGGTTCCCGAATCGTCCGCTGTAACGTCTGTTCGCTGGTCAGGTATCCATATTGCCTGCCTTCCACTCCGTTTAATTCTTCATTATAGTATAATTCGATGCCGGAATTTCCTACATTACCGCTGGCTGTAAATCCTAAAACCTGACAAGCCAATGTATCATACGGATAATATCTTTGGTATTCATCTTCCAGCCAGACGCCGACTACTTCCTGTCCCATATCTGTTTCCAGATATTCATTGAAAGGTTCCACGGTTTCGTAAGAAAGTTTCCTTATCATAATCTTATAGAGAGAATTTTCATCTTCCAACGCAGCCGCAATCTCTTCGTCCGTCAGAGGAAAATATGTCTTTAGCGCAGCGATCGTCACTTCTTTTTTTGTTGTGACAGCACCGCTTTCTGTCTCGACTTTCTTGTCCCCTTCTTCCAAAATGATTTTCGGTTCTATGATCAGGTTATATACTTTGACGCTGGTAGCCAATTCCGTACCGTTTCGGTCCAAAATGTCTCCCCTTCTGTACGGCAGATCCAGACTGTCATACCGCTGCTGCGACAACACGCGTTTTTCATATTCCACACCCTTCTTCTGTTCGATCAAGACCAGTCTGGATAAAACGACAATAAAGCCGACTAGCACGATTCCGCACATTACCGTCAGCTTTATCTTCATTCTATGTAGGAATTTTTTCTTTACCTTGCGTTTTTTTCTCTGTTGAGCCATTTTTGTTCTCCTGTTTTGTCTCTCGAATCACACTCACCCAAGGTCTGTTTTACAAACCGTTCATCTGAGCGCCGGCACATCCCGATACTGTCTTACATAGTCGGATTGCGTGAGGTTATAATATACAACCTGTCCTTCTGTCGGATACACCATTCCCAACCGATTAATCGCCGTTTCCCGAATCTGTTCCAGATCCACGCTGTTATTGATTCTGGTCTCGTACGCATTGTTCTCATCCGTCAGCGTCTCCAATTCGGACTGTAATGCCATGATGCTATCATTCTGTGCAGATACTTTTGCCTGCATGGATAACATCAACGTACAGGAAAACAACGTAGCGACCACGGAAAACGCCAAAAAGACTGCAAATGCAGGATTCATAGCCAGCTTTAAGCCTTTCTGCGGTCTGTGCTTCCGAACTTTGGCATAATCCGGAAGCTCCTGCTCCGGTCTGCGTTCCGGTTGAATATACTCTGGTTGTGCCATCAGCTTACGGGCAGCCGTTCCTGCAGTATAATATTGTGTATACGCTTGTCTGTCTTCTCTCATTGATTCTCCATCTTTCTGTTATATTTTTTCAAACACCCGAAGCTTGGAACTCTTCGAGCGTGAGTTCTCTTTCAGTTCTTGTTCCTGCGGAACGATCGGTTTCTTCGTGATAATGGTCCCGCGAGGTTTTTTCCCGCATGTACACACCGGAAAATCCGGCGGACAGGTACATGGATGTTCATTTCTCTTAAAATTGTTCTTAACGATTCGATCTTCCAGCGAATGAAATGTGATCACGCAGAGTCTGCCTTTTGGATTCAGCAGGTCGATCATTCCGTCTAAAGACTGCTCCAGTATCTCTAATTCATGATTTAATTCAATGCGGATCGCCTGATATGTGCGTTTGGACGGATGACCTCCCGTCATGCGCGCTTTTGCCGGGATCGCTTCTTTTATCACCGCATTCAATTCATCTGTCGTTTCGATCGGCTTGTTTTCTCTTGCCTGAACAATATGCCTTGCGATATTCTTCGCAAACCGTTCCTCTCCGTACTCACGAATCACTCGAAACAGTTCCGATTCGCTGTATCCGTTGACAATATCCCTTGCGGTCTTTTGCTGTCTCTGATCCATACGCATGTCCAACGGAGCCGGTTCCCGATAGGTAAATCCTCTGCCTGCAGTGTCCAACTGATAAGAGGATACTCCCAGATCCAGCAGAATACCGTCTACACCAGTAATTCCCAGTTTCCGTATATCGGACACCATATTGGAATAATTGTCCCGAAGGATCGTGACCTTATCCCCGTATGGTTTCAAACGTTGTGAAGCGGTTCGAATGGCATCCTCGTCCTGATCCAAACCGATGAATCTTCCCTGAGCTGACAACCGGCTGCAGACAACACTGGCATGTCCCGCTCCGCCCACGGTTCCGTCCACATAAATCCCATCCGGACGTATGTTCAGACAATCGATCGTCTCATTCAGCAATACGGGTTTGTGTACAAATTCCATAGCCGCCTCCTAGAATTCAATTCCCAGCGCTTCCAAATCTTCCACAATCTCGTCCATATTCTCTGCAATTTCCAGATTCCGCTGATTCCAGATGTCAAGATCCCATATTTCAATCCGTTCTATATTTCCTACAATGGCTACTTCTTTTGTGATTCCGGCAAAGTCACGTAAAATCTGCGGCAACAAGATCCTTCCCTGACTGTCCAATTCGCAATCTACCGCTCCAGCCACAAAGAAATCCTTGGTCTGTCTCGCCCGCTTATTCAGAGTCGGTAATTTTCTCAGCTTTTCCTGAAACTCGTCCCATTCCTTCTCCGGATAACCATACAGGCATCCGTCCAGACCTTTCGTGACTACAAACGTATCCCCCAACTGTTCCCGCAGCTTGGTCGGAATAATCAGTCTGCCCTTCGCATCAACGCTATGATTAAATTGTCCCTTTAATCCTGTGGACATCTGTTTTCCTTCCTCCACTCTGCCGTGAAATTCTCCACTTCGTGGCACAAATCACCACTTTTCACCACTCATAGTGCTATTTTATATTATTTATAATGGAATTTCAAGTACGGAAACTCGCAAATTCACAAAATGTTCGCGTTAAATTGCATAAAGTTTTTGTCGTATTTTTGTGCAAATGCACTAAAAAAAGAACCGATAATGTCGGTTCTTTTTTAAAAAATCACTATATTTTGTTAATTGGTTGTTTTAATAGCACTATATCTTGTGTTTTTATGGTCTGATTCTATTTTGTCTCCTATTCCCCACTTTCCTTTTCTTCCGGCACCCCCACTTTCTGTCGTTTTGTCTGCCAAAACCGCACTACAATAAATACAACCGATGCGATCAAAATGCAGAGTGCCAAGAGTTGGGAGATGCGGATTCCCGTAGAACCAAGCATCAAGGAATCGGTTCTCAATCCTTCAATCATAAATCGCCCCAAAGCATAACCGCCCAAATAAATGGCGACCATTTCTCCGTCAAACGCTTTGTGTTTTCTCCAAATCAGCAAACAGATAAATAAAAGAAGACTCCACATACTTTCATATAGGAAGGTAGGATGTACCCATATGCAGCCGTCTACCGTATTCATCATCATCTCATCCGTGATCACCCCCATGCTCTGTAACCCTGCCAACGTGTGATTCTGTTCATAATACTCCAGCGGGATCGCCATGGCAAAAAGGGAATCGGTGTAAGAACCAAAGGCTTCCCGATTAAAAAAGTTCCCCCATCTTCCCAGCATTTGTGCCAGCGGAACGCCGATCACGATGGTATCCATCATATTCAATGTTGACACTTTCCTGACTTTTGCAAAGATCACACAGACCAAAGCCGCTCCGATCACTCCCCCGTAAATCGCCATGCCGCCCTGACGGAAATTGATCACTTTTAGGAAGGTTTCCCAAAACGACGCACCCGGCACGAAATAATAATCCCAGCTAAATATTACATAATACAGCCTTGCCATGAGTAACGCCGGAATGATCATGAACAACAGATAATCCAGATACAGCTCCGGATCCTGCTGTGTACGCTTTGCTTCTTTGGTGGCGATCAGATATGCCAAAAACACGCCAAGCGTGATCACAACGCCGTATAACTTAATTTCAAACCCAAAGACGGTAAATCCGTCCGGTACCTGTTTCAAAAACAATCCGATATTCGGGAAACTTATTTCATACATACCGGTCTGGCTCCTTTCATCGACGAACGTATCTATACATTAAACCGGAACAGAATGACATCTCCGTCCTGTACCACATATTCTTTGCCTTCCGAACGCAGCAGTCCTTTTTCCTTGACCGCATTCATACTTCCCAATGAAATCAGATCTTCATACCGCACCACTTCCGCACGGATAAATCCCCGTTCAAAGTCCGAATGTATCTTTCCTGCCGCCTGCGGCGCTTTTGTTCCTTTTTCAATCGTCCATGCCCTTGTTTCCGTTTCTCCCGCCGTCAGATAACTGATCAATCCCAACAGGGAATAACTTGCCCGGATCAATTTTTCCAAACCGGATTCCTTCAATCCCATTTCTTCTAGGAATTCCTGTCTTTCTTCTTCATCGAGTTCCGAAATCTCCGCCTCGATCTCCGCACAGACCATAAAGACTTCACAATCCGATTTGGCGGCATATTCCTTGACATCCGCCACGTATGGGTTGGAAGCCCCGTCATCCGCCAATTCATTTTCACTAATATTTGCGGCAAAGATGACTGGTTTGTATGTCAGTAGATTATACTCCTTCAGCCACGCCATTTCATCTTCGTCTGTCGTATGAAATGTTTTTGCAAGGTTGCCGGCTTCCAAATGCGCCTTTATACGATTTTGCAATTCCAATTCTTTCGCAAGCATCTTATCATTTTTGGCGCCTCGGGCGGTCTTGGCAATCCGACGCTCCAAGACTTCTATATCCGAAAAGATCAATTCTAAATTAATCGTTTCTATATCCCGCAGCGGATTTACGCTGCCGTCCACATGGATCACGTTGGAATCTTCAAAACAACGGACTACATGTACGATCGCATCTACCTCGCGGATATTTGCAAGGAACTGATTGCCTAATCCTTCACCTTTGGAAGCTCCTTTGACCAATCCGGCTATATCCACAAATTCAATCACCGCCGGTGTGGTTTTTGCCGAATGATACATTTCCGTTAATTTTGCCAACCGTTCGTCCGGCACCGCTACAATCCCGACATTCGGATCGATCGTACAAAACGGATAATTTGCACTTTCTGCTCCAGCTTTTGTCAATGAATTGAATAATGTGCTTTTTCCTACGTTCGGCAAGCCGACGATTCCTAATTTCATTTTATTATGATCTCCTTTGGTTTGTCTTATATTTTCCGTCCTGCCTTGAGCTAATTCTAACGTCAATCTTCTTTTCTTTTCAGTCTTTTCCTATAGTAAAAGCTCCTTTCGCCAAAGAGCCTTGATACCAAATGTTCAGCTCAGCAGTCTGAGCATTGACAGTATATCATATCAAGTCTCAAAAGTAAATTATTGGATTATGATCTTTTCTCTGTGCTTTACCAGTTTCTTTCTCCCTACATACAACACGAAACTAAAGTTTGATTTCTTCAGTCGCTCTTCCAACTGAATGAAGGATTGCCGATACTCACTTTTCATTCGTCGTACTTTTCGAGTGTATACATCAAATTATTATCTCGTCCGTGTATTCAAAAAACAGATAATAGATATACCCATATATGAAAAGCTCTTAGCCGTAGCCAAGAGCTTTCCTATATTCAACCAATCATAAAATTCCGTGATTCATCCTTTTATATGCAATACTTCACATACCATCAACAATTTTCAATGTTTATACCATTTCCTTATTTTATATGATACTGTTCCGCTTCCTCATCCGTGAGTGGTCTGCCTAACGTTTTTACTGCTTCAATCATCTTCCGCCATTCATACTGTTTACCGTCCGATGCTTCTGTTAATCTGTCATCCTTTGCATAGCCCGCGATGTTTTCCAAAAGATTAACTGTATTTCGATCCATTGTCAGCATACCATCATCTACTTTCTTATGTATTTATCTAAGAGGATCTCTGCCGCTACTTCATCAAGAAACATGCGTTGTCCCCCCCTTGCTACCTGCGCATTTAGCACCCGGCTATAATAAGCCATCAGATCACTTTTTGCCGTGAACGCTACATAACCGTCACACCCTGCTTCCATACTGATTTGATAGGCATTTGCAAACAAGTGACCACCTACACCTTGATGCTTTCCCTTGTGGCTGTAATTATGTGGTGTGCTTTCCACAATGTCCACGTCTGCCACACCACCGTCAATCCGTAAGCTTCTCTATTAGAATATCTACTGCCATAAACCAGCTTCCTTTCAAATTATAGCATAGTTTCTTATGAATTATTACTACATGACTGTTCCAAACGATATCAAGGTATCGTAGACATATGTAAATGCTTCATAAAGCCTTAATATTAAACTAATATAGCCATATTAAGATTTGAAAGTAGATGGGGATTATAGGTAAATGTGTTCTTCATCGATTGCATCCGCCTTTTACATTTTCTTTTTAGTATGTCTGAGTGTCTATGAGCCACGTTACATTTTATTAACCTTTGCAAGAAATTCTAGATCTATAAAAATAGTCTCGTAAATTCAACTCACACATCCAAACCAATTACTATGATTAGGTTCAATAAAACTATGTTGTACATCAACAAGTGGATTGCATCTACAACAGTAGAAATTATAAGGTTCTATAAAACCATAACATATTTGTAAGTTTCAGCACTATCTACAACAGTAGAAATTATAAGGTTCTATAAAACCAATATACGGATTCTGCGGTTGTGTTTATCTACAACAGTAGAAATTATAAGGTTCTATAAAACTATCGAATTATACATAATATGTGTACTATCTACAACAGTAGAAATTATAAGGTTCTATAAAACTCCCACATACGCCTCCAGCAAGCAATAATCTACAACAGTAGAAATTATAAGGTTCTATAAAACATTATTGCATATGTTGAAAACGAGGAAATCTACAACAGTAGAAATTATAAGGTTCTATAAAACAATACATAAGTAAGGAGATCTGAATTTATCTACAACAGTAGAAATTATAAGGTTCTATAAAACCACTCGATATGGCTATATCTGCATTAATCTACAACAGTAGAAATTATAAGGTTCTATAAAACCCGCCGACCGCTTCATTCTCCGTCTTATCTACAACAGTAGAAATTATAAGGTTCTATAAAACAATCTTTCGTACTTCTTGCCAGTCTTATCTACAACAGTAGAAATTATAAGGTTCTATAAAACCTTTTCTGTCCTCATTTGCGAATCGTATCTACAACAGTAGAAATTATAAGGTTCTATAAAACCATCTGATGTACCACGCCCCGGTCAGATCTACAACAGTAGAAATTATAAGGTTCTATAAAACAATCAAATTTTGAAATCTCTTGCATAATCTACAACAGTAGAAATTATAAGGTTCTATAAAACATATCTCGATTTTGTCTCTAAGAGAAATCTACAACAGTAGAAATTATAAGGTTCTATAAAACTTATGTGTAGAATTAAGGTTTTCCAAAATCTACAACAGTAGAAATTATAAGGTTCTATAAAACTCCTCGCCTACTCTATAATTCGCATCTATCTACAACAGTAGAAATTATAAGGTTCTATAAAACAGCTTCACTGTACGGAGAACTGACTGAATCTACAACAGTAGAAATTATAAGGTTCTATAAAACTCTAAATACAAAAACGTCCAGTTTCAATCTACAACAGTAGAAATTATAAGGTTCTATAAAACTTCAAGCAGGCAAATTCAATGGGATGATCTACAACAGTAGAAATTATAAGGTTCTATAAAACAGCTATTTCTACGAAATGCACAAAATGATTTCTTATGGAACCATGCTTTTTATAAATTATGTATAAAATATCCAAATTTTATAGTACCTTTCTCCAATATTATACTAAACAAGACATCGGTTTGCAATTACTGAATAATTTGTAATATCTTCTCCTCATTTTTAGCATATCCATATCGAATTATATTGCATTGCGATGACATATCGAATATATAAACACTGTCTTCCTGATTAAACATTTTCATAAATTTATTCTCAATTTCTGTCATAATATTTGATAAAACTCTATCACTATTTTCAATTTCAAACACGGAATATTGAATCCTATGTCCAAATTTACTCAAATACTTTGAAAAATGATTTCGTTTCTTGTCGTTAGATATATCATAACTTATAATTATCATACTTATTATTTCACTCCTTTTAATATGCTTTAACGTTTATACTTTACCAGTAATCAATATTTGCATTGCCTTCATTATAAAAACTCAAACATATGTTGCGTATCTAGTTTTCGTCCCTTCATAAAGGTTCGATAATAATTTTGGATAAATACAAAAATTTCATTACGATATTTTAATAATGCCTCCAACAAGAATTCTACATATGCCGCAGACTTTTTATAATGCAAACAATATTGTCCCTGAATCATCTGATAATCTTCCTTCTTGCATTGCCCTAGATTAATTGCTTTACGTACCTCTAAATCTATCAATGGGCGCATCGGCTCTATTAAATCGCAGACCAAGGATTTTCTTTGATAAAACTCTTTATGATATACGCCGTAGTACACGTCAAAACCATATACTTGCAACAAAGAATCCACCAACTGAAATATTAGATTATATCCAATATCTAAAGTTGCATTTACATAATCACTTTTAATTCTTGGTTTTCGTCCTTTCCAATCGACATTATCAAACATCTGTGAAAAATAAACTCTAGCTGCCGAACCTTCCAAACCCAACAGGGATGTTGTTTCCTTTATTGGTTCTGATAGCACTTGCAAATATTCATCCAGTTTTCTAATCGCTTCTTTATTTGCAATACTTTTTTTTCGAAAAGAATTCAGTGCCTGTCGTTGATTATATATCTTATTTTGAACCAAAAACTGTGCGATTTCTACTTCTGCATAAGCATACTGTTTTTTATGGAGAAGTGTATTACCTTCCATACGGTTTCCAATGATAGAATACAATTTAAAGTTTTGATTCATAAGGCATATTACAAATCCAAATTTCTTGGCACTTCGAATCAATCCTGTTGTAATAGTAGTATCCCCTATCACAAATACAATAAACACACGATAGCATGTGATCTGATATTTCGTCTTTCCTTCACGATTATGAATAACAAGATTATCATTCTTAAAAGATAATTTATCTCCTTGACTAGCAAAAAGGAAAAGTATCTGTTTTTTCTCAAAATCTGTTCTTTCCAGCATCCATACCTCACTTTATCCCTCTATCACAAGCAGGTTCATAAATACAGTTTTTACATTTTTCTATATTTGACTGTTCAAATGCTTCTAACGTAAATGTGTGAATATCATGAATAGTTTTTTTGAATTTTTCCATCATCTTTACATCCTCTTCCGGTAAAGGTATTACATAATTTCTATTATCTGTCATACTATGTATTACAATCTTTTCGACGTCATATCCCATTTCCCGCATAGCAAAACACTGTGCATACACTTGAAAGACATAGCCGTCATATATTGTTTTCACAGTGCGTTTACGTTCTACCAACTGTTTTTTTGCCGTATCATATAGATCAATTTTTCCAACTAATCCAAACTCTTCACAATATACGCTAATACCCGTCAATATATTTTTCTGTCTGGAATAGCTATGTGCATCTATCGTTTTATGTGCATCCGTTCCACGCAATTGACTCTGTGACTGATATAACATTCGATTCATATCCCCGAATAATAAATGAAAATAAATTGATGCAGGGCAAAAAATAAAGTCATTTAATTGAGTAAACAAAATTTCCTCATACATGAACATCTCCTGACAAAAGTGGATGCGTCTGAGCGTATTCCAACCATTCCTGATTACTTATTTTGACCTTTTTCTCATTTTTTTGGATCCGATCAAGAAGTATGAGTCCTTTACGTGCAATATTATATGCACCATTAGCATCAGCGTCTTGCGGGAAATAATTCCGTTTTTCATTATTTTCCTGATATTCTCTTGTATCAAAAAATTCACCATTATCATTTTTTACAGGAGAAATCATATAATCAATATTTTTATTGGGAATACTGTTTCTAAGTTGCACCATCCATTTTATATCTTCCAGTAAATCTCGGAAAAATTTTGCTTGTTCCACCTTACAGATATCCGGTATCATATTTTTTTCTGAAATTTCAACCCCGTATTGTTCAAAATGCGTACGCATTTGTGTTGTTAGCTCTTTGATTTCTTTATAGTCCCATTGATTCTTTTTCTCCGGATTCCGGCAAGTAACAATACGTGATCCCTGAGAACATAATGTCCACTTTGTACGGATACCCATAGCACGATCACTAAAATGTTTGTAATCTAATGCAAACTCAAAATATCCTTCTTGGCTGTTATATCGAATAAAATCAAACTTTTCAATAAATATTTTTGCTTCTGTCATATTGGTATACTTAGGATACAAAAGGTTGACAAATCCAGTCGTTGGATCAATCTTACTTGTATTCCATGCCGGTATGTAAAACAGAAACCCACTCTGTTGTCCCATTTTTCCAAAACCTTCAAATGGATTTGCTAATTGATATGCTTTTAACGCCCCTCCCGGTTGCTCAGCATCCACCGTTTTATTGACTAAATAATTTAATTTATCAATCAGCATTTTTTCAAATTTTTCATATACTTGTTTTTCAACCTTTTTTCTGCCATTAACAAAACCAACATTCAAATCTTCTAATACTATAACAGCTTGATATTCTAGCATCAAATTTGTAATCACATGAATTGCCTGACTTAAATATCCTTCTTTCAACTCTTTAATAGAATTAATCTCCATCCAGTTCCTTCTGGACTGATCCATCTCTTTTTCTCTCTTATCTAATAGAGCATGGTAATTTTGATCATATCCTTTATCATTTTTAATAATATTCAAAGACTTTTGATATAAGATTTTTCCCTCAGGTGATACAACACACACATATAACAAATTACGTTCACCACGATCTATACCGATAACATTAACACCTTTTTCTCTACGAATCACTTCTTGTGCTAATGTGTTCAGATTTCTTTTCCCTTCTGCACAAAAATTTAAAGTTATTGGTACATGAAACTGATATTTATCTACAGTATAGCGCTTATCTTTTATCAGATCGTAAGGAAAACAACTTGTCTCTCCTTTTATCTCAGCCATCGGATTTTTCTTAGCTATGAGTTCTCCTTTAGGATGTATAACACGATTTTCTGCTTTAATACTAGCCTTGCGGTAGAAAATTTCTGCCTTGCCATTTAATTGATATACCACATTGGCTAAATTCCTTTCATCAAATAGCATCTTCCAATATATAGTATGTAGATTTGGAGTGCCTTTAGTATATTTGGAAAAATCTTTACCGTAAATTTGAAAAAGATATAATTGACCGTTATTTACCAATTGATTGACATAAGTTTCTGATACTTTTCTAAATTTCAAAGCATATGCCTGTTTTTCTACTTCATGATAAAATTGGCTAATATTTTGATAATCTTTTGTCTCACTAAAATGGAAATCAAATTTGTTCCAATCTTCATGTTTTTTAATAGATCTCTTAAAGAAATCGATCAATTTGTGACATTCTTTTAATTCAAAATTATCTCCTAATATATGTGATCCCTTTTTATAATTGCGAAGAATATCAGCAGGCGGTTGAAAATAATCTAGGTTCTTTTTACCAAAAAACACTTTAGGAAGCATCTCATGAGGGTTCTGAATCATCTTATACTCTAGTTTTTCATAATAAGAATCGTCATCTTGAAAGTTTTGTGTCATAAATGACTTATTATGATTTTTATCCATAATACCTAAATAATACAAGCCATTTTTTCGAAGAATCACTGCTAAATGATCCCGTTCTTTATTGACATCCCAACCAGCAAGAAGTGTAGGACTTTGAAAATTAATTTTGATTTTCTCCACCGAATAAGGTTTTTGTGTTACATAATTTCGTACTTTATTATACAACGGTGTAACCAGAGATAATTGAGAATAATATATATCCAATTCTCCGTAAAAATTATCATCTTTTTCTGTTTCCATTCCAGTTCCTAATAATGGTTTGATAAAAGCTTCAACGTCTTTAATACAATCCAACAGCTTTTTCAACAATGCTACCTTCTTTTTATCTCCAGCCAATTCTCTTTTTCCAGCATAATCGGTATGTAATAACTCTTTCGCGTCTTGATATGCCGCATTAAAAACATCCCACAAAGCCAGTTCATTCTTTATTTTGGGAAAAGCGAAAATTCGTTCTAAATTTCCCTCTAAGTCTCCATATTTCATTGCTATGCGATTCAATTCTCCTAAAGAATAACTCCCCTTCTGTTTTAGTATTTCACTCCGTTTTTTATAATAATTTTCACCCCGTTTTTTCTTTTGATTTATGTCGTCATATTCCTTTTCAAGACAAGACCGCAAAATTGACCAATCTCCATACGCCCGATTTGAAAGATCTGCGATAGCTGGTCCATTTTTTATAAAAATACCATCTAATCGATACTCTCCTATATTTTCTAACAGACGCGGCAAAAAATCCTGATTGAAAACGGTTTTAGACAAACCATCAACAATCTGGCAAACTGCATCTATCAATTGTCCATCATCATGAAATGCTTCTAATGAAATAGATAATGACTCCCTATCTGCCAGAATTTGCTTATAAAGCGGTTTTAATTTTGGTAGCTTACGATAATTCTTATCTCTACTATGAATTTGATTATATTCATTAACATATTCGTTGATTCCCCGTATTTTTTCATTTTCCAAACTCTCTCCACCTATAAGCGTGTTATAGATCGTGATATCCGAATTTGTTACAAAATGAGAATAATTTTTTATATCAAAAAAGGATTCAAGAGATTTTCCATTTAAAATATCACTCAATTGACTTTCTAGTTCATGTAGAGAATCTGATAATGCTATTTTTAAAAACTTATTAAATACACGCTCATTATCCAAAAAACGAGGAAGATTTTGATTCACAATACGATACGCAATAGCTGTCGATTTTGCTTCATCCGTATACATATTCCTTCGATTTTCAGCAAAATCACGAAAATAAGTTGTAAACTTATGAAAACTTTCCACGGCAGCTTTATCCTTCGCATTAGTTGTTAAAGCAGGGAGTTCTTCTGTGATCAATTCTTTTTTAAAAAGCAGTCCAAACTTTTTGTCTGACTGAAAACACTTTTTTACCTGCTTTCTTAAATCCCCCTCTAATTCTTCTATTGTTTTCTTGTCTTTTTCACTTTGTTCATGCTTGGAAATCAACTCGTAGTATTCCTCAAGTCCTTCTAATTCTAACCGTTGTAAAGATTGCTCTATAAAATTTTTGTGATAGTCATCAATCACCTTTTTTACCTCTGCATAATCTTGTCTTCTTTTTTCATCCTCCTCAATAATCCTTCTCGCCTCAATATAGTCTTGCGTTTTTCCTTGGGGACACAATTCAAACCGCAGCGTTTTCTTCAAGCTATACTGTCCAATAAATTCTCCAAAAATATTCTGTTCCATTGTCCTCCTCCTTTGCTCACTTCAGTTCATTCATTATTTTTTTAATTGCAACACTCTTTATATTCTATAATCTCTTGATTTCTTTCGCCAAACAAAATGGAATCACTTCTCCATCCTTGGTTTTGATATATGCTGTTTCTTTGTGCATATATCGCACAATCTCTTGTGCATTAAATGAAATAAATTTATTGATTACTCTATCCAATACGTCTTTTTCCTGATCGGATAAAATGGATTCATCCAATTTATCGTTTGGTAAAAAATGATATTTAGTATACTCATATTCTTCTTCCATTTTTGTATTGACCTTTTCTAAACCGACTATCTGATAATGTCCTATTGGTAAAGCACCCATATCATCATGACAATATACCAGACCCGTCATAGCAATACCGTGTTCCTTAAAAAACAACGCATCCGCATACCATAGCATTTTCATCAATCTCACTTTATATAAATGTGTTACCCTTTTAGCAATATAAGAAATAATCGTTTCCAATTTATCAATATCCAGCAAGCGATAACCATTCTCATCACATGGTTCCTGATAATCTACATATTCACTTTCCAAAGATTTTCTTTGCAAAAATTCTTTTCCCTCTTCATTCAGATGATCCATGATCCTTTGCTTAAGCTCCAACTTTTTCCGCTTTGAAAACTTTTCGCCGTTTTTTTGTATAAAATCCAAGACTGCATACGGATTTTCTTTGATCAGCCTCAACATGGTGTCATATGTCTCATCCTGAATCGCCTTACTTTCATATCGTGAGATTGTAGCCTCACCCCAGCCTAGCAGTTTTGCTAGATCCACTTGAGACAATCCATATACTTTTCTGATAGCTATGATTTCATCCGTTGTCAGCAGTCCATGGTTTCGTCTATACGCATTGCGTGCCTTTAACAGATTTTCATTTTCCATCTGTCCAGTCACAAATTCCTGTTCTTCTTTATCACTATTGGGACATAAGAAATAGGTTTCCTCATATTCTACCTCTTCTCCTCTAATGATAATATTTGTCATGCGTGTTCTTACTTCAATTTCATGAATTCGGTCACATAAAGGACAATCCATTTGAATCTTTCTGATAAGACTCTTATTGTGTTCCATTGCCATGTCTCCTTTCATAGCCGTCCTTACTTTGCATACGGAAACTTCATATCATACTTCGCGTAATGAAAGGACAGGCATAAAACCCTCTTTTTAATATTCTTTTTAATCTTTAATTTTATATAAACCAATCTGCCATTTATAAATTTTCCAAAGACAAATAGTATTGGTGGCTGGTCATCATCTATATCCAATAGACTTTCTGAATATTCTTGGATACTCAATTCTTTCAGACAGTCTACAACATCATTTACATCATAATCTAAATCTGCCAGCGTATATCTAGTGGAATATTCCATGTCATTCTTACTAGATATTATGAGGATTAACTGATCATTTATACTAAAATCATCAGCGGTCAGCACTGCCTTTAATTCTTTTAAAAATACCATAACCGTTGATCGATCGGAATGAATTGAAATTTTTATTGCTGTCCCCTCCTTATCCGCCTCTTATATTACTATCAAATGATATTATATACTATCATTTGATAGTGTGTCAAGAGTGGTCGCCAGATATTCTTTCCTCTCCGTCCAGTTTGACAAAATGCAATCAGTCTTGAATCCTTTACTCTTTTCCCGTATAATATATTCGATTTCAAATAACCATTCCCTACCAAGGAGGAAATATAGAATGAAAAAGATACGCCCACTCTGCTTCGCGCTGGCTGCCCTGCTGTTGTTTTCATCTGCCTTTTCTACATCTGCCACAGAAGCGGATACCGAACAGCCAGAAATTCTGCGGGTAGGTTTTTTTGCCTTTTCCGGCTATCATATTATAGAGGAAGATGGTCGGCGAAGCGGGTATGGCTATGAGTTTTTGCAACGGCTTGCCATTCATGCCGGCTGGTCGTATGAATATGTTGGTTATGACCAATCCTATGCGGATGCCTTAAATATGCTCCGCAACGGCACAATAGATATCGTCACCTCTGTTTCCAAGACGCCGGAACGGGAGGCGGAATTTCTCTTTTCCGATCAGTCTATCGGCGTCAACTCCACGATCGTCACTGTAAAATCCGGAAACCAATCTATTGTAGACGGTGACTACTCAACTTATGACGGCATTACCGTGGGTATGCTTGCAGGCAATTCTAAAAATGCCAACTTTGAACAATTTGCACAAGAACACTCCTTTACCTTTCAGCCGGTCTATTTCAACGAACAGGAAGACCTGAATGAGGCTCTTCAAAATGAGGAAGTGGATGCCGCTGTTACCGGCAGCCTGCGGTTACTGGAAAACGAGTGGCTGTTGGAATCCTTTGATGCCAGCCCGTTTTACATTTGTACCCGAAAAGACCGACCGGATCTGATGGAACGGATCAACGATGCGATCAATGAAATGGACCTCCACGATCCGAATTGGCGGGATTCCTTACACGAAAAATACTATTCAACGGATCAGAACGGATCCATTATCTTAAACGCGAATGAGAGAGACTTTTTGGAAGAACACCGTACATCTGGTGTACCTCTGAAACTGCTCATCAACCCTGACCGGGTTCCTTACTGCTATTTTAAGGACGGAGAGGCAAAGGGCATTCTCCCCTCTCTTTTTGACATTCTCGCCCAACGTCTCGATTTGAACTACGAATACATTCCGGTCAAAGATCTCAATGAATATTACGCTCTCCGCGCGGCAGGCGCGGCAGATGTCGTACTGGACTTTGCCGGCGATTACTATCTAGCAGAAGAAGAAGGGTACAAGGTCACGGTCCCTTATTTTCAGTCGAACTTCGCCCGTCTGACCTTAGACGATTTTACCGGAACGGCAAATCGTCTGGCAATCATGGAGCGGACAGATGCCATTGATAGTTTCATTGCCAGCCGATATCCGGAAGATGCGATCATTCGATACCCAACTACGGAAGCCTGTGTACAAGCGGTACTCGATGGCGATGCAGACGCTACCATACTCTACTCCTACACTGCGGAATGGTATGTCCAGCATGATGCCCGCAATCAGCTCACGTCCGTTGTTTTTGGCGACACTTCCTTTTCCTATGCCGTTGGCAACAATGTTCCGGGAGGACGATATCTACTCTCTCTCTTAGACAAGGGAGCCGACAGTTTTACCGAAGCAGAACGGGATGCGATCATGTCACAGGAAATTGATGCAGGCAGAGAACAGGATTACAGTCTGATTGCATTTTTATACCGCAATCCGTTCTACAGTGTGCTGGGCGTCGTCCTGATCCTGCTGTTGCTCTTCACCATGGCGATGCTCACGGTTCGGACACGCAACCAAAAACAGTTAAAACAAAAAATTGAGGCGGCAACCGGCGAGCTTCAGGAAAAAACACAGGAATTAACTTTAGCGCTACAAGCGGCAGATGCCGCCAACCGGGCGAAAACCACCTTTCTCAACAATATGTCGCATGACATCCGCACACCTATGAATGCTATCATCGGTTATACCGCTCTGACTACGACTCATTTAGAGGATCAAAAACGAGCCAAGGACTATTTATCCAAGATCTCTCAGGCATCCAATCACCTGCTGTCACTCATCAATGATGTCTTGGATATGAGCCGTATTGAATCCGGAAAGGTGACTATTAATGAACGGGCTGAAAATTTGGCGGAAATTCTACAGGAACTACGAAACATCATTCAGTCGGATATCCATGCCAAGCGTCTGGAACTGTTCATTGATACTGTAGATATTGTAGATGAAAAAATATATTGCGACAAACTCCGGCTCAATCAAATCCTGCTAAACCTGATCTCCAATGCGATCAAATTTACTTCGGCTGGAGGAACGGTAGCCATCCGGATCACACAGAAGCCTTCCCCGATACAAGGATACGGACGCTATGAATTTCAAGTCAGCGATACCGGTATCGGGATGAGTCCGGAATTTGCCAAGACCGTATTCGATCCATTCACCCGGGAACAGACCTCAACCGTCAGTGGCATTCAGGGAACCGGACTGGGCATGGCGATCACCAAGAATATTGTAGACATGATGGGCGGAACCATCCGTGTCGAAAGCGAATACGGAAAGGGAACTACGTTTACCGTGGATCTGGATCTGCGATTCTGTACTTCGCATGCGGAGATAACCGAGATTGAAGAACTAAAGGGATTCCGCGGACTAATAGTTGATGACGATATGGTCTGTTGCCAAAGCGTATCCAAGATGCTTCGGCAAATCGGGATGCGCGCGGAATGGGCGTTATCCGGTTTGGAAGCGATTGCGCGTACCACGGAAGCGGTGGAACTGACCGATCCTTTTGAGGTATACATTGTAGACTGGTCCATGCCCGAGCTAAGCGGTATTGAAACGGTTCGGGAAATCCGCAGAATTGTCGGTGAAGATTCCCCGATCATCCTTATGTCCGCCTATGATTGGTCTGATATTGAAGCGGAAGCCAGAACAGCCGGAGTGACCGGTTTTATCAGCAAGCCGCTCTTTGCTTCCGATCTGCATGATACGTTGGAACGAAGCCTGAACAAAGCCGACGCGGCATCTCCTGCCAGCGACTCCATGCCGCATCCGGAAAATATGTTTGTCGGCAAACGGATTCTGTTAGCCGAAGACAATGAACTCAATCGCGAAATCGCTGCGGAAATCTTGAAAGAAGCCGGTTTCGAAGTAGAATGTGCCGAAAACGGTCAGCAAACCTGCGATATGCTAAGGCAGTCTGAACCGGAATACTATGATCTGATCCTGATGGACATTCAAATGCCCGTTATGGACGGATACACTGCCACACGTACCATCCGTACTATGGCAAACCCGGACTTAGCCGGTATTCCGATCATTGCCATGACTGCCAATGCTTTTGAAGAAGATAAGGAATTAGCTATAGAAGCAGGCATGAACGGTCATTTGGCAAAACCGATCGATCTGGATAAAATGATGGCGCTTTTACGGGATTTATTTAATGGAACACTCTGATCTCCATCCAACCAAAAAGCCGATGGACTTGTGATCTGTCTCACAAGTCCATCGGCTCGCGTTCATATCCGACGTGATGGATTCATCTTCCCATCTACATATCCATATAGATTACTACCTCATTTTCATCTTTTTCCAACAACCCCGATCTGACAAATTCATGGAAATTCTTGATCGGATCTGCTCCTTCATCACAAAATCCCATCCAATCTTCTTCTCCGGTCATTTTCTTTAATCTGCGATGTATCGCTGGATAGGTGAACCGACATTCAAAACGCATCACTTCTTTTAGCATAATATCCTCCGTGGTCATGATATACAGTAAAATCCTTTTTGCAGGATTTTTACCGAGCGTGTTGACTATTCATTCCAATTGTGATAAACAGCCTGCACATCGTCATCTTCATCCAGTAAATCTAAAATACGATTCATTTTTTTTACGTCTTCTTCACTGGTCAGATCCACCCATGTCTGCGGGATCATAGTGATCTCTGCAGACGCCATGGAAATGCCTGCCGCCTCTAACGCTTCACGAACCGTGCTAAAATCCTCCGGTGTCGTGATAATCTCAAAACTGTCTTCTTCTTCCGAAAAATCTTCCGCGCCTGCATCCAGCGCCTGCATCATCAGATCATCCGCCTCTACGGTACAGTCTTCCTTATCAATCAGTATTTGTCCCTTGCGGTCAAACATAAATGATACGCAGCCGGTCGTTCCAACATTGCCTCCGCCTTTCGTAAAGGCGTTGCGGACATTCGATGCCGTCCGGTTCTTATTATCGGTCAGCGTATCTACGATAATGGCAGTTCCGTTCGGACCATATCCTTCATATGTAATCGGAACATAATTAACGGCATCCATACTGCCGGCGGCTTTTTTGATTCCCCGCTCGATCGTATCATTCGGTACATTATTCGCTTTTGCTTTTGCTATGACGTCGCGCAGTTTACTGTTATTATCCGGATTCGGTCCGCCCTCTTTGACCGCAACGGCGATTTCTTTCCCGATAATAGTAAACATCTTGCCTTTTGCAGCGTCATTCTTTTCTTTTTTATGCTTAATATTTGCAAATTTTGAATGTCCTGACATTGTTTTTCTCCTTTATCCTTTTATTCGCAACACATATTCATGCGGATTTGTCAATCGTTACCAGTGTAACACGCTTCGTTCTTTCTGTAAAGCTATAGCATTTCGGGTTCATTCAGTTTTTTCACTTTTACCTGCATGATCATTTTGTCATGGATATCGATCGGCAGAAAAGAATATCCCTGATACACGATATTGATCTCTTCATCATCCATCGGCAGCCTGCCCAGTTCATACAACAAAAATCCGTTCAGCGTATCTATATCCTCATCCGGGAACTCAATCCCTAACAGATCGGAGATCTCTTCCAAGCGTGCCAAACCACGCATCAGATAGCCGTCATCCTCTCCCAAACGGATAATATCATGTTCTTCCTCATCATACTCGTCCAAAATATTTCCGACGATCACTTCCAAGATATCTTCCATGGCAACAATGCCTTCGGTCTGTCCATATTCATCCACCACAATCGCCATATGTATCTTTTTCATCTGCATATCCTTCAGCAGCTTTTGAATATTCTGTGTCGGATGCACAAAAAACGGTTCTCGGGCGATATCCGTCAGGCGGACCTCTTTATCCCTCATGTAATATCGCATCGCATCTTTTAGATGCAGCACGCCGACGATATTATCCAAATCTTCTTCATACAGCGGATATCTGGAAAATCCGTTTTCCAGCATGATATTCATTGCTTCTTCCAAACTAAGGGAAGCATCGATTCCTTCTATCTTCTGGCGGGGACTCATCACATCTTTCGCTTCCTTATCGCCTAATTCAAAGATATTATGGATCATCTCCGCCTCGTCTTCCAAGATCACTCCATGTTCGTGTCCTTCCGTCACCATGGATTTTATCTCTTCCTCTACTTGTTCCTCATATTTTGCCTTGTCCCGTGAAAACATACGGAACTTGCGACTGGGACCGGCTTTTGCCATCGTTTATTCTCCTCCTATATTACAGGTTCTATATCCACTCTATCATGAAACCGCTCCTTCCGTCAATTCTTATGTAAGCTCCAAACTGATCATCAAGGCATGATTGACTTCTTCCATGATATCACCTTCCAAATGACAGACCTTTTCACGCAGCCGCTTTTTATCTACGGTGCGTATCTGTTCCAACAGAATAATAGAATTTTTCATGATCTCACAGCGACGGCAATCCAGCTCGATATGTGTCGGAAGTTTCGCCTTCGTCATCTTACTGGTGATCGCCGCAACAATTACCGTTGAACTGTGGCGGTTGCCCGCTTCGTTTTGAATGACCAGCACCGGGCGGACGCCTCCCTGTTCCGAACCTACTACCGGTCTTAAATCTGCATAATAGATATCTCCTCGTTTAATGATCAATTCCCTCACACTCCAGACTTCCCTTATTGGTTAAAGTATTTCCAATCTTATCCAGAGTATTCAATTTATTTTATTCGGCTGTACCCGTATCTTTCCACCACTGCAACGGTTCTTTGGATAGATAATTCAATACACCGACTGTCTGACCTTCCCATGTATAGATTCTGGGTACGCGTCTGGTAATCCCGCAGATAAATTCATATTGAAAACTCGCACTGGCATCCGCCAGTTCTTCTACCGGTATACGCATTGTCTGATCCTCGCCAAACAACGTGACGATATCTCCGACCTGTACATCTTCAATCTGTGTGACATCTATCATGAACTGATCCATACAGATCCGTCCGATGATCGGTGCGGACACGCCATGGATCAGAACCCTGCCCTGATTGGACAACGCGCGTTTATATCCGTCCGCATAGCCCACCGGAACCGTAGCGACTTTCGTTTCTTTTTCCGTAATATAAGACCATCCGTATCCGATCCCCTCGCCTGCCGGTACGGTCTTGACATGCGAGACTTTACTTCGCAGAGACATTGCCGGACGTAAACGCGTATGCAGCATATCCACTTCGTCGGATGGATAAAGACCATAGGTTGCAATACCGGAACGCACCATATCCAAATCCAAATCTCCCGCTTCCATGATCGCCGCGCTGTTTGAAGCATGCCGTAAAGGAAACGTGATTCCTTCCGCTTCCAATGTCTCCAACATCTGACGAAACCGGTCGAGCTGTAAGTGAAAGGCATCCTTATTCCGTTCATCCGCCTTGGCAAAATGTGTAAAGATCCCTTCCAAATGCAGATTCGGCAGTCCGGCAATTTTTTTGATGTCATCGACCGATTGACGATTGCACGGAAATCCTATACGGTTCATGCCGGTATCGATTTTAAGATGTACGTTTGCGGTCTGACGCATGGCTTGCGCCGTCTGCGACAAAGCCTCGGCATCTTCCAAGCGAAAAAGATTGATCGTGACCTGATGTTTGATCATATCCGCAAACTCAGCCGGCGGGCAATACCCCAAGATCAAAATCGGTTTATCCACACCATATTCCCTAAGTTCTTCCGCCTCTGCCAACTGTGCCACGGCAAAATAATCCGCCAGATCATCCAAGGCGCGGGCTACCGCTATCGCTCCGTGTCCGTAAGCGTCCGCTTTGATCACGGCTAACAGTTTGGTATCCGGACGTATATGCCGTTTCATTTCTATTATATTATGCCGAATCGCATCTAAGTCTACTTCTGCCTGTACATGATAATCAAACATTCTTATTCCTCCTGCTCCCTTCGGTTCTTTACTTAACGATCCCACTGCCGCAGCACTTCCGAAACGGCATCCGCAATATCACCTGCGAGCATACCGGAATGTCCCATCTGCTCCGCTGCGAGATCGCCTGCCAAACCGTGCAGATATACGCCCCATCTGGCTGCTTCTCCCAATGTCATGCCCTGTGCCGCTAACGAAGCGATCACGCCGGACAGGACGTCACCGGAGCCGCCGGTCGCCATCCCGTCATTACCGGACATATTAAAATAACTGCCCTGACATCCCGGCTCCGTTACGATCGTCCGGGCATCTTTGAGTACGCAGACACATCCTGCGTCCGATATGGTTTTGGCTGACTTCCATGGCGCTTCTTTCAGACGTTCCATCGGAATGCGACTGATACGTTCCATTTCTTTCATATGCGGCGTCAAAATGATGTTTAGATTCTTTTCACTTGCAGCAGGTGATTCCAGTCTGGTCTCTTTCCAAGTTTCCCAACCGGATAACACTGTGATGGCATCCGCATCCACTACCAGCGGCAATTCGGAAATCAATGCCTGTCGAAGCAGCTCCTGTGCGATGTCATCCGTACCGATCGCGGGACCAATCACCATAAGATCCGCCCATTTTGCCGACTGACGGACCAAGCTTTTCGCTTCATTTATATTAGAATAGACATGGAGCAAAGCTTCCGGCAAAAGTTTTTGCAGAGCTTCCCGATTATTGACATGCGTAACGATTTCCACCAATCCGCAGCCGGTCTTATATGCCGCTTTTGCACTTAAAAACGCCGCTCCGGATGCCGTTTCACTTCCTGCGATCACCGTCACCTTCCCGAAAGTTCCTTTGTTTCCGGTTACATTACGATTCGGCAGTCTATATAGATCCGCTTCCTCATAACAGTAACATTCCGGCAGGTTTTTTTCGACGGCTCGGCTCGGAAATCCGATATCCGCTATCCGAAGCACACCGCAGCAATCCGGACCTTCTCCCAAAAACTGTCCGGTCTTGGCACATCCGAATGTAACGGTGATATCCGCCCGAAACGCCATACCCTGTATTCTTCCGGTCGTTGCATCCAATCCGGACGGTAAGTCAACCGCGCATTTTAATCCGCAGAGATCATTCATGGCTTGCAGAACCTCTTTCTGCGGCGTCATAATGTCCCGCGTCAAACCGATCCCGAATACCGCATCCACGATCACATCAAAATCTGCCTGTTTCCAAGCCGCCAACTGCTTGTCAGTCACTCCCCTTAGCACGGGAATCCCCATATTTTCCAATATCTGTTTTTGTCTCCGGTATGCTTTCGATTCCCGTTGTACGCCTCCGATCTGTATAACTTCCAGCTGATACCCCTGCACGTACAGCATTCTGGCAACCGCCAATCCGTCGCCGCCGTTATTCCCGCTTTCCGTTACAATTAAAACCCGTACCGGTCCGGTACGGTCCATACTGTCTATATAATCCACGATTTCCTGTGTCACAGCCATCGCAGCCCGTTCCATCAGTACCATGGAAGGAATGCCGATATTTTCTATACTATAGGAATCAATTGCCTGCATCTCTTCCCGTGTAACCACGTATCGCAAGATAGCACCTCCTTTATGCGGACGATATCGTTTTCTTATCATGATAGTCCCATCCTTCCCGATTGTCAAACGCTTCCCAGTCACGGGCAGAATACATCACTGATGCGCCATCCGCCTCCGGTTTTCGATATTGTCTTGTATACTGTCTGGGATATATGTTAAAATAGTAGCGATTTTAACATGAAACAACGGAGGAATCCAGTCATGATACTGGCATGCCATTCTATATCCAAATCATACGGCGCACATGATGTATTAAAAGATATCCAATTTCATATCGAGGCAAAAGAAAAAACGGCGATCATCGGGATAAACGGTGCCGGAAAAACTACACTGTTAAAAATCCTGACCGGAGAACTTTCGCCGGATTCCGGAACCATAGAATTGGCAAAGGATATCACGATCGGTTATCTTCCTCAACAGCCGGAGCATAGCGCCGATGACCATACCGTCTATGAAACCCTGCTTGCTGTCAAACAGGATATCATCGATCTCGACTGCCGGATGCGTCAGACGGAACTTGAGATGAAACATGCGGACGGCGAACGACTGGAACTGTTGTACAGGACATATGAACGTCTGACACATGCCTTTGAACGTGCCAACGGATACGCCTACAAAAGTGAGATCAACGGAGTGTTGAACGGTTTGGGATTTACGCAGGAGCAATATGATCAGCCGGTCTCTACACTTTCCGGCGGTCAGAAAACCCGTATAGCATTGGGTGCGATCCTGTTGCAAAAACCGGATATCCTTTTACTGGATGAACCGACCAACCATTTGGATACAAAATCCATCGCTTGGCTGGAAAGCTATTTAGGAAACTATGAAGGGGCGGTACTCCTTGTATCGCATGACCGTTATTTTCTGGACCGGATCGTCACCAAAGTACTCGAACTGGAACGCGGAACCTGCAGGACCTATCATGGAAATTACAGCTATTACGCTGCCAAACGCGAGGAAATCCGCAACAATGAATGGAAAAATTATCAGAACCAGCAGGCAGCCATACAACATCAGGAAGCAGTCATTGCAAAGCTGCGTTCCTTCAATCGTGAAAAATCCGTGAAACGGGCGGAAAGCCGTGAAAAACTTTTAAATAAAATGGAACGCATCGAGAAACCGACAGAGTTAAAAGATTCCATGCGGATACGACTGGAACCGGAAACCGAGAGCGGATATGATGTACTGTTCATGGAACATATCTCAAAATCCTTTGACCAAGTGACCTTGTTTCAGGATATCACCATTGACATTAAGCGTGGCGAGCGTGTGGCTTTGATCGGGGATAACGGAACCGGAAAAACGACGATTCTGAAACTGATCAATCAACTCCTCCCGAAAGATTCCGGCAGTATAACACTGGGTTCCCGTGTCACCATCGGTTATTATGACCAAGAGCATCAGGTACTTTCACCGGACAAAACGATTTTTCAGGAAATATCCGATGCCTATCCTGCGCTGAACCATACGCGCATCCGCACGATACTGGCTGCCTTTCTTTTTATGGGGGATGATGTATTCAAAAAGATCCACGACTTAAGCGGCGGAGAGCAGGGTCGCGTGGCTTTGGCAAAACTGATGCTGTCTTCCGCAAATTTTCTGATATTAGACGAACCTACGAATCATTTGGATATTCCGTCCAAAGAAATTCTGGAATCCGCTTTATGTAACTATACCGGAACGGTACTGTATGTTTCCCATGACCGGTATTTTATCAATAAGACGGCAACACGTATTTTGGATTTAACCGGACAACACTTAAATGAATATAAGGGAAACTATGATTATTATTTAGAAAAACGGGATACTGTGGAACAGGCTTACGCTTCGGCACATCCCACAGCGAACGATCCTGCCGATCCCGCTCTGCCGGCGGCAAATGATGCCACTACCGGCGGAAGCAAAGCAGAATGGCAGGCAAAAAAACAGGAACAGGCGCAACAGAGAAAAAAGGAAAATCACATCAAAAAAATAGAAGCTGCCATTTCGCAGCTGGAGGATCAAATCCATCAGATCAACGAAGAACTCTGCAAACCGGAAATTGCAACCAATGCAGAACTGTGCCTGAAATACACCACCGAACAGCAAGAAGCCAACATGCAATTGGACCGTCTATATGACGAATGGGAAGCACTCAGTGAATAGTGCTTCCCATATTTCTGACTTCCTATGCCGATAAGACCTGACATACGATCAGGATAATTTTGTTTCTAATGTTTCACGAATCGCTTTGATAAATCCTTCACTTGATAACGGGGTCGGATCAGGGATGGATGTGATCATCGCCAAATCTTTCGTCATCTTGCCTGATTCAATCGTCTCTAACGTCGCCTGTTCCAAAGAATCTGCAAAGCGCATCAGTTCCGGAAGCTGATCCATCTCGCCTCTTTTACGTAACGCGCCGGTCCATGCAAAGATCGTTGCCACCGAGTTCGTCGAAGTCTCCTCCCCTTTCAAATGCTTATAATAGTGCCGCTGAACCGTACCATGAGCGGCTTCGTACTCATAATATCCTTCCGGAGAAACCAGTACGGATGTCATCATGGCAAGCGAACCGAACGCACTCGAGACCATATCGCTCATAACGTCGCCGTCATAATTCTTACAAGCCCAGATAAATCCGCCTTTTGCCTTCATCACACGGGCTACCGCATCATCGATGAGCGTATAGAAATACTCAATACCTGCCTCCGTAAATTTTGCATCGTACTCCGCATCATAGATTTCCTGAAAAATATCTTTGAAGCGATGATCGTATGTTTTTGAAATGGTATCTTTCGTCGCAAACCATAAATCCTGCTTGGTATCCAACGCATAATTAAAGCAGCATCGTGCAAAACTTTCAATGGATTTATCCGTATTATGAATCCCCTGAATGATACCGGCTCCTTCAAATGTATGTATGGTTTCTCTGATTTCCGTTCCGTCCGTTCCGGTAAATACCAATTCCGCTGTACCGGCTGACGGAACACGGATTTCCGTATTTTTATATACATCACCGTATGCGTGACGGGCGAGCGTGATCGGTTTTTCCCAGTTTTTGACGCATGGTTCAATCCCTTTCACCACGATCGGCGTCCGAAAGACGGTTCCGTCCAAAGCCGCACGAATTGTGCCGTTCGGGCTTTTCCACATTTCCTTTAACTGATATTCTTTCATACGGGCGGCGTTCGGCGTAATGGTCGCACATTTTACGGCAACTCCATATTTTTTGGTCGCTTTTGCACTATCCCATGTCACCTGATCATTGGTTTCATTTCTATATTCTAACCCTAAATCGTAATATTCCGTTTTCAGATCGATATACGGAAGTAATAACTCATCTTTTATCATCTTCCAAAGAATCCGCGTCATTTCATCCCCATCCATTTCCACTAACGGGGTTTTCATCTTGATTTTTTCCATGCCTGACCTCCTCATGCTTTGTTGTATTCTATCTCCACATTGTACGCATTGCCCATAATTTTGTCAAATCATCCACGTAATTGTGTCTGATTTTGCATATTTTTTATTTCTCATCTTCATCTTCAAACGTCCGGTCGGAACGGTCGGAATGTCTGCCTGCCAGCATCATCACCAGCAAGACGACCACGGACACGATTAAAATGACTGCTGCGATCCAAGGACGGAATCCGTCCCCTGTGATCGGTGACGATAAAAAAATAGTTGGAATTTGATATAGCATTGAATTCATCCTTTTCCCTTTCTGATCTGATTCTACCGATTCTTTTTCTTTCCACGCCTTCCGGCGTTATATTTTGCACCCTCTGAACCGACACGCTTCCGATATATCAGATAGTAATCGACATATTCCTGACTGATCAACTGATTCTGATATAACGCCTGCAGGGTTTCTTCATATTCCGAGTCTATGATGTCGGAATCCGCAAGCGAATAAAGGGTATCATTGACGGAAGACTGATACTCTTTAATGGAAATGATCTGTTCCCGAAACAGGATACTGGTTTTATAGATTTCTTTGAAGAAATCATTATACCGTACATCTCTGGTCACAATATCATCTACCACAAAACTTGTCTGCAGCATATTCCATACCGCTTTTGCAGAAGTATTCGTAATACGAATGCCGTCTCCCAATTCAAAGATATTCTTATATACCACCGGTCTGCCGTTTTTTTGACCTTCATGATACGTCGGCAGATACGGAGCAAACACCGTACACAACAGCGACTCTTTGCGGAACTGTGGATATTCCTCTTTCGCCTGACAAATGACTCCCCGATGATATTTTAAGGTCGTGACTCTGGATGTCGGCATGATCAATTCCCTCACCTTTTCTCCCAAGACCAACAGATGCAGTTGTCCGTGATATACCCACATATATGCCGGCTGCTGGTGGATCCTCCGCTCTTTCCAGTCATCGATCATGATCGTTTTATAATCTTTCCGGATCTTATACTTATAAAATACCTGTTTGATTTTTTTCTTGTCATAATCCATGAGGGAATCCGCTTTGTCTTTTTTCGGTTCGGTTTCCTCATCGTCTTTCTTTCTTTTTTTTCGGGTGTTCTCCGGTTCGATGCCCGGCTTAGTGACCGTCTCTGAAAGCGGCAGATCCATTGTATCCGGATCCGGTGCCGGATGATCTTCTGCCATCTGCGGTTGTGCAGATGGCTCTGCTTTTTCTGTCTCGTCCGCTTTTTCTGTCTCGTCTGCTTCTTGTGTATCTTCCTTTAATCCTTCTTCTATGGTCACATTCTGAATCAGAGCGATCGCCACGATTCCCATAGCGACGCCCACTAGGAATAAAATCATGGAATTGATGAAAAAAGAGGTCACGATGCCTCCGATTCCCAAAACGATCAAAATGGGAATCGACAGAACATATAATCGAGTCAGCCAGTTTCCGTATCGTAAACCGATTAAGAATTTTTTCATCCGCTCCCTCCCCATTTCATCTTTTATTTTTGAATATCATTATCCAAAACTGATTTATCCGGTATTGTTTTTCTTGTTGAACCTTTGAAATTCCGCACCGCCACGGTCGCCTGATTCAGCGGTATATTGGTCCCCGCTCCCGCGATACAGCCTCCCGGGCATCCCATGCCTTCGATCAGGCATCCGTTTTTCCTGCCTGCCTTTGCCAGCATCAGCATCTTTCGGCATTCGTCCAGTCCTTCCGCATGTTCAATATTCACTTCTATATCCGGATGATATTCACGGATACACGCTTTTACCGCATCCGCTACGCCGCCTGCAACCGCATATCCGCGTCCGGCTCCTGTCGCATCGTTCACCGGAACGCCCTGACGGAAATCGTCGAACTCGATATCCTGTACAATAAACATGGCGTCCAATTCTTCAAACGTTATGACAAAATCCACATCACTTCGCACGGTACGTCTGGACGCTTCCAGTTTTTTAGCGGCACAAGGTCCGATAAACACCACGGACGCATCCGGATGTTCTTTTTTTATGATTCTGGCTGTTGCCACCATCGGCGTCAATTCATTGGAAATCATACTGATTGTTTCCGGAAAATACTTTTTCGCCAGCATCGCCCAAGACGGACAGCAGGAAGTCAGAAGGAACGGCTGTTTTCCGCCTGCAACCGCTTCCACATAATGTTCGGCTTCCGCCATTGCACCGATGTCCGCACCCATTGCCACTTCATAGACATCCTTAAACCCTAATTTCAGCAGAGCCGCCTTGATCTTATCCGGCGTTGCATATTCGCCAAACTGACCGACAAATGCCGGCGCAATTTCCGCAATGATCTCCCGGCCGGTTTTCATGGCTCGAATCAACTGAAACAATTGTGACTTATCCGCTATCGCGCCGAACGGACAACTGACCATGCACATGCCGCAGGACACGCATTTGTCTTCATTGATCTTAGCCCGTCCCTGTTCGTCGCTTTCGATCGCGCCGACGCCGCAGGCATCCGCGCAGGGACGTCTTTTATTTGCAATGGCATCATACGGGCAGTTCATTTTACACTTTCCGCATTTAATACATTTATTCTGATCGATAAACGACCGTCCGTTCACCCAAGAAATCGCATCCATCGGGCATACTTCCATACACGGATGCGCCACGCATCCTTTGCATTGATTACTGACTTCATATATATTATTTTCACACGCATTGCACGCCGACGGAATCACCTGCATCAGCGGCGGTTCATAATACTTTTCATCTATGGCGCTTTCTTCCAAACCCTGCGTCACATGAACCGGTCGATCTTCCGGACGCAGGGACATGCCCATTGCCAGACGTACCCGTTCACTGGTGATCGCACGTTCACGGTATATGTTATCACAATATTGCGGTGTATCTCCCGGCGTTATGATATATGGAATCGCCTCGATATCGTCATTGATCGAATCCGAATGATAAGCAACTTTGGCGATCTCAATAAATACCTGCTTCCGCAGCCGTCGAACGTCTGTCTCTAAACCTCGCATATAAAACCTCCGTCTTGTTGTTACTATGTACTCTGATTTCAGTATACACCTTTCTTCCGTTTCTGTCTATGTTCAGGCTTTTACGGTTCAGCCTTTGATCCTTCTCTCCGTTTCCGGAAGATATGATTTTATCGTTGCAGTTTTGTCCGTTTCATACTATACTAAAGCTATCAAAAGGATCTAGGATCCGCAAAGCAAAGGACAGATAACCATATGGCACATGTATCATCAATGACTTATACAAGTGAAGCACAGTTTACGGAAGCAGTGGAGCAGATCAAAGCCGCGCGTCTGTCAAGGGAATCGTTTCAGGCGTCCCGTACCGGACAGCAGGCTTCTTTTCAGGATGTATTTGCCGCCAGTCTTGCATCTTCCGCTTCCGCTCACGATCCTGCCCCGGTCAGTCCGGAGACATTGGAGACCTATTTCCAACAGGCTGCATCGGCTTACGGGATTTCTGTCGATTTGTTGAAAGCTGTCGCAAAACAAGAATCCGGTTTCCAGACAGATATCGTCTCGTCTGCAGGAGCCATCGGCGTCATGCAGCTTATGCCTGCGACCGCATCTTATCTTGGCGTTTCAAATCCTTACGATCCGCAGCAAAATATCATGGGAGGCGCCAAGCTTCTTTCTGAACTCTCGGCGCACTATAACGGCGACCTGTCTCTGACGCTGGCAGCCTATAATGCCGGTATCGGTATCGTAGACCAATGCGGCGCTGTTCCTCCAATTCAGGAAACCCAGCATTTTGTATCAGCGATCCTAACAAGTCTCGGACAGTAGCGCTGCATATCGTTTAATGATGATAATTCTGCATCCGCATGGCATAATGGTCTGCGGTCTGCTTATATTTCCGATAGTCTTTTTCTTTTAATTCTCCTGCCTGCCAATAGGCATCCAGTGTAGTCTGAAGTTCCTTTAATGCGGCATGCGCCTGATCTTTATAATTATTTTCCAGATTCATTTTCAGTTCGCTCAGTTTTTGCTCCAGTTCCGTTTTGATCTTCCGTTTTATCATGCCCGCTCCTTTCATCTACAGAAACATACTCCGTGTATCGCCTCTCGTTCGCATTGAATTATTTACCATATCATATTATAATATTAATATCACACAGGATTCCTTGCAAGGGGGTAATACATATGAAACTTACATTTATAGGTGCAGACCATGAAGTAACCGGCAGTTGCCACTTCCTAGAGATTGCCGGCAAAAAACTCACAGTGGATTGCGGCATGGAACAAGGAGCGGATATCTATGAAAATGAAGAACTGCCATGTTCCCCTGCAGATATCGACTATATTTTTCTGACGCATGCCCACATTGACCATAGCGGGCTTTTGCCGCTTCTGTACTCACAGGGCTTCCGCGGAACCATTTTTACGACAAAAGCGACCGCCGATCTATGTCAGATCATGCTTCGTGACAGCGCCCATATACAAGAGATGGAAGCGGAATGGAAAAACAGAAAAGCACGGCGTTCCGGCTTGCCGGAGGTACTCCCGCTCTATGGGATTCAGGATGCGGAAAATGTGGTGAAGCATTTTCATCCTTTGGATTATGATGAAAAGGTAGAGATCTGTGACGGCATTCAGGTACGCTTTTCCGATGTCGGACATCTGTTAGGCTCTGCCAGTATCGAACTGTGGGCAACGGAAGAAGGACAAACCGTAAAACTGGCATTTTCCGGAGATATCGGTAATATCAACCAGCCCCTGATCCGAGATCCGCAGTATCTGTCAGAAGCCGACTATGTCATTATGGAATCCACCTATGGCGACCGAAGCCATGGGAACATGCCGGACTATGTTGCCGAATTGACCCGTATCATCCGAGAGACCTTTCAAAAGGGAGGCAATGTCGTCATTCCTTCTTTTGCGGTAGGACGGACACAGGAATTACTGTATTTTATCCGGGAGATCAAAACTCATGATCTCTTGCCGGAATTTCCTGATTTTGAAGTCTATGTTGACAGCCCGCTTGCGGTCGAAGCCACGAATGTCTTTAACCGCAATGTTGAAAGCTGCTTTGATGAAGAAGCGATGGAACTTGTACGGCAGGGGATCAATCCGATCTCTTTTCCGGGATTAAAGACCTCCGTTACCAGTGAAGATTCCAAAGCCATCAATTTCAATCCACAGCCCAAAGTTATTATTTCTGCTTCGGGCATGTGTGAAGCCGGTCGTATCCGCCATCACTTAAAACATAACCTCTGGCGTCCGGAATGTACGATTTTATTTGTCGGATATCAGGCAAACGGGACCTTAGGCCGTTCCTTGCTGGAAGGCGTGCCGGCGGTCACTCTGTTTGGCGAAACGATCGAGGTAAAGGCGCATATCGAAAAATTAGACGGGATCAGCGGGCATGCCGACAAGCAGCATCTCATTGAATGGCTGCAGGCAATGTCTCCGAAACCAAAGACCGTATTTGTGGTACACGGTGAAGATTCCGTCTGCGATTCGTTTGTCCGGTGTCTGACAGACGAATACGGATATCAAGCATCCGCGCCTTACACCGGTGCTTCTTATGACCTGTTAGCCGGTCAATGGATCACAGACGGTAATCGGATTCACAAACAGCCTTCCGCTTCTGCCAAATCCAGCCGTGCAGCTACCATCTATCTGAAACTGGTTGCTGCCGGTCAGCGTCTGCTTGCCGTCATCCGGCATAATGAAGGCGGAACCAACAAAGACCTCATCAAATTTACCGACCAAATCAACTCTCTGTGTGACAAATGGGACCGCTAATGAATATCCTATTACTAATTCTGTTAGTAATCGATATGTCAGCATGCCTCTCCTGTCTCCGGATGTTATCTTAAAACCTAATCGTGCGATCCGCGCCAAATATGCCCATCGGCGTCATATCTATGGTGCCGGTGTGGGTGTCGCGGTATTGGATACCGGAATCCAGCCTAGAACGGATTTTTTCATACTGCCCGGTCATTCCCAGACCGTCAACCGTATTCAATATTTTCAGGATTTTGTCAATCATGTCCGGCAACCGTATGATGATTCCGGTCACGGAACACATATCTGCGGAAAGATTGCCTCTGCCACTTTGCTGGCAAGTGATGAATATCTGGGGATCGCACCTGCATGCAATCTGATCGTATTAAAAACGCTGGACCGAAACGGAAACGCTCCTATCAGTACCTTTCTTCAGGCTCTCCGCTGGCTGCGTACCCATCATCATATTTATAATGTACGGATCGTAAATATCTCCATTGGAACTAATCAAAGTTTTCCGTCTTTTAAAGAAGATCCCCTGCTTCACGAAGTGGAGGCACTCTGGGATGAAGGTTTGGTCGTATGCGCATCCGCGGGCAATAACGGTCCAAAACCCAGTTCCATCAGCTCTCCCGGAAACAGTTGCTCCATCATTACCGTAGGTGCATCCGATGACGATTCCCCTTCCCTGCAGCAATCTTTTCATCGCTCCTATTCCGGTCGGGGACCTGCAAACTGCGCTACCGTAAAGCCGGAGATCGTAGCTCCCGGCAGTCAGATCATCAGTTGCAGCAACCTGCCGAACCGGTACGCTACCAAAACCGGAACTTCCATGTCCACATCCTTTGTCAGCGGCGCCATTGCCCTGCTGTTGGAACAGGAACCATATCTCAGTAATCAGGACGTAAAAAACCGCCTATGCCAAAGTGCAAGGCGGTTAGATTTACCTCATTTCCAACAGGGCTGGGGATTGATCGATATTCCCCGCCTGCTGAGTGATTCTTCTGTTATCGTTTGATCAATGTTCACGGTTGAAGTTGATCAAACATCCGTCCAAAATAATTTCGCGTTCGTTATCGGTCATCTGTCCCAAGGTGAGCGTAAATTCCTTCATGTCTTTATTCACCACATATGCTTTGATATCTTCTGTCTTATTTCTGACCGCATCCGCAATGCCCGGAACGAAAATGTAATCTCCGTTTGCAAACGGCAGTTCTTCCTTGATGATAAACGGAAGCATACCCCAGTTGATCAGGTTGGAACGATATCGCTTGGTTGCATATTCGTTTGCGATATTTGCCCATCCTCCTAAGACCTTCTGGCAGGACGCCGCCTGTTCCCTAGCAGAACCGTCTCCCGGCTTAACTGCGAAGATCGTACTGCCTATGCCGACATTTTTTCTGGATACCGCATAGGTTTCTTTAATTTTGTCCATGATCGGCTTTAATTCCGGAACGGCACTGCAAGGACAGGTATCCGCTTCGATCGCTTTTTGCGCCTTTTGGATCTCTTTCGCACGACCGACATATTCCGGATCCTTTCTTGACAACGTAAATTCAGCCAACCCCAGCGGATTGGAACGGTAAGAAGAAGTTTCTCCAGATGGGATCAGTTCGTCCGTTGTCGTGACCGGATCATGAATCTCGGAAACCACTTTCAGTACCAGATTCTCCGGTAACGGTGACATCGCCGGCCAATCCTTAATGTTCGGTCCGAATTTGATCTCTACGGAAGGATCCGCTTTACCGACACCGTTATACACACGGTTTTCATAGATAGTGGAATCAAAGTGATACGTTCTCTGCCTGAGATCAAAATCCATATCCGTTGCAGCCGTCAGATACCCCTTATTGGCAGCGGTCGCCGCAATCGAACGTGCATCCATTAACGCAACGGAAGCAATCTGTCCGTTCTGAATCTTGGAACCCTCCCGATTCGGAAAGTTTCTGGTTGAATGCCGTATGCTAAATGCGTTATTTGCCGGAGTGTCCCCGGCGCCGAAACACGGACCGCAAAATGCAGTCTTGACTACCGAGCCGGTCGCGATCAAATCCGCCAACACTCCATTCTTTGCCAATTCCATATAAATCGGCGTACTGGCAGGATAGATGCTTAAGGTAAATTCATCCGCCCCGATATCCGAACCTTTCAGGATGTCCGCTGCGGCACAGATATTTTCAAATCCACCGCCTGCACAACCGGCAATGATACCCTGTTCCACATATAATTTTCCATTCCGGATTTTATTTTTTAACTGAAAATCAACTTTTCCGTCCAGACTTACCAACGCGCGTTTTTCACAGTCATCCAGAATATCCTCTAAATTGGCATTCAGCTCTTCTATGGTATATACATTACTTGGATGGAACGGCATGGCAATCATCGGTTTTACTTTGGACAGATCTACGGAAACCACTCCGTCATAATATGCCACCTGTTCCGGATTCAGTTCCTTATATGCCCCGCCTCTGCCGTGAATCTCATAATACTCTTTCACCTTATCATCCGTTTTCCAAATGGAAGACAGACACGTCGTTTCTGTCGTCATGACATCGATTCCGATCCGTTCGTCCACACTTAATTCACTGACTGCCGGACCGACAAATTCCATGACCTTATTTTTTACATATCCGCAGCCAAAGGTTGCCCCGATGATCGCAAGAGCGATATCCTGCGGTCCGACCCCTTTTTGCGGTTTACCTTCCAGATATACGGCAACCACTTCCGGCATATCGACATCATATGTCTTAGAAAGTAACTGCTTGACTAATTCGCCGCCGCCTTCCCCGATTGCCATCGTGCCGAGCGCTCCATATCTCGTGTGGCTGTCCGATCCTAAGATCATACTGCCGCTTTCCGCCAGCATTTCTCTTGCATACTGGTGAATCACTGCCTGATGCGGCGGAACATAGACACCGCCATATTTCTTCGCACAAGACAGTCCAAACATATGGTCGTCCTCATTAATCGTGCCTCCGACAGCACATAGGGAATTATGACAATTAGTCAGAACATACGGTATCGGAAATTCCTGTAATCCGGATGCTCTCGCCGTTTGGATAATACCCACAAACGTAATATCATGCGATGTCAGTTTGTCAAATTTAATTTTCAGTTTTTTATCATTGTCCGATGTGTTATGCGCCTGTAAAATTCCGTATGCAATGGTATTTTTCGCTGCGTCTTCTTTGGACGGAACCTCACTGCCTAATTTACTTTTTAAGATCGCTTCCTGCTCGCTTCCATCCGGAACCAGTTCCGTGCCGTTTAAAAGAAACGCGCCGTTCTCATACAATGTCACCATATTTTAATCCTCCCTGTCAGTTATCTGAAAATATCGTTGCAATCACACCTAATATAATCAACAGAACCGAACATACCAGTGCTAGGATATTTAAGATCAAGCCGGCTATCGCCATTCCCTTTTTATTGGAATGCTTGCCTACATTTGCATTTGTAATTCCCATAATGGCAAAGATGATAAATAACCCGCCGTATAAAAATCCTCCTCCCATGAATGCGCTGCAAAGCATTCCGAGATTCAAGACATTTAAGATGATACCGATTACCAGACTAGTGACGGCTTTTTTTCCGTTTGCTTCCTCTATCGGTATCATGTTATTTGGCATCTGATCCGTTTGACGCACCGGCTGTCCTATCAGCCGCTCCGTCGGATGATCGGATTGACCGATCAACTGCTCCGTCGGCGGATCTGCCGGCTGTTGTATTGGCGGTGTATCTGTCACTCCACTTTCTGTTTGCAACTGATGATTATCCATAGGAATCCTTTCTTTTTTATATATGTATCACATCGTCTTTACTTTTTTGTGATATATCCCTTTGCTTTTAACAATTCGGCACATAATATCGCGCCGCCTGCAGCACCGCGTACCGTGTTGTGGGATAATCCGACGAATTTATAATCAAATAACGAATCTTTACGCAAACGACCGATTGAAATTCCCATACCGTTTTCATAATCGACATCTAACGTTACCTGCGGGCGGTTTTCTTCTTCCAGATATTGGATAAACTGCTTTGGCGCACTCGGCAGTCCTAATGCCTGCGGTTCTCCGCTGAAATTCACCAAACGGTCGATCAATTCCTCTTTGGTTGCCTTCTTTTTCAGGTTCAAAAAGACAGCCGCCGTATGTCCGTTCAAAACCGGAACCCGGATACACTGGCTCGTAATCTTCGGACCGTCTTTACATGCCTCAATCTTACCGTCTATGATCTGTCCCCATAACCGTAACGGCTCCTGCTCGGATTTTTCCTCCTCGCCGCCGATATACGGGATCACATTGCCGACCATTTCCGGCCAGTCTTCAAAGGTCTTTCCGGCTCCCGAAATTGCCTGATATGTGGTCACTACCACTTCCTGCGGTTCGAATTCCCGCCACGCTGTCAGAACCGGCGCATAACTCTGAATGGAACAATTCGGTTTGACCGCGATAAAACCTCTCTCCGTGCCGAGACGTTTTCTTTGAAATGCGATCACTTCCGCATGCTGCGGGTTGATTTCCGGTACCATCATCGGTACATCCGGCGTCCATCTGTGCGCACTGTTATTTGAAACAACCGGTGTTTCTGTCTTTGCATATGCCTCTTCGATCGCTTTGATCTCTTCTTTTGACATATCCACGGCACTAAATACAAAGTCAACAGTGGAAGCCACGGCTTCTACTTCGTTTACGTTATGTACCACTATATTTTTCACTGCTTCTGGTATCGGCGTATCCATTTTCCATCGACCGCCGACCGCTTCCTCGTAGGTCTTGCCGGCACTTCTTGGGCTTGCCGCGATCGTAACCACTTCAAACCAAGGATGGTTTTCTAATAACGCTATGAATCTCTGTCCTACCATTCCGGTACCGCCGAGGATACCTACCCGTAACTTTTCACTCATCTTGTTTCTCCTCACTTCTTACTTGATTACACGAACCTTTACGACCCCTTCGATCGCATTCAGGGAGTGAACGATATCATCCGAAATTTCCGCTGCCACATCCAGCATGGAATATGCCCAGTCGCCTTTCGATTTACTGATCATATCCGAGATATTGATTCCCTTCGAAGAAAATACACCTGTAAAACGAGTCAGCATATCCGGAATATTCTTATGGTTGATCGCCACTCTTGCGGCATTCGAACATACGCCCATATCACATGCCGGATAATTTACGGAGTTTTTGATATTTCCGTTTTCGATATAATCTACTACCTGCTTCACTGCCATAACGGCACAGTTATCTTCGGATTCTTCAGTTGAAGCCCCTAAATGCGGCAGGGTGATCACGCCGTCTACACCGGCGATCGCAGGGTTCGGGAAATCCGTAACATAACGACTGACTTTTCCGGATGCCAACGCCGCTTTCATATCGTCATCATTGACTAAGATATCTCTTGCAAAATTCAGGATCTTTACTCCGTCCTTCATCTTGTCAAATGCTTCCGCGCACAACATGCCCTTGGTACTATCCAATGCCGGCACATGAATAGTAATGTAATCACAGTCTCTGTAAATATCATCCACGTTGGAAATATGCTTGACATGACGGGATAGGTTCCATGCCGCATCCACAGATACATACGGATCGTATCCATACACTTCCATGCCCAGATTGACTGCAACATTTGCCACTTTCGCGCCGATCGCACCCAGTCCGATCACGCCGATTTTTTTGCCTTCGATCTCACAGCCGGCAAATTTTGATTTATTCTTTTCCACCGCTTTTGCAATATCCGGATCGCCACTGTTACTCTTTACCCACTGATAACCACCGATCAGGTCTCTGGATGCCAGCAACAGACCGGCGATCACGATCTCTTTCACGCCGTTTGCATTTGCCCCCGGCGTATTAAATACCACGATTCCCCGTTCTGCACATGCTTCCAACGGAATATTGTTAACACCGGCACCGGCTCTTGCGATCGCTTTCAGTCCGTCCGGCAGTTCCAAATCGTGCATTGCCGCACTCCGAACCAAAATCACATCGGCAGTTTCCAGTTCTTCCACGGTCTCATACTGCTCCGGCAACAACTTCATTCCACACTCTGCAATCGGATTGAGACATTTCACTTTAGTCATTTTTATTCTCCTCTTCAAATTTCTTCATAAATTCCACTAATTTTTCCACACCTTCGATCGGCATTGCATTGTAAATGCTTGCACGCATGCCGCCGACGCTCCGGTGTCCCTTCAGATTGACAAATCCGGCTGCCGTGGCTTCTTTCACAAATTTCGCATCCAAGTCTTCCTTGCCGGTCACAAACGGAACATTCATCAAAGAACGGTCTTTCTTTTCTACCGTTCCCTTAAATAATTGACTGTGATCCAAGAAGTCATAAAGAATGGCTGCCTTTTTCTCATTGTGGATCTTCATTGCTTCCAGACCGCCCATTTCTTTTACCCATTTAAAGACTTTCCCGCATATATAAATCCCATAGCAAGGCGGCGTATTGTAAAGGGAATCCGCATCCGCCTGCGTTTTGTATTTTAACATGGTAGGCGTACCTTCCAGTACGTCATCCCGTATCAGATCTTCTCTAATGATCACAACTACCACGCCTGCCGGTCCCACATTTTTCTGTACGCCGAAGTAAATAACGCCGTAATCCGATACATTGACCGGCTGGGATAAAATATCAGACGACATATCCGCAACCAATAATTTACCTTTCGTATTCGGCAGCGTCTTAAAAGTCGTTCCGTAAATGGTATTGTTATGGCAGATGTATACATAATCGGCATCATCCGAAATCGGGAGATCCGAGCAGTCCGGAATATAAGAAAATGTCTTATCTGCCGAAGAAGCGACCGCATTTGCCTTGCCGTACTTTTTTGCCTCTTCATATGCTTTTTTTGCCCACTGTCCGGTAATAATATAATCAGCCACACGGTTCTTCATCAGGTTCATCGGGATTGCCGCAAACTGCTGTGATGCTCCGCCCTGAAGGAACAAGACTTTATAATTGTCCGGAATCTTCATTAAATCCCGCAGATCCTGTTCTGCCGTCTGAATGATCTCCTCAAATGCCTTGGAACGGTGGCTCATCTCCATGACGCTCATGCCGGTTCCGTTGTAATCCAACATTTCTTCTGCTGCCGCTTTCAGCACGACTTCCGGTAATACGGAAGGACCTGCCGAAAAATTGTAAACTCTTGCCATTTTCCTATATCCTCCTTCATATTGCTTGTTATCTCTTATCTAAATCTTCCGCCGAAAAACAGGTTTCAATCGCCTGTCCCGGCGCGACCATCGGCCAAACCTTATCGTCTTCCTGTATCATACAGTCAATGACAACCGGTCGTCCTGCCTGTTCAGCCTTTCGGAATGCCTCTTTAAATTCTTCGATCGTCGTGGCACGATATGCCTCCGCCCCCATAGCTTCAGCCAATTTTACAAAATCCACCGCATCATTTAAAACCGTATTGGAATACCGTTTCTCATAGAACAGCGTCTGCCACTGACGAACCATACCCAATACATGATTGTTGATCACGATCTGAATGATCGGAATATTGTATCGCACGGCAGTCGCTATTTCATTCATATTCATCCGGAAGCAACCGTCACCCGCTATATTGACAACCGTTTCATCCGGTCTTGCGATCTTGGCTCCCAAAGAAGCGCCTAATCCATATCCCATAGTGCCTAACCCTCCGGAAGTCAGCAACTGGTGCGGATGCTTATATTTGTAAAATTGTGCCGCCCACATCTGGTGCTGACCGACTTCCGTCACCACCGTCGCATTCCCTTCCGTCATCTCGTACAGTGTTTCGATTACCTGCGGTCCTGTCAGACAGCTCTTATCATATGTCATCGGATATTTTTCTTTTAATTCACGAATCTCCGCCATCCATTCCGGCTTCTTTGAGGTCTCCACCTGATCCAATAACCGCTCTAATACCAGTTTTGCATCTCCGATGATGTATTCGTCTACCTCAACATTTTTATTGATCTCTGCCTGATCCACATCGATATGGATGATCTTGGCATCCTGAGCAAATTTGCTGGCATTTCCGATCACACGGTCTGAAAATCTTGCGCCGACCACGATCAGCACATCTGCATGCGCCATTCCGAAATTAGATGCTTTCGTTCCGTGCATACCGATCATACCCGTATAGCGTTCCGCCGTTCCTTCGATCGCCCCTTTTCCCATGAGGGTATCGCATACCGCCGCATCGATCTTGTCTGCCAAACTTCTCAGCTCTTTTTCGGCATTTGCGATCGTCACGCCGCCGCCTGCCAGAATAAACGGATGCTTTGCCCGATTGATCATCTGAGCCGCGCGTTCCACCGCCTTGTCATCTATGGTATCGGCAATCCGCTTGATCTCCTCCGGCTTCATCGGTTCGTAATCCGCTACATTTGCGGTAACATCCTTCGTAATATCAACTAATACAGGTCCCGGTCTGCCGGTCTTTGCGATTTTAAATGCCCGCCGGATGGTATCTGCCAGTTCATGCACGTTTTTCACGATAAAACTATGCTTGGTGACTGGCATAACGACGCCTGCGATATCCACTTCCTGAAAACTGTCTTTTCCCAAAAGGGAAACGCCTACGTTTGCCGTAATCGCCACTACCGGCACGGAATCCATATAAGCGGTTGCAATACCGGTGACCAGATTGGTCGCGCCGGGACCGCTTGTCGCCATACAGACGCCGACCTTACCCGTTGCCCGGGCATAACCGTCTGCCGCATGTGCCGCTCCCTGTTCGTGAGACGTCAGGATATGTCTGATTTCTCCCTGATGTTTATATAATTCATCGTAAACATTCAGAATCGTACCGCCCGGATAACCAAACACGGTATCAACTCCCTGTTCTTTCAAACATTCAATTACAATTTCTGAACCTGTTAGTTGTTTCATTTACGTTTCTCTCCTTATTGATTTCCTGATATCTCTAAAATCGCGCCTCGGTTGCCGGAAGTCACCATAGCCGCATAACGTGCCAGATAACCGGTTGTAACCTTTGGCGTCCTCGGCTTCCATGCAGCTCTTCTCTCCGCCAGTTCTTCTTCCGATATCCGCAGATTCAGAGATAAGTGATCGATGTCTATGTCTATAATATCGCCTTCTTTCACCAATGCGATCGGTCCGCCGACCGCCGCCTCCGGTGATACATGTCCGATGGAAGCTCCGCGGCTGGCGCCGGAAAACCGCCCGTCTGTGATCAATGCCACAGAAGAACCCAGTCCCATTCCGGCGATCGCAGAGGTAGGATTGAGCATTTCACGCATACCCGGACCACCCTTCGGTCCCTCATAGCGGATGACGACCACATCGCCTTCCACGATCTTTCCGCCCTTGATCGCTTCAATGGCATCTTCCTCACATTCAAAGACTCTGGCAGGACCGGAATGTTTCATCATCTCCGGTACGACAGCCGAACGCTTCACGACACTTCCGTCCGGCGCCAGATTTCCTTTCAATACCGCCAGTCCTCCGGTCTTGCTATATGGATTTTCCACCGGTCTGATGATCTCCGGATTCCGGTTGACGCACCCTGCAATATTCTCGCCTACCGTTTTTCCGGTCACGGTCATACATTCGGTATGCAGGATACCCAGTTTATTGATCTCATTCATCACCGCATAGACGCCGCCGGCTTCATTCAGATCCTCCATATGTGTCGGACCCGCCGGTGCCAAATGACACAGATTCGGCGTCTTTTCACTGATCTCATTGGCAAACGAGATATCAAAGTCAAATCCGATCTCATGTGCGATCGCAGGCAGGTGCAACATACTGTTTGTAGAACATCCCAATGCCATATCGATCGTCAAAGCATTCAGAATCGCTTCTTTTGTGATGATATCCCTCGGACGGATATTCTTCCGGTACATATCCATGACTGCCATACCCGCATGTTTGGCAAGTTTGATACGTTCGGAATAGACAGCCGGTATCGTACCATTGCCGGGCAGTCCCATACCCAAAACTTCCGTCAGGCAATTCATTGAGTTTGCCGTATACATACCCGAGCAGGAGCCGCAGGTCGGACAAACCTTGTTCTCATATTCTTCCACATCTTCTTTTGTCATCGTTCCGGCTGCATAGGAACCCACTGCTTCAAACATGGCGGACAGGCTCTTTTTCTCGCCGTGGATCTTTCCGGCGAGCATCGGTCCGCCGCTGACAAATACGGTCGGCACATTGATTCTGGCTGCCGCCATCAACAGACCGGGTACATTTTTATCACAATTCGGAATCATGACCAGCGCATCAAACTGATGAGCCAGCGCCATACATTCCGTTGAATCCGCAATCAGATCTCTGGTCACCAAGGAGTATTTCATGCCTATATGCCCCATGGCGATACCGTCGCAAACGGCAATAGCCGGAAACATGATCGGAGTTCCGCCTGCCATAGATACGCCCATTTTCACTGCCTGTACGATCTTATCAATATTCATATGTCCCGGAACGATTTCGTTGTAGGAACTGACAATACCGACTAACGGCCGTTCCAATTCTTCTTTGGTCATACCCAGTGCATTAAACAGGGAACGGTGCGGTGCCTGTTGCATGCCGGTTTTTACTGCATCACTTTTCATTTTGCATACTCCTTTCACTTTGACTGTTATGTTATATTCTTTTTCTTCAGATCGGACAGTGACAAATCATAAATAACGGCAGATCAAATCTCCCATTTCGGAGCAACCCACTAAGGTCATGCCCTCGTCCATGATATCGCATGTACGATAATTATTCTTTAATACCTGCCGGACCGCTTCCTCTATGCAGTCTGCTTCACGATCCAGATCAAAGGAGAATCGAAGCATCATTGCCGCCGACAACACGGTCGCGATCGGATTCGCTTTATCCTGACCTGCAATATCCGGCGCGGAACCGCCACTCGGTTCATACATGCCGAATTTGGTCTCATTCAGGCTGGCGGACGCCAACATACCGATCGATCCGGTGATCATCGATGCTTCATCGGATAAGATATCCCCAAACATGTTTTCCGTCAGGATGACATCAAACTGTGACGGATCCTTCACAAGCTGCATCGCACAGTTATCAACCAGCATATGTTCCAGAGTCACTTCCGGATACTGCGCCGCCACTTCTTCTACGACTTTTCTCCATAGACGGGAAGAATCCAAGACATTCGCCTTATCCACACTGGTCACTTTCTTTTTGCGTTTCCCTGCGATATCGAACGCACGGATCGCAATCCTGCGAATCTCATTTTCATCATACGTCAACTGGTCGTATGCTTTTAATACGCCGTTTTCTTCCACGGTCTTACGTTCTCCGAAATAAAGTCCGCCGGTCAGTTCCCGCATGATCATCATGTCAAAACCGCGGTCTGATATCTCTTCTTTCAACGGACAAGCCCCTTTGAGTTCCGGATATAAAACTGCCGGTCTCAGATTGGCAAACAGGTTCAGCTCCTTACGAATCTTTAACAAGCCAGCTTCCGGTCTTAACTCCGGAGGTAATTGATACCACGGGGAAGTAGTCGTATTGCCGCCGATCGAACCCAGCAACACGGCGTCCGACTGCTTTGCAACCGCAATCGCTTCCTCCGTCAAAGGCACTCCGTACGCATCGATGGAACACCCTCCCATTAAAATCTCCTGATATTGAAACGAATGTCCAAACTTTTGTCCGATGGCATCGAGTACCTTCATCGCCTGTGTCACCACTTCCGGTCCGATGCCGTCTCCTTTAATGACTGCTATCTTTACATTCATAATCCATGTCCTTTCTTTATATAAAAGGTAGAAAAACTTTATCCTATATCATAAAGCATTTATGTCGATTTTTCAATGTTAATTTTTGAATGTACCGCTTGTATCTCCTGCAATCCCATATCCGACTTTACGATTGATTCCAAAATACTTCTTTATATGCACAAAATTCCGTTTTTTGAAAATCAAACCGGACGATCCAAGGCTTGATATCCAAAATGCGAAGAAACTCCTGATAACCAAAAGACGGATCAAAATAATGGATCACCGTACTCAAAGCGGTTCCGTGTGAACCTATCACGATCGTCTCCTGCGGATGTTGTTTTAACAATTCCTGTATTTTCCGCAGATTTCTTTGCTGCACTTCTTCTAAAGTCTCACATTGTCCGACACGATATCGGAAGTCCTGCCATGCCTTTTCCGATGCGGTAAAGTATTCTTCTTCCGGTGCGATCAATGTCCACTCCCTGAATTCCTCGCAGACCTGAACGGGAAGTCCTACGGCTTCCGCAAACGGCAGAACGGTATCGACCGCCCGCCGGAAGCTGCTTGAATAAATATGCAAATGCTCGCGGTCTAACTCCTGTGCCAGTAAAAAATCCCTGACCTTACCTCGGTCCCGCAACCCTTCCGGTGTCAATACCCGTTCGCGGTCTACCGGATTGCTATAATCAGTCTGTGCATGTCTTACGAAATAAATAGTCGTCATTCTCTCAGTCTTTTGCATCCTCTTTGCTGTTAATATAGTTTACCAATCCTTCCGCCTGAATGATTTTTTGCATAAACGGCGGAAATGCCTGTCCTTTGTATTGGGTCCCCTTTGTCTTGTCATAGATCATACCGTTATCAAAGTCAATCTCCACTTCGTCTCCCGCCTCGATCTCATCGGCGGCAGCTTTGCATTCAATGATCGGCAAACCGATATTAATTGCATTCCGGTAAAAAATCCTCGCAAAGGTTTCTGCGATCACGCAACTGATTCCGGCAGCTTTGATCGCGATCGGCGCATGCTCTCTCGAAGACCCGCAGCCAAAATTCTTCTGTGCCACAATAATATCTCCGGCTTTCACGCGTTTTACAAAATCCGGATCGATATCCTCCATGCAATTCTTTGCCAATTCCTTTGGATCGGATGAATTTAAGTATCTTGCAGGGATGATCACGTCCGTATCGACATTATCTCCATATTTATGTACGGTTCCTTTTGCTCTCATTGCTCTACCTCCTAAACGTTATGCTTCTAATTCGCTTGGACCGGAAATCTTACCCGTGATCGCAGATGCTGCCGCAACTGCCGGTGACGCGAGATAAACCTCTGATTCCACATGTCCCATACGTCCTACAAAATTTCGGTTTGTCGTTGCGACCGCCCGTTCTCCTGCCGCCAAGATGCCCATATGACCGCCTAAGCACGGTCCGCAGGTCGGCGTACTGACAACGGCTCCTGCTTCGATAAACGTCTTTAATAAGCCTTCTTCCATTGCCTGAAGATAAATTTCCTGCGTTGCCGGAATGATGATGACCCGCAATCCCTTTGCGGCTTTACGTCCTTTCATGATATCCGCCGCTATTCTCAGGTCGCTGATATGTCCGTTGGTACAAGAACCGATCACCACCTGATCGATCGGAATATCGCCTACTTCATCAATGGTTTTTGTATTCTCCGGCAAATGTGGGAATGCAACGGTCGGTTTTAACTGAGATAAATCAATCGTATACGTCGCCTCATATTCCGCATCTTCATCCGCTTCATAAACCGTAAACTCTTTCTTTGCATGATCCTTCATATATGCAATGGTTGTTGCATCCACCGGAAAGATACCGTTCTTACCGCCGGCTTCGATCGCCATATTTGCCATGGTGAAGCGGTCATCCATGGACAGATAAGCAATACCGTCTCCGGTAAATTCCATGGATTTGTATAATGCTCCGTCCACACCGATCATGCCAATGATATGCAAAATAATATCTTTGCCGCTAATCCACTTTGCCGGCTTTCCCGTCAGGACAAACCGTATAGCGGAAGGTACTTTGAACCACGCCTTACCGGTCGCCATTCCCGCCGCCATATCCGTACTGCCTACGCCTGTGGAAAAAGCGCCTAAGGCTCCATAGGTGCAGGTATGGGAATCGGCACCGATCACTGCATCTCCGGCTACCACCAAGCCTTTTTCCGGTAAAAGAGCATGTTCAATGCCGACTTCTCCGACATCAAAAAAGTTCGTGATCTGATGTTGCGCGGCATAGTCTCTGACACATTTGCAATGCTCTGCACTTTTAATATCTTTATTCGGAGTAAAATGATCCAAGACCATAGCGATCTTATCCTTATGAAAGACTTCCTGATTGTTGAATTTTTCCATCTCATGAATGGCGACCGGCGTCGTGACATCATTCCCTAATACCATATCCAGATTGGCTTCGATCAACTGCCCTGCCTCTACAGACGGCAGCCCTGCATGAGCCGCTAAAATTTTCTGCGTCATTGTCATTCCCATAACTCTGTCCTCCTGTTTTTCATTTTCTATTGCTATCCTATCACGGATTCTGTTATAATTGAAATACATAATATGAATATATGGTATGAATTAAATTTATATCTATCACGGATCATGAACGGAACGGGAGATGCACATGGACTTCAATCTGAATTATTATAAAATATTTTATACGGTCGCAAAATACAAAAATATTTCCAAGGCTGCAGAAGCACTCTATATCAGCCAGCCCGCCATCAGCAAATCGCTCTCTAAACTAGAGGAAGCTTTGGGCTGTTGTCTGTTTCACCGGACTTCACGCGGCGTTACTTTGACTGCCGAAGGTTCTATTTTATATGAACGGATCCGGGATGCGTTCCAGTCCATTGAAGCCGGCGAAAGAGAATTAAAACAACGCAATGAATTAGGGATCGGGCAGCTACGCATCGGCGTCAGCACCACGCTTTGTAAATATATTCTGCTGCCCTATCTGAACACATTTATCCAAAAGCATCCGCATATAAAAATAACCATTGCCTGCCAATCGACACTTCATACTGTCTCTCTGCTGCACTCCGGCGCCATTGACGTCGGTTTGATCGGAAAACCGGAACATATGGGCAGCATCCACTTTATGCCGGTCAAACAGATTCAGGATACGTTTGTGTCTACCAGCAGTTATTTGGAACACCTTTCCATCCGTGAACGGAATCAGGAACATCTTTTCTACGGTGCGAATCTAATGTTATTGGACGAAGAAAATATCACGCGGCAGTACATTGATGATTATTTTTACCGTAATCATATGAAGACCAATCAGATATTAGAAGTCAGCACGATGGATCTTTTAATTGAATTTGCCAAAATCGGTCTGGGAATCGCTTGTGTGATCAGAGAGTTTGTAGAATCCGAACTTGCAAGCGGTCAGTTGATTGAAATCCCTATGGCAGAACCGATTGAAAGCAGAAGCGTGGGATTCGCCTATGAGAAATCCCACGCTCCTTCTTCCGCTGCCATGCAGTTTTTACAGGAATGCCTTTCCTGATACTCTTGTACAATTCTGCGATCCGTGATCTCCGGTATTTTCCAACGATCACGGATTCCGATTCAAACAGTCTAACAATGTCATTGCCGTCACTCCTAACTGTTTTCCGGTCGCTTCTAAGTTTTCATCCTGCTGAAAATGATAAAAACAGACATACGGTGAATCCTGATCGTAGCCGTGTATATCCAGACATACGATCCCGATGGCGACGGTTAGAACCGCTCCCAAACCGATCAGTACGCGATAAAGCCAGCCGCCATGCTCGATCCGAATCATATGCCGCCATGCGACCGCCCATACGATCACCGGCAAAAACATCAGGACCAGCCATGGAAAGAGATTCACCACAGCCTGTGCGATCATATCCCGATTCTGCATCAGTATGCGAATGTTCTCCCGACCGTTTGAAAAAATAAAGTAATGTTCACTCACGGCGTGATACACCATCTGAAAGTCACAATATAACGCATAAAGCAGATACAGTACCATAAATATAACGGTATTCACTTTCCGTTCGAAACAGGAAGCCACAAGCGCGACGATCCCGCCCAGTCCTGCCGCAAAGCAGAGCGGATATACAATCGAGGCATCTATCTCTCGATATAATCCCCAGTGGACCATCAGTTCCATAAATGCAAAACCAATCACTGCCACCAGCCATCCAAACGGAACGGATGGCGTGTCCGAAACGGATGGCACGTCCGGAACGGGCATCGTTTCTTCTAAGGTAGCAGTCATTTCCTCTTCTGCCGGATCGCCTGCTGTCAGGTAAATCTCCGCCTCATTTTCCGCGTCCCGTTCTTCTATGAAATTTTCTGCCGATATATTGTCATATGCCGGTGGTTCCTCTTTTGATTCCTCAATCGGTTCCTCTCCGGTCAGGCTATTTTCCGGCAGATGATCTGCCGGATCTTCTTTCGTCAGGGGTTCTCCGTCTGTCTGTTCCACAGTCTGTTGATATTCGGAAGCCGCCGCCTCATCCGTCAAAGCGTCTACTGCCTCATCCGTCAAATTGTCTTCCACGGCATTTTGTCGTTCCTGCCGTTCAGTCCCTTCTCTTTCCGTCCGCCGTTTTTCCTCTTCCGGTGTTTCATAGCGTTGAATGTCAGACAATAACTCATCTGCTGCCGATAATAAACGGTTTAATTCTTTGTCGTTATACTTCTTCATTTGAAATAATCCACTCCAGATTCAAAAATATATTGATTTTGATCGCCGTATATGTTTACGGCAACCGAATCGCCCCGCCGTTCAGAATGCGCCATCTTACCCATCACCCTGCCATCCGGCGATGTAATTCCTTCAATCGCTCCATAAGAACCGTTGATATTAAATTCTTCATCCATGGTCGGGTTGCCGTCTACATCGACATATTGCGTCGCTACCTGACCGTTTGCGAACAACCGGTCGATCCAGTCTTTACCGGCTACAAAGCGACCTTCTCCGTGCGAAGCCGGTACCGCATACACATGACCCAGCACCGCTTTCCGCAGCCAAGGCGATTTATTTGTCACTACTTTTGTATAAACCATTTTTGATTGATGACGTCCGATACTGTTGATCGTCAGCGTCGGCGAATCTTCCGTCTGCGGACGAATCTCGCCATACGGAACCAAGCCCAGTTTTATCAACGCCTGAAAACCGTTACAGATTCCCAATGCGAGACCATCCCGTTCGTTTAAGAGTTTCATAACCTCTTCCCTGATCTTTTCGTTGCGAAATGCCGTCGCAATGAATTTTCCGGAACCATCCGGTTCATCACCGGCAGAGAATCCACCTACAAACATAATGATCTGGGCTTCCCGGATTCCTTTTGCAAACCATTCCACGGAATCCCGAATCCCCTGCGCATCCAGATTTTTAAAGACCGCCGTCTGAACTTCTGCGCCTGCCCGTTCAAAGGCTGCTGCCGAATCATATTCACAGTTTGTACCCGGAAAGACCGGAATGAACACATTCGGCTTCGCCACTTTATGTTTACAGATATATATATGTTTGGCGTCATACACATCTGCCCGTACCGGCGTCTCTTCCACTGCGGAACGCGTCGGATACACCGGTTCCAATGTTCCGGTCCAAGCATCCAGCGCTTCTTCTATGGATACTGTAACTTGATGGTAGGTCAATGTTTGTTCTGCCGTCACCTGACCGATCACGGTAGCCGCGATTCCCAATCCGGCTACATCTTCCGGCGCCACTTCCAGCAGAACAGAACCATAATCCTTCGCAAACAATTCTTCTTTTGATATACCTTCCAATCTGACGCCCAGTTTATTACCGAACGCCATCTTACTGACGGCTTCGATCACGCCGCCGAATCCAACCGCATATGCGGCATAGATTTTTCCGGTCTGTATCGCACGGAATATATCCTGATACATCTGCATGGTATATGTATAATCCGGTATATCGTATTCATCCTTTCTGATATCGACCTTCATGATGACGTGTCCGGCTTTCTTGAATTCCGGCGTCACGACCATAGCGGAATCGGCGATGTCCACCGCAAAGGAGACCAATGTCGGCGGCACGTCGATCTCGTTAAAGGAACCCGACATGCTGTCCTTGCCGCCGATGGACGGAAGTCCCAGACCGATCTGCGCATCATACGCACCCAGTAAAGCAGCCAACGGTTTTCCCCAGCGTTCCGGTTGTTCTCCCAAGCGTTCAAAATATTCCTGAAAGGTAAAACGTATTTTCGTCACGTCTCCGCCGGAAGCGGCAATCTTCGCAACGGAATGGATCACTGCATATATGGCTCCGTGATACGGACTCCAGCTAGACAAATATGGATCGTATCCATAGCTCATCATAGTGACCGTATTCGTCTTTCCTTTTAAAACTGGCAGCTTGGCGATCATAGTCTGCACCGGAGTCAACTGATAGATGCCGCCATACGGCATCGTCACGGTTCCGGCTCCGATGGAACTGTCGAACATTTCCACCAGCCCTTTCTGTGAACACACATTTAAATCCGACAAGGTCTTTAACCAAGCCGCTTTTAAATCCGACAACTCCGGGATCTGTTGCAGGGCATTTTGTTCTTTCTTTGGCATCTCCACCGTCACGTTGGTTTCCTGATGAGCGCCGTTAGTATCCAAAAATGCTCTGGAAAGATTCACGATCTCTTTTCCTCTCCAGCACAAGACCAGACGCGGTTCCTGCGTCACTTCCGCAACCACGACCGCTTCCAGATTTTCCTCTGCCGCATACGCAAGCATCTGCTCCACATCTTTCGGATCCACCACGACCGCCATACGTTCCTGTGATTCGGAGATCGCCAGTTCCGTACCGTCCAAACCGGCATATTTCTTTGGAACCAAATCCAAATTGACGCGCAGCCCGTCCGCCAGCTCTCCGATTGCCACAGAGACGCCGCCGGCGCCAAAATCATTACATTTTTTAATTAAATGCGCCACTTCTTCCCGTCGGAACAGGCGTTGTATCTTTCGTTCCGTCGGTGGGTTTCCTTTCTGTACCTCGGCGCCGCAGGTATCCAGAGACTCTGCGTTATGCGCTTTGGAAGAACCGGTTGCCCCGCCGCAGCCGTCTCTTCCGGTTCTGCCGCCCAGCAGGATAATCCGATCGCCCGCATCCGAATTTTCACGGATCACACACCGTCTCGGAGCAGCGCCAATAACTGCGCCGATTTCCATACGCTTCGCCACATAATCCGGATGATATATTTCATTGACCAGTCCGGTCGCCAAGCCGATCTGATTTCCGTATGAGCTATAACCCTGAGCCGCTCCCGTCACAATTTTACGCTGCGGAAGTTTCCCGGTCATTGTTTCCGACAACGGTACGGTCGGATCTGCCGCACCCGTCACCCGCATTGCCTGATAGACATATGAACGTCCGGACAACGGATCCCGTATCGCGCCGCCCAAGCAGGTAGCGGCGCCACCAAACGGTTCAATCTCCGTCGGATGGTTATGCGTCTCATTCTTAAAGCTGACCAGCCACTCTTGCGTCACGCCATCGATCTCAACCGGAACTACAATACTGCAGGCGTTGATCTCATCCGATTTTTCCTGATCGTTGAGTTTTCCCTCCGCCTTTAATTGTTTCATGCCCATCAGCGCGATATCCATCAGACAGACAAACCGATTGCTTTTTCCCTGATACAACCGCTCTCTGGCTGCCTGATACTCTTCAAAACTCCTTACGATCCTGTCTTTATAAAATCCGTCCTCAAATGTTACCTGTTTTAATTCTGTAGAAAACGTAGTATGCCGGCAATGGTCTGACCAGTATGTATCCAGTACGCGGATTTCCGTCATGGTCGGATCCCGATGCTCCTCTTCCCGAAAATACCGCTGAATATGCAGAAAGTCCTGAAAGGTCATCGCCAACCCCAAGGAATCATACAATTCCTGAAGCCGGTCTTTTGGCATGTCCTGAAATCCATCCATGATCGGGACGTCTTCCGGTTCCTCAAACGCCGTCATTAACGTATCCGGTTTTTCCATGGTCGCTTCCCTTGAATCCACCGGATTAATACAGTGGCTTTTGATCCGTTCCAATTCTTCTTTCGAAACTGCTCCCTGTATCACATATGTAGTTGCGGAACGTATGACCGGTTGTTCTTCTTCATTTAACAGTTTCACACACTGCTCCGCAGAATCTGCTCTCTGGTCAAACTGTCCCGGAAGATACTCGACACTGAATGCCTGTTCATCATCCGCGATATCAAAGGATTCTTCATATAAGATATCAACCGGCGGTTCCGAGAAAATCGTTCCGAGTGCTTTCTCGTATGTATCTGCCGAAAGGTTCTCGATATCATAACGTACCAGTACCCTGACATTCTCTACCGAAATTCCCAGATAGTTCTTGATTTCCTCAAATAACTCCTTTGCCTTGACGGCATACGCCTGTTTCTTTTCCACATAAATTCGTTTTACCATGCTGATCATGACCTCCATTTTACTAGTAACTTACCGAATTTTCTTTATTCATGTATCCGTTTTATCATTCTAAATACCACCGAGTTCTGAAAGACCATCGGCTGGGTCTGCTGATAGAAAATAATTCCGTCCGTCGGTGCGACCAGACGGGAAATCACATCTCCCCGAAAGGAATCAACGATTTCCGCCAGCACCTGTCCACGTGCCACTTCCGTATTCGTTGCAACCTTTTGCCGGAAAAAACCCGGCATGTCCGAACGAATCGATAACAGATCATCTTCTTCCACCACCGTGGAAATATAACCTCCGTGACAGTTATACCGTATGATTCCCATTCGCGTTAAAAACCGAAGAATGGACGAAACCCCTTGTCTTGCACGCTCCTCATCAATCCGTTCCGTCGCACCGGTATAGACCGAAAACGCGCTCGTTCCGCTTTTCTGCCAGTTATAATTCAGCGTAGTGGTATCAAAAGCCCGTTCCGATGCCGTTAATACATATGGCATACCGAACAGATTGGCAAGACTGGTATTTTTTACGCCCTCCTCTGTCAGCCGGATATGCGGAATAAACTCCCCTCCCAAATAAAAGCTGGCTAACTGTATCCCGTACGGATATCCCTTTACCCGCTCCAAGACGGCGGCGGCGATCCGGCTGGTAGCCGGTCCCTGCGGATTTCCGGGAAATGAACGGTTGATATCCGTATTGTCCGATACCCAGAACTTTTTTCCGACATTCATGGAATTATAGTTCAGGGAAGGAATGATCAAGATTTCTTTACTTGCGACAATAGCGCCTTTGGCTTCGAGCTGCTCCAATTTGGCGATCAGTTGTGAACACATGTAGAGCTGTTGAAACTCATTGCCCCGCATCGCCCCGATGATACAGGCTGATTTTTCTCCATGTCCGAAGCGATATCCGATAATGGTGTATTCCCCGCGAAATGCCGTATTCATATTATAGATGATCTCTTTATTCATTAAAATCGCCTCCGTAAATCCGGGCGATCAACGCGCCTTCTTCAATGGCTGGATATTCCCGCATAGTGAAGACCAAACCGTCGCACGGAGCATATATCCGTTCTTCGACCGATCCGGTGATCACATCGACGATCGTTCCGATCTTCTCACCCTTTTTCACCCGCATCGAATGCTTGATATTCGGGACGAACAAACCACTGCTTTCTGCATTGACAAACCATACGTCTCCGTCATTAGCAATCAGCGGTTTGCGTACTTCCTTGCCTTCTCCCTGCCAAATTCCCATTTTTCTCATCAGGGAGAAAATGCCGTCTACGATCTGCTCGCAATACTCATAATCGATCCGCAGAGCCACGCCCGCTTCGATCACCATAGTCTTCACTCCGATGGCGTTGAGGGCATAAGCAAGGCTGCCGGGACGCACACTGGTCGAAGGATGGATCCAGACCAGCTCCGTATTCAGCAATTTGGCATACGGCATGACCGTTTCCACAATATCGTCATTTAACCGGACCTGCGGAATCTCACGGATCAGGGAGTTACTCGAATGAATATCCAGACAGATATCCGCTCCCGCCATATCCTTAATCAGTCGGGACGCCGCATGTTCCAAGATCACTCCTTCATCATCTCCCGGAAAGACCGTGTTCATATCCACGTCCATCAACGGGAAATCTCTGGTCTGCGCATCCAGTCCCAACGGATTCATAGCCGGATAAATATCCACGATTCCCGTCAGATTTTGAAAGTCCTGCTTAATCCTCCGAATCACTTCATAACAGATATACTGTCCTCCCAGTTCATCCCCATGGCTTCCGGAAGCAATACATAAGCGGCGTTCTTTTCCCGTGCAGTCGTCCGGTGCCAAACGATTCCGCTTAATCCGCATGACTTCTTCTACTAACATTTCTACAGAAACTACCGTATCGATCATTTCATCACTTCCTTAAAAAAAGACCGTCCCGAAATTCAGACATCTTCATCTGCTATTCAGGTCGGTCTCATTTTTCTATCATCAGAAATCCTTTCTAACGTATCATCATTACGCTTCAATGACTTTCGTTAACGTTGCTATCAGTTGATCGGCATCAAACGGTTTCGGTATAAATTCATCAGCGCCGCTTTCAACTGCTTCTATCATTTTGTTTTTTTGTCCGGCAGCCGTGACCATTACCACCTTCGACTCCGGAAACGCCTCTTTGATCTTTTTCAGTCCGCCGATACCGTCTAATATCGGCATAGTGATATCCATAGTGACAACATCCGGCTGTAACTCCACATACTTATCATAACCTTCCTGTCCGTTCGTTGCCTCGCCTAAAACCGTATGACCTGCATGTTCCAAAATCCCTTTCAGAATCTTGCGGGAAGTTCTGGAATCATCCACAATTAAAAAATTTGCCATTTTTTAACACCTCTCAATATCCTTCTATCCTTTCTTAAACAATCTGCCATTTGGCATCCATGCACAATATCAGATCGATCTGCTTTCCGGAAATAAACATCGGAACCCGATACATCGGACCGTCTGTCTGAATATTTACCGGAGCTGTATACATCGACGGCGGCAGCAGCTCCAACTCAATATCCTGCTCCGAGCAATTCACCGCATACAGACCATTATTGCAATTAATAAACTCACATGCTGCATCCAATGAGTCCTCATCTATCTGAGAGAACGCTTCCTGACCGAATGTAGACGCCAAAGCCAATACGGCTTCACGTTCTCCCGCCATTCCCACAAAACAATCAAACGCGCCTTCCAATTCCTGAACCGCCATAAAATCAGCCGCGTAACTGTGGATCCGTTCCGTTTGTTCCAGTCTCAGATTCGTATCGATCAAACGTAGGATATTTCTTGCCATCAATGCTATGTACTCCTTTAAAGCTGGCGGAAGCGAAGGCTCCTTCATATATACGGAGACGATCTGATCCAGATCATTGCTCTTAATAGCTTCCAGATCGGAAGCGCTTAAATGCTTTTCTTTTTTATATGCCGTGATCGCATCCTGAATTTCTTCCAACGACAGATACCCATGGTCATTTAAAGCCTGAACAAACAGTAAGTATGGATCACCTTGTTTCTTCAAAAGCGTTTCCACATCCTCCTGCGTCAAATATCCCTTTTCCACAGCAATATCCCCAAACCTTCTGTCCTGAATCTGCTGCAGTTGATTGACTTCATCCGCCTGTTTTTCCGTCATCAAGCCGTCAATCACAGCCATCATTCCCATCCGCAATCGGGATGTCTGAACCTCTTTTAACAGTTCGTCATACTGCTGTAATGTAATTAAGCCTTTCTCTTGAAGATATTTTCCGTAATAAATCCCAAACATAGTATCTTCTCCTTCAACCTTTTCTATGTATGCCCTAATTAGTTCTATTATACATAACCTCATAGGTAAAATCAAGATAAAACAGGTATGAGAAATTCCATATATTGCATTGAATATTAGTATTTATTTTTGTATAATACATGTATCACTTAGACGATAAGGAGAACATTATGTCTATCAAGAAGTCCCTACAGTCTTCCATGGTTTTAGTGGCAAGCATACCGATCATTATCTTTGCCGCCTTAGCTATTTGGATCGCTTTTGTTAATTATATGAATGTTTCCCGCGAATCCATCAAAACCACTGCAGAGGATTATCAAGAAGGGTTTAGCGCACAGCTCAATACACAGATCGTTGAAGTGGAAGCCGTCGCCAACCATAATGATATCATCAGCCTGCTTTTAAAAAAGTATAATGACCCTTCTACCGACTTGATATCCGACACGGCATCCCGATCCAAGATCCATCAGGTTTTGGATCAGGCGTCCGACAGCTTCAATGACCATGTCGTCTACAGTGTGTATGACATGGACGGCAGGTTGACATACAGTTCCGACGAGCATCTGATCGGCGAATACAGCCACTATGTGGAGGATATGGCGGTTATATTGGACACCATCGAGATCAACTCCACGCTTTCCCTAAACGGAAAAACCAATGCGATCCACATTTTAGCGCCGATCTCCGTCAAGGATAAATATCGTGTCGGGATCCTTGTCGCCAGTATTGACAGCGAATATTTCGGCAGCTTTATCTCTGCCGATAATGATACATATCTTTTGGACAACACATCCAACAGCCTGTTGGGAAACGAATTGCCGGATTTGGACATCCAGCAAAAAGCAGTTGCCGCACTTATCCAATATGACGGAGTCTCCGCCTCCTCAGGATCCATTCTGATACGGGACGGTCTTTCCGTTTCATTATACGGCTATAGCATTATACCGGAATATCATTGGATTTATTTAGTCCGCCAAAATATGGATATGTATGAATCCCTGCTGCGTTCTCTGTTACGCATCACTTTGATCCTTTTGGTAGTCTTTCTGTTTGCGACCATTATCACCAGCTCCAAGCTGGCAAAAAAATACTGCAATCCGATTTTCCATCTGAATGATATCATGCTGCAGGCGACAAAGGGCAATCTGAATGTCCATTGCGAGATCGAGTCCGATGATGAATTCGGCGAATTATCCAGATATTTTAACGATATGATGCAAATCATTTCCAATAACTATAACGAATTAACCGTTGCCAAAAACCAGTTAGAAAAAAATCAGAAAGAATTACAGAAAAACTATAAACGTATCGAACAACTGGCATATACCGATACGTTGACCGGTCTTGCAAACCGCGCGGCATTTATGGAACAGGCTCATAATCTTTTCCATAAATCGGACAGCCATACACAACGGGCGATCCTGTTCATCGATCTGGATAATTTCAAGACCGTAAACGATACGTTAGGTCATGATTATGGAGATCTACTGCTGCAGCAGATTGCCGCATCCCTAAGCAGTTCCATGTCCGAGAACGATATTTTGGCAAGAACCGGAGGAGATGAATTTCTGGTCCTGCGAAACCACGTTACCACGACTGAAGAATTGGAAGAGTTTGCTTCCAAACTGATCACGGTCCTGAACCAGCCATTTAATCTGAAAGGGGAGATCGTGCATGTATCCATGAGTATGGGCGTATCGATCTTTCCTCAAAACGGCTTAACTGTAAATGAATTAATCAAGAATGCGGATATCGCCATGTATTCTGCAAAAATGACCGGTAAAAACGGTTTTCGCTTCTTTAACAGCACGATGGAAGACGAGATCAATTATAAGAATGAGATTGAAGAAGTATTATACAGCGCGATTGACAATCGCGAAGTGTATTTGGTCTACCAGCCACAATGCGATATGGCAACCGGACGCATCACCGGCTGCGAAGCATTAATGCGTTTACGCAACGGATATCTGGGACAGATCCCGCCTGCCGAATTTATCCCGATTGCCGAAGAATCCGGCATCATCAACGAACTCGGAACATGGGCAATGGAACAGGCATGCGACTTCAACCGCCAACTGATCGAAGCCGGTTACGGACCTTTGACCATGTCTGTGAACGTATCTATCGATCAGCTAAAAGATCCCGAGTTCATCAACCAAACCAAAGAGATCCTCAAACGCACCCGATTATCTCCACAGTATCTCGAAATTGAAATCACGGAAAGTGTATTTATGCAATCCTTTGAAAGCAACGCTTCGCTTTTTCATGAATTAAGAGAGTTAGGCATCCGTATTGCATTAGACGATTTTGGCACCGGATATTCTTCCTTTAATTACTTGACGCAAATGCCGATCGATACTTTAAAGATGGATAAATCATTCGTAGACAATATCAGTGCCAATTCGAAAGACCGCTTTGTAGCGGAAACGATCATTTCTCTTGCACACAAGCTGGGAATCTCTGTCGTTGCCGAAGGTGTCGAGACATCCGATCAGCTCCGTATCCTCAAAGAAAATGAATGTGATATCTTACAGGGATATCTGTTCAGCAAACCGCTCCCGGATGAATACTACCGGAACTTATTGGAATTGAACCAAACCGTATAACACGGATCGATCAAACAATAAAGAGGTTATGGCATATCCATAACCTCTACTATCTGACAGAAATATCATTTTGATGATTGCCTTATAGTTCCTGAATGTTTTACAAAATGTTATAATAAATTGATGGTTTAAACTACTTTGAAACTTCGATAATTATTTCCTCTTATTATCGTTTGTATCTGTCTTTCTGTTAATGGAAGCAGTGATTGCCGATAATCGTATAACTGCTATAAGATGCGTAATTCGCATATTTCACATTAATGAATCCCATGTAGCCACCGATATTATTCACGCCGGACAGCGCCTCATTCGCTGCCTGCTGTGCCTGCGGCAACGGACCGTTTGTCAGATAACCGGTCATCACACTCCCGTTGACAGACGGGAATTGTCCCTTTGCATAAATGACATCATAAATGGTAGAACCGTAGTATCCACTCCGTAACCGGTTCAGAACAACGTTTGCAACCGCCAACTGTCCTTCGTACGGTTCATAACCGGCTTCCATGCTCACCAGACATGCCAAGAGATAGGCATCATCATAAGAAGCGGCGGTTGGCTCCTGCTGTGTCGTTTCCACGGTTTCGGCATTTGATGCCGCCTGAGCCTGCTGCGCCTGTGCTTCCGCCTGTCTTGCCTCTTCCTCCGCCTGCTGTGCCGCTGCGATTCTTGCCTGTTCTTCTTCGATCGTGACAGCCGTATCCAAATGATATTCTACCGATAAAAACTCAGCGGAAACATATCCTTCCCAGTTTTCGTTCACCAGTACCCCGTACCAACCGTCCAAAGTCTCGGTGACGAATACCTCATCTTCTTTCTCTAATAATGCGATTGCTTCCGAATCCGTTGACGCTTCCCGTCTGACTTTCAAAGTATCAGCAGTCACCGTACCGACATATTTTCCGTATTCTTCCGCCAGCGCCTCCGCATCCTGACCGCTCACGATAAATTCCGTTTTTACATAACCGCTGACGTTTCCGGATGTGATCTGCGTCCAATCGCCTTGCACTCCCACGATCTCTCCGACACAGCCCGGATACATCTTACCGACAATCTCGGAATCCGTTGACGCTTCCGCGCGTACATTCAGTGTATCTGTAATATTTGCGATAAAACGACCGTCGAACGGAGACGGCTCTAACACTGTCGATTCCTCATCCGCAGAAGATACCAAATTTACATCCACCGATTCTGTAGACGTCTGTGCGATGTCCTCATACACTATACTGGTACTGACTGAAGCCATTTCACTGTGAGCGCTGATATACAACTCTTTCGTCCGCTTTCGCGTGAAACGTCCGCTCATACACAGCGCAGTCAGCAAAACTCCCAGCGTGACAACGCCTAATATCATTCTGCCTATGATCTGATTCCGTCTGTTTTTCATATGTCTCATGATCTTATCTCATCTCCGTCTGATTGTGCATCCACGCTTCCGTATGGATGTATTTCAGATATGTATTATCGCATATCTATTAAATAAATGTTATAAATTGTTACATTTCTGTTACGAATACACTATAGCAGATTGCTTCTTGCGTGTCAAGAGAAGCTATGACATAATTATGACAGAAAAGGAGACGGCTTATGACACAGATACGACTGGACAAATTTTTGGCGGATGCCGGCATCGGCAGCCGCAATCAGGTAAAGCATCAGATCAAGCAGGGACTGGTCTCTGTCAACCGGATGCCTGCCAAAAGCGGCGATCAAAAAATCGCTCCCGAGACCGACCGGGTTCAGGTAGGCGACATGGTTATCGAATACCGTCCTTATGTATACTATATGCTGAATAAACCAGCCGGCTGCGTCAGCGCCTCCAAGGATCCGACCTGCGACACCGTGCTTTCTTATCTGCCACCGCCCGTTCGTCCGGATCTGTTTCCGGTCGGTCGTTTGGATAAAGATGCGGAAGGTCTTCTGTTGATCACCAATAACGGACCGCTCGCACATCGCCTTCTCTCTCCCAAACGGCATGTAGAAAAACAATATTATGTCGAAGTCGATTCCGAGATACCATCCAATGCCGTCCGGCTATTTACCGAGGGCATGGATATCGGGGAAAAGCATCCCACTCTGCCGGCTGTGCTGGAATGTCTCTCTCCCACCACGGCTTATGTTACGATCCATGAAGGAAAATTCCATCAAATCAAACGCATGTTTCTCGCAGTCGGATGTACGGTCACATATCTCAAACGTCTCCGGATGGGTCCTTTAATCTTGGACGCCTCACTCCCACCGGGCGGCAGCCGGGCATTAAAGCAGGAAGAGATTGACGCTTTATTGCAGTAACGCATTGACACATTAAAGTTTTAGGAATAAAATATTGTCATACCCTTTTGACTATATCCATGGGAGGAAACAAAAATCATTATGAACTTATCCAAATCATTTACCATCGGTTTTATCGGTTTGGGATTGATCGGCGGTTCTATTGCCAAATCGATCCGCAGAATTTTTCCGGACTATACGATCGTAGCGTTTGACGTAGACGCCCATGCACTGGCTGCGGCTGTCCAAGAAGGAGTCGTCAATCTTCCGGCGACGCAGGTCGATGATACCTTTGCCGTATGCGACTATATATTTTTATGCGCTCCGGTACATTATAACATTGCTTATCTGTCCAGCCTCAAGCCATTAATGAAACCAAATTGTATCCTAACCGATGTCGGGAGCGTAAAGACCGATATTTATCAGGCGATCTTCGATGCCGGATTAGAGCAATCTTTTATCGGAGGGCATCCGATGGTGGGTTCCGAACGTTCCGGTTATGAAGCGGCAAACGACCATTTGATTGAAAACGCATATTATTTTATCACTCCGTCTTCTGCCGTGGATTCCAAAAAAACGGAAGAATTCACTACTTTTATTGAAGATTTGGGAGCGATCACGATCGTATATCCGCCTGCCCGTCACGATCAAATGACGGCATATATCAGCCATATTCCGCACATTATCGCTTCGGAATTAGTAAATTTAGTACGCGAACACGACGACGCAAAAGGAATGTTCCGCCAGCTTGCCGCCGGAGGTTTTAAGGATATCACAAGAATCGCATCCTCGAATCCGGTGATCTGGGAACATATCCTGCTGAGCAATTCCGGCAATATCATTGCCGGACTGGAGGAATATATCGAAGATCTGCAACAGGTCGTGCAGGCAATCCATAAAAAGGATCATACCTACATCCATCAATTTTTTCAGGATGCCCAGACCTATCGGGATTCCATTCCGAACAATGCGACCGGCGTGATCCGGATGAATTATGAAATCTTTGTCGATATACCGGATGAAGCCGGAGCGATCGAAGGGGTCATCCGCCGTCTCAGCCAAGCATACATCAGCTTGAAAAACCTTGGAATTTCCCACAATCGGGAAGACGAGGAAGGCGTATTACGGATCTCTTTCTATGAAAATCAGGACGCCGTTACCGCCGCCCGTTTACTGCGTGAACAGGGATATACGGTTTATGAACGATAGTCATACAGGAACGATCACAACGCTGCTGCGTTAGAAAATGAGGAGAACATCATGAAATTTACCAAACGAACCGCTCTTCGGGGCGAAATCACAGTACCGGGTGATAAATCCATCTCTCATAGAACCATTCTGCTAGGATCTCTGGCAGAAGGCATGACCGAAGTACATGGGTTTTTGCAGGGTGCAGACTGTCTCTCTTCCATTGCCTGCTTTCAGGCTATGGGTGTAACGATCGAACGGGAAGGGGATACGGTACGCATCCACGGAAAAGGACTGCACGGCTTACAGGCTCCCACCCAACCGTTAGACGCCGGCAACAGCGGTACTACCACCCGGCTGATGGCAGGCATCTTAGCCGCACAGCCTTTTACCAGTACCGTGACCGGCGACGCTTCCATACAAAAACGTCCTATGAAACGTATCATCATACCGCTTACGCAAATGGGTGCCAATATTGTCAGCATCCGCGGCAATGACTGCGCACCGCTCCGTATTCAGGGTATGCCTTTAACCGGTATTCACTATCAGTCACCGGTCGCATCCGCACAAGTCAAGTCTGCGATCCTCTTAGCGGGATTGTACGCCGATGGAGAGACCAGCGTCACCGAACCTTATCTCTCCCGTAACCATACGGAGCTGATGTTTCGGGCATTCGGCATCCCCATTCATTGTGAAGGCACCACTGCCACTGTGCATCCGACCGAACATTTAACGGCGCAACAGATCATCGTTCCCGGTGATATCTCCTCTGCGGCTTATTTTATCGTCGCTGCCTTGATCACGCCCAATTCCTGTATCACGATCCGCAATGTCGGGATCAATCCGACCCGGGACGGGATTTTGGAAGTATGCCGGGCTATGGGTGCTGACCTGACGGTGGAACCCCTCCGGAGAGAACAAAGTGAACCGGTCGCCGATATCACCGTCCGCACCAGTGCATTAAAGGGAACCGTAATCGAGGGCAGTCTGATCCCGAAACTTATCGACGAATTACCGATTATTGCCGTTCTTGCCTGTTTTGCATCCGGTACCACGATCATCCGGGATGCACAGGAACTGAAAGTAAAGGAATCCAACCGGATTGATGTGATGACCCGTCATTTAACCGCCATGGGTGCGGACGTAGAGGCAACAGACGACGGCATGATCATCCACGGCGGAAAACCGCTGCACGGTGCAGTCATTGACTCTCATCTGGATCACCGGATCGCCATGAGTTTTGCCATTGCCGGCATGAATGCCGATGGTGAAACCGAAATTACCGGTGCGGAATGCGTTACGATCTCTTACCCCGATTTTTATCAGGATCTGAAGCGATTATAAGCATCCCACCCCCCATTCTCAGATAATTGAAAATCCAAATAACAACAGCCCTGACATCCGTCAGGGCTGTTGTCTCATATCCGTACCATTTGATGCTAAGGCGATACCCATGCTCCGTCAGAGTTTAAGGTATAGCCGTCTATCACCGTGTCATGTGCCATCGCTCCGTCTTCATTTAAGTAGT
>CANQAP010000002.1 GCA_947589305.1 uncultured Lachnospiraceae bacterium
GAACCTTGGGGACAGAGAACTTGTTATATTGCTGATCCTGAAGGTAATTTAATAGAGATAGGTTCTTGGAATAAGCCTTACGAAGAAAAGGATTCATAAATTACCGTTTATTTGGTTGACAATAGTTAAGCGTCGGTTCTGAAATGCCTTTTTTGGCTCATAAAATAGCAAATAACTAACAGAAAAAAACTGCCCAAAATTCGGCAGAATCAATCCTGTTTCATCTCGATAGTGCGTCGGACGCTAAACAAAAATAAAAACAATTCTCCAGAAATTCGTATGAATTCGTATAATGCCAAGACAACAATGGGATATATAAGGAAAAAACGGCATTTATAAAGTTCCCAACTCTTAAATCTTTGTAGAGTTATGGACGGATATAAAGGGTTAGGTATAATTGTAGAGAATAACATGGCGGATATATTCGGATTTGTTCCTCATGCCGGATGCCTCGACTTTTTTATTCAACACGTATTGTTCATTATCGCTGAGAAATACTTTCAGCTCATGAGTGCGGTCTCTCTTGCCGCTCATAAATGCCACTTCCTTTCAATTTTGCCGTATCCGGCGATTGCTCTTTTGCTTTTGTACTGTGGGAAAGTAAACGAAAAGAAAAAACTGGCACAGTAACATAGCATATACATGCCTCAAATAAAATTGCTTTTCACTGATTAAGTGAATAAAAAAGAGAACTCATAAAGAAAACAAGAAAAGTGTCAACGAGTCCATGACACAAACCTGTCCGCTTGGCTTTCTTGACAAACCCCTCTTTGTATGCAATAATTAAAAAGATTGTAGAACAAAGGACTTACCCCCTTATGGAAGTAAGCGCCGGAAGCGAAGAAAAGCTAATGATCGTGCGGTGGGGCATACCGTCTTGCCGGAGAATGCAGTCCTTTTGACGTTCGACGACGTCTATATTGATGACTATACCTTTGCATTCCCGATTTTGAAAATGGGGAAGACAGGGTTTTTTCTTTATTCACGGGAAGGCGTTTGCAACGCATGAACCATTATAGGGACCGAGAGTTTGACGATCCATCTAATGACGAGTGTTTGCGGAATATGCGAAAGCAAACCGCTTCGATTCAAAAGAAGCAGTCTTTGAAAACGCATTCTTCAGACGGTTCTGCCTGAGCGGCTTCGGAACCGGATCTCCAGCGAATTATTTGAAAAATACGTTGGTGTGACCGAGGATCCGATCCTTATGGGAGCCGGAACGAGGGTGCTTTGAAGTACATAAAGTCGCAGTGCGCGCGTTTGGGACTCACAACAGAGGTACATATTGCCGACTTTGCCAAGGATTTTTCATTGGAACTTCCACGATTGGACTGCAACGATTTTCCGCCGAAGAGTGAGAATTATTTAAAAGCATAAAAGAGAGAAACATTATGGAGACAAATAAATTTGATGAAAAATACGAGATCCGTTTTGCTCATTATGAGGAAATAGACGAAATAATGCGCTTTATTGATGAACATTGGAAAAAAGGGCATATTCTCAGTTATAACAGAGAACTTTTTGAATATGATATGGTGATTGACGGCAGAGTGAATTTTATGATCGCCAGAAATCGTGAGTCTGGAATGATAGAGGGACTTGCAGGATTCATTCCCGCATCGAGGGATAAAACCAGATATGATACATGGGGCAGTATTTGGAAAGTTGTCGATGGCGCGATGGGGCTGTTGGGACTGGAATTGTCACGGCGTATTGAAAAAAATGAAAACATTCGATCCGCGTTAACGATGGGAATCAATCCCGAAACTGCCGTACCAATCGTAAAACGAATGCGGCATTTTGAAGATGTTGGAAAAATGCAGCATTTTTATTGTCTGGCGGATTGCAGTACATATCAGATTGCAAAAGTGCAGCACTATGAACCATTTATTGAGAATATTGATTATCAGGTAAAGGTCACGGAGTTTAAGACGTTTGAAGAATTAGAGGATAAGTATGACGTTTCAGCCAATACAGATGCGGTTCCATACAAGGATTCATGGTATGTCAAGCATAGATATTTTGACCATCCTATATATCACTATCAGGTATTTGGCTTGTCGGAAAATGATGTTGTGCAGGCACTGCTTGTTTGCAGAACACAGGAATATGCGGGGGCTGAAGCACTGCGGATCGTAGATTATATTGGGGAAGCTAGATTGTTTGCAGGGATATCCGGTTTCCTGAAGGAAAAACTGCAGGAATATGAATACATTGATTTATATTGCTATGGGTTTGATACGTCTTATGTCAGACAATCAGGAATGACAGAAGTGACAGATCATGATACGAATATCATACCAAATTATTTTTCACCATATGTGGCGGAGAATATAGACGTTTGGGTGGGAGTGCCAAAAGGGCACGCTGTATTCTTCAAGGCAGACGGCGATCAGGACAGACCGAATTGATCTTTGAGGGCAAATGCGTAAGAATATTTTAGTGATTAGCAAAGAAGAAAAATTGCGTTGGGGGAAGTTTAATGACAACAGAAAATCTTGAAAAAATGGCTCAAAACGTTCGCAAAAAGATGATATCCGTTGCAGATTATTGTAGGAATAGTTTGATTCATTGGGGAAGTTCTCTTTCCTGTGTGGAGATCCTGTTGAGCGTTATTGGGGATGTTTCCAATATTTCTAATGTGGACAGAGAGGATAAGAGCAGGGATCTGCTTATCATAAGCAAAGGTCATGCCGCGTTGGCATATTATGCTGTTTTAGAAGAATGCGGTCTGTTGGAAAAAACGTTTGCGGAAGAATATCAAAAGAATGGATCGAGGTATACAGAAGAGCTGACGATCAATCCTGACTTAATGATTGAATGTTCAACGGGAAGTTTGGGTCTTGGATTGCCCTATGCGGTGGGGCTTGCCATAAAGGATAAAAGAGAGGGGAACGACGGCAGACGGATTTTTTGTCTTGTAGGCGACGGAGAATGTGATGAGGGATCGAACTGGGAGGCAGTGATGCTGGCTTCCCAACAACATCTTGATAATTTGACGCTTATTGTTGATCGGAATGGGCTGCAATTGGATGGAGATACAGAGTTGATTTTAAGTCAGTCTAACTTGTCGAATCGGTTAGGAGCTTTTGATTGGAAGGTGAAGGAGGCAGAAGGGCATGATTTTAAATCGCTTAGAGAGGGACTTTTAATGAAGCAGGAAAAGCCGCTGGCAGTCATTGCCCATACCGTTAAGGGCAAAGGGATTTCTTTTATGGAAAATGATTTCTCATGGCATGAGAAAAATCTGCAGGGGAAACTACTCCAAAGAGCGAAAGAAGAGGTTGGCCTGTTATGATGGAAATAAACAGTCGAAACATCAAATATTTATCTTATCTAGGCGCAAGAGGTGTCCTCGGGCAGGCAGTATTCGATCTGGCTGAGGAGAAAAAGTTCTATGCCGTATCGGCAGATTTGGGCGTGGGTTCTGGATTTTCCAGATTCATTGAAAAATGTCCGGATCAATTTATAGATGTGGGCATTGCAGAACAGGATATGATAGCAGTCGCAGCAGGACTTGCGTCAAAAGATGTGCCGGTCATTACTACATCATGGGCTACGTTTGCCAGTTACCGTTGTGCTGATCAGATCAGGTGTTTTTTGGGATTGATGCGGAAAAATGTCAAAGTAGTTGGAATGGGAAGCGGGTTATCAAATGCTATAGTTGGGGGATCTCATTATGGAATAAGCGAATTAGCCATGCTGAGAGCGATTCCGGGTATTGATGTAATTGCCCCTTGCGATGGCGTGGAAATTTATGCCGCGATAGAAGCCGTTCTTTCCAATGACAGACCGTCTTATATTTGGCTTACAGGAGGAATTCGTCTGGCAGTTATCAACAGTTCAGAATCGTATCGTTTTCAACTGGGAAAGGCAAATCAACTGCGGGAGGGCAGAGATATCCTGATTATCGGCTGCGGAACGCTCCTTGCTGAATGTATGAAGGCTGCGGAATTGCTTGAGGAAAAAGGGATTTCTGCGAAAATACTGAATATGCATACGATAAAACCGTTAGACGAGGAAGCTATTTATTCAAACCTGTCCTGCCGTCTGATCGTGACGGTGGAAGAACATAATATAATAGGCGGTTTAGGTTCCGCAGTTGCAGAAGTGCTTTCAAAAATCGAGGTCAAACCTCTCCAAATTCGGATTGGTATTGAGGATTTTGTGCCAAATGCAGGGGAATACGGTTATTTGTTGGAAAGCTGTGGTCTTACGGCGGAGCAGATTGCTTCAAGGATAGAAACGGAATTAAAAGACTGACAGAAAAAAATCAGCGGATAGGCTTTAGGTTAAGAGGAGGATGTTTATGCTTGCCGGAAAGAATATCATAGTGACGGGTTGTCTGTCGGAGACAGGAAGACAGACGATGGTCTCCATAGCGGAAAACGGCGCGAATCTCTTTGCGTGTGCCAGAGAATGTACGGAAGATTTTGAATCCTATTGCAAAAGTTTGGAAGCAGAGTACCATGTACAGATCACTCCTCTGCAACTTGATGTGGAGTCGGGGGATGACCGGAAAAGTGCAATAAAAAAAATTCTTGATACAGGAGAGAATATTCATGGTCTTGTAAATGCGGAAGAAACAAGAGAAAAAATAGAGTTTGGTGAGATCACAAAAGAGAATTTTTTGGAACTTCTGCAGAAAAATGTGATTTTTCCGATCCTATTTACACAGGACGTTTCAAGGCTTATGATAGAACATAAACAGGGAAGTATTGTGTTTGTGTCAAATGTAGTTGCTTTCGATGGAAAGATAAAGTATACGCCATATGCCGCATCTATGGCGGCTTTGTTAGGCGCGATGCGTTCCATGGCAAAAGAATTAGGAAGTTATGGTGTGCGTGTAAATGCTGTGGCGACTGGCGCAATAGAAAAATCATGCGAAAATTTAACAGCAGAGGAACTTTTGCAATCGGACGAAGCGGTTATGACAGCTTTGAAAAGGATGGGAAAACCTAGAGAAGTTGCTGATGTGCTGCTGTTTTTGATGTCTGATATGTCTTCGCATATCACAGGACAGACGATCCGTGTGGACGGGGGAATGAGATGATGGTAAAGCGATTGTTAGAGGGGAAAACGGTAATTGTCACAGGAACGGCTAGAGGAATTGGCAAAAAGATGGTAGAAAAGTTTGCTGCAAGCGGCGCGTCTGTTTTTGCACTTGCCAGAACGGAGACGGATACGCATAAGAGTTTCTGTGAGGAATTGGAGCAATCTTATCACGTGGTTGTTACTCCAATCTACTTTGATATGACAGATTATGAGGCGATGAAGGAAGCCGAGAGAAAAATTCGGAGTTTCCATACGCCAATTGACGGGCTTGTGAATAACGCGGGAATTTCACCAGATACTGCTTTAATGCAGATGACAACGATTAGTACATTGCGCAACACAATGGAAACGAATTTTATGGCTCCGTATATTTTTACAAAATATATCGTTAAAATGATGATGAAAAACCGAAAAGGGAGCGTTGTTAATATTGCCTCGATCAGAGGAGTGGATCCGAATGCGGGAGATTCGGCATATGGGGCATCAAAGGCTGCGTTAATTATGATGACCAAAACGCTTGCAGCAGAAGTAGGAAGTTTCGGAATCAGGGCGAATGTGATATGCCCCGGTTTGACAGAAACAGATATGATTTCACAGTTGCAGAATCAAAACCGTACCTTTGAAATGGAAGCTACTTCATTGGGCAAGTTTGGGCTTCCCGATGATATTGCCGATGCCGCACTTTTTTTATTATCCGATTTGTCAAGTTTTGTTACGGGACAAGCGATTCGAGTGGACGGCGGTGTCACTACGGTAAAAAAACGGATATAGCAGATTGTTTCAATCGTATAATGAAAAGGAGGAAAAAGAAAATGGAGATTAAGGAACAGGTAAAAGAAATTTTGGTGAAGGTCAAAGAAGGTGCAGCGGAAAAGCTGGATAGCACGGAATTGGTAACGGACGGCACATTGGATTCACTTGACATCATGGAACTTATCATGGAACTGGAAAGCGGTTTTGATATCGAGATTGATCCGGAAGACGTGCTTTCTGAGAATTTTGAATCGGTTGATGCGATCGTAGAGCTGGTGGCTAAATGCAGAAAATAGGGATTTCGTTTCATTGCATTGGATTTGCTGTGCGTTCCTGTTTCGAAAAATTGCCGGCATTTGAAGCCCTTGGAGCAAAACTCATTCACAAATTTACGGATCAAGACCGTAATTTGGACTTCCTTTTTTAGATATGGGTGTATTTAGTAGAACTTATTTCGCCTCTTGATATTGAACTTCCAAGCGACGTATCTAATATGGTGAAGAATCAGCTATGTACACCGTATCATATCTGTTTGGAGACGGAAGATCTTTATAAGAAATTGAAGGTTAAAAAAATTGGGTTTCCGTCAGATGTGAAAAATGAGTCAATCAGATGTGTACGGATATGGTGCGCGAGGCGTATTTATGTTTGGAAAGGGAATTGGCGCAGTGGAATTAGTTCAGAGGTGCTGACATGGAGAGTATTGGAGAAACAATCCTGACAAAAATTGAATATTTTGCTCAAAATACGCCCGACAAGGTCTGCCTTATTGAAGTTAAAGGCGACAAGAAAGTTACATATGCCGATTTTTGGAAAAGAATTTTGAGGTATGCTTCCGGCGTACAGGCAGGTAGACGGTATATCCTACAGACGAGACAGACGATAGCACACCTTGTTGCATTTTATGGGATTCAGGCGGCAGGGAGCATGGCGATTCCTGTGGAAGCGACGGCATCTGAAGAGCGTCTTTTTGAATTGTCTGAGCAGTTTGGTGCTGAGATCCTTCCCGTAGAATATGAGCTGGGACCCGAAGAATTAAACTTCGTTCCTCCGGATCCGGAAAACATTGCCTGCGTTATTTGTACGACTGGTACGACGGGAAAGAGCAAGGGCGTGACGTCTAGCTTTCGCTGCCGTTTTTGCGGGGCAGACAACGTGCGGTATACATATGAGATTACGCAGAACGATACAGCGCTGATCCCGCAGGTGCTGTCGCACAGTGGAGGACTGCGGCGTTTGGAAGCTATGCTTGTCAGCGGCGGAACTGCTGTTATTATGGGTGCAGCTATGCTTTTTGGAAGCGTTTTTGGCGCGGTTAGAAAATACAATTGTACGATTCTGCAATTTGTTCCGGTGCAGGTGGCGCAGATCCTTAGTCGCGCAGAGAAAATGCTGGTAGAGATCGCACCGCAGCTTCGTATCGTCAGCGTTGGAAGTGCGGTCATCCCTGAACACGACAAGGAACGATTGCGCGAGTTGTTGCCGACGGTACGTTTGTTTAATGATTTTGGCTCGACTGAAGCGGTGGGGTCGGCATATTTTGAGTGGAGTGCATATCCGCCGAAGCCGGGGTGTGTCGGCATCGAAAGTCTTCATTCTAAAATTGTTTTCTTAGATGATGACGGCAGGGTGATGGAAAACAGTTCAGAAAGCAATCCGGGAATCATTGCTACGGAAGGCGGCACGCTGATGTCTGGCTATCTGAATGCACCGGAACTTACTGCTGAAACAATGAAAGACGGGCGTGTGCTTTCCGCGGACTTGGGCTATCGTGGCGAAGATGGCATGGTTTATATCTTAGGTCGCAGAGACGATATGATCGTAAGCGGTGCGAATAAAATTTCTCCGACCGAGGTGGAAGACGCTGCACTGGAAATTCGAGGCGTACGGGAATGCGCATGTGTGGCAAAGCCGGATAAAGTGATGGGACAGATGCCTGTATTATTTATTATTTGGGAAAAAGAAGAATTATCGCCGTCTCAAGTGATCGAGGAGCTTTCCAGAAAGCTCGACAAATTCAAAATTCCGCGTGCGGAACATATTTTTTCGCTGGACGCGTTGCCAAGAACACCCGGAACGGGAAAAGTGCTTAAAAGGGAATTGGCGGAAAGGTTGATAAAAGATGGAAACATATGAAATTTTTTGGACGGGAGGGTTTGACTCTACGTTTCGTGTTGTTCAGTTGTCAAGGCTTCCGATCCGGTTGCAGCCGGTCTATTGTACAGGAGTCGCTTCCGATATACGGAAAAGCGAGTATTACGAACTGCAGGCGATTAAGCAGATCATGGAATTACTGCGTAAAAAGCCAGAAACGAAAGCCGAGATCCTGCCGCCCAAGATTGTAAGTACCGAAAAGAGGCAGCCTGTGGAAAAGGATCCTGATTTTGTATATGAGATTCTGCCGCACGATCATGACGTTGCAACGGCTTTTCGAAGGATCTATATTTCCATGATGGCGCCTAGACGCAGCCAGCTTGCCACAGGGAGAGGCGTTTTGAATGCAGTCAACGTTGATCTTTATATTGACTCCCAGTATCAATGGCTTGCCGCATACGCAAACAGTAGAAAGGATCCGGTCGAGATTGGCATCACAGCAAGATACGTCAACAAATTTATGGACGCGATCGGCGGAGGGGATGCGGTCGAGGAAATAGATCGGGGCTGTGTTAAGCAGTATATATTAAATATAGAAAAATGCCGGTCGGCGGATGGCTATACCATATTTGGCAATTTTGCTTTTTCTTTTTATAACGCGCCGCTGAAACCGGAACTGATCGAGGAATACAGGAAGATGGACTGCGAGGATATCATGAATCTGACATGGTTCTGTTATGATCCAATCGACGGCAAGCCGTGTGGTCAATGCTGGACCTGTGTGCATACATATCGTGACGGGATCACGAATCGGTTTACTCCCGAGGCTTTGGAACGATACTTTAAGCGTGAAAAGGAATTGGCTGAAAATAAATGAAAGGATTCCGATATGACACTTGACGAGTTGATAAAAGAGAAGCCGTATTCGCTTCCAAAAGAAAAAAAGTCTGATATATTGACGCAGATGCTGTCGGATCTTACTGCATATCATTATGAAAACTGCAGTCAGTATCGCAATATTCTTAATGGTATGGGATTTGATCCCTATGAGAGTCGTAAGCATTATGACGAACTTCCGATGATACCGGTTCGTATGTTTAAGGAAATGCCGTTAAAAAGCGTTCCAGATGAAAACTTGGCGAAAAGTATGTCTTCCAGCGGGTCGAGCGGACAGAAGGTCAGCAAGCTTTATTTAGATCGGCAGACAGCGATTGCCCAGCAAAATGTGGGCGTTAAGATCACGTCAAATTTTTTAGGGATCAAAAGAATGCCGTTTGTGATTATTGACAGCCCCGCAATCTTAAAAAGCCGCGAAGCGTATACGGCACGTGGCGCTGCAGCTTTGTTCTTTTCCCTGTTCGGTTCAGACCGGATATTTGCCTTGAAAGACGATATGAGCCTGAATATGGAGGAAGTAGAGGCTTTTCTTGAAAAGCATAAAGGGCGACAGGTCCTGCTATTTGGATTTACGTTTATGGTATGGCAGCATTTGTGCTGTGCGTTGCGGGATTTGGGGAAAAAGCTGGATTTCCATGACGGGCTTTTGATCCATGGAGGCGGCTGGAAAAAAATGGAGAGTATGAAAGTTTCTCCTCAGACCTTCAAGGAGGAATTGAAGGAGCTTTGTAATATCAATCACGTTTATAATGAATACGGTATGGCGGAGCAGTCTGGCACGATTTATTTTGAATGTGAATATGGGCATCTCCATGCCAGTATTTTTTCAGATGTTATCACGCGGCGCGGCAGGGATCTGTCCGTGTGTGAGTTTGGAGAACCCGGCATGATGGAGCTTGTATCAGTGTTGCCTCATTCCTATCCGGGGCATATACTGCTGTCTGAGGATGAGGGCGTTATTTTAGGTGAAGACGATTGTCCCTGCGGTCGTCTGGGCAAATATTTTAAAATCAATGGTAGACTGAAAAACGCGGAATTGCGTGGCTGTAGCGATACGTATGCGGCGCAGTTTTAAATGGGAGGAGCAAATATGGAGCAAATTGAATATATAACGGGGAATGAGGAGACGCTTCAGCATTTGACGAAAGTGGCGGCATGGAGACCCTTTGACGAGAGAGCGGTACTTTTTTGCAACGTGCTGTCTGCTGAGTTGATGAAAACGATAGAAATTCAGAAATATCCGGACTTGCTCACGTTAGCGTTTTGGCTTCGCAAGGCGAATATCCAGAAAATAAAAGAAGAATATGGAGATATATCCGATCGTTTAGGGCGTGGCATGGCGTTCCACATCGCGCCGGGAAATGTGCCGCTTTCTTTTGCTTATTCAATGGCGACAGGATTGCTTACAGGAAATGCAAATGTTATCCGGCTTCCCTCCCGTAAGTTTGAGCAGGCAGATATTTTTTGTAGAATATTGAACGAAGTATTGGAGAAATCAGAAGATATCCCGGAACGTGTTTGTCTGATAAAATATTCGCATAATAAGGAAATAACGGACGCAATCTCTGCGAAATGTCATTGCCGCATTATATGGGGCGGAGATCGCACGGTAGATATAATACGCGAGTCGAATATACCGCCGCGTGCATCGGAGATCACCTTTGCAAACCGATTTTCTATATGTCTTATTGATTCGGATAAATATTTGACGGAATATGATCCAAAGAAAACGGCGCATCAGTTTTTTATTGATACATACCTTACGGATCAAAATGCGTGTTCATCGCCCAGAATCATTTTTTGGATGGGCGATCAAAGGGAAAAAGCAAAAGATGTATTCTGGGAAGCACTTTATAATGAGATTTCTGATTATCCTCTTGCAGACGTTACAACTGTAGAAAAACTGTTGACGTTTTGTAAGTTTGCCGCTGAAAATCCCTGTAAAATGACGATAGGGCGCGATTGCAGACTAATGCGTATTGCGCCGGAAGAATTAAATTTAAATGTTCTAAAGAATATTGGAAACAGCGGTTTTTTTTATGAATATGATATTTCTGATATCAATGAGATCCTGCCATTTTGTACATGGGAACTTCAGACGATCTCTTTTCTTGGGATAGAAGAAAATACACTGCGTGAATTGATTTTGTTGAACGCACCCGATGGCGTCGATAGGATCGTACCGGTAGGGCATACGATGGATTTTAGCCTGATATGGGACGGAAGGGATATTGTAAGGGAACTTACAAGGAAAGTTTCCTTTAGGTAAGCTCAGAAGCGGCGGGACGCAGTCCATGTTTTATATATAACATCATATTCCAGTATCGATCAAGAACAGGCGGAAATTCTGCCTGTTTTTTTATAATTAGAAAAGTTTTTCATCCTCAGTAAGAAAGTCATGAATGTCAGGCAGGTTGTGATTGGAGATGATATGAGATATGAATTTGACATTATATAAAATGTGTTCTTTTCCTTGTTTTCATATGTCTATACAAATCCCTTAGATAGTCCAAATGATTCCCGCTAATGACATGCCGTTTGGGAAGATGAAAAGTGTGAGAAAGTTCATTCGGAGGAATTGACAAAATGAGTGTTGCAACTTATAATATAACTATTGTTATATAACAAAAATTATTAAAAGAAGGGAAAACCATGCCGCCAAAACCTAAAATCACAAAAGATATGGTCATTGATGCTGCCTTTGAGGTTGCTCGTGAAACAGGTGCGGAAAATATTAATGCAAGAACAGTCGCAAAAAGATTGCAATGTTCTACGCAGCCTATCATGTACCATTTTGCAACGATTGAGGAATTGAAAAAAGCTGTTTATGCAAAAGCAGACTTCTATCATTCTGAATACCTAATGAATATTGAAAGCCCGCATGAAGGCGTCATGCTCGGAATTGGATTGAATTATATCCGCTTTGCGATTGAAGAACCGCATTTGTTCCGTTTTCTTTTTCAATCAAACTTTTTTACTGGAACGACTTTGCTTGAAATGATAGATGCCGAAGAACTTGCTCCTGTTCTTTTAGCAATGCAAGGAGCAGTTGGAGGAAGTATAGATCAAGTAAAAGAAATCTTTATCACAATTTTTCTATTTGCTCATGGATATGCGAGTATCATCGCTAACAATTCATTGGAATATGACGAGGAGCTTATAAAATCCCATTTGGAGCGGGCATATAGAGGTTCAGTATTGGCAGTACAGGAGGAAATGAAATGCAAGATCAACAAGTGATTGAGAATAACAAAAAGAGTGTTGTCCTCACAATGATAGGTGTGGCAATCATGATATTATTGACAGTAACAAAAGTTGTACCGTCCTCAAAAATAGCAGGGTATTCCGTATTTGTGGGGATTGCATTTTTCTTTATTACGGAAGCTGTCGGCAAAGAAAAAGGCTCCGAATCGGGATTGCGTTTTCATACAATTTTGGCGGATCTTAAAAAGCCGGGCGTAATTCTTTGGCTGCTCCTGCCAATCGTGAGCGGTGTTGTTACGAATATTGTCGGTAATCTGATTTTCCACGGAGATTTTTTTGACCATGTAGTGGGACGAGCAAATGCTTTCTTGTCTTTTGATAAAATTGCGCTGCTGATAGGTCAGATCATCATTGCGGCATTCGGCGAGGAGATTGCGTATAGAGGCTTTTTCTTTGGAAAAACCTCAAAAATATTGCCGGTTTGGTTATGTGCGGTTGTTTCATCGGCTGTTTTTGCAGCGGGGCATATTGCCGCAGGAAACATAGGAATTATAATTTATGATGTTGCCACTGTATTTATCGACAGTTTGATTTTCTCTGTGGTTTATCGTAAATCAGGCAATTGCGTTATCAGCACCTTATCGCATATTCTCGCAAACACAGTAGCGCTTGTTGAAATGTTTGTATTCTTTTAAGTTGGGATTTTGGAAATATTTAGAGTAAGCGAGAAATCGGAATATAAGGCACTCAACCTTTGGTAGAGTCAGAAAAATCAACTGTTGGTTCGTGTTCATCCTGATCCGTTACGGATATACTTGAGCCATGAAAGGAGGTACCCGATATGGATCAAATCAAAATCGGAAAATTCATAGCGTCATGCAGAAAAGAACAGGGTATCACTCAAGCAGCCCTTGCGGAAAAGCTCGGTATCAGTGACCGTGCAGTATCAAAATGGGAGACGGGAAAATCCATGCCGGATTCCGGAATCATGCTGGAGTTGTGTGATTTTCTGAAAATCAATGTCAATGAACTCCTGTCGGGCGAAAGAATTATGGTAGAATCATATGACAAACGGGCAGAAGAAAATCTGCTGGCGATGAGAGAAGAGATCGAGGAGAAAAACAGGCTGCTGCTGAGGATGGAATATTGGATTATGTCCACGGCGATGATTGCAGGGCTGGCTATAGTGTTTACGGCTTCATTCGTTGAGTTGCCTGCATGGCTACGCGTGGGGCTTATTGTATTCGCTGGTGCAATGATATTTATATTTGCTTTTATTGCGGTAGGTATAGAGCAGAAAGCCGGATACTATGAGTGTCAAAATTGCGGTTTCAGATATGTACCGACTTACTGGCAAACCAATCTTGCGCCACATACTGGCAGGACGAGATACATGAAATGCCCGAAATGTGAAAAACGAAGCTGGCAAAAAAAAGTACTGACTAAATGATCAATCAAAGAAGAAGAGATGTGTACCAAAGGATGTAAAGATGTAGATGATACTCTACAAAGTTGATCTTCTATCAGAATATCAAAAATCTGCCGGAAGATTTTAATGACGGATCTAAAAATCCCTATATAATGCAAATAAGGGCAGAAACCGTAAAAGTCGGCTCTGCCCTTTAGTAACGATTTAACGATTCAATATCTTTCTCTTCCTAAATCTTATCCGTATGCTAAAATCTTCACAAATTCCTGATAATGATAATATATATCTTGTAAAATTGTGTTCATGTTCGGATGAAACCTTCCTGTAAAACGTCTGATCGGCTAGATCAAAATACCTGCGCAACAGAAATCAGATGAAATCATCTTTTCATATATGGCAGGCTTTGTTATAATGGAACAGACGAAAAGGAGGTATGGCTCAATGGATTCAAAAGACACATATTTGGAACGGAATTATAAAATGGATAATATTCGCTGCCTGTTGATTTTTTTAGTGGTATTTGGTCATCTGTTAGAATCCGTGGCAGGTGATTGGGCTTCCCATATTTACCGCATCATCTATTCCTTTCACATGCCGATGTTTGTGTTTGTCACAGGTTGGTTTGCGGATTTTAAGGCAAAAAAAATCGTGTCTTCCCTTATCTACCCGTATGTGCTGTTTCAGATCTTATATATTGTCTTTCAACAGAAAGTCATATTGACCCCGTTACCTGTCCAATTCACGGTGCCTCATTGGTTGTTATGGTATCTGTTTGCGTGTATCGTATATTATTGTCTGATTCCTCTCATCCGGACGGAAAGGCTGGGATTACAGATCTGTGCTGTGTTGTGTTCCATCATTCTGTCACTCTTGGCAGGTAAGGATAACAGTATAGGCTACTACCTGTCCCTGTCGCGGATTTTAACGTTTCTCCCATATTTTGTGGCAGGCTATTATATCGGGCATAGCGGTTACGGAACCGTCCGGTTCAGTCAACAGTATGGACAATGGATGAAAAAGAATCCTTGGTTTGGAGCGTTGATCATATGTTTGGCGCTTGCGGTATGGGTAGGACTCAGTTATTTCATCATTCACAATCCGCAGTGGAATAATGCGGTCCTTTATGGTTCATATTCTTATCAGGCGGCAAATTATACCGTGTTGGATAAATTCAAACTGATGGTGATCGCATGTGGATGGATATGGAGCATTTGGCTTTTGATACCGAATAAGAAATGTTTTGTTTTGTCCACGATTGGCAGTAATACCTTGTCCATTTTTATCCTGCATGGATTTTTGGTTTATTTGCTCCGTCTGGCTCCGTGGTTCCATTATTCCGAAATGAAAAATATAGGGCTGGCTGCGACAATCGCACTGGCAGCCATTTTGGTCTTCGGGAACCGCTGGGTAGCGGAGGTGTTCCGCTGTTTTGGCACCGGACTATGGCTGGAAAAATTATTCGGATTGTTTGTGAAACATTCGGATGCACCATAAAATTTCTTGCCAATATAATAATAGAATACTAAAACATGGAAGAAGTTTATTGAAAATATGAAAGAAATGAAAAAAGAATATTTGATACGGGAACATCCGTTGAAAGCATTATTGATCTTTGCGGTTCCGATGATCATCGGAAATCTTTTTCAACAGTTCTATAATATGGTGGATTCCATGGTGGTCGGACGATATGTGAGTCAGAACGCATTGGCAGCGGTAGGTGCATCTTACTCCTTGACGACCGTTTTTATTTCGATCGCGATCGGAGGCGGAATGGGAGCATCCGTCATCGTCAGTTTATATTATGGCTCGAGAGATTATAGAAAAATGAAGCATGCGATCCGGACGGCACTGATTGCGTTCTTATTTTTGGGGATTTTATTGGGATTCACCGGATGGCTGTTTTCCAAGCAGATCATGATCGCGTTAAACACACCGAATGATGTATTAGATCAGGCGATCGAGTATCTGCGGATATATTTCATAGGGCTGCCCTTTTTATTTATGTATAATGTTCTGTCGTCGATGTTTAATGCGTTGGGACGCTCGAAAATACCACTGTTTTTGTTGATCTTTTCTTCTGTGTTTAACATAGGTTTGGATATTTATATGGTCTGCAGGCTGCATATGGCAGTCGCAGGAGTGGCTTGGGCAACGTTTATCGCGCAGGGAATTTCCGCGGCGGTCGCACTGTTATTATTTATACGGGAAATGACGTTGTATCGGACAGACGCATCCTGCCATTGGTTCGATTGGACAGAGCTGTGGAATATGGCAAAGGTAGCATTGCCGTCAATTTTGCAACAGTCAACTGTATCGGTTGGCATGATGCTGGTGCAGTCGGTCGTCAACAGTTTTGGTTCAGAGATTTTGGCGGGGTATTCGGCAGGCTCCAGATTGGAGAGTATCTGTATTGTACCGATGGCGGCAATGGGGAATGCGATTTCTTCCTACACGGCACAGAATATCGGAGCCAGACGGTATGACCGGGTGACGCAGGGATATCATGTTGCGTATGGTATAGTCTTCGGGTTTGCCGTTCTCATTTGTCTGACGTTGGAAATCGCGTATCGACCTCTGATTCTCATGTTTTTAGGAGACAAAGGTACTCTTTTGGCGATGCAGACAGGTAACTCTTATTTGCGATTTTTAGGGTGGTTTTTTGCCTTGATAGGACTTAAAATGATAACAGACGGATTGCTTCGGGGTGCGGGCGATATGACGTTGTTCACAGTAGCGAATTTAGTCAACTTAAGTATTCGGGTAGCGGTAGCGTTTTTGTTTGCACCATTATACGGAATCCGGATGGTGTGGGTGGCGATTCCGGCAGGCTGGCTGGCAAATTACTTGATTTCCTTTGCGGAGTACCGGACGGGAAAATGGAGACGATCCCACGATAAAAAAATATAGCGGCAGTGATATGATAAAAAGCGAAAGAACAGGAGAATCTGAAATGTTATTTTTATGTTATCCAAAATGCACAACCTGTATGAAAGCAAAGAAATGGTTAGACGACCATAAGATTGCATATGAGTTGCGGGATATTAAATCCGAGCATCCCACCTATGAAGAGCTGAAGGCATGGTATGGACAGAGCGGATATGATATCAAAAAATTTTTCAATACCAGCGGATTGCTTTATAAATCCATGCAATTAAAAGACAAGCTGCCATCCATGTCCGATGATGAGAAATTAATGCTACTGGCATCGGATGGGATGCTGGTCAAACGTCCCATTTTGATCACAGATCGGAAGATCATATTGGGATTCCGGGAAGCGGAGTATAAAGAACTGGAACAGGAGACGTAAAGGGGGAGGGATAAAATGTCAAAAGCGAAATACAATCATCTGTCAGATAAACTACAGGCACGTATTCAAGATGACAGAAACCGTCATGTAGTCAATCCGAATGCCTTTCAGGATGATAAAGTGGTCCGGCGGGATCCGTCCCATGATAAAGCCAATCTTTGGCGACCTGCATTTGTCAGAGACGTGGAAAAGATCATACACCTGCCGTATTATAACCGTTATGCAGATAAAACACAGGTGTTCTCACTTTATAAAAATGACGATATTTCCAGACGCTCCCAGCATGTGCAGTTGGTTTCCCGTATCGCCAGAAATATCGGGAGCCTGCTGGGGTTAAATTTAGACCTGATAGAAGCGATCTCGCTTGGACATGATATCGGGCATACGCCATTCGGACATGCGGGTGAACATATGCTGAACGAATTGTATCATGGAGAAACCGGAAGGTATTTTCATCATAACATTCAAAGCGCCAGAGTATTGGATCGGATTTTTCCCTTAAATTTGAGTTTGCAGACATTGGACGGTATCATATGCCATAACGGAGAACTGGAAATGCAGGAATATCGACCGGTTTCCGAGATGGATTTTGCGAAGTTTGACGAGCGGGTGGCACAGTGTTATCGTGAAGAAAAAGCAAATGGCAAATTGATCCCTTCCACTTTGGAAGCCTGCGTTATGCGGGTATCAGATATTATCGCTTACCTTGGCAAAGACCGTCAGGATGCCATAAAACTGGGGCTGTTGGAATCAACGTCGGATTTTGTGGATGGGAAGATTGGTAAAACCAATGCAGAGATCATCAATAATATGATCGTCAATATCGTAGAAAACAGCTATGGTCAGCCGTATTTAAAGATGGATCCGGAATATTTCGAAGCATTCTCTGCTGCCAAACAGGAGAATAATCGCCTAATCTATGGCAATGATGCCTTGAAAACGGTCTATCAGGAGCAGATCCGTCCGATGTTTGAAGCGGTTTATTTTGCGTTATTAAAGGATGCGAAAGATCAGAAAAAGGATTCGCTCTTATATAAGCATCATATTCAATATATCTGCAAAGAAACGCAATATTATTCGAAGATCAACTATGAAGATAACGAACCGGATGATATTGTCGTAGATTATATAGCGAGCATGACGGACGATTATTTTATTGATCTGTATCATGATCTGTTTCCGAAGGGACCATACAAGGTAAATTATATTGGATATTTTGATAACTAACTACAAAAAGGAGAATCATATGAATCGTTTTCGTTTGCCATATCACTTATTGATCGAAGAAGGAATCTATGCACACGTCGATGAGGTGATGTCTGACTGTGTACCGGAAATCGGCAGTAAAAAAGCCGTGATCGTAACTGATAAAAATTTACAGGGGCTATTTCCGGATACCTTACGGGATCTGACACAGGATTTCCATAACAGTGAAATTTATCTGGTAGAAGACGGGACCTTTGATCAGGCGGTCGATCTTGCAAAATATATCTGCATGAATGACATAGCGGTCATTATTGGCTTTGGCGGCGGTATGGTGCTGGATCTGGCAAAATATGCGGCGTTTGTCAGCAAAGCAGTGTTCCTATGCCTGCCGACGACACTCAGCAATGACAGTCTGGCGTCGCCGGTCGCTGTTTTGGGAACCGAGGGATTAAAAAGAAAAACCTTCCGCTGCACCATTCCCAGCAGTATTATAGTCGATGTCAATATCATCATGGGAGCTCCGCAAGGGCAGTTATTGGCAGGGATCGGAGATACAGTCAGTAAATACACGGCATTAAATGATTGGAAACTGGATGCCGCGGCAACCGGAAAACCAATCGATGATTTCGCATATATGATATCGAAAATGGCATTTAATTCCATTTGCTATAACGAGGAAAAATCCATTAAAAGCAAAAGCTTTATAAAGATTCTGACACAGGCGTTAGTCATGGGCGGACTTGCCATGGAAATTGCCGGACATTCCAGACCGAGCAGTGGGGCGGAGCATCTCTTTTGTCATTCGCTGGAAGAAAATTTTGCCGATCAGGTGTATGTGCCGCACGGTATCGCCGTGGCAATGGGAAGCGTGCCGGTCTGCATCTTTCAGAATCGGAACATCAGTAAGATCAAGCGGATCATTCATGAGTATCGCCTGCCGATCAAACCTTCGGCATGGAAGATAACAGAGGATATCTTTGTTGGCGCTTGGCAGCAGGCGAAAGCGACCAGACCGGATCGGTATACGATACTGGATCAAACGGATGTCAGCGATTCGGTATTAAGAGAGCTTTATTCTATGATGGAAGAAGAGTTTGATGGTTGAGAGGGCAGCGGTTTCCGTTTCTTGACTTTCCGAAAGGGAAGCATATAATAAACGTAGTAAACGAGTACGCAGCAGGAAAAAAGAAGGAGTAAACGCAATGAGCAAAATCGGATTTATCGGCATGGGAAATATGGCACAAGCAATCGCACAAGGATTTGTAAAAACAGGGAAGGTTCCGGCGGGCGATCTGCTGGCATATGCACCGCATCGGGAAAAGCTATTGCAGAATGCCCGAAAAATCGGATTTGAACCGGCAGAATCCCTGAAAGCATTGGCAGAGCAATCGGATGTTCTGATCGTAGCATGCAAACCATATCAGATTCAGGAAGCGTTCAGGGAAATCGGGGAAAGCGTGCAAGGTAAGGCGGTAGTTTCCGTAGCATCCGGTTGGACGCACGAGGATTATGTGCGGTTGTTAGGCAGTATGGTGCGTATACAGTGTATTATGCCGAATACGCCGGCTATGGTCGGAGAGGGAGTGTTGCTCTTTGAAGCAAAGCATTCATTAACCGAACAGGAACGGAACATGGTAAGGGAATGGTTTGAAGCTCTGGGAGTTGTTATGGAACTTCCTACAGAGCAGATGCAGATCGGCGGCGCGATTTCCGGCTGCGGACCTGCATTTATGGATCTAGTCATGGAAGCCTATGCGGATGCCGCGGTTAAGTATGGGATATCACGGTCAACCGCATATCAGATGGTTTCACAGACAATGTTGGGGAGTGCAAAGTTACAGCAGGAGACGGGTAAGCATCCGGCAGAGTTAAAAGATGCGGTATGTTCGCCGAACGGTACGACGATCCGTGGCGTGGCTGCCCTAGAACATGCCGGTTTACGTGCGGCTTGTATCGATTCCATCGATGCGGTAATGAGTCGCTAACGGCTTATCATATGGTTCAAAGCTGAAAAGGAGGGAAGCGGCTGTGAAACATAAAGGGGTTTCTAAGTCATCAAAGAAAATCAAACAGTTAGTCGCGGTTTTGGTTATGTTATTGATCGGTTTGGGGAGTGTAGGGGCGGTTCGTCAATATAACAGGATGCAGAACAAACAGGAATTGCGGACGCAGGGAATCGAGCAATATCATGCCGGGGCGTATTCACAGGCGATCGAATATTTTCAACAGGCACTGGAAGAAAAGACATGGTTTGATCAGAAAACAGACTGGGATATCCGTCTGTATCTGGCGGATTCCTATTTTTTGGATGGGCAGTATATATTTGCCATGGAGCAGTATGAGATTTTGTCGGAGATGCCCCGGGATGAAGAATATGCGGACGAGTTATCGCTGCAAACACAGATCGTACAGGGATTCATTGATTATTCGCATCAAGACTATGAAGCGGCGTTATCTTCTTTTCAGGCGGTTGCGGAAGCCGGTCATTTGGAATGTACGTTATATGCCGGAATCTGTGCGGATGAACTCGGTCGGGAAGATGAAAAAATCGCATATTTGACGACGTATCTGTCTTATGATCCGAATTCCGCATATGCCTGCACACAATTAGCGGATTATTATCTGACGCAGGGACGTTATGAAACGAGCGGACAGTATATCCGGCAAGGACTGCAGTCCACGGACAGAAGCTGTGATGAAGCCTTGCGGTTTTTGGAAATCGTATATAATGAATACTGTCATAACTATAACGAGGCATATACGTTAATGAAACAATACATAGAGGAATTCCCGGTTTCGGAAAAAGTACAGAGGGAATATGATTTCTTATTGACCAGACAGACCATAGAATAACAGATAAGGAGTTAGTTGCGATCCATGGCGGAATTATATCATGTAGAAGACGAGCAGGAACGTGTCGTGCTGGTGGCAGTTTCGTTTGAGGACGAGGAAGCCGTTCGACAGTCATTGGATGAGCTGGAAGAACTGGTGCAGACGGCTGGAGCCGTGGTCCTCGATCGGTTTGTGCAAAACCGACAGACGATCGATTTGGCAACATATATCGGAAGCGGTAAGGTAAATGAACTGAAAGAACATCTGATACACATGCAGGCGACCGGTATTGTCTGTGATGATGAACTGTCTCCGTCACAGATGAAGCATCTGGAACGGGAATTGGATGTTAAGATCATGGACCGGACGATGGTGATTTTGGATATCTTTGCTGCACGGGCATCGACGAGGGAAGGAAAACTGCAGGTAGAACTGGCACAACTACGATATCGTTCGACGCACCTGATCGGCTTAGGCAGTATCCTCTCAAGACAGGGAGGCGGCATTGGGACAAGAGGACCGGGTGAGAAGCAGTTGGAGATCGATCGACGGGTGATACGGGAACGGATATCCAAACTAAAAGCGGAATTAGAACAGGTCAAGATCAATCGCACGACGCAGCGGAAACGTCGAATCGGAAACGGAGTGCCGGTCGTGTGCATTGTAGGATATACGAATGCCGGAAAATCTACGCTGCTGAATACCCTGACCGGTTCGGAAATACTGTCGGAAGATAAACTATTCGCAACTTTGGATCCGACAACAAGAAGCTTGGAACTGCCGGACGGACAGCAGGTTTTGTTTACCGATACGGTCGGATTTATCCGGAAACTGCCGCATCATTTGGTACAGGCGTTTCGTTCCACGCTGGAAGAAGCAAAATATTCGGATTATATCCTGCATGTGGTAGACGCTTCGAATCCTCAGATGGATATACAGATGCACACCGTTTACGAGACGCTGCGGGAATTGGGTGTGCAAGGCAAACCGGTCATCACGGCGTTTAATAAAACCGACCGGAATGGCATACCGGCGGTGTTGAAAGACTTTCAGGCGGATGCCGCTTACCGGATCTCTGCAAAAACAGGCGCAGGCTTGCCGGAGATGTTAGAGGAGATCGGTAGACGGATTCGGGAAAGCAGGGTGTATCTGGAACATGTATATCCGTATGAAGAGGCTGCGAAGATCGCCTATGTACGGCAGAACGGACAGATTTTGGAAGAAGCCTATCGGGAAGACGGGATCCTGATTCGGGCATATGTAGATAGTAGAGGTTATTATGTATAAAATCATAGCAAAAGACGGAAAAGCAAAACGGGCTTCTTTCGATACGGTTCACGGTACGATCGAAACACCGGTTTTTATGAATGTGGGAACGGCAGGCGTGATCAAAGGTGCGGTTTCAACGGAAGATCTGCAGGAAATTGGCACACAGGTACAGTTATCAAATACCTATCATCTGCATGTCAGACCGGGAGACGGTGTGGTAAAGAAGTTAGGCGGTTTACATAAGTTTATGGTTTGGGATAAACCGATTCTGACCGATTCCGGCGGATTTCAGGTCTTTTCACTGGCAGGGCTGCGAAAGATCAAAGAAGAAGGCGTCTACTTTCATTCGCATGTAGACGGGCGAAAGATCTTTATGGGACCGGAGGAAAGCATGCAGATCCAGTCAAATCTGGCTTCCACGATCGCAATGGCATTTGACGAGTGTCCTTCAAGCGTGGCGGATCGCAGATATGTAGAACAGTCTGTAGCGCGTACGGCAAGATGGCTGCAGCGGTGTAAGCAGGAACTACGTCGCCTCAATTCGCTGGAAGATACTTTGAACCCGCATCAGTTATTGTTTGGGATTAATCAGGGAGCCATTTATGATGACATCCGAATCGCTCATGCAAAGGAAATCGCAGATATGGATTTGGACGGATATGCCATAGGCGGTCTTGCAGTAGGAGAGAGCCATGAAGAAATGTATCATATCTTGGATGTGACGGTTCCCTATTTGCCGGAAGAAAAGCCGACTTATCTGATGGGCGTCGGGACGCCGGCGAACATCTTAGAAGCAGTCGAACGGGGCGTGGATTTTTTTGATTGCGTCTATCCGACGCGTAACGGACGGCACGGGCATCTGTATACGGATCATGGGAAGATCAATCTGCTCAATGCAAAGTATGAGCTAGACAGCCGACCGATCGAAGAGGGATGCCAATGCCCGGCTTGCAGGACCTATAGCAGGGCGTATATCCGCCATTTGCTGAAAGCAAAGGAAATGTTGGGGTATCGACTTTGTGTATTGCATAATTTATATTTTTATAATAAGATGATGAAAGAGATTCGAGATGCCATCGAGCAGGGAATGTATCGGGAATACAAACAGGCGAAACTGGCAGGCTTTGAACATCAAGAATAATGGAGGAAAAAAATATGTTTGATATGTTGTTAGCAGCGGGGACCGGAACGACGACCGGTACGCCGACCAATAGTATGGGTTGGATGACATGGGTTTGGCTCGTTCTGATGATCGTCATTTTTTATTTTCTGCTGATACGTCCGCAAAGAAAGCAGCAGAAGGAGCAGGAAGCAATGATGGCGGAACTAAAGCCGGGCGTCAGCATCATGACAACCGGAGGTTTTTACGGTGTGGTTCTGGACATTGTGGAAGATACGGTTATTGTAGAATTCGGTAATAATAAGAACTGCCGGATCCCGATGAATAAAGCTGCGATCGCGCAGATTGACCGACCGGAAGCCTCTGTCAGCGAAGAGGTTGCCGAGGAGAGCGACAAAAAGGATAAAAAGATTTCCGTGGGTAAAAAGAAAGAAGACTAATCGGCGGAGTCGTGAGTGTCTGTATGGAGACGGCGGATGGGTTCTAATAATTCTTCCGGAATTTGCAGATTTCCGCGTCCGCTTCCCAGTTCGATATCCGGTTTGTTGGCGCCGTGGAAGTCGGAACCGCCGGATACCACCATGCCATATTGCTCAGCCATTTCACAGAGGACGGCGCTTTGTTCCGGATAGTTGGAAGAGTGATATGCTTCGATTCCTGCCAACCCCATAGGGATCAGTGTTTTTATGAGCATGTGCAGATCTTCATAACCAAGGTGATACAGCATAGGGTGTGCGAGAACCGGAATCCCGCCTGCCTGCGTGATCAGTGCGAGGGAATGTTCCGGTGTCACCTGTGGCTTGGGAATATAATAAGGGCAGCCGATGCCGATGTATTGACGAAATGCGGCAGATTTGTCCTTGCATATCCCTTTTTGAACCAATACACGGGCGAAATGCGCCCGCGTGATAATACTGTTTGGATTTCCTGCCTGTAGGTCTTCCATAGTCATCTCGATACCGTTCTGATGAAACCGTTCGATCATATCCAGATTCCGTTGAAAACGAGCATATTCCAATCGTTCCAGTTCGTATAAAAAAGACGGAAGCAGATGATTCACAAAAAATCCCAAAATATGAATTTCAATTCCCTGATAATAGCAAGACAGTTCCGTAGCAGGAATCACTTCTAACGTGCTGCCGGCGGCTGCCTGTAATGCTTCCGGAATACCGTTGACCGTATCATGATCGGAAAGGGCGATGGCAGCCAGATTCTTTTGAATGGCAAGCTGTACGACTTCCGTCGGAGTAAATGTACCGTCGGAAGCATTGGAATGAACATGTAAATCAATATACCGCATGGGACATTCTCCTTTCGTGAAATGAACGGAACATGCCGGATGAAGACCGAACGCAGGGCAGGTTTTTACATGGCGGGATTCCGAGTCCCTTTTTCTTGGAGATATTATAGCATGAATCTGAAAAAACCCCTAGACTATTTTGTAGATTTATGAGAAAATATTACCAAATGGGGTGTCTGATATACTCCGTCAGTCTGAGTGCTACAGTCCGCAGATTGAAAAATACTTTATCATCGAAAGGAGTTTCAACATGATTTATTCACAGGAAGTAGAAAACATGTGTCCGGTTGCTCAGGGTGTGCATCATGGTTGTGCGCCGATCCCGGAAGAAGCAAAATGGGTACAGGCAAAAGAAGTAAAAGATATTTCAGGCTTTACACATGGTGTAGGCTGGTGCGCTCCGCAGCAGGGTGCCTGCAAAATGAGCCTGAATGTTAAGGACGGTATTATTCAGGAAGCATTGGTAGAGACGATCGGATGTTCCGGTATGACACATTCTGCCGCTATGGCAGCCGAGATCCTGCCGGGCTTGACCGTTATGGAAGCATTGAATACGGACTTAGTGTGTGACGCGATCAATACTGCCATGAGAGAATTGTTCTTGCAGATTGTTTACGGACGTTCTCAGAGTGCATTTTCCGAAGATGGTCTGGCGATCGGCGCAGGCTTGGAAGATTTAGGAAAGGGACTTCGTTCACAGGTGGGTACTATGTACGGTACTTTGAAAAAAGGTCCTCGTTATTTGGAAATGGCAGAAGGATATGTTACCGCGATCGCACTGGATGCTGATAATTTAATCATTGGTTATAAATTCGTGAACCTCGGAAAAATGACCGACTTTATCAAGAAGGGTGACGATCCGAACACTGCATATGAAAAATCATGCGGTCAGTATGGTCGTGTAGATGATGCTGTGAAATTAATTGACCCTAGAACAGATAAAGAGCTTGAGAAATAATAGAAGGAGGTAACGATCATGGCTTTATTTGAATCATATGAAAGAAGAATTGACAAAATTAATGAAGTATTGAACAGCTACGGTATCTCATCTATTGAAGAAGCAGAGAAGATTACCAAGGACGCTGGTTTGGATGTATATGAACAGGTAAAGAAGATACAGCCAATTTGTTTTGAGAACGCTTGTTGGGCATATACGGTAGGCGCTGCGATCGCAATTAAGAAGGGTTGCAGACGTGCGGCAGATGCAGCCGCTGCAATCGGCGAAGGATTGCAGGCATTCTGTATTCCGGGTTCCGTAGCAGATACCCGTAAGGTAGGCTTGGGACACGGTAACTTAGGAAAAATGTTGCTGGAAGAGGAGACGAAGTGCTTCTGCTTCTTGGCAGGACATGAATCCTTTGCAGCCGCCGAGGGTGCGATCGGTATTGCCGAAAAGGCAAACAAAGTAAGAAAGGAGCCATTACGGGTTATTCTGAATGGTTTGGGAAAAGATGCGGCTCAGATCATTTCCCGAATTAACGGTTTTACCTTTGTGGAGACGGAATATGATCCGTATACCAACGAAGTAAAAGAAGTCTATCGGAAGTCATATTCGGACGGACTGCGTGCAAAGGTAAATTGCTATGGAGCAAACAGTGTACCGGAAGGCGTTGCGATCATGCACAAAGAAGGCGTAGACGTATCCATTACCGGTAACTCTACGAACCCGACCAGATTCCAGCATCCGGTTGCAGGTACATATAAGAAAGAATGCTTAGAGCAGGGTAAGAAGTACTTTTCCGTAGCATCCGGCGGCGGTACGGGACGTACCCTTCATCCGGATAATATGGCGGCAGGTCCTGCTTCCTACGGTATGACCGATACGTTGGGACGTATGCACTCAGATGCGCAGTTTGCAGGTTCTTCTTCCGTACCGGCACACGTTGAGATGATGGGTCTGATCGGTATGGGTAACAATCCGATGGTAGGCGCAACCGTTGCGGTTGCCGTATCCGTTGAGGAAGCTGCAAAGGCAGGAAAGTTCTAATATAAACAAATAAAAATCAGAAGATCATAAAACGAGAAACGCTGTAAAATCATTCCTTTTATAGCGTTTCTTATTTTATGGCGATAAACAGGATACTTCCGTGTTGGAAAGATACAAAGCGGTTCTAAGGATTTCCGATGTTAGAACCGATCCACGATGGAAAGGATATAGCGAATGAAATAATAGATAATAGTGTGTTCCTGTGACGGTTGATCGGGAGAATCCGTGACAGGATCAATACTTTCTTGTATGGGAGAAACGGAGTCGGAAGTGTGGTCGTCCGTGTAGGTTTCTTCCGGATGCTCGTCAAAAGTCTCGTCCATAGCGGTATAGTCGCTGTAATCACCGGATTTGTCTCCCACATCTCCGAAACTGGCAGAGTCCGGATAATAGATGCTGGGATAGGTTTCCAGCTCCGGAATCTCATCCAGCCATCCGATAAAGTAGGCGGTGATATCCGTAAGATCATTGGTGACGGAATCCTGTACATTCATCCAGTGTTCATCATATGTGGTCAGCATGATTTCATTGGCATAATCTTGTTCAATGTGTTGGACAAAATCTTTTGTGATCCCGTCGGTTTCATTGGTCTCATATAGATCTCTGGCGCCAAACAAATGTAACATTTCATGGGCATACACAGCCGGCGGTTCAAAATCTCCGTCGCAGCGTACAAACATGAAACAGGTTTCATAGTAGTAAATATCGTCGTCGCCCGCATAATACGGAAACGTATATGAGGTGCCGTTTTTATTTAAAAAGCACATATAGCCGATACTATCTACGCCATAGGTTGCCATAATGTCCTGTGTCGATACATGGGCATCGATATACGCGGTTACAAAATCCAAAAGATCAAGTATGGATTCATCGTCAGAGTCGTCTAAAGAGTCCGGATAGGACAGGGAATAGTCTAAGTCAGGATGTTCATAGATGTTATAGATCAGTTGAACATCTTTCCCATATTCCAATCCTTCCGACACCAAAAACTCATTTGCCAGATCCATTTTTGACATTACAAGATGTTTCCGGTCATCGTTCCACCGGGAATCCGTATCATCAATAAAGAGACTGACTAGGACCGTACTGCCGTCTAAATATTTTGCGCTGCCGGTAGGCGAGGTACCCCATCCGTCAAACGTCGGTTTGGATAAATAACCGCATAGCAGACATTCAAGGACGCAGGCAGTCAGGCAGAGAATCAGTATCACGGTATATTTATATTTGGAAAAGAATGGTCGGATGTAATGGGTTCTGATATCCATGTGAATACCTCCTGTATCTGTCGTTTGGATCAATCGTCATCCGTATCCAAAAGTAATGCGTCTACCATGGATTGCCAAGTGGAGTGATATGTCTGTAAATATGCGGTATCTCCGTATAGGAAATAAACGCTCTCTAAAGTCTGATCATCATCGTCAAAGTATATGAGATACATCAGTACATGATCACATGCCGGCAGCGTTGCATTTTTCCAATAGGCGGATAATTCATTCTGATCCATGCGGGTCCATGTATCGCCTGACTGATACCAGCCAATGATCAGTTCATTATCGGATGCTGCACTTGGCAGGGTGCCGGTAAAATAATAAAAATTCACTTGGGTATCGGTGATATTCTGCCATATGGCGTTGGAAGAATTGATGCCATAGGCATCTATAAAATCCTGAAATGGCGTTCCGATAGACAGTCTTCTTCCGGTTGCCGCCGCCTTGTACTCAAATCCCGCCGGCATGGTATAAGAGTCATTGACAGCCGTATACAGTTGTCCGTCATCATCTATATAGCTAAATGAAGATGTTTCTAATGACAAGGACTGCGGTTGTTCAGAAGACAGGCTCTCAACGGTATACACGATAAGATCTTCCGGTAAAAAAGCGGATGCCGTATCGGAAGGATCGGCAGGTGTTTCCGTAGATTCCGTTGATTCGACGGATGTAGATACTTCCTCGGAGGAAGGCGCTTCCGTGGCACTGTCAACGAACGCTTCGGAATTGTAGTCCGCACTGTCATAATCCGGATAGTAGTATTCGTGGTAATCAGCGGTTGACTGATAACCGTCGGTATCAGGACCGGAAATTCCGGTCAATGCGCGGAACAGATGTACAAGGATAAAAATGCCGATACCTAGCAACAAAAGGACGCCGCCGACAATACCCAACACGATCCAAAGTGTTTTATGGCTTTTCTTTATCGGCTGTGGATTCGGTGCGGTTGGCAGTGGTTGTGTCTGTGTCTGTGGTTGTGGCTGTATCTGTATCTGTGGTTGTGTCTGTGGCTGTGGTTGTGGAACCCATGCCGATGGAGGCTCGCTGTATGGCTTGTCCGTTGCAGGAGACACGATCGGTGTGCCGCAGATCGGGCAGGTAACATCCGTGTCCTCACAATGATAACCACATACGGTACATAGTTTACTCATAAATGTATCCTTCTTTCTATCAGTTAAACAATCAATGATCAAATCGTTTTTACAGTAATAGTATAGCAGTTCATACCGGCTTTGGAAACAACAAAATCAAATGGCTTTTTTCACCGCAATGGCTTTCATCGGACACATTTCTTGGCAGCAAAAGCAGGAAATACAGCCCTTCCGGTGAAATCGTGCTTTTTTGTCTTTGATCGTAATGATATGTGCCGGACAGCTTTCCGCACATTTTCCGCATCCGATACATTTCTCCGGTTCCAGCTTTGGATAGGATTTTAACACACGTTTCATGACAGCGGAAAACGGTTTCTGTAAAAACGATGGCACTTTGGAAGAAAAATCCAAATCTGCGGTATCCGGCTTGAGAAACGGTGTCAGGTCTTGTGGAACGGCATCGCCGATCAGTTCCATCTGTTCCGTATGGATCAGACCGCGTTCCTTTGCCTGCCGCAGCATCACGATGTCGGACGGATGCAAACCCATCAATTGGGCGGCAAAAGCATCCTGTGTGTACATATCACGCGAAGCGAGCAGTAAATGGAGAGGATGGGAAGTGCCTCCGGTCGGACCGTTCCCTTCCATTGCGTCAATGGCATCCAGAATCGTGATCTGCGGCCGGACGGTCAGCGCCAGTTCCAAAAGCATATTGGAAAAATTCTCAATATCCGGAAAACGATAATGCAGTTGCGGCTTTTGTAAGCCGGGAACACAGCCGAACAGATTCTTGATGCCGCCGGAGTATCCGGTCATGGCATGTGTCTTTAATTTCGGCAGATTGATGATATAATCGGCATCTATGACCGGCAGGATCAGATTAAACGAACCGTTGACAAATCCCTCCGGTGTGTGGACGGACTGAAATCCAAAATTCATATTTAAATCCGCATATGGAGCGGCATCGTACATGCCGCAGATCTGATATACGCTTTTCATATGCTCGGATGTATAAGGACCGCCGGAACTTTCCGCTATGGTGATGTGTCGTCTGTCGTGTTCGTATAACCAGCGGGCAACCGCTTTTACGACCATCGGATGTGTGGTGACCGGCACATCCGGTTTTTTTGCCATAACCAGATTTGGTTTTAGGACGATCTTCATATCCGGTGTTAGATCAGATAGAATATTCATACCGGTCAAAATGTTGTCGATTGCCTGATATATAAGTGTTTCGTCATACTCGGAAACGTGATAAAGGAATTGCTGCATGATACACCTCCGTCTATCTATACCTTAACCGATTTTTTCATGTTACGCAATTCCTTAAAATATTTTTCTCGGGATATCAAATATGGAAAATATATGATATAATGATTCCAATGAGAATTGTGTCTGTGCGATACGGCATAGGAAAGACCAGAGGTTTTTGGGAGACGATAAAAAAAGGAGGCGGTAGCATGGCTAAAAGGATCTTAGTAGTGGATGATGATATGGTTTGTCTGAAGACCGTGCAAAAGTACCTGACCGAAGCAGGTTTTGAAGCGATCGGTGCATTATCCGGAATACAGGCAGAGCATTTAGTGGAAGAGACGGATATCGATCTGATGTTATTGGATATTGAAATGCCGGTCATGAACGGATTCACCGCCTTGGAACAGATCCGTGACTTGCCAAACGGCAAGCAGATGCCAGTCATTTTTCTGACCGGACGAAAGGATAGAGATACCGTTAAGCATTGTGCCTCCGTGGGAGCGGAAGCCTATATCACGAAACCGGTGCGGAAGGAAAATCTATTGGAGCGGGTCAATGAAGTATTATCTCATGTCTCTTCGGAACGGGAGGAAAAGACGGTGCTGATGATTGATAATGACTTGGACTTTATGAAAAAAGCAAAACTGTCATTAAAACAGTACTATAAGATCATCATTGTAGGATCCGGCAAATCCGCATTGGATTATTTAAATGATCATACGGCGAATGTCATTGTCTTAAATCAGGAGATGCCGTTAGTGGAAGATACAACGGTGTTAGAAGCATTGTTACGATCGGAGAAAGGATCCCAGATTCCGATCATACTGTTGGAGACACAAGATACGCAGGAACGGCAGGACAATTCTCGAATGATCCATGTCCAGAAGCCGAGTGAGCCGGAAGCGTTACTGGAATACCTGAAGAAAGTGATTTAGGCATCCGAAAAGCCGAAAATGAGACTTTTTATCACATAAATCTGAAATAATTCATAAAAAAATCTAAAAAGCTAGTCAAACGGACAAGAAGATGATAAAATACATGCAGCGTTAAAAAGTGAGGATAGTTTCATGTATTTTATTTTTATATGTATCATAGCAGGATTGGGTGCAGGTATTGTGACCGGCTTAGCGGGGCTTTCGGCTGCCGTTGTGATCACGCCGCTGTTAGTGTCTTTAGGCGGTATGGAGTCATATGACGTGGTAGCCATTGCGTTGGCTTCGGATGTACTGGCTTCCGCACTGTCTGCATATACATACTATCGAAATAAGCACATTGATATTAAACGGGGGTTCCTGATTCTGGGACCGGCATTTGTGTGTTCGGTTGCCGGCAGTTATATCGGATACCATTTTTCTTTGGCAGCGCCGCAGGGCATCGGTTTATATTCGATCGTGGCGACTACATACTTGGGATTTAAGTTTGTTTTATTTCCGGTATCATCGGATAAAACGAAAAAAAACAAGGATCGGAAACGCTGGATACAGTTGTGGTTATCCGTGCTTTCCGGCATTGTGATCGGTTTGATCTGTGGATTTGCCGGTGTGGGCGGCGGAGCGATGATGTTATTCGCCCTGACGGATTTGCTGGGATACGACTTAAAGACTGCGGTCGGGACCAGTACCATGATCATGACAGTGATCGCATTTACCGGAGCAGTCAGTCATTATGCAATGGGATGTACCTTAAATATCAAGGCGTTAGTCCTCTGTGTGATATTTACTGTGCTGGGTGCTTATTTTGCTGCGCGGTTTGCAAATAAATGCGAAGAAAAGCAGTTAAATCGTATTGTGGGTATTATATTGACACTGTTAGGGATCTCTACCCTGATGGTGAAATTCTTCCCGGCTTTTTAATTCGGCATCTTCAGGATTCTATGATATTTTTTATTTTAAAAAATCAATCTCCCATAATTAGGAAACAGAAATTGACAGAATCTCCACATAAATGCTTTCGGAAATCGGAATACTAGTAAGGAAAACGATTCTGAAACATGTGGAGGTGAAGCTATGCAGCAGATGATCGGAAAGCAAAGTTTAACATTTGAAAATCCCCCGTCAATCTTAAGTGCTGCATCCGTAGTAGGGCAAAAAGAAGGAGAAGGTCCTTTGCGGGACTATTTTGACTTGATCATTGAAGACCCGACTGTCGGAAAAGATTCGTGGGAAGAAGGAGAAAGTGAACTGGTACACCAAGCGTGCGTAAAGGCAATTGAAAAATCCGGTTTAAAAAAAGAGGACATACGGTATATTTTTGCCGGTGACTTACTGGGACAATTAATCGCTTCCACGTTTGGATTGAAGGATATGGATCTTCCCTTGTTTGGGTTGTACGGTGCATGTTCTACCGCAGGAGAAGGCTTATCGCTGGGAGCCATGACAGTGGCTGCGGGATATGCCGAGCAGGTACTGACAGTGGCGTCCAGTCATTTCGGCAGTGCCGAAAAGCAGTTCCGTTTTCCTCTGGAGTACGGAAACCAAAGACCGTTAAGCGCGACATGGACGGTGACGGGAAGTGGAGCCTTCGTGTTGTCTCAAAAACGCGGAGATATCATCATTAAAGGAATCACCACGGGAGTGATCACGGATTACGGGATTCGGGATTCTATGAACATGGGGGCAGCCATGGCGCCGGCGGCAGCTTCTGTCATCTATCAGAACTTACAGGATTTTCAAATTCAACCAGATTATTACGATCGGATCATTACCGGTGATTTGGGAAAAGTAGGCAAAGGGATTTTGATAAAACTGCTGAACGATAACGGGTATGATATTATGGATCAGCATATGGATTGCGGTATTGAGATATATGATAACACAAAGCAGGATACCCACAGCGGAGGATCCGGCTGCGCCTGTTCCGCAGTCACACTGGCAGGATTCGTGATGGACAAATTAAGAACCAGAGAGTGGAATCGGATTTTATTTGTTCCAACCGGCGCGTTGCTTTCTACGGTTAGTTTTAATGAAGGACAGACGGTGCCGGGAATCGCACACGGTGTCATAATCGAAAACAGGGGGGTGTAACAATGAATTATGTATGGGCATTTGTGATAGGCGGTCTCATTTGCGTGCTGTCACAGATTTTAATGGATACGACGAAAATGATGCCGGGAAGGGTCATGGTGACTTTGGTATGCGCCGGCGTGATTCTGGGAGCGATCGGATGGTATGAACCGCTTTTGGAATTTGCGGGCGGCGGCGCATCCGTTCCGTTGACCGGTTTTGGATATAATTTATGGAAAGGCATTCGGGAAGCAGTCGATACCGACGGATTTATCGGGTTATTTCGGGGCGGTTTCCGGATGGCGGCAGTCGGTACTTCTGCAGCTCTGATCTTTTCTTATATTGCATCTTTAATCTTTCAACCAAAGATGAAAAAGTAACGGAATAGATTCCTAGGGTTTATTCCTTTATATAGATAATAAAACAGGTGTGATTCTCATCACACCTGTTTGTAGATTTATCTGATGTTACTGTGCGGGCGGCGCCCCTTGTGGATTCTCCGTTGCAGGCGGTGCCGTTGTTTCCGAAGAGGTAGGTTCCGAAGAAGGCGGCGCCGTCGTTTCCGAAGAGGTGGCTTCCGAAGATGGAGGCGGTGTGCTGGTTGCCGTAAACCTTACGGTGATAGTGGCATTTCCGGATACATTGGTAAAGGTGTAGCTGGCGACCGCACCGACCGAAGTACCGTTGACGATAACATCCGCAATGGCATAGCCGGTGGACGGTGTGATATAGAAGGTTTTGGAACCGCCTGCCGGCACCTGACAACTCTCCGTAATAGTACCTCCGGTACCGTTCACGGAGGAAATGATGGTATAAGTGGCATCGGTAGGTGTGAGCGGTTCTTCGGTTGCGTCGGATGCAGGGTGCAGCGGACAAGTCTGTTCTTCAAATCCTTCCGGAATATTCTTATCCTTCATATCGCTTGGAATATAGATCGAGCCGTCATTCCGCCGGAAGTAAGTGAAAGTATACCGGGTCGGACAGGTATCCGTTGCAGGCAGATTGGATTCTTCACACATTTCAATGGTAACGTGACCGCCACAGGTTTCACCCGGAACCGTGCCGACTGCAAAATATTCCGTACGGGTTTCACACCCTTCGCCCGGCAGTAACCCGCTGGTCGTGCATACGGTAGCGGTAGTAATGCCGTCAACTTTCGGGAAGTCCTTAATTTCCTGCCCTTCCAGTTCTACGATCTGCTGCATGATCTTCGACCACATTCGTTCATGGAGGCTGCCGCTTCCCTTCGGTAAAGTCGTATTGATATCGTATCCCAGCCAGATCGATGCGGTGTAATACGGAGTGGAACCGCAGAACCATAAATCATAATCACTGGAAGTGGTTCCGGTTTTTCCGGATACCGGCATGCCGCTGGATAATGCGCAGGGACCGCCGGTACCGGATGTGATGACATCTTTCATGGCATTGTTTAACAGCCATGCGGTGGTCGGTTTCATGACTTGTCTGGTTTCCGGTTGATTGTCGATCAGGATATTGCCGTCATGATCCAAGACCTTTGTATAATAAATCGGTTCAACATATAATCCGCAGTTTGCGATCGAAGCAAATGCCGCGTTGATCTCTACGTTTTTGACGCCGTTGGTAATGCCGCCTAAGGCTAAAGACTGCTGAATATCGGAATATACCGTACCGTCTGCATATACTTCCGATTCCACCAAGGTGGTGATACCCATATCCACTAAATATTGATAGGAAATATCCGGACCGACATCCGTGATCGTCTGTACCGCAATAATATTCATGGAATCCCGTATAGCGGCACGAATGGACTGGAAGCCGCAGTAGGAATCGCCCCACCAGTTTTTGACTGGGCGTCCGTTTGCATAATTAAACGGTTTGTCTTCATACGTGGTTGCCAAGGTCATGCCGGCAGTATCCAAAGCCGGCACAAATGCCGCAAGAACCTTAAAGCAGGAACCCGGCTGACGCGTGGAATCCGTTGCACGGTTCAGGGTCAGGTTGCCGTTCTTCTCGCCGCGACCGCCGACGATCGCTTTGATCTGACCGGTATATTGATCCATGATGGTAAATGAAATCTGTGGCTGGATTGTCGTTTCATAGGTTTCCAGTAAAAAGGTCAGATCCGGATTTTCAGCCAGCATGTCCGCTTTGAATTCGTCTGCCGCGGCGCGGGCAGCTTCCTCATTCGGATAGATCAGGGAATAATCGTTATTTCCCGTTTTTTCCTTAAAATGGCTTAATAAATGATTGGTGCTGAAATTTGTCGTATTCTCGTTATCGTCTACCAGTGTCAGTTGATAAGAGAGAGAAACCTGCGTTGTTGCCGGATAATTTTCCGGATCATTCAGGACAGTGTCGCAGATTTCCTGTATCGCCTCATCCTGTGTGATATAGATAGACAGACCGCCCGCATAGATGGCGTTGGATGCCTCGGTCGGCGTGTATCCGTATTCATTGATCAACTGGTCTTTTAACGCATTGATGGTGGCATCTATAAAATAGGAATTGGCTTCCTGTTCTTCCATTACGGTATCGTGATGAAGCTCTACACGGGAATAGACATCATCCGTACAGGCTTCCTCATATTCTTCTTCCGTGATAAAATCCAGAGCCAGCATTTCATCCAGCACGCTTTGCCGGCGCTGCGCGTTATTTTCCGGATGGATGATAGGATCATACTTGGTCGGGCTTTGCGTGATGGCGGCGATGACTGCGGATTCGGAAATGGTCAGATCCGATAAATCTTTACCGAAATAGGTCTGCGCAGCCGTCTGTACGCCGTGGCAGCCCTGACTTAAGTAAATACTGTTGAGGTAATATTCGAGGATTTCGTTTTTCGTCAGCCGTTTTTCTAATTCGATGGCGAGATACTGTTCCTGTACTTTACGTTCCAGAGATTCCATAAACGTATCTTCATTCATGCCGACGTTGAAGACTTCGTTTTTGATTAACTGCTGGGTGATGGTACTGGCACCCTGATTGAAATGAAAATCGTTCCGGATGCCTTCGTACGCCGCCCGGAAAATACCCTGTACGTCGATTCCGTTGTGTTGGCGGAACCGTTTATCTTCAATGGCAATAAAGGCATTGACCAAGGATTCCGGGATATCGTCGTAATACGCATATTCCCGGTTGGAATCAATCGTGGAAAGCGTTTTTACCAGTTCGCCGTCCTGATTATAGATACAGGTCTGAAATCCTTCCGGTACGACGTTAATATCGTCTATGTTCGGAGCGTTATCCAATATCCCATTCATCATGCCGAAACCGGCACCGATGCCGATCGCTACAAAAGCCACTATACAGATTAAGAAGGCTTTAAAAAACGAAACCTTGAGTTTTTCCGTATTTTTACTGGTTTTTGAAACCAGATGCTTTTGCTTTTTGATTACTTCATTTTTACTGAAATTCATGAAAGCGCCTCCTTTATGTATCCAATAGCACTTCAACCATTATAGCAAATATACTTATTGAAATAAAGAAAAAAATAGTAACTGTCATACTTTCTTCATATTTTTGACAGATTGATCCATCAAAACCATAACCAGATTTTATGGTTTTTATTCATAGGGAATTGTCATCTCTGACCGGAAAAGTTATACTCATGATAGGCAGGAGGCGAATCCATATGGAAGAATATTTAGCGTTGGCAGAGAGCGGACAGGGTGAGATCATAGAAAAAAAATCTCGGTTTATCGGATATACGGCATCCGTAGAATCGGAAGACGAAGCGGTTGCATTTATTGATTCCATCCGAAAAAAACACTATGATGCAAGGCATAACTGTTTTGCATATTCCATCGGGTTGGATTCACAGCCATACCAGCGGTTTTCAGATGACGGGGAACCGCAGGGGACAGCGGGAAAACCGATTTTGGAAGTGATACAGGGGAGCGGGATCCGCAATATCTGTATTGTCGTCACCCGATATTTTGGCGGTACGTTATTAGGGACAGGCGGTCTGGTACGGGCATATACGGAAGCGGCGAAAGCCGGAATCAATGCCAGTGTCGTCCGTATGAAGCGTCAATGGATCGAGGCTGAGATTCCGGCGGAATATACGGATTTGGGCAAGCTCCAATATCTGATAGGGAATACGGATGCAGAAATGACAGATACGGTGTATACGGACCAAGTGTTACTGAAAGTCCGGGTTTATGCAAAGGTGTATGATGAATTTGTGAAAGCGGTGACAGAGGCTACCGGCGGGAGAGTTCAGGTTGAAAAAACGGGTGAGATCTTTGCCTGAGCGGTCAGCAAAAGCATCGGCACCGTAACTCCGGCTTGCCAACGGTTTGGCACTATGATAGAATGTAACTCGTTGTGAATCAATCACAAAACAGAAAGAATCTATACGGATTTCAGAAGAGAGAAGGAAAACACATGAAAATGACCAGAGAGGATATACGGAATGTTGCGATTATCGCCCATGTCGATCACGGCAAAACAACCTTAGTAGATGAGTTGCTCAAACAAAGCGGTGTCTTTCGTGAGAATCAGGAAGTGGCGGAACGGGTCATGGATTCCAATGATATCGAACGGGAGCGCGGTATCACCATTTTATCGAAAAACACTGCCGTTATGTACGGCAATACGAAGATCAATATTATAGATACGCCGGGACATGCAGATTTCGGCGGTGAGGTGGAACGTGTCTTAAAAATGGTCAACGGCGTCATTTTGGTAGTAGATGCGTTTGAAGGAGCTATGCCGCAGACGAAGTTCGTGTTAAAAAAAGCACTGGAATTGGATTTGAGTGTGATCGTCTGCATTAACAAGATTGACCGTCCGGAAGCGAGACCGGCGGAAGTGGTAGACGAAGTCTTGGAATTGCTGATGGATTTGGATGCCAGTGACGAGCAACTGGATTGTCCGTTTATTTATGCGTCGGCAAAGACCGGCGTAGCAAGTACGGATATGAATCAGGAAGGCACGGATATGAAGCCGTTGTTTGAAGCGATTTTGAATCACATTCCGGCACCGGAAGGAGATCCGGAGGCTCCGACACAGGTATTGATCAGTACGATTGATTATAATGAGTATGTAGGGCGTATCGGAGTCGGAAAGGTAGACAACGGTTCTCTGAAACTGAATCAGGAAGTCTTACTGGTAAATCACCACGATCCGGATAAGCATCAAAAGGTAAAGATTGGAAAACTGTATGAATTTGACGGTTTGAATAAAGTGGAAGTATCGGAAGCGGGTATCGGAGCGATCGTTGCGATATCGGGTATTGCAGATATCCATATCGGAGATACCTTATGTTCACCGGAAGCCCCGGATCCGATACCGTTTCAGAAAATTTCCGAACCGACGATCTCCATGCAGTTTATGGTAAATGATTCACCGTTGGCTGGCAAGGAAGGTAAGTTTGTCACTTCCCGCCACTTACGCGACCGCCTCTTTCGTGAACTGAATACCGACGTCAGTCTGCGGGTAGAGGAGACGGACACGACGGAAGCCTATAAAGTATCCGGTCGGGGCGAGTTGCACCTATCCGTTTTGATTGAAAATATGCGGAGAGAAGGGTATGAATTCGCAGTCAGTAAAGCCGAAGTGATCTACAAAGAAGATGAACGGGGGAAGAAACTGGAGCCGATGGAGGTGGCAGTGATCGATGTGCCGGACGAATTTTCCGGTACGGTCATTAATATGCTGACGCAGAGAAAAGGCGAGTTGCAGGGAATGGTACCGATGTCGGACGGTAATGTGCGGCTGGAATTCCGTATTCCGTCCCGTGGACTGATCGGTTTTCGGAATGACTTTTTAACCTCTACGAAAGGAACCGGCGTTATCAATACCGTGTTTGACGGTTATAGTCCGTATAAGGGAGAGATACAATACCGTACACAGGGGTCTTTGATCGCGTATGAAAGCGGTACCAGTATCACATATGGTCTGTTTAATGCGCAGGAACGTGGCATATTGTTTATCGGTCCCGGCGAAACCGTGTATGGCGGAATGGTAGTGGGGGAAAATGCCAAAACAGATGACATTGAAGTCAATGTCTGCAAGACAAAGCATTTAACCAATACCCGTTCCTCTGGTTCGGACGATGCACTCAAACTGGTGCCGCCACGGATCCTCAGTCTGGAACAGGCATTGGAATTTATCGATACTGATGAATTACTGGAAATCACACCGAAGAATTTACGGATCCGTAAAAAGATACTGGATCCGACGCTGCGGATGCGTGCGAAAAGAAACGCGCAGTCTCATTCTTAATGCAGCATATCACGTAAATCCTGTGTGTCAAACGTATAGGTTTTTCCACAGAAATGACAGTTGACTTCAATGGGCTTTTGCTCAGCGATCATCTCTTCTAAATCTTTGCGTCCGACACTCATAACCGCTTGCGATACCCGTTCACGGGAGCAATCGCAGCGGTATGCGGTTGGCAGGGTATCCATGATCTGAACATCATATCCTTCAAATAACATCTGCATCATATCCTCCGGAGACATTCCCTGATCAAGCAGGGTAGTGACGGAGGAAAAATGGTCTAACCGTTCTTCTAATGCAGTGATCAGACGTTCTTCCGTAAGCGGCATGAGTTGGATGATAAATCCGCCAGCCTGTTTTACCGTGTTGTTTTTCTCCATCAATACGCCTAAGGCAACGGAACTTGGCACCTGTTCACTGGTAGCAAAGTAATAGGTTAAATCTTCCGCGATCTCACCGGATACTAAATGCGTCTGTCCGACATACGGTTCTTTTAATCCGATATCTTTGATGACACTGAGTACGCCGAGATCCAAGGCTTTTGCGACGTCGAGTTTGCCTTTGCTATTGGCAGGTAACAGGACATTGGGATTTGTGACATAGCCTTTGACATTGGCGTTGCCGTCAGATGTCACAATCAGTCCTCCAATGGGTCCGTTGCATTTGATCTGAAGGGTAGTCAGGTCGTTCTTCCCTTTGCTCATGCTGCCGATCATGGCGCCGGCGGTCAGTAAACGCCCTAAAGCGGCGGTTGCGACAGGACTTGTATTGTGTATGGAACGTGCAGTTTCAACTGTTTCTTTTGTGGTTGCCGCAAAAAACCGCACCTGATGATCGGCAGCGGTTCCGCGAATGATGTAGTCTGACATAATTCTTTCCTTTCTGATTGTTATCACGGATTCTTACCGTGTTCTTGCGCTACGATAAAGATACGAGTGCTTTCGGCATGAGGGGGCTGATAAGAGAGTGTGTCATAAGCGGTGATATATTCCATGCCCGCCTGTTTCAGCAGCCGCTGCATATCTGCTAAACGGTATGCCCGTTGGAGATGTTCTTCCTGATATTTACGATACATATCCGAAGCTTCGCGTACAAAGATGCTTAACAGATATTCGTTTAACCGGGTAGCTTCATGATATTCATTCTCCCAGATAAAACTCATATCTTCACGATCTTCCGCAAACGTAGAATCGCCGAGAACAGACCGATAATAATATTCCGTATGAAAATCAAAAATAAAATAGCCGTGTGGATCAAGGTAGTTATTGACCAGACGGAATACCTGTTCCAGCTCAGCCGGTTCCGTGATATAATTGATGCTGTCGCAAAAACTGATGATCGACCGTACCGTACCATATAATTCAAATTGCCGCATGTCTTGCAGCAGATATAAAATATCATGACCGGAACGGTTCTTTTTTTCCTGAGCAAGCTCCAGCATATCGGCGGAATAATCAATGCCGATCATATCATATCCCGCTTCAGCCATCAGTTCCGTAAGAGTTCCGGTGCCGCAGCCGAGTTCCGCGATCAAACCGTCCGTAATATGATGATCCGACAGCAGCCGGCATAAGAACCGACACCCTTCCCGATAGGGTACATTATCCATAAAACTGTCATAAACCTGAGCGAAACCGGTATAAGCATCCATAACGTGAACTCCTTTCTGAATGGATTATAGACCGTGAGAAAGCGGCTGTCAAATGGTTGTAGGAACGGGTGAGATGTAGTATAGTAATCGTATAGGAGTTGTAAAAATGAAAGAAAAGCAGAGCCACAGTGAGCATCTAAGTTTATTGTTATTTAAAAATACAGTCGCTATTTTGATTCCTGCGATTATCGTATTTGCAGTGATTTTTTGGGTTACCTACCGATATCCGATCGTATTCCGTCTTTCCACGCATCCGGTAGAATCCCTTGAGGAAATGCAGGATTGGTATGAGAAAGAATGCTATAATATCCGCATGGATATCTCTGCCTTGAATTATACGGGATACGATTACTATGAAAATGGAAAACAGATAGGAGCCTATTATTATGCGTTTATGGGAAATGAATGCGTGTTTTTTTTGATCCGTACCAAGGAACCGGAAAGTACGATCAAACAAACGGTGGTGCAGGGGAAAATGTTGGCGGAATCCGCAAGTATGGATGCAATGAAACATGAATTTGCGACCGCGATGAATCTGGACTATGAGACCTTTAACGCATTGGTGAATCCGATCATGGTCAGTGAAATAGACTATTCCTATTTGGAGGTTCTTCTGCTATGGCTTTTGATCATTATTCCGTATGTCATAACGGGATGGATGATCCTGCGGTCGGTGGTTTGGACGATTCAGCCTTATAAGCATCCAAGTACAAAGGTACTCGCAGATTTTGGCGACCGACGGCTGGTATATGAAGAGATCCGCTCGCAATTTCACAATCGTTTGGTAAAGCATAACTATAACTATTTTTTCACGGAAGAATATCTGATTATCAGCAGTTGGTGGAAAACGGATTTTGTACGGATTGATTTTATTAAGTATATTTCCCGTCATGTCATTCAGACACATCACGGAAAAAAACAACTGTACCGCCTGACAATGTCCAATCCGGAAAAAATGTTCTATGAAAAAGACTTTGCATCGGAAGCATGCGCGGATGAGATTATGGCGGAGTTGATCCGCATGAGTCCGCAGATCGATAACCGTACCATGAATATCTTTGATCTGCCGAAACCGGAAGAAGAACAGGTGGTACGGGAAGAGACACAGGACACAAAAGAAGAGGCATAAACAAAACCGTCCGATAGTATTCTGCCATCGGACGGTTAAAAAAGAAGTGTATGAAAAATAAATTTGGGAATCAAATATGGATCAATCGGCATCTCCGTCTAAAGCCGCTTCATCAGCCAATACATCTTCGTCTTCGGAGACATCGGATAAACCTTCATATTCAAAAGGGATGTCTTCTTCCTCTGCTGCGGTATCCTGCTCCGGTTCCGGTTCCGTCACGGTAGGTTTTGGCGCTTCCGGAACGTCATCCTCGGATGCGATATTGATGGAAGTATATCCACGATCGGAAGAATCTGCAGATGCTTCCGTCTCATCATCAAAGAACTCCGCATCATCAAAGAAATCCTCTTCCTTATTGCCAAGTACCTTGTTGGAAACAAATGACTTTGCAGAATCGATTTTTTCCTTTACTTCAGGTTTTTCAAAAAATTCCTTGATCTTGTCTTTGTATACATAACATGCAGTCCCTACCGCAGCCAATCCGGCAACGGCAGCAACGACTTTTACTATAGTTCCGCCCTTCTTACTCAATGCCATCTCTCCTTTGGTTTTTTATATATTGTTTCACTTATCGTATATTTTAATACGAAATTGGGAAAAAATCAATTATAATATGGAAAGGAATGCCAGAATTGTAAAAACGACTGTGGCATTGCAAAGAAAAGTGGAAGCATGTATACTACAAACAGATGAAAAAAGACAGTTTGAGGGAAAACAGACATGCAGCATAATGACACGGTTTTAAGCGATTAGGGAAAAGAAATGGGAAAAAAAGAATCCAAAAAAATTAAATCCTTGTTGGTCATCTTGTTGGTTTCCGTATGTCTGTTTGTTGGGATTCTACTCTATTCTTATCATTGGGAAACCATCAGCCGGATCAACTGGAAAGACACTCTGTTTCCGGAACCGGAGACATTGGAGGTATATTATGAGATCGCGGGTATGTCGCATACGATGCCGATCTTAACACGGACGGCGCAGGAAGGTACGCGTGTATTGGAAGTGCCTTTGATTTCTCAGACAACATGCGGATATCAGACAGGCTGCGAACTGGTGAGCGGAGCGATGGCGATGCAATACTACGGATTGGATGTCACGCCGCAGGATCTTTACGACGCGATCGATAAAGTACCGTCACCGTGGGGCGCGGAAGGAAAAGTATCTCCAAACGAATGTTTTATCGGAGATCCTAATTTGGCGGATGGTTTTGGCTGCTATGCAAAACCGCTGGTTACAGCGATGAACCGTCTGATGGATGAACGGTATCATGCAGTCGATATCAGTGGTACCTCCCTCGAAGATATCGAACGACATTATCTACAGACCGGATATCCGGTGATCCTATGGGCAACCATTCATATGTCAGAACCGACAGCGGGCAGCAGTTGGACCTTGCAAGACGGCACACAGTTTCAATGGATCGCAGGAGAACATTGTCTGGTCTTAGTCGGGATGGATGAGGAATGCTACTATTTTAATGATCCGAATGTGGAAAATGATATTATAGGATATCCGAAGGAACTGGTGGAAGAGCGGTATCAAGATCTGGGCAAACAGGCGATTATCATTTCACAGTAAATATGACAGGCAGACGAAGGATAGAAACGATGAAAGATCATATGATGGAAGAACAGATCCATACGGAGAAGCACATAGAAACAGAACAGGAGCTATGGAATCTTGAGACCGTAGAGCGGTACATGGATTCTTTGCAGAATGCACTGTTATTATATAAGAAGAAATACACACGGATCAGCGTCATGCGTTTGCTGTTTTTTATGCTGATCGTATTCGGCGTCCTTGTGATATGGATCCTGCGCGCATGGTGGGGATGGCTGCCGGCTGTCGGAAGCGGATTCGGTTTTGTAGGATTGTTGTGTTGCCATGCGGAGGTGAATCTTCGCATGGATGCCATCGAACAATTACTGCGAGTCTGCGAACGGTATCGGCTGCGCTTTTTGGGAACATGGCAGGAACTGCCGGATACGGGAGCGGAGTTTTTGACAAAAGAGGACACTGTGGCTGCCGATTTGGATGTGTTCGGAGAATCCTCTCTGTACCAGTTGATATGCACAGCTCACACGCAGTACGGCAGGCGTAGATTGGCGGAAGTCCTCCGACAGGCGGATGAGTTGCCGGATGCGCGAAGAAAACGTCAGAAAGCCGTGGAGGAACTTTCACACGATCACCGGTTTGCGCTGCGGTTTGAATCGACGGCACTGCATGTGGATGAAGAGTTGCCAAAATCCCGATCCGTAGAACAGAAGACCCCTGCAAAACCGTTGCAGATCGTAGCATGGGTGTATCCGTTTTTGTTTTTGGGAAGCATGGTTGGGATGTTTCTGGGCATCATACCATACGGTGTCAGTCTGTCGCTGTTTTTTGCTGCATTACTGTTTTCTTGGATATGCAGCGGATATTGCCAATCCTGCACCGGTATGTTATTTCAACAGGCACGGAGTACGAAAACATATCTGCGGATGATGGAGCAGTTTGCGGGCGAGGCCTTTCATGCGGATCATCTGAAAGAATTACAGGAAACGATCGTCGGAACGGAAAAAAAGGACGGTCTGATCGGCGGGATGCGGAAGATGGAACGGATACTGTCTGCATATCAGATTCGATATAACCCTGTGATACACTGGCTGCTGTCCGGAATCTGTCTTTATGATATTCATTTGGCGGGAGCCGCCGCAGCGTGGGAACGCCGTTACGGAGACCGGTTGAACAAAGGCATCGAGGCGTTGGGAGAATTGGAAATGCTGCTCAGCCTAAGCACACTGGCAAGGGTGCGGGAAGTATCCTATCCGGAACTGCTCGATACGCAGGAACCCGTGCTGCACATGGAAGGAATCACCCACCCGCTGCTGATGCCGGAACAGGCGGTTGCCAACGACATTTCGTTACGGAAACAGACGGTTATCATAACCGGATCGAATATGTCCGGCAAAACAACATTTTTAAGGACGATCGGATTAAATCTGATTCTGGCTTACGCCGGCGCACCGGTCTGCGGACATTCGGTTTCCGCATCGTTCATGCGGATCTTCACCTCCATGCGTGTGACGGACGATGTCAAGCATGGGATTTCCACATTTTACGCGGAAATTCTGCGTATCAAAGACATGGTAGAATTCGCAAAGACAACCAAACCGATGCTTTGCCTGATCGACGAGATCTTTAAAGGAACAAACTCGGCGGATCGTATCGTAGGTGCAAAAGCCGTGATTCGGAGACTGACCGGACCGTATATGATCACGATAGTATCTACCCATGATTTTGAATTATGTAACCTTGCTGAGAATTATCACTTTGAAGAAACCTATCAGGATGACCGGATTTGTTTTGATTATTGCCTGAAACGTGGAATATGCACAACAACGAACGCTTTATATCTTCTAAAAATGGCAGGTTTGACGGAAACGGAAGAAATATAGGCAAATTGCACAAAATTTATTATGAAAATACCACGAATCCACAAACTTTCTATATTGAACAATCTATAGAATTGTGCTAAAATATCCATTAATGAGACGATATTTATACATTATATCTAAAATAATGAAACCATTTTCTTTGATAAGATGATAAGGGAGGTATAACATTATGATGTTACCGGCAAATATAACCTCATCGCAGGAGAATAGCGTGCTATCGATAGCAGCTTCCAGCAATAAAGGGCTGTTGATTCGTTTTTTAAATGAACAGGTAGAAGACGGATTTTACACGCTTGTGATCGATTACCTGAAAGATGCGAATTTTGATCTATCCGCAATGATGGTAGATGAAGAAGTCAAGACGCAATGTACAAAGCTCTATGAATTGGCGGAATTTGTGGATGAATATATTAAGAAGCCGAATAAATACGAGATCGAGGAATGGATTGAGCCACTGTTTCACTTTGTTTACGGAGATATGAAAGCGGATGATGTGGATGCCATGATCAGTACGACCGGTTTATACCGCTATAGTATCTGGCTGTTATATTTGTATCAGACCGAACAGTTCGGTGCGTCTATGGCGCTGATCGGCGACCGTATCGCTCCGTTGCTGATCAATTCTTACTATCAGATCATGGAATCGGATGAACGTCCGAAGAATTTTGACAAAGCGGTCATGGGTTATATGGATCTGATTCATGTGGTTTTGGAGATGAACATTCCTTCAAGCGAAGTAAAGTGTGATTCCTTCTTGAATAATCTGGAGGTATTGTATGATTATTTTGTCGAGGATGATAATGTCGGAAATGATTATAAGATTCAGTTGAGTATCGGTCTGTTTAATGCGTTCATTAAAAATCAGGAATATGATAAAGCTTTTGAATTCTACGGCTTGAATGCCGAGCATATTCCGGTAGATAATTTAGACGTTTATGAGAGTTTTAAGGAACTGATCCGCAACTGTCAGAGTACACAGTATGCCAATGTTTTAAGCCGCGCGGTTGTGACAGCCATTTCCAAGCAGGACATCTATAACCGGAGGATCGATTCCCTGATCGCCGAGGTATCGAACTTTATCCGTAAGGTATACCGCTATATTGAAGAGGAACCGGAGATGAAGCGGAATTTACAGACTTTGGGCGTCGGTGCCGGGTTAAGTGATAAGAGTAACGTGTTTGAAGGCTTGTTTGAATATAATCTGGTATTCCATGAATGCGGAATTAAAGCATTGGTCAATCAAGACAATGCCGGTCGTTCATGGGAAGAAAAATACGAAATCTTGGAAATGCTTTATACCACGCTGAACGTAGTATTTGACGGTTATAGTGTTTATGAGTTATCAAACCGGATCGAGCATCAGTATGTGGAACTGAACTGGATCGGCAACTATGTAAACGGAAATCCGGCTCTGTTAAAATCATTGTTTAGCATTAAGGAAAAAATCAAAGCCTTTAAGATTCGGAAGAATTCCATTATTGAGAAGAGTAAGGTCAATCATGAAATTAAGAGAATGCTGGAAGACAGACAGAAGCATCTGATCTTTATGACGGCAGATGATATGATCGCAAATACGCTGAACGATCCTTCCAAGTATATACTGAGTAACGGATACGATTCCATGAAGGCGGAAAAAATGTTCATGAAGACCTATTCCGAGATCATGCTTCCGGTTCGCTACAAGAAGAACGCGCCGGCACAAAAGACCGGCTTGTTTGGCAAGAGCAGCGCCCAGATGGATGACGATCTCAAAGCGTTGCTGACGAATTCCGTCATACAGGATATGCTGTTTAAGAGTGAATGGTTATGGAACCAGTATGAGGAAAAAGGAAAGGATGCACAGTCGCCGGAAGAAGTTACCTATAGTGTGGCATGTCTGGTAAAAGTAGTGGAAGTCTTTTTGAGCCGTAATACGACGTCCGCTTCCAAGACTACGGAAAAGCCGAACAAACGTGTCATCATCACCAAAACGGGAAAAGTCATTGAATTGTCCGACGAATCAGAAGAGAAAAAACCGGTTGCAACAAAGCCGCAAGGTCCGACGATCGTAGATTATATCAATAACATAGAAAATTCTCTGAAAAATACAAGCGAGGAGAATGTGCAGTATGTGAAGACCTATTTGGCAGACTGGATCGATTTTCTGATGGATAATAAATTTGACAAGGAAATGATGCTGGAGGTCTTTGAAGCGGAGGAAGTCCGGAATAAGACCCTTCAGGTGATTAAGAAGTTAAGCTATGACCTGTTGCCGTTGAAATAATTTTTGTAACAGATGAATTCACATAAAACCCAAAAGGAAAGACACAATCCGTCAGGATGTGTCTTTCTGAATGTTTACGGTTTGCTTTTGATAAATCGGAACGGTCACGCTTCTCCGGTGATCAGCCAAGGGGCAGGCTGAGTAAGGAATACGCTCTTGCTGTCGAGCTTCGATACGCTGATTTGCAGTACCTCCATGTTTTTGATGCTATACTTATGAAAGAGTTCTTTGATCCCTGATAAAATATCCAATTCCAACGTATAAATAACAAACTGCATATTCGGGTTGGCGGCGAGCAGATTCTGGATATCCTGTTCGAGACGGTTAGTCGCCACGATAAATGCCAGACGCGGCGTTGGCAGGGCGGACAAAGAAGAACGGGAGAGATCCGATACGATTTCTACATTATGTACGCCGAATTTTTCGATATTTGCTTCCATTGCCATTTGAGAACCCTTGTCGCCTTCTACCGCGATGATCGTTCCTTCGCTTGCCACAATAGCAGCCTCGATGGCGATGCTTTCGCCGCTGACTATGCAGATGACGTCTTGTGCGTCCACATGGAGCAGGCTCATAATGACGGCGCGGATCTCACTGCCGACATAGTGGATGGGACCGCGGCTGAAATTTTCGTTTTTAATTCCGATCTTGTAAGATTCCCGTGTGTTTTCGTTCAATATGAACAAAACGGTCGGTTCCTTGATCTCGGTATTGATCATGTCTTTAATCTTTGCAGTCTGGATATTGCCGTTTGGTTCCGTGCCGGTTCCGTACCACACATCGCATTCGCCCAAACCGGCTTCCCAGATTTCATAGCATAGGTTTTTATGGCTGGCATCTGCGAACACCATAACCCGTTTGTGGGATTCGATAGACGGAATGACATTTTTCTTTTTTTGGCATATATTCAACAGCTTGATTTTCTCCGGGCTGATATCCATCATCTCGGCAAAATATCCGGTCCAACGCAGCATGGCGCCGTTGGAATACACAATTTCCTGATTCAATATTGTTTACGCTCCTTTCCTGTATGGAATCTATAAGTCCAGTATATCATAGCGCGCTGATTTTTTCCATTTGAAAACCATACTTTTCCATAATTTCATGAACAAATGATAACAAGGGCTTCTGCACAACAGGGGCAATACAAAAAGAGGCGGAAACGGAAATGTGGTTTTTGTTGTATAAAGGCAGGATATAGTGGTATAATCAAGGGGTTAAAATAAGGCGCGAGGAGAATGGTTATGACAAAAGAACAGTTATATAAGCTGATGAGCGACAGGATATTGATTTTGGACGGTGCTACCGGAACCAATCTGCTTGAAGCAGGCATGCCGATCGGCGTCTGTCCGGAACAGTGGATCTTAGAACATCCGCAGGTGATGATGGATTTACAGACCTCTTATATCGAAGCCGGAAGTCATATCCTTTATGCTCCGACATTTACCGCAAATCGCATCAAACTGGAAGAATATGGCTTGGCAGACCATATAGAGGAAATGAATCACTCGCTGGTGGCGATCTCGAAACAGGCGGTGGCAAAAGCCGGCTATCGTGGATATGTGGCAGGCGATATTACCATGACCGGCAAGCAGCTTGCCCCGATGGGTGACTTGCAGTTGGAAACGTTGATAGATATATACAAAGAACAGATACGATACCTGACAGAAGCGGGGGTCGATCTGCTGGTGATCGAAACGATGATGAGTCTGGCGGAAGCCCGGGCGGCGTTGATCGCCGCAAAAGAGACTTGTGATCTGCCGGTCTTGGTAACGCTGACGTTTAACGAGGATGGACGGACATTATTCGGTACAGATCCGGAAACCGCGGTGAATGTCCTGCAAAATTTGGGCGCGGATGCGATCGGAGCTAATTGTTCCACCGGACCGGATGAAATGTGTGAGGTCATCCGGGCGATGAAGCGTTACGCCAATGTACCGATCATTGCGAAACCGAATGCCGGAATGCCGGAACTCATTCACGGAAAAACAGTATATGCCATGACGCCGGAAGAATTTGCGGAGGCGGGTCGGAAATTAGTCGAGAGCGGCGCAGGGATCGTGGGCGGTTGCTGCGGAACGACACCCCGGCATATAGCGGAACTGGCACGCACCGTCAAGGGCATGGAACCGCCGGAAGTATCTGCCGTCAGACATCGGCTGCTTTCGTCCGAACGCAAAACGGTGGAACTGGATCTGGACGGTTCCTTTATGATCGTCGGCGAACGGATCAATCCGACCGGCAAGAAGAAACTTCAGGAAGAATTGCGGCGGGGCAGTTTGGAACTGGTACTGGAGATGGCGGAAGAGCAGGAAGAGCAGGGGGCTGCGATTTTGGATATCAATATGGGAATGAACGGCATCGACGAAAAAGAAATGATGCTGCATGCCATACAGGCGGTAAGCCATGCCGTGAATCTTCCGCTGTGTATAGATTCCAGTCATGTGGATATCATAGAAGCCGCTTTGCGGAATTATGCGGGACGGGCATTGATCAATTCCGTTTCTTTGGAGCATCCGAAGATAGACGAATTGCTGCCGATCGCGAAAAAATATGGGGCGATGTTTATTTTGCTGCCGTTGTCCGATGCAGGTCTGCCGGAAACGATAGAAGAAAAACACGGTTTGATACATGCGGTTTTAGAGCAGGCTTGGAAATTGGAATTTACAAAAGAGGACGTGATCGTGGACGGACTGGTCGCTACCGTGGGAGCAAATAAAAACGCTGCGTTAGAGACGCTTCGCACGATTGCCTATTGTAAAAACGAATTGCAACTGGCTACGATCTGCGGACTGTCCAATATTTCGTTTGGATTGCCGGAACGCACGAACGTCAATACGGCATTTCTGACTATGGCGATCGCAAACGGCTTGACCATGGCGATCGCAAACCCGTCGCAGGCAATGTTGGTGAATGCGGCGTATGCTTCGGATCTGCTGTTAAACAAACAGGGAGCGGATGTCCGATATATCGAACGCATGAACACCCATGCGACCAGTGTGGTCGTGACTGCCACACAGCCGGCAGCGCAGGCAGAAGCATCACAGAACCGGTCGCCGGTCTTTGAAGCGGTGATGAAGGGAAATAAAGAGAAAATCATAGAGCGTGTGGATGCGGAACTCAAGGGCGGGATGTCCGCAAAACAGGTGATCGACGATATTCTGATCCCCGCCATTAACGAGGTAGGTGAACGTTTTAACCAAAAAATATATTTTCTGCCGCAGTTGATCGCGAGCGCGGAGACCATGGAACAGGCGATCCGCTATCTCGAACCAAAGTTGGAACGCAAGAAAACAGATCGGGACATGCCGACGATCGTCATTGCGACGGTCGAAGGGGATATCCATGATATCGGAAAGAATTTAGTCGCTTTGATGCTGCGTAATTATGGGTATCGGGTGCTGGATTTAGGAAAAGATGTGCCAAAGGAAGAGATCGTGGAGACGGCAGTGCGGGAAAACGCTTCCGTGATCGCGCTTTCCGCATTGATGACGACGACAATGATGCGGATGAAAGACGTTGTCGAATACGTCAGGGAACGAGGGATTGACATCAAAGTTATGATCGGCGGCGCTGTGATCACACAGAGTTTTGCCGATGAGATCGGGGCGGACGGATATTCGACCGATGCTGCGGAGGCAGTGAAAGTGGCAGGGAAGCTGACCGGAAACGAATAAGAAGGAACGGGGTTTGACAAGGGGCGGAATCCTTGTTAAAATGACAGTTGGATTCTTAGCATAAAAGAAACAGAATGGACAGGAATGGAAGGTGGTACATAACCATGAAGAAACGAATCTTATCACTTTTAGTTGTGAACTCCTCGGGTGTGTTAAGCCGCGTATCCGGCATGTTTAGCCGCCGTGGTTATAATATTGACAGCTTGACTGTCGGTGTGACGGAGAATCCGAAGTATTCTCGTATGACCGTTGTCGTCAGTGGGGATGACCGGACTTTGGATCAGATTGAAAAGCAGCTTTATAAATTAGAAGATGTCATTCAGGTGACGGAATTAAAGGACGGTGAATCCGTATGCCGGGAACTGGTCTTGGTAAAAGTCCGGGCTGGAAGAGATGAAAAACAGCAGATCATTGCGGTGGCGGATGTATTCCGCGCCAAGATCGTAGATGTGGCAGTGGACTCCCTGATGATAGAATTGACAGGTAATATCAATAAAGTAGAAGCGTTCTTAGGATTGTTGGATGGCTTCGAGATCCTTTCGGTTGTGCGGACAGGCTTGACCGGACTGCTCCGCGGTAATTATTCTGATAAGTAATTACTTCATATATAAAGTAATCACTATATCTGCAAACCATGCAGGAAAATTCTATTAATAGGAGGAAGTAGAAAAATGGCAAAGATTTTTTATCAGGAAGATTGTAACTTATCATTGTTGGATGGCAAGACGATTGCTATCATCGGCTATGGCAGTCAGGGGCATGCGCATGCTTTGAATGCAAAAGAGTCCGGTTGCAATGTGATTATCGGATTGTATGAAGGCAGTAAGTCTTGGGCAAAAGCGGAAGCTCAGGGATTTCAGGTATATACGGCGGCAGAAGCGGCAAAGAAAGCAGACATTATCATGATTCTGATCAATGATGAACTTCAGGCGGCTATGTATAAGAAGGATATCGAACCGAATTTGGAAGCGGGAAATATGCTGATGTTTGCACATGGTTTTAACATTCATTTCGGGCAGATCGTACCGCCGAAGGATGTCGATGTGACGATGATCGCGCCGAAGGGACCGGGACATACGGTACGTAGCGAATATCAGGCAGGCAAAGGTGTACCGTGTCTGATCGCGGTAGAACAGGATGCAACCGGCAAGGCGCAGGATATCGCATTGGCATACGCTTTGGCGATCGGCGGAGCGAGAGCAGGCGTGTTGGAGACGACGTTCCGCACCGAGACAGAGACAGACCTCTTTGGCGAACAGGCAGTCCTTTGCGGCGGCGTTTGCGCATTAATGCAGGCTGGATTTGAGACCTTGGTAGAAGCAGGATATGATCCGAGAAATGCTTATTTTGAATGTATCCATGAAATGAAACTGATCGTAGACCTGATCTATCAAAGCGGATTTGAGGGCATGCGGTATTCCATCTCCAATACAGCCGAGTACGGGGATTATATCACCGGACCGAAGCTCATCACGGAAGAGACCAAGAAAACGATGCGGAAGATCTTAAGTGATATTCAGGATGGTACATTTGCGAAAGATTTCCTGCTGGATATGTCATCTGCGGGCGGTCAGGCGCATTTCAAGGCAATGCGGAAACTACACGCCGAGCATCCGTCAGAAGTCATCGGTAAAGAGATTCGGAAACTGTATAGCTGGAACGGTGAAGATAAACTGATCAACAACTGATCCGGTACGCAGAATCAAAAGATAACAGATAATCATGAGAAACCCGTTCGCTACGAACGGGTTTCTTTTGTGCTATAGGTTTTTGACGATGGCATCATACAGATCGAGCGCACAATGTTCGTCTTCGGCAAAATACTTGCAATTCAAACAGCTAGGACTGTTTGGAGCCTCGTTACAGAAACAGTTTGGCTGATTGATATGCTCGTATGCGCTGCAACGTTCGGCTACATTCATATAGGTTTCCTGAGAACTACGCATGTTGATAACTCCCTTCCAATAGATTTGAAATACCGGAAAAAAGCAGGAACGCTTCCGTGCTTTTGTAGTAGTATGTTCCGAAAACATGCAAATTATAACGGAAACATTGACAATTCGGTAGCACATAGTTAAAATGATAGTATTTTAGTAAGAAAATAGGAGATGGTAATTTTTGGACGCGAGTTCCTCGATACAGACGGGAGATATTTTTCAGATTCTCATATTGCTGCTGCTTTTGATTTTGTCCGGCTTATTCTCTTCCGCAGAGACGGCTCTCACAACCGTTAATATATATAAAATGAAAGCGTTGGCGGAGGAAGGAAACCGCCGTGCAACAACCGTTTTAAAGTTATTGGAACATACGGGTAAGATCTTAAGCACGATCCTGATCGGCAACAATATCGTCAATCTGACTGCATCGGCAATGATGACTGTGCTGGTCGGGAAATGGTTCGGAAGCGCTGCGGTCGGACTTGCAACAGGCGTGCTGACAGTGCTGATCCTGATTTTCGGCGAGATCACTCCAAAACATCTGGCTACAATTTATAGTGAAAAGTTTGCGCTGTTTTATGCGCTGCCGATACAGATTTTATCGGTGATCCTAACGCCGGTCATCTGGATATTGGATAAACTTTGCAATTTTATTTTTTGGATATTGCGGGTAGATACGAGCAAGATCAATAAACAGATCACGGAAACGGAACTGCGGACGATCGTCAATGTCAGTCATGAAGAAGGCGTGATCGAAGGCGAAGAAAAAGAGATGATTACGAATGTGGTTGATTTTGGGGATTCCATTGCAAAAGATATCATGATTCCGCGGGCGGATATGACCATGGCGCCGGTTGATGCGACATATGACGAGATCGTACAGCTTTTTATGGAAGACCAGTATAGCCGTCTGCCGGTTTATGAAGAGAATAAAGAAACGATCGTCGGTATCCTCCATATGAAAGATTTGTTTTTCTATCGGGAACTGACGGACGGATTTGATCTGCGTAAAGTGATGCGCCCGCCTTATTACACTTATGAATATCAGAAAACGTCCGGTATTCTGGAAGAACTTAGGGAACATTCCGTATCCATGACCATTGTGCTGGATGAATATGGAGCGGCGGCAGGGATGATCACGCTGGAAGATCTGTTGGAGGAGATCGTCGGGCAGATTCGGGACGAATATGACGAATATGAAGAAGAGATCATTAAACAGACCGATGACGGTCAATATGAGATCGACGGCGGAGCGAAGATTGATGATGTCAATGACGCGTTGGAATTGCATTTAGAATCCGAAGATTATGATTCGATTGGCGGATATATCATAGAACTGTTGGATCATTTGCCGGAGGCCGGAGAGATCGTGAAGGATGATGAGGTACAGTTTGAAGTCTTGGAAGCGGATAAAACAAGGGTGGAACGTGTGCGGTTGACCATTTTGCCAAAGAATGAAACGCAACCGGAAGAAGATGAGATCTGATCACTGCCTTGAAGATATGAAAGAATAATAAGAGAAGAATTGAGAGGATAATGAAATGATAAGTGCGGTAAATGTAACCTTGAGACTGGGAAAAAAAGCGTTGTTCGAAGATGTGAATATCAAGTTTACGGAAGGAAACTGTTATGGCTTGATCGGTGCGAACGGTGCGGGAAAATCTACGTTTTTGAAAATCCTGTCCGGGGAACTGGAACCGACGAACGGCGAGGTTGTCATGGATGCCGGCGAACGGTTGTCGATCTTAAAACAGGATCACTTCCAATATGATGAATTTACGGTATTGGATACGGTCATCATGGGGAATCAGCGTCTGTATGAGATCATGAAAGAAAAAGATGCGATTTACGCCAAAGAAGAGTTTACGGATGAAGACGGCGTGCGCGCGGCAGAGCTGGAAGGCGAATTTGCCAATATGAACGGCTGGGAAGCCGAAGCCGACGCGGCTGCTTTATTAAACGGATTGGGGATTGAGACGCAACTGCATACTAAGAATATGAGTGAACTGCCGGCTGCGCAAAAGGTAAAGGTGTTGTTGGCGCAGGCGCTGTTTGGAAATCCGGATGTCCTGTTACTGGATGAGCCGACGAATCACTTGGATCTGGATGCGATCGCATGGCTGGAAGAATTCCTGATCAATTTTGAAAATACGGTCATTGTCGTGTCGCATGACCGCTACTTCTTAAATAAAGTCTGTACGCATACGGCGGATGTGGATTACGGAAAGATTCAACTGTATGCCGGAAATTATGATTTTTGGTATGAGTCCAGTCAGTTGATGATCAAACAGCAAAAAGAAGCCAATAAAAAAAAGGAAGAAAAGATCAAAGAACTGCAGGAATTCATCCAGCGGTTTTCAGCGAATGCCTCCAAATCAAAACAGGCTACTTCCAGAAAGCGGGCGTTGGAGAAGATTGAATTGGAAGATATTCGTCCGTCCAGCCGGAAGTATCCGTATATTGATTTCCGTCCGAATCGTGAGATTGGAAATGAGGTGCTTACGGTTGAGAAACTTTCTAAGACCATCGACGGCGTCAAAGTCTTGGATCATATTTCATTTACGATCAATAAAAATGATAAGGTGGCTTTTGTCGGTCCCAATACGATCGCAACGACTACCTTGTTCCGGATCTTGGCAGGAGAAATGGAGCCGGATGAAGGAAACTATAAGTGGGGTGTCACGACATCTCAGGGATACTTCCCGAAAGATTTTAACAAGGAATTTGAGAGCGACGACCGGATCGTGGATTGGCTGACACAATATTCGGAAGAAAAAGATGCGACCTACGTCAGAGGCTTTTTAGGCAGAATGCTCTTCGCAGGGGAGGACGGTGTAAAAAAGGTCAAGGTATTATCCGGCGGTGAAAAGGTACGCTGCCTGCTCTCGAAACTGATGATCATGGGATCGAATGTATTGATCATGGATGAGCCGACGAATCACTTGGATATGGAATCCATCACTGCGTTAAATAATGGCATGATAAAATTCCCCGGTGTGATTTTGTTTTCCTCACAGGATCATCAGCTCTTGCAGACAACGGCAAACCGGATCATGGAACTGACGAATACCGGCTTGATCGACAAACAGACTACCTATGACGAATACCTTGCCAATGACGAACTGGCACGGAAGCGACAGGTCATGAATATGCCGGATACCGAGGACTGATCGGGGAAACTATGGTAAAAATGTACAAAAAAGAACCGAAACACAGACGGTTCTTTTTTTATAGGAGATTTATTGTGCAAATAGTATGATAAACAGAAAAGAAAAAACGAGAAAAATAATAAAAAATGAACAAAAATAATTTGTAACAATTTTGAAATCATTTTGAAAAAACCAAATGAAAAGAAAATGAAAACAAGAATGTGAGGTTTCAATAAATCAAAATATTATAAATATATAGAGAAACAACTTAAAAAAGTTCTTGATATTATAGTAAAAATAAAAAAAGATAGAAAAAAATATAAAATAATTATAATTAACAGATAATTTGCAAAAGTATTTTCGAAAAAATGGAGAAAAAATCACGAATCAAGGCTAGAAAAAGCAAAAAAACGATAAAAACCCGGGGGAAACATGTGCAATCAACCGAAATAATTCAAAAAAAGACTTGCTTAATTAGTCACTATGTCCTATAATGACACTTGTAGAGTTGCGAATGCAACAATATGACTTAGTCGAAGCTGGTTTGGAAAGACTTGGACGAAGTGACATATCTTTACATATGGAATTGAGTTTGGGTCACGACGGACTGCGATGACTAACACACACATCTTTATTAAAGGAGGGTTTTTCGTGAAAAAATTCAAAAAAGTATTAGCGTTATCTCTTGCTTTAGCTATGGGATTATCGTTAGTAGCTTGTGGCGGCAATGGTGGAAACACGACTGCTGCACCGGATGATGGCAGTGATACAACTGCTGCGCCGGATGATGGTGGCGATGGTGAAGAAGGCGGTAATGGTGAGACCTTCTACATCTACGTATGGAACAATGAGTACAGAGACCTGATGGCAGATTACATGCCGGGTTATACCGCTGATGAAGATCATATGGGCGGTTACATGGATGACGGTACTCGTATCCAGTTTATTGAGAACACCAACTCTGATATGGTATATCAGACCAAGTTGGATGAAGCTTTAACAGATGGTTCTCAGGTTGATATGTTCTTAGTAGAAGCCGACTATGCTGTTAAGTATACTTCAGCAGATGCTGGCGTAGCTATGGACATTAAGGACTTAGGCTTCACAGATGATGATGTAGCTAACATGTATGAGTACGCAAAGAATGTCGTTACAGATGAGAACGGCGTTACCAGAGGCGTTTCATGGCAGGCAGCTCCGGGATTCTTGGCATACAGAACAGATATCGCTCAGGAAGTTTTAGGTGTATCTGCACCGGCTGATGTTCAGGAATATGTTAAGGATTGGGATGCTTTTGAAGAGACCGCTCAGAAGATGAAGGATGCTGGTTATTACATGGTATCTGACTATACTGAAGGTTCTCGTAACTTCAACGCTGTACGTTCTACCCCTTGGGTACAGGATGGCGTAATTACAATCCCACCGGAAATCGACGAGTGGACCGAGATGGCTAAGGGCTGGTATGATAACGGCTATATGCACGGCGGTGGAAACTTCGACGGTACTGGTAACTGGGGAGCAGATATGGGTGCAGACGGTAAAGTATTCTGCTACTTCGCTTGTACTTGGTATTTGAACTTCTCTATGAAGCCGAATATCCCGGCTGATGCTGAAGGTTTATGGTCAATCTGTCAGGGACCTTCTGCTTGGTACTGGGGTGGTACTTGGATCTGTGCTGGTGCAAACTGCACAAATACCCAGTTGGCTTATGACATTATGTATTCTATGACTTGCGATGTTGACATCAACAAGAAGATGGCTCAGGAGACTTTGAACTTTGCAAACAACAAGCAGGCTATGCAGGAATTTGCTGATGAGTTCACAGGATCTGACGACTTCAAGTTCTTGGATTTAGGTGATGAGAACTACTTCTCAATGTGTGTTGACTTTGCTGATGCAATTGAAGTTAGCAACATGACACCATACGATCAGATGATCGAGTCTTATCAGAACTATGCTGGTGAGTACTTCAATGGTAATACCGATAAGGATACCGCTATTCAGAACTTCTACAATGAAGTAACTGAGAAGTGGCCATCATTAAGTGCACCACAGTAGGCTGGAAGGTACTTATTAACAATTAAGTAAAGTCTAAGAACGTGCCTGTCTTAGAAAGGCAGGCACGTTTTTTGACACTTATTGATGTAACAAAAAATTATATGTGAGGTGAGAAATAGTATGGCAGCAGCGAAGAAAAGTAAGGTTGTCAGTTATACTAAATGGGGCTGGATTTTTCTGATTCCGTTCCTTCTCGTGTATGCGGTGTTTTCTTTGGCTCCATTGGTAAACACAGTATATCGAAGCTTCTTTGAGATGTATTTGGACGGGTTGATTCAGGTCGGACCAAATCCGGTCGGACTTCAGAACTATGTCACCGTTTTGTCTGGCGATCTACCGAAGTTTTTTTTGAATACAATGATCATGTGGGTGATTGGTTTCGTTCCACAGATTTTAATTTCTTTGTTATTGGGTGTATGGTTTGCGGATACGCAGATCCGCTTAAAGGGCGAGCAGTTCTTTAAGACCGTGATCTATCTGCCGAACCTGATCATGGCATCAGCATTTGCGATGTTATTCTTTGCATTATTCTCTACGGTTGGTCCTGTAAACGGATTGATTACAAGTTTAGGCGGTTCCGAGATTGCCTTCTTGGAGCAGACGTGGGGTACTCGTGGACTGGTAGGATTAATGAACTTCCTGATGTGGTTTGGTAATACGACGATCATGTTGATGGCGGGTATCATGGGTATTGATACTTCCTTGTTTGAAGCTGCCAATGTGGATGGCGCGACTTCTATGCAGGTATTTACGAAGATTACCATGCCGCTGTTGAAACCGATCTTTATCTATGTATTTATTACATCCATGATCGGTGGTCTGCAGATGTTCGATGTACCGCAGATCCTGACGGACGGTGTCGGTACGCCAAACCGGAATTCCATGACGATGATCATGTGGCTGAATAATTCCCTGCATTCGAGAGATTACGGACGTGCGGGTGCGTTATCCGTTATCTTATTCATTATAACCGGTATATTGAGCTTTATCGTCTTTCGGATTAACAGCAGAGGCGACGAGTATTAGAAAGGAGGAGAAACAAAATGGCAAAAACGACTACTGATGAAAAGAGCTATCATGCTCATATTCGAAATATAAAGATTGTTCGGTATATTGTGTTGATCCTTTTGACGATCATCTGTTTGTTTCCTTTCTATATCCTGATCATCAACTCAACACATTATACGGATGATATCAACCGTGGACTGTTAGTCCTTCCGGGAAGTTGGTTCTTTAAGAACCTGACAAATACTTTAAAAGACCCACAGACGCCGATCCTGCATGCGCTGTTGAATTCATTATTAATAGCAGCCGGATGTGCAGTATGTACGACCTATGCGTCTACGTTGACGGCTTATGCGGTTCATGCCTATGATTTCAAGGGCAGAAAGTTCATCCAGACCTTCATTTTGGCAGTCATGATGATTCCGGCACAGGTTACTGCGCTTGGTTTCTATGACTTAATGAAGAGCTTTGGATTGTTAAACAACTATATCCCGTTGATCGTACCGACGATCGCGGCTCCGGTGGTTTACTTCTTCATGTTGCAGTATATGCAGGGGGCGTTACCGTTGGAGATCGTAGAGGCGGCGCGTATAGACGGTTCGAGTGAGTTCCGAACGTTTAACTCGATCGTGCTTCCGATCATGAAGCCTGCGATCGCAGTACAGGCGATTTTCTCATTCGTTACAAGCTGGAATAACTACTTCACTCCAAACTTGATCTTAGGAGACTCGAAATTATATACGCTTCCGATCGTTATCGCGAAGTTGAGAGCTTCCGACTACCTGAGTTTTGATAACGGTAAGATTTATATGGCAATCTTCTTGTCAATCATACCGGTTGTTATCATATATATCTTCTTATCCAGATATATCATTCAGGGTGTTGCTGTAGGTAGTGTAAAGGGTTAATCCCCACAATACAGACTATATTATTTTTCACAAGAGAGCAGGCTGTTTGCCTGCTCTTTTGGATGTATGAAAATTCATTTAAAAAAAAGGAAAAATGGGAAACATGTAGAATAACTATAATAGACTGGGAATTTTGAAAGAAAACGAGGTTTGGAAGATGACGATTCGGGAAAAGCAGGAAGAATGGGAACGGAATTATTTAAGTCCATACGCGTCTTTGAGTTGTGAATCGAGGGGGCGTGACAGAGAGGAACCGCAGTGCGATCTGCGCCCGATCTATCAAAGAGACCGGGATCGCATTATTCATTCCAAGTCATTTCGGCGCCTGAAAGATAAAACACAGGTATTTTTGTCTCCGGAAGGCGATCATTATCGTACCCGGCTGACGCATACGCTGGAGGTCGCGCAGAATGCAAGGACCATTGCCAGAGCGTTACGCATCAATGAAGATCTGACGGAAGCGATCGCGTTAGGGCATGATTTGGGACATACCCCGTTTGGACATGCAGGGGAACGGGCATTGAGCAAGGCACTTTGGGAATTAGAGCAAAAGAGGCTGTCAGATGCCGGATTACAGGATACGCAGGAATACCGGGAGCGTTTGTTTCAACAGGATGGAGAGCATCGCATGATGTTCCGGCACAATGAACAGAGTATTCGGGTGGTCGAGCGGTTGGAGAAAAAGGGAAAAGGTTTAAACCTGACTTGGGAAGTAAGGGACGGGATTCGGAATCATCGTTCCGACGGTACTCCGTCTACCATGGAAGGCATGGTGGTGCGGTTTGCGGATAAGATTGCTTATATCAATCATGATATTGATGATGCGATACGGGCTGGGATCATATCGGAATCCGATCTGCCGGCAGAATGCACGCAAGTGTTGGGAGATACCACGCGTAACCGGATCAATACGTTGATTCATGATATTGTGAACCAGAGTGAAGGAAAAGGCAGTATCTGCATGTCAGACTCTGCGTTATCCGCCATGCGGAAGCTGAGGGAATATATGTTTCGGCATGTCTATACCAATCCGGTCGCTAAAGGCGAGGAAGTACGTGCGGAAGAGATGATACGTCAGTTATTTGAATATTACTATGAGCATCCGCTGGAACTGCCGGAGGAGTATGTACATATGATCGAAGAGGGAGAACAGACAGAAACCATCGTCTGTGATTATATTGCAGGGATGACGGATTCGTTTGCCGTGCATACGTTTACTTCCCTGTTTGTTCCAAAGGCATGGCATGGTTAAAGGAGGAAATGGGATGTTTTATTCGGAAGATATCGTGGAAGAGGTACGTTCCCGCAATGATATAGTGGATGTCATACAGTCCTATGTCAGTCTGAAAAAAAAGGGAAATACATACACAGCCTGTTGTCCGTTTCATAATGAAAAAACGCCGTCATTTCATGTCAGCCGGGAGAAGCAGTTGTATCATTGCTTTGGCTGTGGAGCGGCAGGTACGGTATATACCTTTTTACAACAGTATGAAAATTTCACATTTCCTGAAGCAATCGAGTTTCTGGCAAATCGGGCAGGGATCGCTCTGCCGCAGAAAGAGATGACTTTACAGGAACGAAGGGATGCAGATTATAGCAGTGCATTAAAGGAAATCAATAAAGCGGCGGCAAGTTATTTTTATTATGCCCTGCGGCAGGAGGATGGAAAGGCGGCATGGTCTTATCTGACGGACCGCGGACTCTCCGAAGAGACCATCCATCGGTTTGGATTGGGATATGCGAAGATCTATTCGGATGATCTATATAAGTATCTGAAGCAAAAGGGTTATGACGACCGGTTGCTGGTGGATTCCGGTTTGATCCGCTTTGACGAGAAGCAGGGGGCGACAGACGTGTTTTGGAACCGGGTCATGTTTCCGATCATGGATCAAAACGGAAAGGTGATCGGCTTTGGTGGCAGAGTGATGGGGGACGGGCATCCGAAATACGTCAATTCCAAGGAAACAAAGATTTATGAGAAGCGAAGGCATCTGTACGGTTTTCATCTTGCCAAACGCTCCCGACGGGAAGGCATCATCCTATGTGAGGGGTATATGGATGTGATTGCCATGTATCAGGCGGGCTTTGATAATGCAGCCGCCTCTTTGGGAACAGCCTTTACGATTCAGCAGGCAATGCTCCTGAAACGGTATACGGATCATGTATATCTTGCATATGACAGTGACGGAGCGGGCGTAGCGGCGGCACAGAAAGCGATCCCCTTGCTGCGGGAAGTAGGAATTTCCGCCCGCGTGATCAATATGCAGCCGCATAAGGATCCGGATGAATTTATCAAGACATTGGGAGCCGAAGCGTTTGAGGAACGTATCCGGCAGGCGGAAAGCAGTATGATGTTTCAGGTGCGGATTGCCTCGGAACAGTATGACCAGCAGGATCCGGAAGAACGGACGAAGTTCCAGCAGGAAGTGGTAAAGCTGGTATCGGTGATACAGGATCCGTTGGAGCGGGATAATTATCTAGAGGCGATCGCGAACCGGTATTTTATCGATAAGAAGAATCTGACCGAATCCGTCAACCGCTATGGCGCCTATCGGACAGAACAGAATCGTTATCAGGAGCTATTAGAACGTGAAACGCCGCAGGATGTCAGACGGCAGGAACGTAGAGAGGAACGAAAGCAGCAACCGCAGAGACTGCTTTTAGGATGGTTGGTCGCTTATCCGGATCAGTTATTTCCGCAGATGAAGGGGAGAATCGGACCGGAAGATTTCACGGACGCCTTTTATCGGGAACTGGCGCAGCGGTTGTTTGAGCAGTATGAGGCGACCGGCTCGCTGAATCCGGCGGCAATCATCCAGCAGTATGAAGATCTGGAAGCAGAGACAAAAGCAGCGGCGGCGTTACAATCGGATCTGCCGATGGAGCCGTCCCCGGAGGACCGTGCGACGGTCATCACGGAAGTGGTACGGAAGGTAAAAGAGGAAAGTCTTCAATATCAGTTGGCACATTTGCAGGATATTTCAAAACTACAGGATATTATCCGGCAAAAAGGTCAGATTCCGACATGGAATATTTCTCTGACCTGTGGTTAAAATATGATTATAAATGGAAGGATGGAAAACCATGGAAGGAAAAGATGAAAAAAAGGATATGGACTTGAAATTTGAAGAACAGTTAAAATCCTTAATTGAACTGGCAAAGAAAAAGAAAAACGTCTTGGAAGACAAAGAAGTGATCGGACATTTTGCGGGAATCGACCTGAACGAACAGCGAATGGAAGTCGTATATGAACTCTTGGAGACGAATAATATTGATGTGTTGTCAATGACAGACGAGGAACCGGATGATATACCGTTTGATGTCGAGGAGGAAGAAGTAGAGCAGATCGACATCAGTGTTCCGGAAGGGGTCAGCATTGAAGATCCGGTCCGCATGTATTTGAAAGAGATCGGCAAAGTACCGCTGCTGAGTGCCGAGGAAGAGATTGCTTTGGCACAGGTCATGGAAGGCGGCGGCCCGGAAGGAGAAAATGCGAAGAAAAAGCTGGCGGAAGCCAATCTGCGTTTGGTAGTCAGTATCGCGAAACGTTATGTCGGACGCGGAATGCTGTTTTTGGATTTGATTCAGGAAGGAAATCTGGGACTGATCAAGGCGGTAGAAAAATTCGATTATCGGAAAGGATACAAGTTTTCAACCTATGCGACGTGGTGGATCCGGCAGGCGATCACACGGGCGATCGCAGATCAGGCAAGAACGATCCGGATACCGGTTCATATGGTAGAGACGATTAACAAGCTGGTACGGGTACAGCGGCAGCTTTTGCAGGAATTGGGCAGAGAACCGTCTCCGGAAGAAATCGCAAAGGAAATGAGTATGCCGGTAGACAGGGTGCGTGAGATTCTGAAGATATCACAGGAACCGGTCTCCTTGGAAACGCCGATCGGTGAGGAAGAAGACAGCCATTTAGGCGATTTTATTCAGGATGAAAATGTACCGGTGCCTGCCGATGCCGCCGCGTTTACATTATTGAAAGAGCAGTTGGTAGAAGTTTTGGATACATTGACGGATCGTGAGCAGAAAGTCTTGCGTTTACGGTTCGGTTTGGATGACGGTAGAGCCAGAACGTTAGAAGAGGTCGGTAAAGAATTCAGTGTCACGCGGGAACGGATCCGGCAGATTGAGGCAAAGGCGCTTAGAAAGCTGAGACATCCGAGCCGAAGTAGAAAGCTGAAGGACTTTTTGGAGGAATAGCGATGGAATTGTCGGAACGGATGCAGCGGATCATCCGTATGGTAGAGCCGTGTCATACGGTGGCGGATATCGGATGTGATCACGGGTACATTTCGGCGGAACTGATCGAACGGGGAATCGCGGACTGTGTGATCGCCGCAGACGTGCGGACAGGACCTTTGGAACGGGCAAGGGAATACATCAGACAAAGACATTTGGAACATCGCATTTCATGCAGAATCTCGGATGGGTTGGAGGCGCTAGCAACCGGTGAGGCGGATACGATACTGATGGCGGGTATGGGCGGACCGTTGATGATCCATATCTTAGAGCGTGGAAAACAAAAACGCTCCGGAACGGAGATCCTGATTTTGCAGCCACAGTCGGATATTCCAAAGGTGCGGCAGTACTTACATACGATCGGTTATGAGATTCAGGAAGAAGATATGCTGTGTGAAGACGGTAAATTCTATACCGTTTTTAAGGCAAAGCCGGCAAAAGATATTGGTTTGAAAAATGTGAACAGCGAGGAAGATGAGGAGAAGACTGACGAACAACAGATCATTCAGGATCTGTATGGAGCAAAATTGTTGGAACAGCGGTCTCCGGTTCTTTATCAATATTTAGAAAAGGAAGAGACATTCCTCCGTTCTCTGATCAGACAGTTAGAACAGGAAGAGACGGAAAAGGCAAAACAGCGGAAAACAGAATTAAGCGAACGGTTGAAGCATAATCAGGAGGCGAAGAAACGGTATGAAACTAAAAACGATCATTAGGTCACTGGAAGAGTTATCCCCGCTGCATTATGCAGAAGATTGGGACAACGTCGGTTTATTACTGGGTGATGAAGAGCAGGAGATCACGCATATCATGGTCGCTCTTGATGCTTCGGATTATGTGATCGAACAGGCGATCAAGAGTGATGTGGATCTGCTTTTGACACATCATCCTATGATCTTTCGCGCGGTTAAGCAGGTGAATACCGGCACATTGACGGGAAGGAAAATTTGGAATCTGGCGACGCACCGGATCGCAAGTTATGCGATGCACACCAATTTTGATGTGAAAGGCGGAATGGCGGAACTGGCTGAACGGAAATTGGATCTTCAGGATGCGCGTCCTTTGATAGTGACGACATCCGATTCGGAGGAGACGGAAGGACTGGGACGCATTGGGAGATTACCCAAACCGATGACTGTCAAGGAAATTGCCCAATTTGTGAAAAAAACATTTGATTTGGAAAATGTGATGTCATATGGAGACATCAATCGAGAAGTTTCTTGCGTAGCGGTGTTGCCGGGATCCGGCAAAAGTATGATTGAGGATGCGCGGCAGGCAGGAGCGGAACTGTTTATCACGGGAGATATCGGACATCATGAAGGTATGGATGCACTGGACATGGGATTATCCGTTTTGGATGTTACACATTACGGACTGGAACATATCTTTATTTCGTTTTTAACGGAATACTTAGAACATACAATAAGAGCATGTACGGACGAAGGCGAGAATATACAGATCACAGGTCTGGATACGGGAGGTCCGATGACGGTCCTTTAAGGTGCGGCTGCATTGCCGTGACAGGGTAATGCAGATCGTTCATGATATTTACAGTGAGAATACAATATAGAGAAAACAGAAGTATCAGTCAGGAGGTAACGGATATGGGGAATCTAACAGTAAAGGCGTATGGTGAAACGGTGACAATGGAGGAAGGCAGCACACTGCTGGATTTGGCGAAACAGTACCAGAAACGGGAAAAACATGATATCGTCATGGCATATTTAAATGGGAAGCTGTGTGAGCTTTTCAAACCGCTTCAGGATCAGTGTGAGGTTCAGTTTTTAACAACGGCGGATGAGATTGGATTTCAATCTTATAAGAGAAGCGCAACGTTATTGATGTTAAAAGCGATCGATGATGTGATGGGGCATTCCAAAGATTTTCAGGTGCGTGTCATGTATTCGTTAGGGAATGGATATTATTGTGAGATGGAGGGGCTGCCGGAAGGCGTCAGTCAGGATTTATTATATGCCTTCAAGCGTAGAATGAAGGAATTGATCTGGGCGGATCTGCCGATCCGGAAAGAAAGCGTCAGTACGGATATCGCGATGAAGCGGTTCGCGGCGCAGGGGATGCAGGATAAGGTACGTCTGTTCCAATATCGGCGGGTGTCGGCTGCAAATCTTTATCATATCGAAGGATATGAGGATTATCACTATGGGTATATGGTTCCCAGCACCGGATACATCAAATGCTTTGACCTGATTTTATACAGTGCCGGTTTCGTTTTACAGTTGCCGACGATGGAGGAGCCGGAAACGCTCGCGCCGTTTGAAGCGCAAAAGAAGCTGTTCAAGGTATTAAAGGAATCGGAAGATTGGAGTACCATGCTGGGTGTGGATACCGTCGGCGCGCTCAATGACGTGATCGCCGACGGTGGAATCGGCGACTTGATGCTGGTTCAGGAGGCTTTGCAGGAAAAAAAGATCGCGGAGATTGCGGAACGGATCGAACGGGAGGGAAAACAGATCGTGTTGATAGCCGGACCAAGTTCGTCCGGTAAAACGACGTTTTCCCATCGGCTGAGCATTCAGTTACGGGCGCATGGCATGTATCCGCATCCGATCGCATTGGATAATTATTTCGTGAATCGAAGGGATACTCCGTTGGATGCGGACGGAAAATATGATTTTGAATGTATTGAGGCGATCGACCGAAAGCAATTTCATGAAGATATGTCCCGTCTGCTGGCTGGAGAGGTGGTGGAGATCCCGAGGTTCAATTTCCATACCGGAGTCCGCGAGTATAAAGGGGATTTCACACAGTTGCGTGCCGGTGATGTGTTGGTGATCGAAGGGATACACGGCTTAAATCCGCTGATGTCGGAAGATCTGCCGGATGAGAGTAAGTTCAAGATCTATATCAGTGCATTGACAAGTTTAAATATTGACCAGCATAACCGGATTTCCACGACGGATGGCAGATTGATCCGCCGGATCGTGCGGGATGCCAGAACAAGAGGGAATTCGGCGCAGGATACGATCGCTATGTGGAATTCGGTACGGCGCGGGGAAGAAAAAAATATCTTCCCGCATCAGGAAGAAGCGGACGTTATGTTTAACTCTGCATTGATCTATGAATTAAGCGTGATCAAACAGTATGCGGAGCCGCTGTTATTTGCGATTTCTCACGACTCACCGGAATATCAGGAAGCAAAACGGCTGTTGAAGTTTTTGGATTATTTTCTTGGCGTAAGCGGAGAAGCGGTTCCGAATAATTCCATTTTGCGGGAATTTATCGGCGGAAGCTGCTTTCGGGTGTGATCAGTCTGTGGAAAGACGGATTTTTTTACGGGAATCGTAAGAACTTTGTAAGATAAGCAGGCTGAGAATATGATAATATGAACCCATACTTAGAGGGTTTTTCGTGGTATTGATGCGTAAAAGCGACATGCTGCATGATATCGGAAACGCCGGATTTACCTGAGACGGCAGGATAGGGGTAGCCGAGGCAAAATCAAGAGATGATGGAGGAATGAAAGATGCCTACGATCTTAGTCGCAGATGATGAGAAGGAAATTGCTGATTTAGTGGAAATATATTTGACCAATGACGGATTTGATGTGATAAAGGCTTATGACGGAGAGGAATGTCTCAGACTGTTAGACGAACATCCGGAGATCATGGTGATCGTACTGGACGTGATGATGCCGAAAATAGACGGTTTGGAGGTATGCCGCCGTATCCGGAAGAACAGTAATATTCCGATCATCATGTTAAGCGCCAAGACTGCGGATATGGATAAGATCTTGGGGTTTGGGACCGGCGTAGACGATTATGTGACAAAGCCGTTTAATCCTTTGGAACTGACCGCGCGTGTAAAATCACAGTTGAAGCGGTACCAGAATATCAATACGGTATCGTTGCAGAAAAATGTGATCACGATCGGAAATCTGACGATTGAAAAGGCGGCGCATCGCGTGGTACGGGATCAGGAAGAGATTGCATTGACTCCGATCGAATTCGAGATCTTTTGGTTATTGGCAAGTCATCCGGGCAAGGTATACAGTACGGATGAAATCTTTGAACAGGTATGGAAAGAACAGGTCTATGAGGTGAATAATACGGTCATGGTACATATTCGCCGCTTACGGGAAAAGATCGAGTTGGATCCGAAAAATCCGGCATTGATTAAAACAGTATGGGGAGTGGGATACAAAGTTGAAACGTAATATCTTTTACAGTTTTCGTATGAAACTTGCACTCTATGTTTTCTTGAGCTGCGGGTTGACAATATGTTCGGATTTCGGCGTCATGGCGGTGATCCGGACCTTACAGTGGAGCATGCTGCATCAGACATTGAATGTAGAGTTTTCTGCCAAGTTAGAGGAGGGATTCCGGTTTTTGCATGAGTCAGAAACTGGAATCTGGTTTTTGCTTGCCGTGCTGTCCGTCTTGTTTTTCCTCATATATTATCTGATCCTTTCGGCACCGATGGTGTCTTATTTACGTGAGATCCTGCGGGGCGTGGAACGGATAAAAAACGGCGATCTGAATACGGAGATCGCGGTTCGTCAGTGTGGAGAATTATCGGAATTGGCGCTGGCTATGAATACCATGCAGTCAAAACTGAAGGAAACGCTTGCAAAAGAACGGGAAACCGAACGCTTGAAAGATGAATTGATCACCAATGTCGCCCATGATCTTCGCACGCCGCTGACTTCGGTGATCGGTTATTTAGACCTTTTACGACAGCCGGAGCATTTGACAGAAGAGACAAAACAGAAGTATATTGATATTGCATATGATAAATCCGAACGCATGGAAGGATTGGTATCGGATTTGTTTGATTTTACTCGGTATGAAAAGAACAAGATCGCGCTTACCAAAAATACGTTGGAGATGAAGCAGTTTATGGAGCAGATCATTGATGAATTCTACCCGAGTATGATCCAGCATCAACTGGAATGTTACACGGTTTTTACGCCAGAGAAAGTATATATGGAAGGCGACGGGGAACTGTTGGCAAGGGCATTTGGCAATTTGATGGCGAATGCCATTAAGTATGGCGCGGAGGGTAAACAGATCCGCGTGGAAGTTCACTCGTTCCCGGAACTGCATAAAATTAGGATCGCGATCACGAATTACGGGAAGATCATCCCAAAAAAGGATCTGGATAAAATATTTGACCGCTTTTATCGCGGGGACGCCTCTCGTTCGACGCAGGGAGGAACCGGTCTGGGGCTGGCGATCGCGAAAAATATCTTAGAAATGCACAACGGTACGATACAGGTGCGTTCGGACGAACATGGTACGGTATTTGAGGTGCTGTTTCAATTACAATAAGAAAGGAAAGGGCAATGAAGAAAAAGAAAGTACTTCTGGGATTATTGGCAGGCTGCTTCCTGCTCATCTGCATGTCGGTGCCGGTATACGCGGACGAGGATGATAAAGATGTGGAAAATAACGATTTTTCCGTGACGGTGGATGCCGGCTTGGACGGCATTGCCGTAGAGGGAAAGGCGGTGCCGGTGTCGGTCACGGTTGCAAACTCCGGTAAAGATTTTGTCGGAACCCTGCGGTTGATCATTCCGGCAACGTATGATGTCAAAAGTTTGGCGTTTGAAAAGGGAATCGCGATTCCAAGCGGATCGGAAAAGACGATCTCCATGTTACTGCCGTATCTGTCAAGTTCGACCGGTATGATACGGATAGAATTGGAAAATGAAAAGGGAAAAGTGATATATTCCAATCGGGAAAGCATAAAGCCGATTTCCGTCGGGCAAATGGCGGTCGTAGGGGTGTTAAGCGATGATTATACCGCCTTGAATTATTTTGACGCTGAGCCGGTGGAGACGGGCTATACCATGGTTTCGTCTAAGATCATTCAGTTGACTGCGGCGAATATCCCGCAAACGGCAAAAGGGCTGGAAACCTGCGACTATATATTGATTGATAATTATAATACGTCTCAGCTTACGCAGGAGCAGTGCAATGCGATCATGAACTGGGTGGCAGACGGAGGGATGCTGATCTTCGGAACCGGTTCGAAAGCCTCTGTAACTTTGGAGGGATTTCAGGACGTTATCGGACCGATTTCCATTGGAAATCTGAACAAGAAATCCATATTGCTGACCGGCGGTATCGCGGAGGAGGCGCAGTCGGTAGATGCGGCTTCGTTGTCGATGGAAGGCTGGGAAAATGTGGAATCGGATATTGCGGCAGGCGCGGAGGCATGGAAGTGCGGATACGGAAACGGCACGATGCTGATCCTAAGCTATGATCTGACGATGGAGCCGATTTCCAGTTGGAAGGAACAGGATACACTGGCTTCCAATATTTTGCAAAGCGCGGGTAATGATCTAACGTTTACGAAGCTATGCTACGGAGGCGATAGCCAATACAATTCATGGACGATGGAACGTCTTGTTAACAGTGTGGACGAAAACAAACTGCCAAATGCGCTTTTGTATGCAGGCATCTTTCTGATCTATGTGATCGGGATCGGACCGGTCTCGTATCTGATCTTGAAGGCAAAGGATAAACGGGAAAAAATATGGATTGTGATGCCTGCCATTGCGCTGGGATGTACCATTTTGGTCTATCTGACCAGTATGATATACCACATCTACAAACCGTTTATTGATGCCGTTCATATTGTGAAATATAACAATCATTCGGTTGTTACGGATACCTATATGTCCATTCAGAGTCCGAAAGGCAGGGAATATGCGATTGATTTTGCGGAAGGGTATCAGGATATCGAAGGCTGGCAGCAGGATGTTGATTATGAGGAGTTTGACACAACGGATTTTACCTGCGCGGTGGTTCAGGAAGGGAATACGGCACGTCTGCGGGTCAATCAGACAAAAGCATTTGAACCGCAGTCCTTTAATATAAAAAAGGAGGAAATTCAGGAGGGAATCGGATTTGATATCAATCTCACCTGTCATTTAACGGATTTTGAGGGTACGATTACCAACAACACCGGGCATGACCTTGAAAATGTAGTTGTGGTTTATCGTGATATGTATGCCGCCGTCGGAGATATGAAAAATGGTGATACTGTGGAGATTGGCGGTTTGAATGGTGGAGTATCGGTGTCAGGTATTAATACATCATATTACTATTATGACATCATCCCACAGGAATGGATGGATGATTCGGCGGAGGATCATTGGTTTGATGTAGACAGAACAACATACCGGCGGCTGCTGATCAATGAAAGAATGTATTCAGTCGCGGCAGAAATGTGTGATTCCCTTGCTCCCGATCAAGGCATAGTGTTTGGCATGATAGACGGATATGAGGAGGATCTGCTTCAGAACAATAATGCAAAAGTGTATTCGGCTGCAATGGCGGTTTCGTATTTTTATGAGATGGCGGAGGAATACAAAGGAACGTCACTCTATGTGGAAGATATTAATGATTATATGGTAGGCGGTCCTCTCATGCCATATGATTCCATGTATCCGGAGGGATATGACATCTTCTATGATACGGATACGAGACAGGTTTATACGGGTAGCGGTGGCATGAGCGTTGTGGATATGACCGTTCTATATGATTTTTATTCATTGGATTTATCAGACGCCGTTTTGTTGGAATGGCCCGCTTATGATGAGACATCCCTATGTGATGTTCAACTGTATAATTATACAACGCAGCAGTATGACGATGTATTTCAGGAGAAAGATGTTTATACGGTGGTGGATGATCTGACGCCATATTTAGATGAAAATAATTGGATGATCATAAAATATGTCATACCGGATGGCAAGGATACTTATGAGTGGTATGCGCCGCAGATCAGTATTGGAGGTGAATTGGAATAATGGTTACGATTCATAATCTGACTAAAAGCTACGGACGTTTTCGGGCATTGAACAATCTGAATCTGCATATTGACCAAGGGGATATCTTTGGCTTTGTCGGACCTAACGGAGCCGGTAAAACTACCACCATGCGGATTATCTGCGGATTGCTGCAGGCGGATTGGGGCGAAGTGTATATCGACGGTGTCGATGCGCTGATGCACAACGATATGATCAAACGTAAAGTGGGCTATGTACCGGACTTTTTTGGAGTCTATGATAATTTTAAGGTGATGGAATATATGGAATTCTATGGTTCCATGTACGACCTGAATGGGGAGACCCTTCATAAAACGATTCTTGGACTGCTTGACTTGGTCAATCTATCAGATAAACAGGACGCGTATGTAGATGGTTTATCAAGAGGTATGAAGCAGCGGTTATGTGTGGCAAGGGCGTTGATCCATAATCCGAAATTACTGATCTTGGACGAACCGGCTTCCGGCTTGGATCCGAGAGCCAGATTTGAAATGAAAGAGGTACTGAAGAATCTCGGGGCTATGGGTAAAACGATCATTATCAGTTCGCATATTTTGCCGGAGCTGGGTGAAATGTGCAATAGCATCGGCGTGATGGAAAAGGGAAATTTGGTGGCAAGCGGCAAGGTAGAGGAGATCACCAGACGTTCCCGCCATTCCAACCCTCTGACGATACGGGTGCTGGACAACAAGGATACCGCCATTCAGATCTTGAAACAGACGCCTTGGGTAGAAAAGATCTCGATCCGGGACGATTCGATTATCATTGCCTTTTCCGGAGATGACGAAGAAATGTCGCAGCTCCTTTCGGCTTTAGTCACTGGCGGTGTAAAAGTGTCGAATTTCCATCGGGAACCGGGTAACTTGGAGACTCTCTTCCTTGAAATAACAGGAGGTGCAAAAGATGCTAGATAAAATCAAACACATTCGCAAGATGAACATGAATCCGATCTTAAAGAAAGAATTACGGTTAGGTTCAAGAAGTATCCGGATTCCTCTCGCCGTCATGTTTTATGACATTGTGCTGGCGGCGATCGCAGTGATCAATATTGCCGTGGTATCGATGGGCAACCGCATGGCTGAAGATATCAATTTTTCCGGCTATCTGTCTGTGTTTCAAGTGATCGGATGGACACAATTAGGTATCACAATGTTGATCGTACCGATTTTGACGGCGGGTTCGATTGCCGGAGAACGGGAAAAACAGACCTTGGAAATTATGTTGACAACACCGAAAAAGCCGATAACGATCATATGCGGGAAATTGCTGGCATCTTTATCAAATTATCTGATCTTTGTGATCTCCAGTATTCCGATCATGGCAATCGCCTTTGTATTGGGCGGAATGAATTGGTTCGCATTATTGGGGTATATTGTCATGGTGATCGTGCTGGCTGTTTATTTGGGAAGCATCGGAGTATTTTGCTCGAGCGTATTTAAAAAAACCATTATCTCCATTGTTATGAGCTTCTTACTGGAAGGATTGATCTTGTCAATCCCGTTTTGTATTTTCTTTGGTGTGATTATTGTGGTAGAATTGGTCGCAGAGATTTATAATGACGCCATGTTAAACACAGCGGCTGCGTGGTGGGATCCGAATTTTGGGATATTGCCGCTGATCCTTACCGTGCATCCGTTAACCGGATTTTTTGACTATATGATGCGGGTTATGAATCTGACATCCATCTCAGAGATTTTAAAAAGTGCCAACTGTTTCGGGAAAATTATGCCGATCTTGGCAAACGCTTGGATACCGTTGAATATCATCTGTTCCGGAGGAATCAGTTATTTCTTTCTTCGTATGGCGGCAAAGAGTCTGAATCCGCTGAAAAAGGGAAAGAAGAAAAAAATTGCGGCTCAGAACCGCTATATGCAGGCGCAGCAAAAGAAACCGGCGGGCGTTCCTCCGCAGGAACAGGCACAGTTGTATCAACCTCAACAGCCGCCGGCAAACGGACAGGCGACGCAGCCACCCGTTCCGGATATGAACGGGATCACGGAGCGGCTGACACAGCCGGATCTTCCCGCACGGCAGGAGCAGAAGGAATCACAATAAGGCGTTGCGGGATCAGAAGGACGCAGGGTGAGAAAAAGGAGGCTGTTTATGAGTCAAATGGATTCTCAGATATTGAAGTTTATAAAGCGGGTTCGCAAACGGATGACGGAACAGAACATCCTTCGTTTTGGAAGTTACGGAATTATCGGTGGATTTGGGATCGCTGTGATCTGTTCCCTGATCGCGTTATTTGTTCCGTGGTATTATGCGGTGCTGGTCTCTCTCTTGGCGGTGGCGGCAGGCGTAGCGGCAGGCATTGTATTCGGCATCCTGAGACGACCGGATCTCAAAAAAGCCGCGCTGGCTTTGGACGCCCACGGCTTTCATGAGCGGCTGATCACGTCGTATGAATTGGCGGGAAAAGAAGATCCGCTTAGCTTGATGCAGAAACAGGATACGGTTCGCCGGATCGGAAACTTTCAGATACGAAAAGTGTTTCCGTTAAACATACGTTGGCAGATCCTGACGGCTATGTTGGGACTGGCGTTGATCTTTACGTTGGTTAGTCTGATTCCGTCTGCCGCAAAAGACACGGCACAGGAACGACATGAGATTGAAATTCAGGCAGAGGAAGAAACGGAAAAGATAGAAGAAGCGATCGAGCATATTAAGAAAATCGAGGACTTTTCCGAACAGGAGCGGGAAGCGATGATCGCCGCCTTGGAAGAGTCCATTAAGGAATTACAGGAGGCAGAGACGGCGGAGGATCTGGAGCATGCCAAAGAACGGATATCGGTTAAAATGGCTCAGGAAGCCGATCAGACGCAGAATCGTTCGATGCGGGAGGAATTGCAGTATTTATCGGATGCACTCTCAGAGGAAACGAAAAGCGAAGAACAGCAGCTTGCTGAAGACTTGAACGATCTGCAAAAGGACTTACAGAATCTGAATGAAAATACCAGTGATGTCGACCGGCAAGCCATTGCGGACGAGTTGCAGCGCTTAGGGCAGCAGACCGGAAATCAGGCAATGCAGGATGCGGCGCAGGACGTGGCAGATAATCAGATGACGTCGCAGCAGATGCAGTCCCTGCAGCAGACGGTTGCATCGGAACAGGCGAATCTCCAAAATCAGACGCAGACTGCCAATAATAATCAAAATAATCAGACACAGACGAACAACAGTCAGAATACTCCGGGCGAACCGAATCAGTCGAATGCCCAGAACTCACAGAACGGGCAGGTTTCTTCCGTCAATAATCAGATGCAGAACGGACAAAATACACAGAACACACAAAATCCGCAGAATGCACAGAATGGTCAGAACGGACAGGACGGACAAAACGGCTCGGGACAGGACGGGTCGAATTCCGGTGGACAGGGGAACAGCGGTTATGATACCGGAAGTCAGGAAGGAACGCAGCAAACAACCGGACAGAACGGGCAAATGATCACCATTCCGAACCGGGAAGAGCAGAATAACGAAGCGTTGAATAATTTGGTGAATCCGAACGGTACATCGGCTACCCAAAAGGGAGGAGAAGCTTGGGCAGGCACTTCGGTTGATTACCAGCAGGTACTGGGCGAATATTCACAGAACGCTTACAGTAAGGTCGAAGGTTCCAACTATCCGACCGGGGTTCAGGATATCGTTAAATCTTATTTCGATGAATTAAATAAGCAATAAGGAGAAGGATTATGATTCAGAATGAACAGGAAATGACACAGATTGTGGAACAGGTATTGCAGTGTGAAGCGGAAATCGGAAAATGGATCATCGGACAGACATCGATTATCCGGCAAATGCTGATCGCGATTTTAACGGATGGAAACGTGTTGCTCGAAGGTGTGCCGGGTGTCGGAAAGACACAGATGGTAAAGGCGATCGCCAAGAGTATGAATCTGGCGTTTTCCCGGATTCAGTTTACGCCGGATCTGATGCCGGCGGACGTTACGGGTACGAATTTGATCATAAAGGAAGACGGACAGAATAAATTCCAATTTGAAGCCGGACCGATTTTTGCCAATATCGTACTGGCGGATGAGATCAACCGTGCCACACCGAAAACGCAGTCTGCCCTGTTGGAAGCCATGCAGGAAAAGACGGTAACGGTAGGAAAACAGACCTATCTGATGCCAAAGCCGTTTATGGTGCTGGCAACACAGAATCCGATCGAGAATGAAGGCACTTATCCGTTGCCGGAAGCACAGCTTGACCGGTTTTTATTTAAGTTAAATGTACGCTTCCCTTCCAAAGAAGAACTGAAGGAGATTGTGAATCTGACGGTCAATCAGAAAGAAACCGCTGTCAGACCGGTAATGACCGGTGAAGATATCTTAAGGATCCGTCAGGTCATCTATGACATGCCGATCGCAGATGCGGTGATGGATTATGCCATGAATCTGGTGTATAATACGCATCCGGAGATGAAAGACGTACCGGATATCACGAAGAAATATATAGCGAACGGTGCCAGTCCGCGTGCGGCGCAGGCAATTGTGAAAACCGCCAAGGCCCGCGCATTGATGGATCATCGCTTCAACGTATCGTTTGAGGATATTCAATATGTGGCATTTCCGGTGCTGCGGCATCGTATCATCTGTAATTTTGAAGCATTGTCCGATAATATGACACCGGATAAGATCATTGCGCAACTCATTCAGATACAGTAACGGGCGGGTAAGATATGGCAGAAACGTTATTTGACCAAGATTTTTTTGATAAATTGAATCATCTTGCGATCGCGATGAATGCTTACATGACGCACGGAACAGGCGGCGGAAGAAAATCCAATGCCAAAGGCAGTTCCGTAGAGTTTTCGGATTATCGGGAGTATATACCGGGAGATGATATCCGCAGGATCGACTGGGGCGCTTATGGACGCTTGGATAAGTTATATATTAAGCGGTTTATGGAAGAAAAAGAAGGAATCTTCCACATCTTTATCGATACTTCCAAATCCATGTCGTTCGGAGAACCGCCGAAATCGAAAATCGCCCTTCAGTTGGCAGGCGCTTTGGCATATTTGATCCTGAATAATCTGGATCGCGTCTACGTCAGTAAAATGCAGGAGAATACATTGACCGTCGGAAAAGGAAGAGCCGGTAAGCAGGCGTTTCGTTCCGTCGTGCAGGAATTGGAGACGATCGCATTTGACGGAAAAACAAATCTGAATCAGGCAATTACGGCACGCCGCTTTCAGGGAAGCGGTGTTTCGATCATCATCAGCGATTTTTTGGATGAACAGGGTATTGAAGAAGCGGTCAAGTATCTGCGTTATAAAAAACAGAAAGTGATCCTGATTCAGATTTTGGCGAGACAGGAAATCGAGATCGAGGGCGACGGCACCGTGAATCTGCTGGATATGGAAACCGGCGAAGAAGTGCGGCTGACGTTGAATCGCATGAGCATTGAGCAATATCAACAAGCCTTACACAATCTCAGGGAGCGTTTGAAGGCTTTGGCGCGGAAATATGAGATGACTTATATTCAGATGATTGCGGATGAACCGCTGGATAAGTTTTTGTTTGATCATGTATGTAATCAGGGAATGATTGTTCGGAAATAGACAGGCGGCTCAAATGATTCGGAAAACAAAACGTGGGATATGGTGACGGGATATGACAATGAGTAATTGGTGGCCTCTTGCTTTGCTGGTCTGCATACCGCTTATCATTTTGCTCTATATGTTAAAGCAAAAAGCAAGAGAGTATCCGTTTTCCTCCGGCATGTTATGGAGAGAAATCTACAACAATATAGAAGCAACAAAACCATGGGATAAGCTCAAGAAAAACCTGCTGATGATCCTACAGATCCTGACGGTTCTTTTGTTGATCTTGGCGTTAATGGCTCCATATTTAAAGCACGGCGGAAGAAGATATGATAATGTTGTGATCGTCATAGACACCAGTGCCAGTATGGGCATTCGTTACAACGAAAACAGGACCCGTATGGAAGAAGCGATCGATCGGGCATGTGATTATGTGGATTCACTGAATGAAACAGCGCAAGTGACCATTCTGACGTCCAATCAGGAAGCGGGTATCATCCGAGCCGGAGTGACAGAGAAAGCGGAATTGCGCAATGCGCTGCGGGAACTCACAGTGACGGATCTGAGCGGCGATACTACGCCTGCAGTCAGTGTGGTGCAATCCATGGCAAATCAGTGGGAACAGTACGATGCCGTCTTTCTGACGGATACGCCGGTGGAACTGGGGAATCTTCAGGCACAGGTGATTAATTTATATTCGGATTATAAAAATCTTTCCATGGATTATATCAGCTACGGAACGGAATATGACGAGGATGGCAATGCCTCGTTGACCGTCATCGGTAAGATCACAAACGGAACGCAGGAAGATGTGACAACGGATGTCAATCTCTATGGAGATGACGTCCTTTTAATGGTGCAGAGTGTTCAGGTGCCGGCGAACGGTTCACAGATTGTTTATTTTCAGGGCGTCGCGTTTGACGGCAGGGTTCTGATGGCGGAAATCAATAATAAAGATGATTTGGATGCGGATAATCGGGCATACGCGACACAAAATTTTGAAACGCGCAAGAAGGCGTTATTGGTTACAAATGACAACATGTTTTTGGAAAAAGCCATTGTCAATATGGCTTGGGTCGATTTGTACAAGACGAATCAATTATCTGCGGTCGGACAGGAGGACGCCTATGACCTGTACATTTTTGACGGAATGGTACCGGATACGCTGCCGGAGCAGGGCAATCTGATCTATATCAATCCTCCGGCTGGAGGTGACATTCAGGTAACGGCGCCGATCCAAAATGTGAGTTTGGTATTTACGGATACAGAGATCACAAAATATGTAGCGGATTTTTCCTTTGGCGCTTCGGAAGCGAAAGAATATGAGCGACCGATCTGGGCGGATAGTTTTATCAGCAGCGGCAGTGGCTGTGTCGGATATTACGGAGAAAATGCGGGCAGACGGCTGGCTGTCATTGGATTTGATCTGCATCAGTCAGATCTGGCACTGCAGGCGGAGTTCCCGATCCTGATTTCCAATCTGATGGAATATATGATGGTCAGTGGAATGGTATCGGAAGATGATTATGAAACCGGGGATAAGATTGTCTTTAACGGCGTGCTAAACGGTTCCGATCTGACGGTGTGCAATCCATCAGGGGAGGAGACAACGCTGGCGGCTGCCGTGACGACGACTGCTTATACCGATACCGGTCAGGCGGGTATTTATTCTGTTACGCAGACAGTGGATAATGAGGAAAAACAGGAATGGTTTGCCGTACGCTTTCCGGTCGATGCAGAATCCCATCAGGACGGGGAAGCGATAACCGAAACGGAAACCGTAGGGGAAGATGAAAAGAATCTGACAGGCGGAAGGGAATTACGCAATCTGATCGTCTTGCTGATATTGCTGGCATTGGCTGTAGAATGGTTTGTCTATGTGCGCCAGCATTGAGTTTGGAGGAAGACATGGGTATGGAGATGACAAATCCTTGGTGGCTGTGTTTGATACCGGTTGTGATCGCCGCATTGGTAGTATCACAGCGTTGGTTCCGTATGCAGAACAAAAGGAAGAAAACAGAATACTTAGTGATCCGTGGAGTGATCGCCGTGTTACTGATCCTGACGCTTTGCGGTTTGAGCCTGAAATGGACGACGAAAAAAGTCACAACGATTTTTCTGGTAGATATGTCGGACAGCAATGAAAAGAATTTGACGGACATTGAGACTTTTATCCGTGACAGTATTGCAGATATGCCAAAACGGAATCAGGCGGGTGTCGTAGTGTTCGGCGATGATGTCTTAGTCGATCAGTTTGTAACGGATAAAAAGATTTTTTCGGAACTGACATCGGCTCCGGTATCGTCCGCGACGAATTTGGAAAAGGCGGTATCGACCGCTTTGGGCGTTTTTCCGGATGATACTGCGAAGCGTTTGGTCCTTGTGACGGACGGATTGGAAAATGCCGGAAACATAGAAAAGATGGCGGGTGTCGTTCGTTCGAAAGATGTGGACGTACAGGTGATCAAGCTGGAGCAGAATGTGGGCGAGGAAGTGTACGTCAGCAATCTGGAATTGCCTGATGTAGTGCATGTGGGTGATAGTTTTCAGGTCAAGGTAACGATTGAAAGTAATATTTCGACACAGGCGCTGGTCAGTCTGTATTCCGGCAGAACGTTGAAAGGTCAGTCTAGGGTAAATTTGACGGCAGGGCAGAACCAGTTTATTTTTCAGGACGTCGGGGAAAGTAACGGAACACAGGATTATCATGTGATGGTGGAACCGGTGGACGACACGATGAGCATGAATAATGAATATTGTGCGTTTACGCAGGTGGAATCGGAGCCGAAAGTCCTCTTAGTGGAGGGAACGCCGGGGGAAGGCGATGTACTCGCAGGTATTTTGGATGCGTGCGGGGTACGTTACGATCAGATCACACCGACGGGCGTTCCGCAGGAACTGTCAGACCTTGTGGCGTATAAAGCGGTTGTAATGGTAAATGTACACGCAAGGGATCTGCGGCAGGGATTTTTGGACATTTTGGAAAGCTATGTGCGTGATTATGCCGGCGGTTTGATATGCACGGGCGGCGACAACAGTTTTGCGATGGGCGGATATCAGGAGACTGCTTTGGAAACAGTCCTGCCGGTGAATATGTTTTTGGAAGGAGAACGGGAACTGCCTACGATGGCGATCGCGATGGTGATCGATCATTCCGGCAGTATGACTACGCCCGCAGCGGGCAATACCGGAGCGACCAGTCTGGATTTGGCAAAAGAAGCGGCGATCGACGGCGTAGCCAGTCTGCGGGATATAGATGAAGTCGGGGTGCTGGCGTTCGATGATACCTATGACTGGGTGGTACCGATGCAGGCGGCGTCGGACCGGTCGGCGATCAACAGCCGGATCGAAACGATTGAATATGGCGGCGGCACCAGTATTTTTCCTGCATTAGATGAAGCGGCAACGCAGTTGCAAGATTCCGATGCACAGATCAAGCATATCATTCTTTTGACAGACGGACAGGATTATTATGACCAGTATGATGAAGTGATCAATAAGATCAATGGCAGTGGGATCACATTGTCTACCGTGGCGGTCGGACCGGAGTCCGACCAGCAGCTATTAAGTAATCTGGCGAATATGTGCGGCGGGCGTTTCTATTATACGGATGTCAACAGTGGAATCCCGAAAATTTTCGCACAGGAAATTATTTTATCCGGAAAAAGTTATCTGATCAATGAGGAATTTACCCCGATCATTACCAGCCGCTCAGAGATCATTGAAGGTCTGATGAATGACGGAGTGCCGACATTGCTCGGATATATCGGTTCATCTGCAAAACCGCAGGCGACGGTGATTTTACAGTCGGAAAAAGGCGATCCTATCCTGTCAACATGGCAATACGGATTGGGACGGACGATCGCATGGAATACGGATGCGACCAATGAATGGACCAGCAACTGGGCAAAGTGGGAAAATTATGTACAACTGTGGGATAATATGATAAATTATGTTACATCGGAAACCGCTATTGACGGCGACTCCTTAGAGGTGGTACAGGAAGGAAGTTCGGCAGTCATCTCGTATAAAACGGAGAATTACGACCAGAATACTGTGGTAAAGGCAATATGTACGGATTCGGAAGGCAATCAGCAGGAAATCACATTGGATCCGATCCGCCCGGGCGTATACGAAGCGGATATGGAAATGGATGATATCGGAATCTATACCATTAGCCTGCAAAATCGGAACGGTGAAGAACTTCAGGGGAGTATGGTCACTGCGGCGGCGATGCAGTATTCCCCGGAATATCGGTTTGATCTGGTGACGGATGGGTTAGATAGTTTCGTCTCACAAGTCGAAGGAGAATATATCACCTTGGATACGGATGTGTTCGCAGGAGACTTAGAGACTGTGAGGGCAAGGACCAATCTGACGATCCCGCTTTTGCTTTTGGCGCTTCTGCTGTTTTTACTGGATATTCTGACAAGACGTATGAATCTGGAGTATGCAGATATCGTTCGATTCGTTCCGTGGGCATTCCGTCGGATCAGACGTAAAGCGCCGGCAGACGGGCAACCGCCGGATGACGGAGAAACGAAACCGGAGAGGAAACAGACACGCATCCGGAAGGATAAAAAGAGTGCAGATGCCGGGAAAGAACCCGTGGACCATCCAAAGACAGGGCAGGAGGTACAACAGACGGATCCGGAACCGAAAGAGACAGCGCCTGTGAAACAGAAAAGGTCAAAATCAGGGAAACCGGCGAAGTCGGAGAAAAAAAACAAAAGAAAAAAGCAGGTGGAAGAGCCGGAACAGGCATTGGACACAGAAGCTTTGCTGCGAAAAAAAGAAGACCGTCAATGGTGAGAGCGGATGTGATCAAGAAAGCGATAACAGGTTGGTATGACATGAGGAAAGGAAAGAAGAATGGAAGCGATACTCAATATATGGAATACAATTATGACTTTACCGGAACGGATCCCGTTTTTGGTATATATCTATCTGATCGTCGGATTTGTTCTCCTGATCAAAGGAGCTGACTGGTTTGTGGATGGGGCTTCGGCAGTTGCAAAGCTCTTAAAAGTACCGTCTGTTGTCATTGGACTGACGATTGTGGCGATGGGTACGAGTGCGCCGGAAGCGGCAGTCAGTATTACGGCGGGACTCAAGGGAAGTAACGAGATTGCGATTAGTAATGTCATAGGTTCCAATCTGTTTAATCTATTGATGGTAATCGGTATTTGTGCGGCTATCAAGGCATTTTCTACGGATATGGAAATCCTAAAACGGGATATGCCGGTCAATATCGGTGCGACTTTGCTCATGTTCCTCTTTTTACTGAATGGGACATTAAGCCGTTTGGAAGGGGCTATCCTGCTTGCGGCATTACTGATTTATCTGACCGTGGTGGTACGTTCCGCATTGAAAAACCGTAAGGGGAATATGGAAACACAGGAAGAGCCGAAAGAAAAGCAACTGACAATACCGATGATCATTTTGTGTATTCTCGTTGGCTTGGCAGCGATCGTCTGGGGCGGCGACTTGGTCGTTGATAATGCACAGCGGATCGCATTGTCGTTTGGTATGAGTCCGATGCTGGTCGGACTGACCATTGTGGCGATGGGAACCTCCCTGCCGGAATTGGTCACGTCCATTGTGGCATCCCGAAAAGGAGAAAGCGGTTTGGCGTTGGGCAATGCGGTAGGTTCCTGTCTGTTTAATATTTTATTTATCTTGGGACTTTCTTCTGTTTTGTCGCCGATCACGCCGACTGGTTCCGGTATCGTGGAAAGTATTACCGATACGGGAATTCTATTAGGTATTTCGATTCTTATGCTGATCTTAAGCGCTACCGGTAAAAAAGTAAGCCGTGTGGAAGGCGTGATTTGTGTTCTGCTGTATGCTGCTTATATGGCATTTGCAATCCTTCGCTGCTATGTATTTTAATGAGAATGGATATGAAGGCATTCCTTGGATCTGCCGGTGGGCGGGAAGGAATGCCTGTTTATATCTAGTCTCATATCTGGCACTATAAAAATAATCAAAACTGGATATTTCAAATGAGCCAAATACATAGTAGACTGTCACACAGAATATGGTAAGGGGATGATCACATGCGAGAACGAGTAAAAATGATTTGCGTCACCGGTTTGTTTATTGCATTGACATTGCTGTTTACAGCCTGTGTGAATGTAAAACTGCCGTTCGGGTATGGCGGGCTGATCCATTTGGGAAATATCCCGCTGCTCTTAGCTTCCATGCTCTACGGCAAGAAAACAGGATGTATCGCGGGAGCAATCGGTATGGCGTTGTTTGATTTCATGTCCAGTTGGACCATCTATGTGCCATGCACGCTGTTGACCTGCGGCTGTATGGGATTTGCAGCAGGATGGATCGTGGAAAAAAAGAAAGGGTTTGTTTGGAAGATCGTTGCGGTGGCAGCGGCATTACTGATAAAATTGCTGGGATATTATATCTTTGAAGCGATTTTCTATCATAATTGGCTGGAACCGTTGGCGTCTGTCTTTGGAAACACATTACAGGTAGTGTTGGCGGCGATTCCGGTGCTGATCGTAGTCACGCCATTGGAAAAGGTCTTAGGAAAAGCAGGATTGTTGATGGTGAAAACGGAAAGGAAGGCATCATGTTAAAATTAATGACACCCGGTCCGACACAGGTACGGGAAAATGTGCGGCTGGCAAGAAGTCGGGAAACGACTAATCCGGATCTGGATTTGGAATTCTATGATTTTTACAAAGAAACATGCGAGGAGATCAGTGACCTTCTAAACACCGAAAATCCCGCATATATTTTAAGCGGCGAGGGGATTTTAGGCTTGGAAGCAGCCTGTGCTTCCCTGACGGAAGCCGGCGACCGCGTGCTGGTGATCGACAACGGCGTATTCGGACATGGATTCGCAGATTTTGTAAGGATCTATGGTGGAGAACCGGTCCTTTATACGACGGATTATAAGGAAGAAGTGTCCGTCCGTGAACTTCGCGCATATTTGGAACAGGATCATGCGTTTAAGTATGCGACGGTGGTACACTGCGATACGCCAAGCGGCAGATTAAATCCGATACAGGACATCTGTCCGCTCTTAAAATCATATGGGATCCTGACGGTAGTGGATGCGGTTGCCTCCATGTTTGGTGAAAAGATATGTGTCGATGACTGGAAGATGGATATCGTATGCGGCGGTTCGCAAAAAGCTCTGTCAGCTCCCATCGGGTTAACCTTTTTAACGGTCAGTCCGGCGGCGGCGGAAGCCATGCGGACACGAAAGACGCCGATCGCCTCATTTTATGCCAATCTGACAGTCTATCAAGACTACTATGAGAAGAAATGGTTTCCGTATACAATGCCAATCAGCGATATCTATGGACTGAGAGTTGCTTTGGATAACGTGAAAAACGATACCCGGATCTTGGAACGCCATCGGGAGATTGCCGAATATGTGCGGAATACCTTGCGGGAAGCGGGATATAAAGTTTACGGGAACAGTGGATTTGCAAATACCGTGACGGCATTGGAGGTTCCGGAACACCGCAAGGCGGACGATATCCTTCGGGAAGTGGCGGACGAGTCGGGCATTATGCTGGCAGGTTCCTTCGATATATTTGCCGGTAAACTGATCCGGATCGGTCACATGGGCGAACAGGCAAATTGGAAAGATGTCAGACAGACATTACAAGCCTTATTAAAGGTATTGTCGAAATGAAAATAATGGAGTATAATAAGGCTGTGAAAATACATAATGGAAAGGAGTTAGTGATATGACAAAGGTAAAAGTGTTATTGGATTCCATAGACAAGGTAAAGAACTTTGTAAATACGTTGATCAAGTTTGATTGCGATTTCGATATCAGTTCCAGTCGATATACCATTGATGCAAAATCGATCATGGGCATCTTTAGTTTAGATTTGTCTCAGCCGTTGGATATGATTATTCATAAGGACGGAGATGTTTCTGATATTTTGGAAGCAATCGCACCATATACGGTTGAATAAATACAGGATTCTTTGTGAGGATCACACAATCGCGGTAGGCGGTCGGAATAGAGAAGAAAGAAGCAGGCTTGCAGGTTTGCTTCTTTTTCTTGTTATGACGACGACATATGCGTATAAGAAAAAACGGATGGTTTATACTAATGGTAACATATAGCATAAGCAAAAACGGAGGCAGGAGGTAAGAAAAATGAAGATTATGTTTTATGATACAAAGCCATATGATAAGATCTGGTTTCAACCAATGGGACAGGATATGGGCTTTCAGATGAAATTTCAGGAGGTAAAACTGAATGAAGATACCGCTGTATTGGCAAAGAATTATGATGCAGTCTGCATCTTTGTCAATGACGATGCCGGAAAAAATACGATCCGGATCCTGAAAGAACTGAATATTCATACGATTCTGCTGCGGTGTGCAGGTTTTAATAATGTCGATCTAAAAGCAGCGCAGGAAGCAGGGATACAGGTATTACGAGTGCCGAGTTATTCACCGGAAGCGGTTGCGGAATATGCGATGGGTCTGATCTTGGCAGCAAACCGGAAAATCCATCGGGCGTATGTCAGGACCAGAGATTTCAACTATAATATCAACGGCTTAATGGGGATCGATCTGGTCGGAAAAACAGCGGGCGTGATCGGAACAGGAAAGATCGGCCAGATGATGATTGATATTCTCAAAGGATTCAAAATGAAGATCTTGGCGTATGATCCGTATCCGATCGAGAGCTTAGAGGTGGAGTATGTCGATCTGGATACCTTGTTTGAACGTGCAGACGTCATTTCGCTACACTGTCCGCTGACGAAGGATACCCGGCATATCATCAATAAAAGAAGCATCAGTAAGATGAAAGACGGCGTGATTTTAGTGAATACATCCAGAGGAGCCTTGATCAATACCTCGGATCTGATCGACGCGCTGATCCGGCAAAAATTTACCGGTGTCGGGCTGGATGTGTATGAGGAAGAAGACGAGTATTTTTTTGAAGATAAATCGGATGATATCATTCGCGATGAAGATCTGGTCCGGCTGACCAGCTTTCGGAATGTGATCTTAACATCCCATCAGGCGTTTTTTACGAAAGACGCAATGGAGGCGATCGCACGTGTGACCTTGGAAAATGCCAAAGCCGTGGAAGAAGGCAGGGAACTGAAAAATATCGTTCTGCCATAGACGGCAGGAGCTGGATCATGGAAATGGGAATTGCATTTTGGCGGATAATCGGTAATAATGATTTTAGTAAATACAAAGGACAGAAACGTATGTATAAGATTATGATAGTGGAAGATGATATGCGAATTGCACAGGCAATCCAAAAACAGGCAGCCGTTTGGAATTGGGAAGCGTTGATTGTCGATAATTTCCGGACCGTCTTGGAGACCTATGCCGAATTTCAGCCGCATATCGTGTTATTGGATATTTCACTGCCGTTTTTTAACGGATACCATTGGTGCAGTGAAATACGAAAGATTTCCAATGTGCCGATTCTCTTTCTTTCTTCCGCTTCCGATAACATGAGTATGATCATGGCGATGAATATGGGAGCGGACGATTTTGTCATGAAACCGTTTGACCTGAGCGTGTTGACGGCAAAGATACAGGCATTGCTCCGTCGGACGTATGATTTTGCGGCAACCGCTCCGGTTCTCGAACATCGGGGAGCGTTCCTGAATACGGGAGACGACACCCTGATGTACGGGGAACGGAAAATCCCGTTGACAAAGAACGAATACCGGATTTTACTTTGTCTGTTGGAAAATAAGGGGAATGTGGTCAGCCGGGAAAAATTGATGGAGCGGCTCTGGAAGACTGAATCGTTCATTGACGACAATACGCTCACAGTGAATATCAACCGATTACGTAAGAAATTGGATACAGCCGGTCTGGAGGAGTTTATTACTACGAAAGTCGGTGTCGGCTATCTGATCTCATAAGGATAAAGGAAAACAAAACGGAGAAACAGGTTATGAAATTGTTTATTACATATCTGAAAGGGCAGTATAAGTGGATACTGATTTTCACTTTATGCTTTGGGTTGTTGCTGGCGTCTTTTTTATTGTATCACCTTCCGCTTTTGGCAGTTGTATATCCGTCTATTTTATGTCTGGTTCTGATCGCCGTCTTTCTGGTAACAGATTTTCTCCATGTCAGAAACGTACATAAATGCTTATCTGAAATGACAGCCATGACGGCATCCCTGATCACATCGCTGCCACGTGCGGAGAGTATCGAAGCGGCGGATTATCAGGATATCATAAGGAGCCTTCAGGAAGAAGTGATGGAATGGAATACCTCTGCCACGCTGCGTGATCAGGAAATGACAGAATATTACACAGTCTGGGTACATCAGATCAAAACACCGATTTCCGCTATGCGGTTGATGTTAGAGAATGAAGACACAGAGTTTTCCCGAAAGTTGATGCTGGATCTGTTGCGGATCGAGCAATATGTGGAAATGGTGCTTGCCTTTTTAAGATTAGATGCTCCGACAAGCGATTATGTGTTTGAGAACTATTGTCTGGATTCGATTGTCAGCCGGGCAGTTGCCAAATTTGCTACGGAATTTATAGAACGAAAATTACGGCTGGAGTACGAACCGTTGAATCTGTCCTTGATCACAGATGAAAAATGGTTTGCCTTTGTCATAGAACAGATATTATCCAATGCCCTGAAGTATACAAAGGAGGGCAGCATTAAGATTTATGCCGCCGATACAGTAACGCTTTGTATCGAAGATACGGGGATCGGCATCGCGCCGGAAGATTTGCCGCGGATTTTTGATAAAGGTTATACCGGATACAACGGGAGACTGGATACAAGAGCCAGTGGGATCGGTCTCTACCTCTGCCGGCGCATCTGTAACAATCTGGGTATACAGATAGCGGTCCAATCACAACTGGATCGGGGTAGTCTGGTGACACTGCGTTGGAAACGGCAGAAGAAGCTGTAGCATCCATATGGCGACCTTACAAAAATGTAAGTTCTTCAATAGGAAATGTAAGCCGATTCGATGGTGATACATTTCCTTTTTGCTTATAATCATAGCAGAAAATGAAGGAGGAACGATTGGATGAGTATGTTAGAAGTCAATGGTTTGAAAAAAACGTATGTCACGCATTTGGGTAGTAATAAAGTAGAAGCATTGAAAAATGTGAACTTTAGTGTAGAAGAAGGGGAATATGTTGCCATCATGGGCGAGAGCGGTTCGGGGAAAACGACCTTATTGAATCTGTTGGCTGCATTGGATAAACCGACCGGTGGCAATGTGATTCTAAATGGAAAGAATCTGTTTAAGATCCGGGAATCTGCGATCGCCCAGTTCCGCAGGGAAAATCTGGGATTTGTCTTTCAGGAGTTTAACCTGCTGGATACCTTTACGTTGGAAGACAATATTTATCTGCCGCTTGTGCTGGCAGGAAAATCATATAAAGAAATGAGTGAACGCTTGAAACCGATCGCGGAAGAACTAGCCATTACAGACATTTTGAAAAAGTATCCGTATGAAGTGTCCGGCGGACAGAAACAACGGGCAGCAGTCGCGAGGGCGATGATCATTTTTCCAAAGATCATTTTGGCGGATGAGCCGACCGGCAGTTTAGATTCCAAAGCGACCGATGAATTGCTGCGGTTGTTTAAAGAAGTCAATGCGATGGGACAGACGATCCTGATGGTCACGCATTCGGTGAAAGCGGCAAGTGTCGCAAACCGTGTCTTATTTATCAAAGACGGGGAGGTATTTCATCAGATCTATCGCGGTACGGACAGCAATCAGCAGTTATATCAAAAAATCTCGGATACGCTGACCCTCTTGGTGACGGGAGGTGAAAGGGAATGAAAAGGATGTTTTATCCCCAGCTTGCGTGGGACAGTATCCGAAAAAACAAGCAGTTATACGTTCCGTATATTCTGACCTGTATCGGTATGGTGATGATGTACAATATCATTACCGGTCTGGCGCTTGCGAATACGCCGGAGGCATATGTGGGCGGAGGGTATATCGGAGCGTTATTAGGTATGGGCGGATGGGTCATTGCCCTGTTTTCGTGTATCTTCCTTTTTTATACAAATTCGTTCCTGATGCGGCGTAGAAAAAAAGAATTCGGTCTTTATAACATATTAGGCATGAGTAAATGGAGTATCGTAAAGATCCTGTTTTGGGAAACACTGATCATATCAGTCATTTCGTTGACGGTTGGTCTGATCCTTGGCATCCTGTTGTCAAAGCTTGCGGAACTTGGGTTGATGAATATTATCCATGAGGAAATCAATTACCGATTTACCATCTTTGGAAAATCAATCGTGATGACCTTGAAAATCTTTGGAACGATCTTCGGACTTCTGTTTTTCAATTCGGTGATACGACTGGCATCTTCTAATGCGATCACACTGGTGCGGAGTGAAAACAGGGGTGAAAAACCACCGAAAGGAAATTGGCTGCTCGGCATGCTCGGGATCTTGCTTCTGGCATACGGTTACTATCTGTCGGTGACGATCAAGAATCCGACGGAAGCATTTAACACCGGGTTTACTGCCGTTCTTATGGTGATCGTCGGAACGTATCTGATCATGATATGCTGTTCCGTTTTATTTTGCAGGATCTTAAAACGACGGCAGGGATATTATTACAAGGCGAACCATTTTGTATCCGTTTCTTCTATGGCATATCGGATGAAACGTAACGGTGCCGGTCTTGCTTCCATCTGTATCTTGGCGACGATGACATTGGTGATCATGTCAACGACTACCTGCCTGTATGCCGGACTGGAAGATTCTTTGAATCAGCGATGTCCGAGGGATATCAGCATAGAGTTTGGAATGCAGGATCCGGAAGGGATGCAGGAAGAGAATATCCGTGATCTGCAAAGCGGTATTTTGGATACGATACAGATGTATGGACTATCACCGAAGCGGATCTGCAGTTATCGCTATGCCGTTTTATACGGGGTTTTAGAAGAAGATGTGGCTGTCACGAATCCGAATGGCTTGATGGGAATGATGACGGACTCCTTGGGGACAGAGATGTATTGTTATTGTTTTGTGCCGCTGTCAGATTATAATGAGTTAATGGGAACGGAGGAAACCTTGGAAGCTGGTGAAGTGTTGATCAGCACGAATCGGACCGCCTATCCATATGATACGCTTTCGTTTGAAGACGGAAGGGAAGTATCGGTGAAAAAGAAAGTGGATTTTATCTTTTCCGGGGAGTCCATGATGTCGATCTTCAGCAGCATGGCAGTCATTGTGCCGGATCTGGACGCAGCGCTTCAAGGCGATCAGGCGATCGTAAGCGTTATGGATGACTCCTTTTTTGACAGGGGATGGTTTTATGCGTTTGACCTGCCGGCGGATGCCAAGACAACGCAACAGGTTTATCAGGAACTGGACCGTGTCTTTGGGAGTGACGACTTGAAAAGCCGGTATGGGTATGATGTCGTATCCTGTGAGGAGCGTGAAGACTTACGGCAGAGCTTCTATCAAATCACAGGCGGACTCTTTTATCTGGGAATCCTGCTGAGCATCGTCTTTTTGTTTGCAACGATCTTGATCATATATTATAAGCAGATTTCAGAAGGATATGAAGATGAAGCACGGTTTGAGATCATGCAGAAGATCGGGATGACCAAGAAAGAGATCAGGAAAAGTATTAATTCCCAGATCCTGACGGTATTCTTCCTGCCATTGATCTTGGCAGTGGTCCACTTGGCGTTTGCCTTTCCGATGTTCCATAAAATGCTGATGTTGTTTAATCTGTTTAACATCCGGTTATTTATCGTGACAACCGGCATCAGCGTACTGATTTTTGCTGTGTTCTATGCACTGGTATACCGCATCACGTCGGATGTATATTATAAGATCGTGAGTGAGGCAAAACAATAACCGTATATCTGACAAAGTGTTTATGAAAAAAACCGACTTCTTCCATCCGCTTGGTTTTTTTTCAAAAAAATACTTGCATTTTGAAAAGAGATGGTTTATTTTATTGGTATCGGCATACGGAATGTGTATGGAACAAAGGTGTTCTCTTAATTGAGGACACCTTTTTTTATGTATGTAAAAGAGAGATTTGGCATACGATTCTGCATATATCCGTTGTAAAAAGGATCAGGAAAGGAAGTAACGATTATGCAAAAAGTAACAGAAGTATTTGGTTCTTATGTGTTTGATGACGCTACGATGAAAGAGCGTCTTCCGAAATCTACATACCGTGAGTTACGGAAAACGATTGACTTCGGGGAACCGTTAAATAACGAAGTGGCAGATGATGTGGCGCTTGCCATGAAAGATTGGGCGATCGAGCTGGGAGCCACACATTATACGCATGTGTTTATTCCTCTGACGGAAACGACGGCGGAAAAGCATGATTCTTTTATCCATCCGATCGGTGGCGGTCGTGTTATGATGGAATTTACGGGGAAGGATCTTTTGCGTGCGGAACCGGACGCCTCTTCATTCCCGTCCGGCGGTATTCGTGCGACCTGTGCAGCCAGAGGATATACGGCATGGGATTGTACGTCGCCGGCATATGTCAAGACAAGTTTGGATGGTTGTTCCGTATTATGTATCCCGACAGCTTTTACATCATATACCGGTGAGTCTTTGGACTATAAGACGCCGCTGCTGCGTTCTATGGATGCGTTGAACAGAGAAGCGAAAAGAGTATTGGCGTATTTCGGAAAGGAACCGGCAAAGGTAACGGCAAATGTCGGACCGGAGCAGGAATACTTTTTGGTAGATAAAGAAAAATACATGCAGCGGGAGGATCTGAAACTGACCGGACGGACATTATTCGGGGCGCCGGCTCCGAAAGGACAGGAACTGGATGATCAGTATTTCGGTACGATCAAGGAAAAAGTTTCTTCCTTCATGAGTGACCTGAACGCAGAACTTTGGAAGTATGGGATTATGGCAAAAACGCAGCATAACGAGGTAGCGCCGGCGCAGCATGAGATCGCGCCGATTTTCGGTACGACTAATGTAGCGACCGATAACAACCACCTGCTGATGGAGACATTGCAGAAAGTGGCACTGCGGGATGATCTGGCATGTCTGCTGTATGAAAAGCCGTTTGCCGGCGTCAACGGTTCCGGAAAGCATAACAACTGGTCATTCAGTACGAGCGACGGAGAGAATCTGATGGATCCGGGTCCGACGCCGGAGAATAATATCCAGTTCCAGTTGTTCTTGGCAGCGGTTTTGGCAGCGGTAGATAATAATGCGGAGATTCTGCGTTTATCGGCATCCTCTGCCGGCAATGATCACCGCTTGGGAGCAAACGAAGCGCCTCCGGCTATCATTTCCGCTTATTTGGGCGAACAGTTGGAAGCGGTAGTGGATCAGATCATTGCGAGCGGGCATGCGAACAGCAGTCCGGAAGCTAAGATGTATGAATCCGGAGTATCCACTCTTCCGACCTTCCGTATGGATGCGACCGACCGGAACCGTACATCACCGTTTGCGTTTACCGGTAACAAGTTTGAATTCCGTATGGTAGGTTCTACGCAGAGTATTTCCATGCCGACTATGATGTTGAATACGATCGTAGCCAACGAATTGTCGTTGATCGCGGATAAATTAGATGCGGCAGAAGATAAAGACGCCTGCATTAAAGAAACCATTCGTGAGATGCTGACAAAGCATCAGAGGATCATCTTTAACGGGAACGGTTATTCACAGGAATGGGTAGAGGAAGCCGCAAAACGGGGCTTGCCGAATATCCCGTGTTTAGTGGAAGCGGTGCCGTACTTAACGTCAGAAAAGTCCATCGAAGTCTTTGAGCGGATGGGCGTTATGAATAAAACGGAACTTGAGGCGAGAGCAGAGGTCATGCTGGAAAATTATGCAAAGAAGATTAAGATCGAAGCCCGTACCATGATTGAAATGGCAAACAAGCAGATCATACCGGCTGTTATGGACTATGAAGGAAAGCTGGCGATCGAAGCGAAGAATATTTCCCTGATCGGCATTGAACCGGAAGCACAGAAGGAACTTCTGAAGCAGATCAACGAGAAGCTGATCGAGTTAAAGGCGGCAACTGCTAAATTTACGGAAATCGTGGATAAAGCGGATGCGTATGAAGAAGATATACCTGCTTGGGCGAAGTATTTCCATGATGTGGTATTCCTGTCCATGGGTACCGTGCGAGAGCCGGCGGATGCACTGGAATTGTTGGTGGCAAAAGAAGCATGGCCGTTCCCGACATATGGAGATCTGTTGTTCGAGCAGTAATCCCGACATACTACGACATGTTGTTTATAATAAAATCAGGCGTAATCCTTTATACGAGGGTTACGCCTCTTTCTGTTATGCGGATAACCTTGCTATGATTTTTCTGGACAAACCTTAATAACCTATATTGCATTGATTTTAGTGATAAGAATGATATAATATATTGTATGATATGCCCTTTCGTGGATCGGAAGGTATGTTTAAGGAAAGCAATATAACGAATCTTGGGGAGGAATTCATGAAAAGAGGAATAACGTTAATACTGGTATTATGGATGGTATTTTGTATAACGGCTTGTGGGAAACAGACTGAAAGCAGTACAGGAAATGAGCAAGAACCTGTTTCAATGGTTGAAGAGGAGAATTCACAAACAAATATTTCGGATGGCGAGATAGCAGACAGAATGAGCAATTTTTCCGTAGGCAGTTGTGAACTCAGTCTGCCCTGTACGGTAGGAGAATTTATGAATCATTTTGAGTTAGAATATGCTTATCCTGTTCCTGAAGTGTACGATGCGATGTGTTGTAGTTACTTAATCGATGAGGAATCAGCAGGAGTTATTATGGTTTACACGGAGGATGAAGAGGTACATGACACGGATTATGTTTATTCAATACTTCTGGATGGAATTTCTTTCATAAAGGAAGATTCCTTTGCTTTTGAAGTATCCGGGATAACGGAAGATATGACCAGAGAACAAATTGAGGAAATATGGGGAGAACCAAGTCGTAGTAGTGACATGACCATGATTTACAGTGACGGAGAAGCTGACGATTCCAATGAAATAGTCTTTTTTGTTGATGAGACCTCTGGAAAAATAACTGGGATTATATTTTCTGTACGCTTGGATAGAATAAAAGAACTTAAATCGTCTGAAGAAAGTTAGGACTGTATAGATAAACGGTTTTGCGTTATACTAAGATAGAAAATGAAATTAGAAAGCAGTGTAAACAGATGGACACATCATTGACAAACAACGAGCGGATACAGCAGGAACGAAAAAGAAGAAAGCGGATCGATCGATATAAGGCGATGCTGATATGGGGGTTCGTGCTGGCAACCGTCCTGCCGATCACGATGAGCATCCTGTTGCTGGGACGCGTACAAAAGTTAGAAAATCAGGTGACGGCAATATCCGTTGCGGAAAATGAAGAATTAAATACCTTAATCTCAAGCGGAGAAGCTCTGATGTCAAATCCGAACGTGGATGTAGACGCTTTGGAAGGCACGGGAGAATCGCTGGTGATACCGGATAATCTGGAACCGAATGACCCGGCTGCGGCTCAGGAAGCCAAACGGGTCTATCTGACGTTTGATGACGGTCCAAGTATCTACACCGGTCAGATTTTAGACATTTTGGATGCAAACGACGTCAAGGCGACCTTTTTTGTGATCGCAAGGGAAGATGAAACATACTGGCAATACTACACACGGATTTTAGAGGAAGGGCATACGCTGGGAATGCACTCATATACACATGATTATACAAAGGTATATGCTTCGTTAGAATCGTTTGAAGAGGATGTGAGCAATCTTTCGCAGTTTTTGTATGACCGTACCGGCGTCTATCCCACAACTTACCGTTTCCCGGGCGGCAGCAGCAATACGGTCAGCAATGTGCCGATCGAAGAGTGTATCGCCTATCTGAATGAACAGGGAATCACTTATTATGATTGGAATGCTTTGAACGGAGATGCCGTGACAAATGAGTTATCAGAAGAAAAATTGATCGATAATATCATGACGAGTGTCCGGCAAAACAATACGTCCATTGTGTTGATGCACGATATGCAGTCGCGGCACAATACGGTGGAAAGCCTGCAGGGGCTGATTGACGTTCTCAAGGAAGAAGGATATGAAATCCTCCCGATTGATGAGAACACGCCTTTGATTCAGCATGTTCCTTATGATATAGGTTTTCAGGATGTGACAGATTGATAAGAAAATGGTGCGAAAATGACCGGTTCAGGGGAGCGAAGGAGAAACACCATGAATTACAAAGAAGCTAGAAACAGGATCGCAGAAAAAAATCGCTTGGGAAGCGTCTTGGGATTGGAAAGAATCCGGAAACTTCTACATCAGTTAGGTGAACCTCAGAATCATTTACAGGTGGTTCATGTGGCAGGGACGAACGGAAAGGGTTCTACTTTGGCATTCATACATGCTGTTTTACGGCATGCCGGTTATCGGGTAGGAAGATATATTTCTCCTACCGTATTTTGTTATTTGGAGCGGTTCCAGATCGATGAACGTATGATGACGGAAGGGGAATTCGCCGATTATATGAACCGGATACAGCCGCATGTGGAGAAAGTGGAGGCGGAGACGGAAAAACCGCTGACTGCGTTTGAGATAGAGACTGCGATTGCCTTTTGGTTCCTGTATGAAAAAAAGGCGGATGTGATGCTGTTGGAGACCGGCATGGGTGGCAGACAGGATGCGACCAATGTTGTGGACGCTCCGCTTTGTACCATATTGACCTCCATCGGACTGGATCATGTTGGCATACTGGGTACTACGATATCGGAAATCGCATATGAAAAAACAGGCATTCTGCGTGACAAGGTACCATGTGTGGTCTATCCGTTCAATGAAGAAGCAATGCCGGTCATAAAAGAACAATGTAGTTTACATAATACCAGTATGATCGTGCCGGATCTGAACCAGTTAACGATAAAAAGTGAAACCTTAGAAGAAGAAATATTTGATTATAAAAACGTGGAATATCATATTGGAATTTTAGGAAAACATCAGATATATAATGCAATAACAGCCATAGAAGCATTGCTTGCTATAAAGGGGAAACTAAAAAACGGATTAAAAAAAGTGAATATCCAAGAAGGGTTACATAATGCCGATTGGAAAGGAAGATTTGAGATCCTAGAACGTCATCCGTATGTCATTCGGGACGGTGCGCATAATCCGGATGCCGCTCAATGCCTTTATGAACAGTTGATAAAGCATTTTACAAACCGGCGGATTATTTATATAATAGGGGTATTAGAGGATAAAGATCATCATGCGATGCTTTCTTTGCTTTTGCCCTTAGCGGATCGGGTATATGTCCTGACGGTTCCGGACAATACCCGGGCGATGCAGGCACAGGCATTAGCCGAGGAAGTGCGGGCGTTCGGAAAACAAGCATTGATTGCGGACACGCCGGAAACGGCATATCGTTTGGCAAAAGAGGAAGCACGGCAGGAAGATGTGATTTTGGCATTTGGTTCTTTATATTACATAGGAAGAATTGGGGACAGAGATGGAACGGATAGACAAAATCATGACGCATAAGCTATTTGGACAGTGTATGGCAAAGATTGAGGAAGCGGAACGGGAGCGAGTGTATTGCAGACATCATCTTGCCCATGCGTTGGATGTGGCGAGGATCGCATACATCTTAAATTTAGAAGAACACGGTCCGCTTGCACAGGATGTGATCTACGCCATGGCATTGTTGCACGATTTGGGGAGAAGCGTCGAATATGAGACCGGTACGTCCCATCATGAAGCGGGAGCGGAACTGGCAATGCGGATTTTGCCGGAATGCGGATTTACCCGTCAGGAAGTCTCCGAGATTTCAAAGGCGATTTCCGGACATCAATATGCCGGGCAGCCTGTATCGTTTGTGTCGGCAGGCAATGTGAGAGCAAACGATGCAGATCAGACGGAAGATACGGCAGATTATGCTAAAAGTTTGTTGTTTCGGGCAGATAAACTCTCTCGAAACTGCTATGATTGTTTGGCTTCAAAAACGTGTTATTGGGATGAGGATCAAAAAAACAATCGGATTATTTATTGATTTTTCTATACTTTCGGAGGATTTGAAAAACGTGATTATTGGAAATAGGACGTTAGATACGAATCAAGGGGTATATATCATGGGTATTTTAAATGTCACCCCGGATTCTTTTTCGGATGGAGGTCGGTATAACCGTCTGGATCAGGCATTGTATCATGCGGAAGCCTTAATGCGGGACGGCGCGGATATTCTGGATATCGGCGGTGAATCAACCAGACCGGGTCATACGAAGATCACGGCAGCGGAAGAGATAGAGCGGGTATGCCCGGTGATCGAAGCAATCAAAAAACGATTGGATCTCCCGCTTTCCTTAGATACATATAAAGCGGATGTGGCAGAAGCGGGTTTGACGGCAGGTGCCGATATGATCAACGATATCTGGGGACTGAAATGGAATGACAAAATGGCAGGGCTGATCGCCCATAGACAGGCGTCGGTCTGCATTATGCACAATCGGACGGAAGCGAAATATGATCATTTCATGGATGATGTGATTACCGATCTAAAGGATAGTCTCCGCTTGGCAGAACAGGCAGGAATCGATCCGCAACGGATATGTATCGATGCAGGAATCGGTTTTGCCAAAAGTCCGGAACAGAATCTTTTGATGCTGAATCATATGGAGGCGTTGCAGGCGCTGGGATATCCTATGGTATTGGGAGCATCCCGTAAATCGGTTATCGGAATGGCACTGGATCTGCCGACTGATCAGCGGGAAGAAGGCACGTTGGTTACGACGGTCTTTGGGATTTTAAAAGGTTGTTCGATCATACGGGTGCATAATGTCAAACAAAATGTGCGGGCTGCAAAAATGACACTCGCGATTTTACGGGAACATGCGGTATAATGCGATATACAGATATACAGGAGAAATAATCGTGGATGAGATTCGGATATCTAATTTAGAGGTATTTTGCCATCATGGCGTATATGCGGAAGAGAATACATTAGGGCAAAAATTTTTAGTGTCTGCCATTTTATATACGGACACCAGAAAGGCAGGGAAAACCGATGCGTTGTCGGATTCTATCCATTATGGCGATGTCTGTCATGAGATCAAAGATATGATGGAAGAACGTACGTACAAGTTATTGGAAACGCTGGCTGAGACCATGGCGGAACGCCTGCTTTTGAAATACGATGCCTTGCAGCGTATCCGTTTAGAGATCAAAAAGCCTTGGGCGCCGATTCTGCTTTCTTTGGATACCGTCTCGGTTGTGATCGAGAGGGGATGGCATGCGGTTGCTTTCAGTATCGGTTCGAATATCGGTGACAGAAAGGCGCATTTGGATTATGCGGTCGAAGAGTTTCGCCGACATCCGCAATACAAACAGGTCACGGTGTCTTCATATTTGGAAACACAGCCCTACGGATATACGGATCAGGCGCCGTTTTTGAATGCCTGTATAACGGCAAAGACGCTTCTGACACCGGAAGAAGTGTTGGAGCAGATTCACGGATTGGAGCAGGCGCGAGGACGTACGCGGGATATCCATTGGGGACCGCGGACCTTGGATGTCGATATTTTGTTCTACGATAAGGAACAGATCGAGACAGCGGATTTATGTATACCCCATCCGGAAATACCGCTTCGTACTTTCGTCTTGGAACCGTTGGCAGAATTGATACCGAATTTCAGACATCCCATATCGGGGAAAACGGTTAGGCAGATGCTTCAGGAGCAGAAAGCGAAAGAGTAAACGAGACGATATGGGAGGATATAGGTGGAAATAGAAATAGAAAAGAGGAAATACTGTGGATTTAGATCAAATACGTAACCAGATCGATCAGGTAGACCGTCAGATCGTGGAATTGTTTCAAAAGAGGATGGAGCTGGCGGGTGAAGTGGCGGCAAACAAACGGGAAACCGGAAAAGCCATCTATGATCATCAAAGAGAAGTGGAGAAGCTGGAACGGTTAGGCACGTTGGCAAACAGTGAATTTAACCGTAGGAGTATCGAAGAATTATTTTTACAGATCATGTCGATCAGCAGACGATATCAATATCACATTTTAGGAGATCGGGACAACTGTCTGGATGCGGAATATACGAAAATTGATGAATTGGAGATCACGCCCGAGACGCGAGTGGTATATCAGGGAGTCGAGGGTGCATTTAGCGAACAGGCAATGCTGGATTTTTTCGGACCGAACGTGATACATTCCCATGTGGGACAGTTTGAAGACGTTTTGGACGCGTTGGAGAGCGGAAAGGCAGAGTATGGCGTTCTGCCGATTGAAAATTCTTCCGCCGGCTTTGTATCCGGTGTCTTTCATCTGCTTCAGGAACATGATGCTACGATCGTAGGCGGTATCAGTTTGGAAGTGTCGCAGGCGCTGCTGGGGGTCAGGGGTGCGTCCATATCGGACATCCGGACGGTTTATTCACATCCGCAGGCACTGATGCAGACCAAAACCTTTTTGGAACAGCATGGCTGGAAACAGATCAGTATGGCAAATACTGCGGTCAGCGCAAAGAAGATTCAGGAAGATCATGATAAGACACAGGCTGCCGTTGCCAGTGTGCGGGCGGCGCAGCTGTATGATCTGGAAGTGCTGCAGCCTTCGATCAATACCCAAAAGAATAACCGGACAAAGTTTGTGGTCATTTCCAATAAAAAGGTTTATACGAAAGATGCGGATATGATCAGCATCAGTTTTTCGCTGCCTCATGAAAGCGGGAGTCTGTATAATATTCTCGGACATTTTATTTTTAACGGTCTGAACATGACCAGTATCGAATCGGAACCGCTGCGGGACAGACAGTGGGAGTATCGGTTTTTCATTACGTTTGAAGGAAATTTGAGCGCTTCTTCTGTGCGGAATGCCATCACGGGTATCCGGAGCGAATCTTCGGATTTTAAGTTGTTGGGTAATTATCGGGCAAAAAGAGCAGAAAACGAATAGATCAACAGGAAACGGAGGAGTGAATATGGCATATCAGATGTTTGCCGCAATTAATGTAGGTTCCAGTGATATCTCCATGAAGATATTTGAAATCTCAGCAAAGTGGGGATTTCGGGAAATTGACTGCATTAATTACATTTTGGAACTGGGAAGCGATACATATCGACTGGGATATGTGAGCAATGAAAAAATAAATGAGTTATGTAGCTGTCTTATGAAATTTAAAGAAAAGATGGCGGAGTACGGATGCAAAGACTATCGTGCCTATGCCACCAGCGCGATACGGGAAGCAAGCAACAGCTTAATGATGATTGAACTTATAGAACTGCGTACCGGAATCAAAGTAGATATTTTAAGTAACTCGGAGCATCGTTTTCTAATGCTCAAAGGTTGTGCATCAACCATGAAAGAGTTTGATGAGATCACCGGAAAAAATACGGCGTTGTTGGATATGGGAGCCGGCAGTATCCAAATCACACTGTTTGAAAAGCATCTGTTGACTGCCACGCAGAATATTAAGATCGGCTCCATCCGGGTGCGTGACCTGATGTCCGGGATCGAAGCAAGAGTGACGAACGGAGAAGAACTCATCGAAGAGTATGTACAAAATGAATTAAACACATTTAACACCATGTATCTGGGGGATAAAAACATTAAAAATGTCATTGCGATCGGTGATGAAATTCAGGCGCTGAAGAAAATCGCGCCGGAACTGAAAATCAAAAACCTGATGACAAAGGAACAGATTGATTATATTTATCAGAAGATATGGAATGCTTCTCCACAGGAATTGGCGCTGCATTACGGTCTTTTGTTTGAACGGGCGACTTTGATCCGTCCGGCGATCGTGATATACCGCATGCTGGTCGAAACGACAAAGGCGGACGAAATCTTTCTGCATGATATCAATCTGTGCGACGGTATTGTGGCAGACTATATGGATACGTCACGGCAGTTTACGGTCGGACGAAAGTTTGAAGAAGACATCATAGCCTCGGCAATGTCCATGGCGAAACGCTATAAAAGCAATAAGACGCACATTGCCTACGTGTCGAATATGGCATTGGCGATTTTTGATGCCATGAAAAAACATCACGGCATGAACCAAAAACAGAGGCTGCAACTTCAGATCGCCTGCATCCTGCATGACTGCGGAAAGTTTATCAATATGCAGAATGTCGCCAATAATTCCTATAATATCATCATGTCTACGGAAATGGTGGGACTGTCTCATAAGGAACGGGAAGAAGTGGCGAATGCGGTCCGGTATAATACCATGTATCTGCCGGCATATCCGCAGGTAAAAGATTCGCTCGGAGACGCTTCTTATACGACCGTCGCAAAACTGGCGGCGATACTGAGGGTGGCGAATGCTCTGGATCGTTCGCATAAACAGAAAGTAGAGAAATTTATCATGCAGATCAAAGACAAAAAACTGGTGATCATGGTAGATACGGTCAATAATATTACGTTAGAGGCAGCCCTCTTTAAGGAAAAAGCGGATTTCTTCGAACAGATATATGGAATCCGTCCCGTATTAAAGCAAAGGAGGAACGTATAATGGCAGATAAAAAAATAAGTAAAGAGCAAAAAAAAGCGGCAAAGTTTGTCAATCGGGAGCTTTCATGGCTGGAATTCAATTCCCGTATTCTTGGTGAAGCAAAAGACAAGACGATCCGACCGTTTGAACGAATAAAGTTTCTCGGGATCACCGCTTCGAATCTGGATGAATTTTTCATGGTTCGGGTGGCATCCCTGATCAATATGGCACACGCCGGATATCAAAAAACGGATATTGCAGGACTGACGCCGGAAAAACAACTGGAAAAAATCATTCCGCAGACTAAGGCGTTTATGAACAGTCAGTATGTGACATATAACCGTTCCCTGTTGCCGCTGTTGGAAAAGAACGGTCTCCGTGTGATCACGCATCATGAGGATTTGACCGAGGCGCAAAGCCGGTATGTCGATGACTTTTTTGATAAAGATGTATATCCGGTCCTGACGCCGATGGCAGTGGATGCTTCCAGACCGTTTCCTTTGATCCGGAATAAGACGCTGAATATCGGTGCGTTGATTCGCAAGAAAGACGGAGACGAGGTGGAAATCGCTACCGTTCAGGTGCCGTCTGTCTTATCACGGATCGTTCATGTGCCGAGTAATCAGGAAGGCATGCGGGAGGTCATTCTGTTGGAGCAGGTGATCGAGAAAAATATTTCCAAACTGTTTCTGAATTATGAGGTGACCTGCGCCCATCCGTATCGGATCATGCGGAATGCCGATTTGATGCTCGATGAGGAAGAAGCTCCGGATTTACTAAAAGAAATTGAAAAGCAGATAAAGAAAAGACAGTGGGGAGAAGTCATTCGGCTGGAAGTGGAAGAATCCATTGACAAGGCGTTGTTGAAAGAATTAAGCAAGCAGTTACATGTGGAAAAGGCGAGTGTTTTTGCCATCAACGGTCCGTTGGATCTGACGTTTTTAAGTAAGCTGAGCGGTTTGGAAGGATTTGATCATTTAAGAAATCCGAAGTATGTGCCGCAGCCGGTTCCGGATCTGGATATGGAAGAATCCATTTTTGAACAGATCAAGAAGAAAGACATTTTTCTGCATCATCCGTACCAGACATTTGAGCCGGTGGTTCAGTTTATCCGGCAGGCGGCTGTAGATCCGGATGTTTTGGCGATCAAGCAGACGCTGTATCGGGTATCCAGCAATTCGCCGATCATTGCGGCACTGGCTTTGGCGGCAGAAAACGGAAAACAGGTAACGGTATTGGTAGAATTGAAAGCGCGTTTTGACGAAGAAAACAATATCAACTGGGCGAAAAAACTGGAAAAAACAGGCTGTCATGTCATCTACGGGCTAAGGGGGTTAAAGACGCACTCCAAGATCGCGCTGGTCGTGCGTCGGGAAGAAGACGGGATCAAACGATACGTTCATTTGGGAACCGGCAATTATAATGATGTGACCGCAAAGCTGTATACGGATACCGGCATTTTGACAGCTTCGGATACAATCGGTGAAGATGCGACGGCGGTCTTTAACATGTTATCCGGTTATTCGGAACCGGCTAGTTGGAACAAACTGGCGGTTGCGCCGATCTGGCTGAAACAGACGGTATTGGATCTGATTCACCGCGAGGCGGAAAATGCAAAAGCCGGCAAGCCTGCGCATATCATCGCAAAAATGAATGCCATCTGTGATGCGAAAGTGATCGAGGCGTTGTACGAGGCGTCCAATGAAGGCGTGAAGATCGACCTGATCGTCAGAGGCATCTGCTGCCTGCGGGCGGGAGTGGAAGGTCTGAGTGAAAACATTACCGTGCGTTCTATCGTAGGTGATTTCTTGGAGCATGCAAGAATTTTCTACTGCTATAACGATGGATTTGAAGAAATATATATGGGAAGTGCGGACTGGATGCCAAGAAATCTGGATAAGCGGGTAGAGATTATGTTTCCGGTAGAGGATCCGGATGCAAAACGACAGGCAAAACATATATTGGATGTCCAGCTTGCGGATACTTTAAAGGCATATCTGCTGCAACCGGACGGAACATATGCTAAGGAAGATCTTCGCGGAAAAGCAAAGATCTGCGCTCAGAATACATTCTGCAAAGAGGCAATGGAGATTGCCAAAAAGGAAAAAGCATCCGGAGCGGATATGCGTATTTTTGAACCGGTGACGGCACCGTCTGTTTCAGAATAGCCGGATCGGAGGAAAAGAATATGATTCGGATTTTAGGTCGTGAAAATCCGGACGGTATCTGCTCTCCTCTTAACGCTCTTGATTTTGGCAGGCAGTTTTTGCCTGCCACAGTTTTTTTATCCTTGCAGGGCAAAAACATATATAGTGGGATTTCCCAATATGAGTTAAGAAGTGTGACTTGGGAAAAGTGATTATTTACCGCAAAAACTTGTCTTGTTTATAACAAATGCGATCACGGGCAATACTTCTAACAGTAAGGGCAATATATACACGGTGGATGATCAGGGTTTTTCATCTCCGGATATGACATATTGTTTTCAGTTGATGTTAGAGTATGAAAATGGCGATACGGTATCTCTGCCTGTTTGTGTGTATGAAGACGGGAGTTACAGCCTGAACATGCAGCCGTAATAATTTCTTATGAAATTAGATGCCGTTTGTATGCCGTTTTGTGGCGGTTTGGATTTTTCGAACTGCTATCGTTATGTAATGAGGTGATCGATATGAGAAAAAAACGAGTCATACAACTGCTGGGGAGATTGAGTGCAGCCGGAGCTGCGGCTGTCATATGTGGGGGAGCGGTTTGGTTTTTTCGTAAGGTACAGGAAACACAGAGTGTGGAAGTAGAGCCAACGACAGAAAATGTACAGACGGAATTTGCGGAAGAAACGTCACGGGAACTGCCGGAAAACACAACGTCCGCAGACAGCGAAACCGAGACAGAATGTTTATTCTTGATCAACGCGGATCATCCGTTGCCGGAGGATTATACGATCCGTACGGTAGGATTAAAGGACGGACAATCTGTGGATGAGAGATGTTATCCGGATCTTCAGGTAATGATGGACGATTGCCGGGCAGCGGGATTGTCACCGTATATCTGTTCTTCTTATCGGGCAAAGGATTTTCAGGAACGCTTATTTGATGAGAATGTAGAAAGCCTGCTGGCACAGGGCTTTTCTTATGAGGAGGCATATACGGAAACCACTCGGAATATTGCAATTCCGGGAACGAGCGAACATGAGTCAGGGCTTGCAGTGGATATTGTCGATATCAGTTATCAGTTACTGGATAATGAGCAGGAAAACACACCGGCACAGCAGTGGTTAATGGAAAATAGCTGGCGGTATGGATTTATTCTACGCTATCCAAAAGATAAAACGGACATAACGGATTTTGTATATGAGCCTTGGCACTATCGATATGTAGGAAAAACGGCAGCGGAAGAGATCTATCGGGAAAACATTTGTCTGGAAGAATATATAGAAAAATATACCTTGCCCTGATGGGGATTCCTTGCTATAATCTTGTTTGTGTAAGCGGGCATGGCGGAATTGGCAGACGCGCTAGATTTAGGTTCTAGTGTCTCCGACGTGCAGGTTCAAGTCCTGTTGCCCGCAGAAATGGTGCGAATGTAAACGAATATAATTCGGATTCGCACCATTCTTTTCATAATTTATAAAAACGATTTGGAATGATCAAAGAAAGGCAGAAGCAACATGACACTGACACAATTAAACTATGCGATCACGGTGGCGAATGCGGCTTCGATGAATGAAGCGGCAAAGTTGTTGTTTATCTCACAGCCCAGTCTGTCTGCCGCTATCAAGGCTTTGGAAGAGGAAATCGGACTGGAACTGTTTCGCCGTACCAATCGCGGAATCTCACTGACGCCGGAAGGAGAAGAATTTATCGGTTATGCCCGGCAGGTAGTGGAACAATATCAGCTCATTGAGACGAAGTATGTGAGTAAGGAACAGGTCAAGAAAAAATTCGGCGTTTCCATGCAGCATTATACGTTTGCGGTCAACGCGTTTATGGAAATGGTAAAACAGTTCGGGATGGATAAATACGAATTTGCGATCCATGAGACCAGAACGTATGATGTGATCGCAGATGTAAAAAATTATAAAAGTGAAATCGGCATCCTGTATGTCAATGATTTTAACCGACAGGTATTGTCTAAGCTGTTTCGGGAATATAACTTGGAATTCCATGAATTGATGGACTGCGGGATTTATGTCTACATGTGGAAAGGGCATCCGCTGGCAAAGCAAAAAGAGATCGCCTTGGAAGAACTGGCGGAATATCCGTGCCTTTCCTTCGAGCAGGGTACTTATAATTCGTTCTACTTTGCGGAAGAAGTGCTTAGTACATATGAATATAAACGATCGATCAAGGCAAATGACAGAGCCACGTTATTAAATCTGATGGTCGGGCTGAACGGATATACTCTATGTTCCGGCATTATCTGTGAAGAGTTGAACGGCGATGAATATTGTGCGGTCAAGTTAGCGTCCGATGAGGTTATGACGATCGGATATCTGGTCAGAAAAGGCGTGGCAATCAGCGAACTGGGACAAAAATACTTAGAAGAACTTTCAAAATATAAAGACAGAGTACTGAAAGAATAAAAAACTGCATGTGATAGCTCTTTCCTATAGTACGCTTGACATATACCCCATAGGGGTATATAATCTATGCAAATGACAGGAAAGGGGAATGCAGATATGGAAGAACAAAATCAAACCTGTTGTCACAAGAGTAAAGAACGCCCAGAGCAGGAATATAAAGACCTGATTCATCGTTTGAATCGCATAGAGGGACAGATCAGAGGGATTCGCGGGATGGTCGAAAAGGATGCGTATTGTACGGATATCTTAATTCAGGTTTCTGCGGTCAATGCAGCATTGAACAGTTTTAATAAAGTTCTGTTAGCAAATCACATAAAAAGCTGTGTAATCAGAGATATTAAAGAGGGAAAAGAAGAGACGGTCGATGAGTTGGTCGATACTCTGCAAAAACTGATGCGATAGAGATGGAAACAGAAGGAAGGGAAGACCATGCAGCAATATTTGGTAACAGGCATGAGTTGCGCAGCCTGTAGTACAAGAGTAGAAAAAGCAGTCCAAAAAGTGGAAGGTGTCACAAGCTGTTGTGTCAGTCTGTTGACAAATTCGATGGGCGTAGAGGGAACCGCATCAACGGAAGCAGTGATCCGTGCGGTAGAGGCTGCCGGATATGGTGCGGAATTAAAAGGAGCTGCGCCGGAAGCGCATTCTACGCAGAAGGAGTCTGCATCCGGTATCACATGGGCAGCGGAGGGTTTACGGGATACGGCAACACCGGCGCTTCGTAAACGCTTGATCGCTTCGCTGGTTTTTTTGTCCGTATTAATGTATGTTTCCATGGGACACATGATGTGGGGATGGCCGCTGCCTTCGTTTTTCAGTGGAAACCATATCGCTATGGGATTACTCCAGATGCTTTTAACGATTATGATCATGGTGATCAACCAGAGATTCTTTATCAACGGATATAAAAGTCTGTTTCGGTTAGCGCCGAATATGGATGCGTTAGTGGCATTGGGAGCTACCGCAGCCTTTGGATACAGTACCTATGCTCTGTTTGCTATGACGGATGCGCAGGTAAAAGGCGATATGGACGGTGTGATGGCGTATATGAATGAGTTCTACTTTGAATCGGTAGCCATGATCCTGACATTGATCACGGTCGGAAAAATGCTGGAAGCAAAATCAAAGGGCAGGACGACCGACGCTTTGAAAAGCCTGATGCAGCTTGCTCCGAAGCATGCCACACTGTTGGTAGACGGTCGTGAAACGGAAGTGCCGATTGAACAGGTAATGAAGGGGGATGTTTTTATCGTCCGTTCCGGAGAGAATATCCCGGTTGACGGTATCGTGTTGGAAGGGAGCGGAGCGGTTGATGAAGCTGCGTTGACAGGAGAAAGCATTCCGGTGGATAAGACAGCCGGTGATAAAGTATCAGCGGCTACGATCAATCAATCCGGTTTTTTGAAGTGTGAAGCGGTACGGGTAGGAGAAGATACGACTTTGGCGCAGATCATTCAAATGGTAAGTGATGCGGCTGCGACCAAGGCACCGATAGCAAAAGTCGCGGATCGTGTGTCCGGTGTTTTTGTTCCGATCGTCATTGGAATCGCGCTTATCACGATCGCCGTCTGGCTCTTGGCAGGGGAAGGGGTCGGTTTTGCCTTGGCGAGAGGAATCTCCGTGTTGGTGATCAGTTGTCCGTGTGCCTTAGGTCTTGCCACGCCGGTTGCCATTATGGTAGGAAACGGCGTCGGTGCGAAGAACGGCATCCTGTTTAAAACGGCAGCTTCCTTGGAAGAGACAGGAAAAACATCCGTCGTGGTTTTGGATAAGACCGGTACGGTCACCGAAGGAGAACCAAAAGTGACGGATATTCTGCCTGCGGACGGATGGAATGGGCAGGACTTATTACGGACAGCCTGCGCTTTGGAAGAAAAAAGCGAACATCCGCTTGCAAGAGCCATTTTGGAACGGGGAAGGTCGGAACGATTAACATGGGATGAAGTCGGAGAGTTTCAGGTTTTCGCCGGTCACGGATTATCGGCATTGGCGGATAATTGCAGGGTTTATGCAGGAAACGATACCTTTGTACAGCAGTCGGTGGCGATTCCGCAGGAAGCGAGGAGTCAGGCGGAGACTTTGGCGGAAGAAGGAAAGACGCCACTGTTCTTTGCCCGGATACAGGAAGACGGAACACCGGAATTTTTAGGAGTGATCGCTGTTGCCGACGTTATTAAACAAGACAGCCCGCAAGCGATCAGCGAATTACAGAATATGGGGATTCGCGTGGTTATGCTGACCGGTGACAATCAGCATACCGCACGGGAGATCGGACGTCAGGCAGGAGTGGATGAAGTCATCGCGGAAGTGATGCCGGACGGAAAAGAAGCGGTGATCCGACAATTAAAAGAAACAGGAAAAGTGGTCATGGTGGGTGATGGGATCAATGATGCGCCTGCCCTGACACGGGCGGATATCGGAATTGCCATTGGGGCAGGCACGGATATAGCGATCGAAGCGGCGGACGTAGTATTGATGAAAAGCCGGTTGAGCGATGTGCCTGCGGCAATCCGCTTAAGCCGCCGTACGTTGAAAAATATACATGAAAATCTGTTTTGGGCATTTATTTACAATATCATAGGCATTCCACTGGCAGCGGGTATCTGGATACCGATATTTGGCTGGCAGTTGAATCCGATGTTTGGAGCGGCAGCGATGAGTTTATCGAGCGTTTGCGTAGTCACCAATGCTCTACGCTTAAATTTGGCAAAGATCCATGATGCGGCTCATGATCGGAATATAAAACATGCAACACAAACCAAAAGGAAAATCATGAAGGAGGATAATCACATGAAAAAGACAATGAAAATTGAAGGAATGATGTGTGGACATTGCGAGGCAAGAGTCAAAAAATGCTTGGAAGAATTACCGGGAGTATCCGAAGCGCTTGTCAGTCATGAAGCGGGAACCGCAGTCGTGACGTTGCTTCAGGACGTGGCGGACGAGACTTTAAAACAAGCGGTAGAGGCGCAGGATTATAAAGTGACGGCGATCGAATCGTAATCTGCAAAAGCAGGATGTGATCGCCGGATCAGGGATCGCTGCCGCGGCAGAGATGATCCATACCGCCGTGATCTAAGGCTGTAAGGAGGAGCAGAGGAATATGAAAACAGAACGTTTCGTCACCAACATGATCGATCAGATATTGGAAGCGCAATGCAAATTAGGATATGTCAAAGAAAGTATCCGTCTGTATTATCCGCTCTCCTCTTTGAATGCCTTGTTGAGCGAAAACCAACAGGATCTGATGACGTTGAAGCAGGATCTGGAACGGTGTGAGGCGATGCGGCATACGATCTTGGGTCCGTTGACATGGGAGGTCGATCGCGGACGGCTGTCCGTCTGTATTTCACCGGCAGGGGTGGAAGCGGTACACTGCACGAGACAACCGTCGGAGTTTTTAAAATCGATCGTTGCGCTGTTTCAAAAGAATCACCATTGTACCATAGAAGAAATCCGCTCGCTCTTTGCTTCTTTTCATGCAGAGTATATATGTGAAAAGATGCCGGCACAGGCGGATTTTGATTATTGCTTCCGGTTTAAGGATGCGGAAGTGGATGAGTATTATTACTGTATCAAAATGGAAATGGGACATACGATCTATCATCGGTTTATGCGGGAAGATTATGAAGAACTCTTTGGATGTCCAAAGACAGAAGAAGCATAGATTTCGTATTGGAGGAACAGGCTCCGGTTATAGGAAAAAACTAATGTCTGCTCAAGGTATTGAATATTAACACTTTTCCTGTAGGAATGGTATGATATACGAGGATTCAATCAAATATATGTTTTTCATAAGCATTGAATGGTTGTGAAAGACAGGGAAAAGGTAATGGAGGAAAAAAATATGGCAGATATTAAAGAAAGCGCATTGGAATTGATCGGTAACACACCGCTGTTGGACATCAGGCGTTATCGGGCGAAAGCAGGAGTAGAAAATGTGACGTTGCTGGCAAAGCTGGAATATTTAAATCCGGCAGGGTCGGTGAAAGACAGGATTGCACTGGCGATGATTGAGGATGCCGAGCAGAAAGGATTATTAAAACCGGGAGCGACGATCATTGAACCGACTTCCGGCAATACCGGTATCGGTCTGGCAGCCGTTGCGGCAGCGAAAGGATATCGGGCGATTTTGACCTTGCCGGATACGATGAGCGTCGAGCGAAGAAATCTTCTGAAAGCCTATGGGGCAGAATTGGTTTTGACAGAAGGCAGTAAAGGAATGAAGGGAGCCATTCAGAAGGCGGAAGAATTAAAGGAATCGATTCCGGGTTCTCTGATCCTCGGTCAGTTTGTCAATCCCGCAAACGCAAAAAAGCATAGAGAAACAACCGGACCGGAAATTTGGAGACAGACGGACGGCAAGGTGGATATTTTTATTGCCGGTGTTGGAACGGGTGGTACGGTGACGGGTGTCGGAGAATATTTAAAAGAACAGAATCCAAATGTACAGGTGATCGCTGTGGAACCTGCCGACAGTCCGGTATTGTCCGGAGGAAATGCCGGACCGCATAAGATTCAGGGAATCGGAGCGGGATTTGTTCCGGATGTATTGAATACGGACATTTATGACGAGGTGTTGCCGATCGAAAATGAGGATGCCTTTGCGGAAGGTAAGAAATTTGCGGTCAGTGAAGGTATTTTGGTCGGTATCTCTTCCGGTGCGGCTTTAAAAGCAGCGGCGATCGTGGCATCCCGCCCGGAAAATCAAGGAAAAACGATAGTTGTCCTACTGCCGGATTCCGGTGACAGATATTTATCCACACCGTTATTTGCAGATTGAGTGTTTTATACGAAAACGTGCCGCTCAAAAGGACATTGAGAAAACGGAGCCGTCGTGATCGGACGGCTCCGTTTTTTGACGTATCCAAGCGGATGTGCATCTCCCGGAAAAAGAACTTGACTTTTATGGAAATGGGAGTATCATATAATTCATAGGAATGTGGTAGGAAATAAAACGGAGGAAAATATGAAGGTTTCTACAAAAGGAAGATATGCTTTGCAGATGATGTTGGATTTAGCGATTTATAATACCGGAGAACCGATCAGTTTGAAGGATATCGCAAAGCGGCAGGACATTTCGGAAAAATATTTGGAGCAGATCATATCCATATTAAACAAAGCGGGATACGTCAGAAGTATCCGCGGTCCACAGGGAGGCTATTTCTTAAGTAAATCCCCGCAGGAGTATACGGTCGGCATGATCTTACGACAGACGGAAGGAGATTTAGCGCCGGTCGCATGTGTCGGTACGGAAAATCCGGGATGCGAAAAGATCGAAGAATGTGTGACCGTTAAAATCTGGCAGAAAATCAATGATGCAGTGAATGATGTGATTGATAATATCACGTTAGCGGATTTGGTGGAATGGCAGGAAGAAAAAGCAAATAATTACAGTATCTGATCGTTTCAGGGAACGATCGGAAGGAATGCTGTATCTTTTATTATCATAGTAAAATGCTAGGAAAAGAGGTAGGAATGATGCGTAAATTGATTTATTTGGATAATGCGGCTACTACGCAGGTGTATCCGGAAGTGGTAGAGGCAATGAATCCGTATTTTACGGAGTATTACGGCAATCCTTCTGCCATCTACAGTTTTGCAGCCGAAGCAAAGAAAGCGACAGAAGACGCACGAGCCGTTTTGGCGGAAGGCATTCATGCGAAGCCGGAAGAGATTTACTTTACGGGCGGCGGCAGCGAGTCGGATAATTGGGCGTTAAAGGCGACGGCGGAGGCTTATGCTTCCAAAGGAAAGCATATCATCACCACGACGATCGAGCATCATGCGGTGCTGCATACGGCAGCCTATCTGGAGCAGCAGGGGTTTGAGATCACATATGTTCCGGTTGATGAAAACGGTTGTGTCAGATTGGATGAATTGGAAGCGGCTATCCGTTCGGATACGATCCTGATTTCCGTGATGGCGGCAAATAATGAAATCGGAACGATCCAGCCGTTAGCGGAGATCGGCAAGATCGCCAAGGCGCATAACGTGTTATTCCATACGGATGCGGTGCAGGCATTTGGACATATCCCGCTGGATGTGGAAGCGATGAATATTGATACGCTGTCCGCGAGCGGACATAAACTGAACGGACCGAAGGGAATCGGACTTTTGTATATCCGAAAAGGTGTCAAGATCCGTTCGTTTATTCATGGAGGCGCGCAGGAGCGTAACCGCCGAGCCGGCACGCATAACGTCACGGGAATTGTCGGGTTTGGAACAGCGGCGAGAATGGCATTTGAAAGCATGGAGGAACGCAGTGCATATGAAAGTAAGCTGCGGGATCATTTGATCGACCGTGTGCTGACGGAGATTCCGTACACCAGACTCAACGGAGACCGAAGCAACCGGCTTCCGAATAATGCAAGTTTTTGTTTTCGGTTTATCGAAGGAGAATCCATGTTGATCTTATTGGATCAAAACGGTATCTGCGGTTCCAGCGGTTCGGCATGCACTTCCGGTTCTTTGGATCCGTCCCATGTGCTGCTGGCTATCGGCTTGCCGCATGAGATTGCCCATGGTTCCTTACGGCTTACGTTATCGGAAAAAACGACAATGGAAGATATCGACTTCACGGTTGACCGATTGAAAGAGATCATTGCCCGACTGCGAAGCATGTCTCCGTTGTATGAAGATTTTGTAAAAAAGCAGGAGCAAAAATAAACGCGATCGTTTGGGTGAAGAAAGGTGGTACGTATATGTATAGTGAAAAAGTAATGGATCATTTCAGTAATCCGAGAAACGTTGGAGAAATCGAAAATCCGAGTGGCGTCGGAACCGTAGGAAATGCAAAATGCGGCGATATTATGAGAATGTATCTGGATATTGATGAAAATGGGATCATTCAGGAAGCAAAGTTTAAAACCTTTGGCTGCGGAGCTGCGGTAGCCACCAGCAGCATGGCGACAGAGCTGGTCAAAGGAAAGACCGTACAGGAAGCTCTTCAGGTGACAAACAAAGCGGTTATGGAAGCACTGGACGGATTGCCGCCGGTGAAGGTTCATTGTTCCCTGTTGGCAGAAGAAGCCATCCATGCTGCGTTATGGGATTATGCGGAGAAGAATGGTATCCGGATTGAAGGCTTAGAAAAGCCGGTCAACGACATCGAAGAAAAACTGGAAGACGAAGAGTATTGATCTCCTCTTTTTGATTCAGCGGCTAAAGCCATATATCATCCAATGAGAATTAGCTATAGACCATACCTATAGCTAATTCTTCATTTTCTGTATTGGACAGATCGTAACACGGATGATACGATGGGAGTGTCAAAAGAAAGCTAGCTAAAAAAACAAAGAGAGGTATAGAATCATGAGTAAAAAAACATATGCAGAAAGAAATTTAAAATTTGAAACCTTACAGTTACATGTCGGACAGGAGAAAGCCGATCCGGTGACAGATGCCAGAGCGGTACCGATCTATCAGACCTCATCCTATGTGTTCCATAACAGCGAACATGCAGCGGCAAGATTCGGACTGAGTGATGCGGGAAATATTTACGGCAGACTGACTAATCCGACAGAGGATGTCTTTGAACAGAGAATTGCATCCTTAGAGGGCGGCGTTGCGGCGCTGGCAGTGGCTTCCGGCGCGGCAGCCATTACATACACCTTTGAAAATCTGGCACAAAATGGGGACCATATCGTTTCAGCTAAGAATATCTATGGCGGAACCTATAACCTTTTGGCGCATACGCTGCCACAGTATGGCATCCAAACAACGTTTGTAGATCCGTTCCGCTATGAAGAGATAGAAGCCGCTATTCAGGATAACACGAAGGCAGTCTTTATCGAAACGTTAGGGAATCCTAATTCAGATGTAGTAGACATCGAGAGAATTGCCGGAATCGCACATGCACATCAGATACCGCTGGTGATCGACAATACATTTGCAACGCCGTATCTGGTTCGACCGATTGAATATGGCGCGGATATTGTCGTACATTCTGCAACAAAATTTATTGGCGGTCATGGAACGACAATCGGCGGCGTAATTGTTGACAGCGGAAAATTTGACTGGGAAGCAAGCGGTAAATTCCCGTCGCTGACTGAACCGAATCCAAGCTATCATGGGATCAGCTTTACAAAAGCAGTCGGAGCGGCAGCCTTTGTGACTAAAATTCGTGCGATTTTGCTTCGGGATACCGGCGCAACACTTTCCCCGTTCCACGCCTTCTTCTTTTTACAGGGATTAGAGACACTTTCCCTGCGCGTAGAGCGTCATGTGGAAAATGCGCTACAGGTAGTGGAATATCTGAATAAGCATCCGCAGGTAGAGGCGGTACATCATCCGGCGGTGACAGACGATCCGGAGCAACAGGCATTGTATAAGAAATACTTCCCGAACGGGGGCGGATCGATCTTTACCTTTGAAATTAAGGGAGATGCAAGGAAAGCAAAAGAATTTATCGACAATCTGGAACTGTTTTCACTGCTGGCAAATGTAGCGGATGTCAAGTCCTTAGTGATTCATCCTGCATCAACGACACACTCCCAGTTGAGCGAAGAGGAGTTATTGGATCAGGGCATCCGTCCGAATACGATCCGTTTGTCGATCGGTACGGAACATATTGACGATATCATTGAAGATTTAGAGGAAGCCTTTCGGGCAGTGCAATAATCTTCCCGATATGTTATAACAAGATATCATGGATATCATGAAAGACGCAATTGGACATACATCAAAAGGTGTATGCCCTTTTGCGTGAGAAGATAAAAGTATAAAAAGCCTTTCTATGGATTGAGGAGCGGACATGTTGATAAATAATGAAGAGGAATTTTGTGACACGGTAACAGGAGACACATTTTGCAAGGATGTGGAACGCAGCATCGTCAAAAAGTTCCGAAAAGATATTTGGCGGAAATTCACACAGGCAATCAATGAATATGAAATGATCCGGGATGGCGATAAAATAGCGGTCTGCATTTCCGGAGGAAAAGATTCCATGCTGATGGCGAAACTGTTTCAGGAGTTGGAGCGGCATGGAAGAAAAAATTTTGATGTGATCTTTTTAGTGATGAATCCCGGTTATAATGACAGAAACTTGGAAATGATCAAGTACAACGCCGAACGTCTACATGTGCCGATTACCATGTTTGAATCCGATATTTTTCATATCGTGGCGGAAGAAGAGAAGTCTCCGTGCTATCTGTGCGCGCGTATGAGGCGTGGCTATTTGTATAGCAGAGCAAAGGAACTGGGATGCAATAAGATAGCGTTGGGACATCATTATGATGATGTAATAGAAACGATATTAATGGGAATGCTATATAGCGGACAGATCCAGACTATGATGCCTAAACTGCACAGTGTCAATTTTGAAGGAATGGAGTTGATCCGTCCACTGTATCTGATTCGGGAAGAAGCGATTATCCGCTGGAAAGATTATAACCGATTGCAGTTTATTCAATGCGCCTGTCGTTTCACCGAACATTGCGCTGCATGCGAAGATACGGAGCAGGCTTCCAAACGTGCGGAAATCAAAGAGCTGATCCGTGAATTAAGCAAAAAATGCCCGGTGATTGAAAAAAATATTTTCCGAAGCGTAGAAAACGTGAACCTGAATACCATTATCGCATACAAACAGGACGGCAGAAAACATCATTTCTTGGAAGGATATGAGGAACGATGACCTTGGTTTGAAAAGGCTCGTTGCCTGCTGGATCGGGATGTGGGATGCGTCCGTTTAGGAAAAAAGAAAAATTTTTAAAAAAATTAGCACTCACCTATTGACAGTGCTAACAACAAGTGTTATATTACATGTAGAACAAAGAAAACAATCCATAGAAAGGGATTTATGAAAAGGAGGCTTTTTTATGATAGTACCAAGTATTTTCCATGATGATTATTTTGATGAGATGTTTAATGCCTTTCGGGGAAAGGAGGGAATCAAGCCTATGATGCGTACCGATGTGAAAGAAATCGGAAACGATTATCTGTTGGAGATTGAAATGCCGGGATATGATAAGGATGAAATCCATGCTGAATTAGAAAAAGGCTATCTGACCATTAGCGGCGTTCATACCGAAAAGATCGATGAGGAAGAAAAATGCGGACAGTATATCCGCAGAGAGCGGTATTACGGAAAATGCTCACGCAGCTTCTATATCGGCGAGAATCTAACACAGGAAGACGTGAAAGCCAAATATGAAAACGGAATTTTGTCCATTGCTTTTCCGAAGGACAAGAAGCCGGAAGTAGAAGAAAAGAGAAGAATTTCCATTGAATAAGGGTACTTGCCCGAACGGGTTCGGAAAGATTCGATGGATTTGAAAACGAAGCGTAGGATGCGGTTGCCGGATTATTTGGCAGCCGCTTTCTTCGCTTCGTTTTCTGTTTGGATGACAGACTGAAAACCCTGCATATCATCAGCGATTTCTTTGCTTAAGATCAGCAGGCAGATCAGATTCGGGACTGCCATGAGGGCGTTGGCAATGTCGGAAAGATTCCATACCAGATTCAAAGTCATGGTAGCGCCGAAATAAGCGATCACGGAAAATACAATACGATATATGATATTGTATTTATGGGTATGCAACAAATATTCAAAGGCTTTTTCCCCATGGTATTCCCAACCTAAAATAGTTGAAAAGGCAAATAATGCGATTCCGATCGTCACGAGCCAACTGCCTGCGGTTCCGAGTACGCTCGAAAACGCCTGAATGGTCAAAGCAGAACCAATGTATAATTCTTCATATACATAAGTGCCGTCCTCGAAAAACTTGAAGATATTGCCGGAAGAATCTTTCCAAGCGCCTAACGGACAGGAATCCTGAAGTACACCGGCAGTCGCAGGATGCTGTTCCATATCGGTTTTTGTCAAATGAGCGTCTGTACAAGGAGTCAAATGGTAGACGGTTTCACCATCAACGGAACGCAGAATCACTTCATCGTCAGTGAGATCTACCTGATAATCGGTGGTAATGGTTTCATTCTTTGGATTGACGGAAGTTAACGTTAAAATCTGGGATTCATATTGATATGTATTATCCTGTGTGACATGCGTATTACCCAGTACGCCGGAGCTGGCAATACATAAACCGGTGATGGTACATACGACAATGGTATCCCAAAATGTTCCGGTCATGTTGATGTATCCCTGCCGCACCGGATTGTCGGTGCTGGCAGCCGCAGCGGTAATGGCAGCGGAACCCATGCCCGCTTCATTGGAAAATACCCCGCGCGCAACACCGTAACGCATGGCGTTGGAAAAAGATGCAACGATCGTTCCCAGTACACCGCCGGTTACTGCCTGAAATCGAAAAGCGGACCGGAAGATCAGTACCAAGCCTTCCGGAAGATTTTCCAGATTCAAAATAATGACAATGATTCCTGCGATCACATAAAAGACAGCCATTAACGGAACGACTACGGAAGAAACCTTGGAAATCGACTGAATCCCTCCAACGATGATCAAAAGAGCCAGCACTGTGATAATGATCCCAATGATCCAAGTCGGCACGCCAAAGGTTGCGTTGATGGAGGAGGAAATGGAATTTGCCTGTGTCATATTACCGATTCCGAACGATGCTACGACGGCAAAAAATGCGAACAGCCATCCGAGGACAGTACCGAATTTTTTATGCCGTAACGCTTTTTTCATTGTATACATCGGCCCGCCGGACATTTCACCCTTTTCATTCATTTCACGATATTTGATCGCAAGCATACATTCGCTGAATTTGGACGTTAATCCGAAGCATGCGGAAACCCACATCCATACCAAAGCACCCGGACCGCCGGAAACCATAGCGGTAGCCACGCCGACAATATTTCCGGTTCCGATCGTAGCAGCCAAAGCAGTGGTTAAGGCGGAGAAAGGAGACACATCGCCGGTTCCCTTTTTGGCTGTACGGGCTTCCTTGCTCAATGTACTTCGTAATGCGTAGCCTAGATTTCGCCATGAAAGAAATCTGGTACGGATCGTAAGAAAAATACCGGTACCGACCAATAAAACCAGCATGACAGGACCCCATACAAAGCTGTCTATATTGCTGACGATTTTTGAAAACTGTTCCATAATGATTCGTCCTCCCTAGTTTGTTTTACAATCCGGAAAAAAGGGACTACGAATAAATGTGATTCGAAGTCCCTTTGCTTCATCTAATAAAATATATTCCATTGTATCATAAAAGTATTCGATGTCAAGAAAATTGTAAAGAAGGTTCAGAGACGACAGACTCTTTCCTTGGCACTGGTTTTAGTGTATAATCAGAGTGTTGGATATAAGGAAGGTAGGAAAAAGTTTGAAAAAGTTATACATTGCGGAAAAACCGAGCGTAGCGAGAGAATTTGCAAAGGCATTACAGGTCAGAGGCGGAAAACATGACGGATATATGGAAGATGAGAACAGTATTGTGACTTGGTGTATCGGACATCTGGTGACCATGAGTTATCCGGATTCCTATGATCCGGCTTTGGCAAAATGGAGCATGGAGACGATACCGTTTATCCCGAAAGAATTCCAATATGAAGTGATCCCTTCCGCTTCCAAACAGTTTGGGATCGTGAAAGGACTTTTGAATCGGGAAGATGTGGATTGTATTTATGTATGCACAGACTCCGGACGGGAAGGAGAATATATTTACCGTTTGGTGGACCGGATGGCACAGGTGGATGCACATAAAGAAAAACGCAGGGTTTGGATCGATTCGCAAACCGAGGAAGAGATTTTAAGGGGTGTACGGGAAGCAAAAGAATTATCGGAGTACGATATGTTATCTGCCGCAGCGTATTTAAGAGCGAAGGAAGATTATCTCATGGGCATTAATTTTTCCAGAGCGCTGACTTTGAAATATGGTTTTGCGGTACGGAATTATCTGAATGAAAACCGTCCGTCTGCCATTTCGGTCGGCAGGGTGATGACCTGTGTGTTGGGCATGGTGGTACAACGGGAGAGAACTATTCGGGAATTTGTGAAGACGCCGTTTTATCGGGTGGTTGCAGCCGTGACTGCCGGAGAAGAAACCTTTGAGGCGGAGTGGAAGGCGGTAGAAGGCAGCCGGTACTGGAATTCCCTTAAGTTATATAAGGAAAACGGATTCCGGGAACAGGAAGACGCACGGGAATTGCTGACAAGTATGGAGACGCCGGCACCATACCGGATGTCGGTGGAACAGATAGAAAAGAAAGTAGAAAAAAAGAATCCGCCGATGTTGTATAATCTGGCAGATCTCCAGAATGACTGTTCCCGCTTATTTAAGATCAGTCCCGATGAAACGTTGCAAATCGTACAGGAATTATATGAAAAAAAGCTGGTGACCTATCCGAGAACGGATGCACGGGTATTGTCAACGGCAGTCAGTAAAGAGATCCATAAAAACATCGGAGGGCTGAAGGACTATGCTCCGCTTGCCGGTTATGCCCGTCAGGTATTGGAACAGGGTGCTTATCAGGGAATTGCCAAAACGAAATATGTAAACGATAAGCAGATTACGGATCATTATGCCATCATACCGACCGGTCAGGGACTACGTGCTTTGGACGCATTATCGCCGACCGGAAAAGGCGTATATGATATCATAGCAAGACGGTTTTTATCGATTTTTTATCCATCCGCGGAATATCAGAAGGCATCCATATGCTTGGAGCGGAACGGAGAACATTTTTTCTCGACTTTTAAGGTCCTATATAAACAGGGATTTTTGGAAGTGGCGGGGAATGCTTTTTCCAAGAAAAAGAACGAGGAGGAAGAAGAAAAGTTCAGTCCGGAGCTGATTCGCTGCATTGCGGCTCTCAAAAAAGGCAGTGAGATGCAGGCAAAGGAATTTCTGATCAGGGAAGGCGAAACGAAGCCGCCGGTCCGGTATACATCCGGTAGTTTGGTGATCGCCATGGAAAAAGCAGGATCGGATATTGAGGAAGAAGAACTCCGTGATTATATGAAAGGGAGCGGAATCGGAACAAGCGCTACACGAGCGGAGATCATCAAAAAGCTGATTCATATTCAATATCTGTCGTTGAATAAAAAGACACAGGTGGTAACGCCGACTCTAAAAGGTGAAATGATATATGATATCGTATATTATTCGATGAACGCGCTGTTGCAGCCGAAACTGACGGCAAGCTGGGAAAAAGGTTTGGGGCAGGTGGAACGCGGAGAGATTACCGAAGAACATTATATGAGCATACTGGAAGATTTTGTGGTCAAAAAAACGGAAGCAGTAAAACAGTTACATAATCAAAATTCATTTAAGCCCTTGTTTGACAAGGCGGCGGTGTATTATCAGAAAGGAAAGAAGAAATGAAACAGGAAGAATTAAAGGAACTTTGTCAGGTAAAAAAGTTATTCCGGCAGATGGAAGAGACGTTGGCACAGCCGCTGTTGGAACAATGCGAATTTCCTTGGGAAGCACTGTCGCAGATCCATGATTTTATTCTGCGGCTGGGTCCGACGCTGTCAAAAGAAGAATATCGGGAAACGGAAGAAGGAATCTGGATCGCGAGAACGGCAACCGTATATCCGACGGCAACGATCTTAGGACCGGCGATCATCGGACCGGATACCGAGGTGCGTCCCGGAGCGTTTATTCGTGGAGATGCTTTAGTCGGTGCAGGATGCGTGATTGGGAATTCGACCGAATTAAAGAATGTGATCATTTTTAATTCCGTACAGGTTCCGCATTATAACTATGTCGGGGATTCGATCTTAGGGTACCGGTCACATATGGGAGCCGGAAGTATCACGAGTAACGTGAAAGCGGATAAATCATTGGTCGAGGTGAAGGCGGGAGATGCCGTTATAGCGACGGAACGGAAGAAATTTGGCGCCATATTGGGTGATCATGTGGAGATAGGATGCAATACGGTTTTAAATCCCGGTACGGTGGTGGGAAGAAACAGCAATGTGTATCCGGTTTCCATGGTGAGAGGATTTATACCGGAAGGCAGTATTTATAAGAAGCAGGGAGAAGTTGTAGAAAAGCGGTAACAGGCGGCAAAAAACAAACTCCTCATGAAAATGAGGAGTTTGTTTTTGAACAGAATTATTCCTGCACGGTGGCTGTTTCCAATGCGTTTTTGATCGCCTGTGTCAGAATGATCGAGGTGTACTGACTGTCGGCAGAACAAGTCAGATCATCTACAGATGTGATATCCGGTAGTTGGGCATTGATTTCATCTAATGCAGGAGTCAGCAACGGATACATAGCGGTAACGGTTTCATTCAGATTGACGATTGCCACATCGCAGATGCGGTCGCTGTCTACGGTGACTTGAACCTCGAGTGTAGAATCACCTAATTGGGCGGTGGAAGTATACACACCGGGTATGTAAGCGTCTGTTTGTGTGACCTCTGGTATTTCGTTAGAGGAATCTCCCGGCAGGAACATGATCAGGAGAAGCAATAGCAAAAGAATCCCAAATACCACAAAAATAATGGTATAAATCAGTTCTTTCGCTTTGAAAATTAAGATTTTCGTATTCGAACCCATAACTGTCACCTCTCGTTTTCTATAGTTATATATATTCGAAAGTAAAAAAAATATGACAAAGCGGGAGGAGGAAAGGAAGCAGATATGATACAGATTATAGAAGGAGTCAGCGGCTCGGGAAAAAGTCATAAGGTTTATGAAGATATCATTCAGGCGTCCCTAAAGCAACCGGATCATCAGTTTTTTTTGCTGGTGCCTGAGCAGTTTACCATGCAGGCACAGCGGGATATTGTCATGCTGCATCCTTGTCACGGTACCATGAACATCGATATTTTGAGTTTTAACCGTCTGGCGTATCGTGTTTTTGAAGAACTTCATGTGCCTTGTGAACATATATTGGAAGATTTCGGAAAAAGCATGCTGTTACAGCGGATTTTGCTAAAAAACCAAAATCGATTTCAAGTGTTTGGATCTTGTCTTCATAAACCCGGTTTTATTGACGAACTGAAGTCTCTGCTCACGGAATGTTTTCAATATCGGATCGGCAGAGACGATATGATAAAAGAGTATGAACGGCTGTCCGAGAAAGACATGCTAAAGAGTAAACTACATGATCTGATTTTGGTTTATGATGCCTTTCAGGAAAATATACAGGGACACTACATCATAGCCGAACATATCTTGGAAATGCTCGCAAAATACATCCCGGCGTCCGATCTGCTGAGAGACTGTGTGATTTATCTGGATGGATTTACCGGATTTACTCCCATTCAGTATGAAGTATTAGAGGCATTGGGACAAAGCTGCGCTTCCCTGAATCTTACCGTGACCATTGACCGGCAGACAGCGGAACAGGAAGCGTGCGAAGAACATGCACTGTTTTATTTAAGTAAAGATACGATCGGAAGGATCCGGCAGTTCGCGGAACGGTTAGACCTGTATGTAGAGGAGTGTTTTTTAGAGGGAAACGCACCGCGTTTTTCGGAAGCGGAGGAGTTGCAGCATTTAGAGAAAAATCTATTTCGTTATCCGTATTCGGTTTGGAAAGACATCCCGAAGCGGATTCATATTCAGGCAATGCGAAATCCACGACAGGAATTACGGAAAGTCGCAAGGCAGATTCATGCGATGGTCCGTGAAGGCAGGTATCGCTATCAGGATATCGCGGTCATACACGGGAATCTGGAAACGATAGCGCCTTTGGCGGAAGAAGTGTTCCCAAAGATGGGCATTCCGTATTTTATTGACACCAATCAAAGCATATATATGAATCCGTGCTTAGAAAGTATTCGGGCTGCATTGGATATTGTGGAAAAAGATTTTTCTTATGAGAGCGTGTTCCGGTTTTTAAAAACAGATATCACGGGAATTCGTATGGATCTGTTGGAGCAGTTGGAAAATGATGTCCTGCGGACAGGAATCCGGGGATATCGCCGTTGGCAGCAGGTGTTTGCAGAGGAATCGGTACAGACAGAGAACCCACAGGCATATACAGAGCATGAGGAAAAAAGACAGAAGCGGGACCCTCAGGTGTTACGCTGCGGGAAACAGGTACTCGGCTACTTAGGTCCGTTTGCCGAAGCGATTCATCGGGCAAATAAGGTCCGTGATTATGTGCATGCGCTACGTGAGTTTATGAATACGCTGGACATTCAGAAAAAGCTGGAACGGGCTGCGGATTCCTTTGAATCACAGGGCAATCTTGTACTGGCGCTATCTTATCGTCAGATTTATGATAAATTGTTGGATATCATGGATAAAATGGAGGAAATTTTAGGCGAGGAAGAACTGAAACGCGAAGATTTCCAAACAATCTTGGAGACCGGATTGGATGAGATCCGCTTAGGGGTGATCCCGCCGAGTCTGGATCAAGTGGTGATCGGCGATATAGAAAGAACGCGTCTGAATCATGTGAAGGTATTGTTTGTCGTAGGCGTGAATGACGGGATTATTCCGCAGATTGTGAAAGGCGGAGGCATCTTTTCGGAAGCGGACAGACGTGTGCTGAGTCAAAATCTGGAACTGGCTCCTGATTCCAGAATGCGGGTGTTTACCGAACAGTTTTATTTATATCAGAATCTTACGAAAGCTTCACAGGAACTGTATATGACATATCATGTGCAGGATGCGGAAGGCAGCGAAACGCTTCCGGCATATCTGATCGATCGTTTGTGCAAGCTGTTTTCTGCTTTGCGGATAGAGGACATGACCTCGGACCGGTTGGATTGGAGTGCTTTGGAAACTGTAAAAGACAGTACGGATTGTCTGTCATATGGTCTCCGGCAGCGACGGGAACTATTACAGGACGAGGCAGATTTGTGGAAAGGGCTGTATCAGTTTTATCAGGAACACGATCCCCAGATCGTCACTCAGATACGAGACGGATTATCTTACAACAACCTCGGACATACGCTTAGCAAAGAAGCTGCCGCTCGTCTGTATGGCAGTATTCTGCATTCAAGTGTTTCCCGATTGGAGACGTATAGCAGATGCCCTTATCAGTTCTTTGCGGAATATGGATTGAAACTGAAAAAGAGAGAAAAAAATGAAGTGACACTGGGTGATATGGGGACGCTGCTGCATCATGTGATGGAAGACGTCTTTTCTAAAGTCGAGACAAGGAAAGCGGAAGAGTGTTTCTTATCGGATGAAGGGGAAAATGTCTGGGAAGACATCACGGATGAAACACTGATCCGTCTTGTGGAACAAGCGATACAGGAGTCGGTCATGCAGGATGACGGCGCCTATCGGTATTCATATGCGAATCAACAGTTATTAAAACGTATGCAGCGGACGGCTGAATATGCGATCGTAGATCTGAAAAACCAGTTGCTGCAAGGAAAAATGATTCCTTATGAATTTGAAATGACGTTTAATCGGACAGATTCCAAGGAAGAGTGCAGAGATTTGGAAAGCGCGGAATTTCTGTTAGATGACGGTACGAAAATGCAGGTGAGCGGCGTGATCGACCGCATGGATATCTGTCAGGATGAAGCACATGTATATGTGAAGGTCATGGACTATAAGAGCAGCAGCAAAGAATTGGATGCCGCACAGGTGAGCGCAGGCTTGCAGCTTCAATTATTAGTCTACACCGGCATCGCGATAGAAGTTTTAAAAAAGCGGTTCCCGCATAAAACGATCGTGCCGGTGGGGTCTTTCTATTATGGTTTTCGGATCCCGATGGTAGAAAAGACCGGTAAAAATATCACAGATGCCTTAGAGCGTAATATCCGGCGGGCGACTGCCATGACGGGAATCGTCAATCAAGATGTCTTGGACAGTCCGATCTTAGGAAACCGTGAGATATTGCCGGTAAAGGAAAAGAAAACGGACGGAGAAGGCACACAGTTCGGAGAGACGGTACTCGACGGCAGACAGTATCAGGCAGCGTTACGGGAAGTCCGGCAAACCGTAGAAACGATCGGAACGGAAATGCTACAGGGAAACATTCCGGTTCGTCCGGTGAAAATAGGAAACCGGATTCCTTGTGATTATTGCGATTATAGAGATGTATGTAAATTGGATTGCAGAGACGGAGGCAATCAGATCTATACCGTTAGTCAGTTGCAGGCGGAAGGAGGAAGGAATCGTGGAGTGGACACAGGATCAGAAGAAAGTGATTGATATCCGCAAGGGGACTTTACTGGTTTCTGCCGCCGCCGGTTCCGGTAAAACCGCCGTTTTGGTACAGAGAATATTAAGCTGGATTGTGGAGGACGGAAAAAATATCGATGAATTCCTGATCGTGACATATACGCGCGCGGCGGCAGACCAGATGAAACGTAAGATTCGGGAAGCTTTAGAGACCTTTCAGGAACAACAACCGGATAACCAGCATATCATTAAGCAATTATCCTTGATCCATCGTGCGAAAATCACAACGATCGATAGTTTTTGCAAGGAAATCGTCAACGAATATTTTCAGGTATTAGAGATTGATCCATCCATGCGGATCATGGATGAAACGGAAGGAAAACTGCTTCAGGAAGATGTACTGGAACGGATCTTGGAGCAGGCATATAAAGAAAAAGGGGAGGAACTCCTGTCCTTGCATCAGTACATGAATGACATGCGTTCGGATGAAAATATCCGTTCTCTGATAAAGAAAATACAACGCTTGGCGGATAGTTTTCCCGATCCGGGCGATTGGCTGGAAAGAGCGAGAAACGATGTTCTGGTGTCGGAACCAAAGGCATTGGAGCATCAGCCGTGGATGCGGATGATCGTATCGGATGTCCGGAGAATGATGGCTGAAGTGGAAGATCTTCCAAGAAGGATTCATGACGGTTATCTGCATTTGGAATCGGATTACCGCCCGAATGCGTATGAAAAGTATCTGACATATTTTCAAGAAGAATGCCGGCTCATACAGGAAGTAAAACAAGCCGAGGTTTATACGGATCTCCAAACGGCATTTGATGATTCGCATCGTATTTATAAACGAATGGTCTTTAGTAAGTCCGGCGTGCCGGAGTTTCATTATCTGACAGATGATTGGGAACGGTATCATGCGGTAAAAAAAGAGGCGGCAAATCTGGTCAAGACGCCGATAGACGAGATCGTGTCGCAGCAGCGTGGGGTGTCTGCGGTTCTGTTGACGATATTGGATCTGACAGAGATGTTTATTGCGGAATATGCAAGGGAGAAACAAAAAAAGAACTGTATGGATTTTGGCGATGTCGAACACTATGCCTTGCAGGTATTAACGACATTGACTCCGGAGGGTGAACGGCTCCCGTCGGAAGCGGCTGAACAGCTTCAACGGCAGTTTGTGGAAATATTGATTGACGAATATCAGGACTCGAATGATCTTCAGGAAGCGATTTTGACGAGTATTGCAGGAAAAACCGGTGACGACTATAATAACTTGTTTATGGTTGGCGATCTGAAACAGAGTATCTATCAATTCCGGATGGCGAAGCCAAGGTTATTTCAGGACAAATATGAGAAGTTTTCGGATGATCTCACTTCCTTGGCAGTCGCAAGGAAAATAGAACTGAAGCAGAATTTTCGAAGCCGCGCGACCGTTTTGGATGCGGTCAATGCGCTGTTTTATCAGTTGATGACAAAACAGTTCGGAGGGATTGCCTATGATGAACATGTCGCTTTGACTGCAGGGCGGGTATTTCCGCCACAGAGCGATACCGATTACCGGACCGAGATGATTTTTTTGGATGCGTATTCGACTAAGGAAGGAAATGGAAATGAAGAAACGGCAGATGCGGACCCGGAAGAAAAACAGGACGGGGAAGAAAAAATAGCATTTGAGGCACGTTTGACCGCAAAACGCATTCATGAATTATGCGACGGCAGGGAACCGCTTTTGCTTTGGGATGAAAAGGACCATATGTATCGCCCGTGCAGATACCGGGATATTGTGATTTTGTTTCGCACGGCAAAGGGATGGTCGGAAATCTACAGTCGTGAGTTATCGGATGCCGGTATTCCGGTATATGCGGAAAGCGGCAGAGGATATTTTGATTCCGTAGAGGTAAAGAATCTGCTGTGTATGCTGGCAGTGATCGATAATGCGAGAGATGATATTGCTTTGGCGGGTGCATTGCGGAGTCCGATGGTCGGTATCACTGATGAAGAATTGGCATGGATGCGAAGTGTATGTCGGTACGGTGATTTATGGAGTGTGCTGCAAACCTGTCTCCAGTTGCCGGAAACGGACGCCGCTATCAAGCAAAAGTTAGTACGGTTGATGGAACGCATTGATATGTGGAAACAGTTGAAGACTTACAGTACGATCCGGGAATTGATCTGGAGCGTATTGGATACGACGGGATATTATGAATATGTAGGCGCTATGCCGAACGGCGAACGCAGGCGGGCGAATCTGCTAAAGCTGATCGAAAAAGCGAGTGCATATGAAAAAACAGCATATCGGGGACTGTTTGACTTTTTGCGTTATATAGAGCGGATGAAAGTCACGGAACAGGACTTTGGAGAGGCTGTAGTATTGGGCGCTAATGACAATGTGGTAAGGGTGATGACGATCCATAAAAGTAAGGGGTTGGAATTTCCGGTCGTCTTCTTATGTGGATGTGGGAAGCAGTTTAATCAAAAAGATGCGGAAGATACCGTTTTGGTAGATGCGGATTGTTATCTTGGCATCAATTACAAACATCTGGACGAACATTATTTTGAGCGTACCGTAAAACGAAACTGTATCGCCAGACATATAAAAGAGGAAAATCTGGCAGAAGAATTGCGGATTTTGTATGTTGCAATGACGAGGGCAAAGGAAAAACTGATCATGACAGGATGCGTGGATAAACAAACCGCCGTAAAGAACGAAGAATATCAGTATCTCCTTGCCATGCAGGATGCAGATGATCCGGCTGCGGTCCGGTCCGGTGAGGCTGTATCGACAGCTCTGCCCGGTTTGGGGCTGCAGAAAACCGCAAAAGCAAAATCCTATTTTTCATGGCTGATATCGTGTCTGTATGCCATGGTTTCCCAAAAGAGGATGCCGGATTGTATGTGTTACAGCATTGTCACACCGGAGGCTCTTGACAGTCAGGTAGTAAAAGAGGTTTCCGATCGGATGGTACGCAAGTTACGGTGGGAAGAACGTGTGGCGTTTGAAGGGACGCAGGAGACACGGCAGACAATCTATGAACGGTTTTTTTGGAACTATCCGCATGCGGCGGCAGCCACAATGAAGGGGAAGTTATCGGTATCGGAAATTAAAAAAATGAGTCAGGCGATAGACGAACCGGAACAGTTTCTTACCGCCCGACGCAGCGTAGGCGATAATCCGTCAGGAGCAGCATACGGAACATTCATACATTTGATCATGGAACATGTGTCCTTTGTATCTGCGGGAAATGAGATACAGTTAGCGGATGAGATGCAGGCGTTTGTGGAGCGGCAGATTCTAAAAGAAGAAGATTTACCGCTCATACCGATCGAAAAAATCGAGCGGATGCTGCGATCGGAACTGGGAAGACGCATGGCGGCGGCAGAGCAGGCAGGAAAGCTATACCGGGAACGTCAATTCGTCATCGGCATCCCGATGAATCAGATCTACACGGACTCCAAAGAAGAGGATCTGGAATTGGTGCAGGGAATTATAGATGCCTACTTTGAGGAAGACGGCGAGCTGGTGCTGTTGGATTATAAAACGGATCACGTGTCCGGGCAGGATGGTGAAATGGAATTGATCGGGAGATATCATACGCAGTTGGACTATTACAAGAAGACGTTGGAACAACTGACCGGAAAAACCGTCAAAGAGAGTTATTTATATTCCTTTGCCTTAGATCGGGCGATCCGACTGCCGGATTCGGATTTGGCAAATGAAACAAGGTGAGGTATAATCGGGATAGAATACAAAGGAGTGTGAAAACAGTGAGTAGAGAACAGGATGAATTGGGAAACATATCCCTTTTGGGAAATCAGCATGTGTCATATCCTACGGATTATATGCCGGAAGTGTTGGAAACATTTCCGAATAAACATCCGGAGTATGACTATTTTGTAAAATTTAATTGCCCGGAATTTACCAGCCTATGTCCGATCACGGGGCAGCCGGATTTTGCGACGATCACCATCTCATATGTTCCCGATCAGAAAATGGTAGAAAGCAAATCCCTTAAATTGTATCTGTTTAGTTTTCGAAACCACGGAGATTTTCACGAGGATTGTGTCAATAAGATCATGAAAGACCTGATTCGCCTGATGGATCCGAAGTACATTGAAGTGTGGGGAAAATTTACACCACGGGGCGGTATTTCCATTGATCCATACTGTAATTACGGAAAGACAGGAACCCGTTGGGAAATAGTCGCACGGCAGCGACTGGAACAGCATGACCTGTATCCGGAAAAGATAGATAATCGATAGGGGAAGCAATGAAATACGAAGAAGCGGTCACATATCTTTTGGATATCCCGAAGTTTGCTGCCAAGACCGGTCCGGATACGGTCCGGGAATTTTTAACGGCACTGGGAAATCCCCAAAATAAAATACCGTCCATCCATGTTGCAGGTACGAACGGAAAAGGTTCGACCTGTGCGTTTTTGGCTTCTGTCTTACGACAGGCAGGTTATCAGACCGGTTTGTTTACTTCGCCGCATCTAGTGAGGATCAATGAACGCTTCCGTCTGAATGAAACATGGATCGGAGATGAGGATTTTCTGCATATCTTTCTCCGTGTCAAAGAGGTAGTGGATCAGGGCGTCCAACAGGGAATGCCGCATCCTAATTTTTTTGAGTTTCTGTTTTTGATGGCAGTCTGCTGGTACGAAGCACAGGAGCCGGATTATGTGATTTACGAAACGGGATTAGGGGGAAGGCTGGATGCGACGAATGTATTGACGCCGTGCCTGACGATCCTGACATCGATCGGAATGGATCATATGCAATATCTGGGAAATACGATCGGGGAGATAGCCGCAGAAAAAGCGGGCATCCTGAAACAGGGGGTTCCTTGTATCTATCTGGCACAAAAGGACGCCGCGGAAGATGTGATCAGAAAACGAGGGGAAGAATTAGGAATTTTATTGATACCGGTCGAAAAAGATAAGATTACGATAGACGAATGGAAGGAACAAACGATTGATTTTTCATATCGGAATCGGTATGATAGTACATACAGTCACGGAGCATGTCCGTATCGGTATACAATACGGAAAACAGCCGTTTATCAGACGGAAAATGCGGCGTTGGCTATTGAAGCCGGTTATTATCTGCTTTTGCATGAGGAAAGCAAGATGGGAACCCAACCCATGTTGCCGCCCGGACAGGTGGCGGACGCGGTACATGCAGGAATCGCCAATATGGTCTGGCAGGGGAGAATGGAGGAACTGGAGCCGGATATCTATGTGGATGGCGCGCATAATGAACCGGCGATCCGTGCATTTTGTGATACGGTTTCCAAAATGTACCGGGATAAGAAAATTATTTTATTATTTGCAGTGGCGGGGGATAAGCGGTATAATGAAATGATACAAATCCTCTGTGAGGAACTTTCATTTGAAAAAGTGATCGTGACGGCAGTGGAGAGCAGTCGATTTGCTCCTGTAGAACAGATAGCGGAAATCTTTCGGAGATATACACATGCTCCGGTTGTCGAAACCCCGGACTGCGGTACGGCGCTTGAGCAGGCACGGATCTGCAGCGCGACAGGAACTCGTACCTTCTGTGTCGGCTCGTTGTATCTGGTCGGGAGCCTGAAAGCCAAGAAGGAGGAAGAACATTGATTAATTTTGATGAAGAGATAAAAAAATTTCAACCGGCGGCAGAGATGAGCCAGTTGGAAGATAACATATACCGAAATGATTTTAATGATGTCGCTGACGTGTTGATCGAGGTTATGCAGCAGGCACAGCAGCCTCCACAGATGAATGAATAGATAGGTGTGAAGAATTATGAATTGTTTACATTGCGGAGCACCGGTACTCATCAATGATGTGTGCAGTGAGTGTGGACTAAAACAGGAATACTTGATCAAAGCTTGGAATACCTCCCTCTATTATTATAATATAGGGCTGTCCGACGCCAAGATCCGTAACCTGACGGGAGCGGAAGAAGCGTTGAAAACCTCCCTGCGATACAATAAAGCGAATGTAGACGCAAGGAATCTTTTAGGATTGGTTTACTATGAGACAGGGCAGGTCATAGAGGCATTGGCAGAATGGGTCATCAGTTCCAATTACCAGCCGGAGGAAAATCCCGCCATTCGCTACCTGAAACTGGTGCAGGGCAACCAAAATAAACTAAGCGCATTTGACCAAGCGGCTAAAAAATACAATCTGACGCTTCATTATGCACAACAGAAAAATTATGATCTGGCGTTGATACAGTTGAAGCGTGTTTTAAATGATAACCCACATTTTGTCAAAGCCTATCTAGTGCTTGCGTTGATCTATATCGAGGAAGGAAATACGGAAAAAGCCAAGAAAGCCTTGCAGAGGGTTTTAAAGATTGACCGTTATCATCCTATGGCACTCCATTATATGGAGGAATTGACGAAGAATGAAAAACAGTATGCGTCAGGGTCTTCTTGGAATTCCGGTTATGAAGAACCGGACGGCTTTATGTCTTCGGAAGACGAGCCGGACGAAGAGGAAATGGATGAGGAGGAAACCGCAAAACGTAAGATCCGTGAAATTATCGAACGCGGAGCGGCTGCCGAGGATATCAATCCGGATCAGAACTTAGAAGTCGGCAGCTATAAAGAAATCAAATATGGCAGACATAATATCTTGTATCTGATCGCCGGTTTGGTGATCGGTATCGCGGCAATGTTTTTCCTGATCATGCCGGAATGGATAGAACGAAGTGAGGATACCGATCTAAAAGCGGCATACAGTGCAGAACTGTCCGGTAAAAATGTCACGATCGCCACGCTTCAGGATCATAATGATAAACTTCAGGAAGATATCAATACCTTGACCGCGCAGATGGAGGCGATGGAAGCGGAGAATAACGAAGGGGATATCGAAGACGCGATCATGGCAGGCATTCAATCATATATCAGCGGAAACAAGCAGGAAGCGATTACCGCTTTGGGAGCGATTGACTGGAACAGCGGTGATTATTCCGAGACCACCAAGACCTGTATTCAGACAGTGGTAACGGGTTGTGAAGAAGAACTGACCTCATGCCGCAGCGCCGGAATGACAGCATTCTCATCCGAAGATTATGAGGAAGCGATCAAACAGCTTCGGGTATTCTGTAATCTCAAACCGGATGACGTAGAAGCACGGTATCATTTGGCTCAGGCATATGAAAATACAGGCGACATAGAAGCAGCCAGTCAATTATATCACGATATCAATGAACGTTTTCCGGATTCCAATTATGTGACAACAGACTGGCAATAAAATCGGACATGCCGATCAATTAACAAAAGAGAAACTCGTATGAGTTTCTCTTTTTTAAATGCGAACAGGACCTAGGAGGGTATTATGGAATATGAATTGAAATTAGAATCGGAATGGCTGTGGATCGGACTTCCGGTCGAGATCGATCATTTTCAGACGGAACAGATCCGTCAGGCGGCGAAGGAAATCATGCAGAAAGGATATGTGAAATATGTAGTCTTTGATTTCAGTAAAACGAATCTGATGGATAGTTCCGGTATCGGCTTGATTGCCGGACGTTATCGGGAAATGGCGGTACGGGGCGGACAAGTTTACGTCAGTAATGTGAGTGACAGAATGAAAAAGGTGCTGATGATTTCCGGATTATACCGCATCGTAACGCCTTGGGAACAGGTGGTCGTTTCGGAATCCATGAATCATAAATGAATGCAGATATGCGGATAATAAGGAGGATATGATGGATAATACCAATGAAATGCTATTAGAATTTGATGCAATGGGGGAAAATGAAGGATTTGCAAGAACCGTGGTTGCCGTTTTCGTATCACGACTGAATCCCACGATAGAGGAATTGGGGGATATTAAAGTGGCGGTATCGGAGGCAGTGACCAATGCGATCATTCACGGATATGAAAACGGGGCGGGAAAAATCCGCCTGATCGCACGGTTGGACGGTCAAAAACTCACGGTTCAGGTGGAGGATCACGGAACGGGGATCGCGGATGTGGTACAGGCAATGGAGCCGTTGTTTACAACAAAGCCGGAACAGGAACGTTCCGGTATGGGATTTTCTTTCATGGAAGCCTTTACGGACGAATTAAAAGTGGAATCGAAAGAGGGAGAAGGAACGACGGTTACAATGGTAAAAATGATGGGAGTGCGGGATGGACAGGACAATTGAGTTGATCAAACGTGCGAAGGAAGGTGATCTGGATGCCCGTAATCAAGTGGCGGCAGAGAATCTGGGATTGGTTTGGAGCGTGGTCCGGCGTTTTGCGGGACGCGGTCACGATCTGGAAGATCTATATCAGATCGGCTGTATCGGACTTTTAAAATGTATTGATAAATTCGAACTGTCTTATGACGTCAAGTTTTCTACTTATGCGGTTCCGATGATCCTTGGGGAAGTCAAACGTTTTTTTCGGGATGACGGTATGGTGAAAGTCAGTCGTTCCCTAAAGGAAATAGCTTATAAGGTTCATGCAGCCAGAGAAAAGATGATCAGTGAAAGCGGCATGGAGCCGACATTAGACGAATTGGCGGACAGGCTGGAAATTGAAAAAGAGGATATCGTTATGGCGTTGGAAGCGAATTCCGAAGTGGAATCCATTTATAAGACGATTTATCAAAATGACGGTAATTCCATTTATCTGATCGATAAATTGGTCAGCAGTGAGGATGAAAGTCAGAAAGCCGTCAATCAACTGGCTTTGGAAGAACTGATGTCGGATCTGGATGAAAAAGAGCGGAACATTATCACGATGCGGTATTTTGAAGATAAAACCCAGACAGAGATCGCGAAAATAGTCGGCATTTCGCAGGTTCAGGTATCCCGTATCGAAAAAAAAGTACTTCTGAAAATGAGAGAACAAATGAATCATGGAAAAAGTTGTTAAAGAAAGAGATTCATAGAATTAGGATTGCAGGAAATACTACCATAGAAAGAAGAATTTGAATTCCAATGTTTCGTGAACGGTAGAAGCGGGAAGGAGTGAATGAATGATGGAAGGAAAACGCTATCGTTTTATATGGTGGTTGATCGCCGCTATCGTAGTGGCAGTTCTTATTTGGTATGCAATCGTACAAAATCAGGCGAAGGACTATACAGACGGCACGTTGGTATGGAGTCCGGCGGATACTTTCTGTATGAATAATCGGCGATACTGTACGGTAAGTACGGTGATGCAGCCTTCATCTTATGAAGCGGGAGGCATGGAAATATGTCGGAAATCGTATATTTAAATGTACAGCAGAGTTCGGCGGTCAGTCGTCCGGTCGTTCGGATTGATGATGTGGCAGAGGTATTCTGTGAGAATAAAAGCGTACAGAAGCAGATACAGAAAATTACCATTACAGAATTTCAGTCTACAAAAGAATTTAAGCAGGTCTTTTCAACTTGTCTGTTGATTCAGATGATAACGGCGGCTGTGCCGAATTGTCAGGTGGAAAGTATTGGTGAGACAGATTTCATCGTATACTATAAGCCACCGAAAAAACAGACAAAATGGAAGGATTCGCTCAAAGGAATTCTGGTTTGTCTCTTGGCATTTTTCGGGGCCGCCTTTTCCATCATGACCTTTAATACGGATGTTACGACCGCTCAGCTTTTTGATCAGTTATATGAGTTATTTACCGGACGGGAACCACAGGGAGCCGGTGTACTACAGGCATGTTATGCACTCGGATTATTTATAGGCATCATTCTGTTTTTTAATCATGGCGGAAGATACAAACTGACAAATGATCCGTCACCTTTACAGGTACAGATGCGTCAGTATGAACAGAATGTTAATCAGGCGTTCATTTTGGATGCGGAGCGGAATCAGGAGAGTAAAGATGTGGATTAAAAATATTTGTATGGCGCTCATCGGTTTGGCAGCAGGCGGAGCCATTGCAGGCGCATATGTAGCATTTATATCTTCGCTGGGTGTCTTTACCAGACTGGAAGGATGGGCAAACGAAGGGCGAAAAATATTGCGGACAGAGACATTGATCTTATTAGGCGTGACGGTTGGCAATCTGATCACGTTATATGAAATCCCGATACCGGTCGGACAGATTGGGCTGGCGGTCTGCGGTATCTTTTTCGGAATCTTTACCGGATGTCTGGCAGCAGCCATTGCGGATGTAGTAAAACTGTTTCCGATTCTAAGCAGGCGAACCGGTTTACGACAAGGACTGCCGTACATTATCGCATCAGTGGGATTGGGAAAATTGGTCGGAACATGGATACAGTTTTTTTGCTTCCCGGATTGATAAAGGGAGACAGGAAATACGGGAGGACTGAAAGACGTTATCATGAATGACAGGAGGTTAGATGAGTTATGCAAAAGGAACCTAGTAATGAAGAATATAACGAATATGTGAAACAGATCACGCCAAAGCATAGTTGTGCGTTAAATTGTGTCAAAGCGTTTTTGATCGGCGGATTCATCTGTACGATCGGCGAAGTGTTTTCACAAATACTCCAAAATCAGTTTGGCTTAGGAAAAGATGATTCAGGAAGCTATGTATCGCTTCTTTTGATCGCGCTCAGTATTATTTTTACGGGATTTAATCTCTATGGTTCCATTGCCAAATTTGGTGGAGCAGGAGCCTTGGTGCCGATTACCGGATTTGCCAATTCCGTGGCGGCACCCTGTATTGAATATCAAAAAGAAGGACAGGTATTCGGAATCGGTGTGAAGGTATTCACAATAGCCGGACCGGTTATCTTATACGGTATTTTTACCAGCTTTGTAGCAGGACTGATCTACTGGGCAGGAAAATTATTCGGCTGGTTTTAGAGGAAAACAGTGGTGTCACAAAAATATGACAATACGGTAAAAAAAAGAATTGACAACAAAAAAAGATTACGTTATACTAAGGAAGTTGTAAATGAAAAGAAAGCAGAGGATCCACTCTCACCTTAGCGCGGAGGCGACTCGGGTTAAAAAAGTATGACGTAAGAATACGCTTTTTATGTAGTGGATAGGTATGCTATCCACTTTTTTTGCGTGAAGTATATTTTTTGGAGGTGTACTACCATTAGCGATTTAATGATCAATGAACAAATCAGGGACAAAGAAGTGCGTGTAATAGGAGAAGACGGGGAGCAGCTTGGTATCATGTCTGCTAAGGAAGCATTGAAACTGGCAAAAGAGGCAGAGCTTGATCTCATTAAGATTGCCCCAACTGCAAAACCACCGGTATGTAAGATCGTGGATTATGGTAAATACCGTTACGAACAGATGCGCAAGGAAAAAGAAGCGAAAAAAAAGCAAAAGACGATCGATATCAAGGAAATACGGTTTTCACCCAATATTGATACGAATGATCTGAAGACCAAAATGAATCAGGCAAGAAAGTTTTTATCCAAAGGGGATAAAGTAAAGGTATCGATCCGGTTTCGAGGCAGGGAATTAGCGCATATGGAAATCGGCACAGAGATTCTCAACAACTTTGCCGCACAGATGGAGGATATTGCGATTGTGGAAAAGCCTGCCAAGGTAGAAGGAAGAAGCATGGTAATGTTTTTAGCTGAAAAGCGTTAAATTCATGATAGATTATAAAGGAGGAAATAACATGCCAAAATTAAAGACAAAGAAAGCGGCTGCAAAGCGCTTTAAGAAAACTGCTACAGGTGGATTAAAAAGGATGAAAGCGTATAAGAGTCATATCTTAACGAAGAAATCACAAAAGAGAAAGAGAAATCTTAGAAAAGCGACAATGACAGACGGTACAAACGTTAAGACGATGAAAAAGATTTTACCATATATGTAGGATAGGAGGAAGCGGTAATGGCAAGAGTGAAAGGCGGTTTGAACGCCAAAAAGAAGCATAATCGAGTATTGAAACTGGCAAAAGGTTATAGAGGTGCCAGATCAAAGCAATATAGAGTGGCAAAACAGTCTGTAATGAGAGCGCTTACTTCTTCTTATGCCGGACGTAAGCAAAGAAAGAGACAGTTTAGACAATTATGGATTGCCCGTATCAATGCGGCAGCAAGAATGAACGGTTTGTCTTACAGCAAGTTCATGCACGGATTAAAGACAGCAGGCGTAGATATTAACCGGAAGATGCTGTCAGAGATGGCGATCAGTGATGCAGACGGATTTGCAAAATTGGTTGATGTTGCAAAAGCAAATATATAAGAACCGCATAGCAATATAACTGTGATTCCCGAAACAAAAAGTTTCGGGAATTTTCTATTTATGACATGATTTGACACATACCGATGATATACTTTCTATACAAATCAAAATATAAACCGCAGATGCACGGATACAGGGGGTATGTATATGAAAGAAAACGGAAAAAGAAATCATCACATGAAAACATATGCAGTTATGATCGGTTTGTGTTGCTTTTTAAGTGGTTGTCAGCCCATAGTCTATACAAACGATCAAACGGATATCGGTCCTGTTATGGAGCAGTCCAAGGATGTGCCTGATCTGCTGCCAGAGCAGCCAGAGTATTCACCCGTTGAGATGGAGAAGGCGGAAACAGATGGCAGTGATTGTCCGCAGGCAGAGAGTGATACGGAGATAGAAGTCCTTGTAGATGACAATACCGAATTCGTTTCGGAAGATACGGAGACGTTTGAGGATCATGATTCGGATCAGGAGATGGCTAAAGAGGTCGGGAGCAGTACGGATGAGGAGTTTGAAAGCAGTCAGGACGACTGTTCAGAAGCAGCGGCGACTCCGACGGAAAGTATGGAAAACGGTTATTATGCAGATGCTTATGCGCAACAGGTCTTAGCGATCGTCAATGTCAAGCGTGTGGAAGCAGGTTTGGCAGAGTTGACGATGAATGAAGCGCTTTGCATGGTTTCACGGGTGCGCGCGATAGAGATCACACAGGTGTTTTCGCATACAAGACCGGATGGCAGTAGCTGTTTTACCGCATTTGATGAAGCAGGCATATGTTACTGGTCGGGTGGGGAAAATCTGGCAGCCGGGCAGACATCGCCGGAAACAGTGGTACAGGAATGGATGGATTCGCCCGGTCATTACGAGAATATAATGGACGGCAATTTTACGCAGATTGGGATCGCATGCTATTATCTGCCGGATTCGATCTATGGATATTATTGGGTAGAAATCTTTACGGATTAGATGTCAGCTTCGCGGGGAAGCTGAAGCGACATGCGTTGTCCGGTTTTATCTAACAGATTGGTGTAGGTCGGAAGTGACTTTTATAATTTCCTTGACATTCCCAAGTTAGAAAAGTATAATAAGTAATACAAATCATACTTAAGAGGTGAGACATATGAAAGGAATGGAAGGAAAATACGCATGGACAGCGACTGTTGGTGAAAAAGGACAAATTGTAATACCGAAGCAGGCTCGTGATGTGTTTGGAATTAAACCCGGAGATACATTACTTCTTCTTGGTGATGAACAGCGAGGAATCGCTATCCCTCCGAAGGGAGCGTTTGCTGAATTATATGGCATAGCATATGAGGATAAGGATGGTGACTCTGATTGAAAAACATAGCCTTTTTCTGTATCCCTGCACATGGTCACACAAATCCTATGCTTCCTGTTGCGGCAGAACTGGTTCGGCGTGGGAATGTGGTCAGATTCTATTCATTTCATGAATTTGAGAAGAAAATCACGGCGACCGGTGCGGAATTTATATCCTGTGATGACTATTTGCCACAACTGACGGAGCAGGAAGAATCCGGATTAAAAAATGTGTCTACGACAGAGCTGACGATACAGGATCTTCGGATCACCCGTAACATGGATGCCTTTCTTGACGAAGAATTCAAAACCTTTCGCCCTGATGTCGTATATACAGACTCGGTCTGTTTTTGGGGCAAATTAAGTGCTTGGAAACATCATGTACCGATGGTAGTCTCCACCAGTACATTTGCCTTTAATCAGATGTCTTCACAATATATGAAGAATTCGCCGAAAGAATTAGCGGATATGATTTTCGGACTTCCGAGAATATCGAAAGAATTGAAAAAGCTCAAACCGTATGGTTATTATGTGAACGGTACCTTATCTTTGATTCAAAGCGATAATCAAACAGATTCCGTCGTTTACACCTCTCGGCGGTTTCAACCGTATGCGGAAAGTTTCTCGGATCATTATACGTTTGTAGGTCCCTCGGTATTTTCAAAAGCGGAACCGAATAAAGATAAGGTAAGACCGCTTGTTTATATTTCTATGGGAACAGTCATTAACGATAAACCAGATTTTTATAGCAAATGTATTGAGGCACTGAAAGCTGAACCTGCCGATGTGGTCATATCCTGCGGGAATGCAATAGACCGTGATGTTTTTGGCACATTGCCGGATCATATCAAAATGTATCCTTATGTCGATCAGTTGGATCTTCTTTCCAAAGCGGATGCCTTTATTACTCACTGCGGCATGAACAGTGTTTCCGAAAGCCTGTATATGGCTACGCCGATGATTCTGTATCCACAGACAAGTGAACAGCAGGCTGTGGCTAGGAGAGTGATAGAAATAGGTGCAGGCATTATGCTCACGGATGACAAGGTGGATGACATCTGCTCTGCCGTGCAGGAAGTTTTGCATAATGATACATATAAAACAGCCGCAAAAGAGTATAGTGAAGACTTTCGTTCCTGTTCCGGAACGGCAGGAGCGGCAGAATTTATAGAACATGCTCCACATTCCTCTGATGGAGTAGATATCATAGAAGAAGTGAATAAAGCGAGTGGTAAATTCCAATTTGTCTATTGGCTCATAATCATTGCCATCATTTGTCTGATCGGATTCCTTGTAAGCTGGAAAAATGTATGGATGATTGGAATGGCCGCCGGTATCCTGTCCACACCTATAGGCAGGATCGTACAGAAACAGCAGTACGCAACCATCGTCGAAAAAAACAAATAGCAACAGTAGCATCCCGCATATGAAAAAGGCATATGGAAGTGGGTAGTATCTTTCTTGAAATTATCTTGACAAATATATGTGAATTCGGTACAATAAACAAGCTGCGAATAGTGGCATGGAATGCGGAAGTGTCGGAACTGGCAGACGAGCAAGACTAAGGATCTTGTGGCAGCAATGTCGTGTGGGTTCAAGTCCCATCTTCCGCATGAAACAAATCCCGAAAACCCTTTATTTATGGGTTTTCGGGATTTTTGTCGTCATGGAAATATAAATGGAGGGGAAAATTGGGTAAATCATTAAAATTTCACTTATTGGATCTATTGACCGTCTGTTGCTCTGAACTGCTCGATAACATAATGATATATTTTTATAAGGTGGCTGTTTTGGTGTCTCTGTTTTTTGGATATGGCATCTATACTGACACTTTTCGCAAAAAGGAAAGAAGCGAAAATATGTTGTAATAGATGGGGCGGTTATCTTACGTCTGCAATTTCTCATATAAACTAAAAATCCTCATATGGATATAACAGATGTTTTTGCACAGTTTGCATGTATATATAGATAGATTAGCATCAATGATAAAATACCTTTTTTACTATTATAATTTACAACAAATATTACCAACTTTGACTTATGATATATTTATAATTTAATAGCAGGAGGATGATAATATGAAAATAATCATCGATTTACATACTCTTTTAAATGAGGAGGAATTGCAAAAAATAATCAAATGTTATCAAAATTTTAAATCAAGACATCAAAATTTACATAAACAAGAATGCAAAAGGATATTTGCAAAAAAATATTTGGTTAAAATACTCAAGGATCTAGTTATATGCGAACCTATAAAAACGATTTGTACACAATTTGAAGTTGTACTGAATATAGATGTATTTGACGATATGAACAATTCTATTAAATGTTACATTACCCAATTATTGAAAAACAAAGGTGCTAATTTTGTGGAAATACATTATGGATCACTTATAAAAAAAGTTCAGACTACTTTTATTGATATTGTTGTCACTGATAGCATGGATGCTATTATAACTTTAAAGCCTGAAATCAGTATCATCACTAAAAATCCAAACATAAAGGATGCTGGAATTATCACATATACAGATATGAATATGTTAGTAACTGCATTATCAAAATTACATCAAGATATTATAGGAAAACAAAAAACTAAAGAAACCTTCAAAGGCAAGCCATCACTAGATAAACCATGGTTAAAATATTATCCGAAAGCAGGAAAAACTGCTGTGTTTGAGAAAAAATCTATTTATGATCTTTTATTAGAAAAGAATACTGGAAGAAAAAAATTTATAGCTTTGAATTACTTTGGAATTAAAATTAGCTATGATGAACTGATACACCGGGTGGAAAAAACTGCATCAGCGTATCAAAAATTGGGAGTGAAAAGAGGTGATATAGTAACGGCATGTGTTGTAAATACACCGGAGGTAGTTTATACATTATATGCTTTAAATAAACTGGGGGCAGTTCTTAACGTTGTAGATCCAAGAACCACATCAGAAGGAATGAAACGATATTTGAATGAAGTGAAATCAAAGTTTGTTATCATACTCGCACCGTTTTATCATTTAATGAACGAAGCAATAGAGCTTCAAAATAAAGAAAATCAATATGTTTCTAAAATGATTTTAATTTCACCAACGGATTCAATACCTAGCGTGTTAGCTGGTTTAGATAAAATAAAAAATAACAGGGGTATTGAGCAAAAACCTAAAATAAAATACGATGCTGATAGAGATGTTACATGGAAAGAATTTATACAACTAGGTTCTGGAGTGAAAACAGAGAAAGTGGAATTTGAAAACCATAAAATTATGAGTGATTATTGCTCTCCATAGGTTATCAATAAAATCCTCCAAAAGCCTTGAAAATAAAGGATTTATCGCAATGTGTTCACCTTATCCCTTTATATGATTTCACACAAGTTTACTCTTTCCCTGACTGCTTATAAGGGCAAATTCAAGGGCAAGAAAATCTGATAACAAGATATAACAGAGTGTGGCAATAGGAGAACTGTGACATATGTGCGAATATATTATAACGGAGGATTTTTTAATGGACAAGTATATTTATGATGAAAGCAACGGTCTTTGGTATGAACTGCAAGGAGATTATTATATCCCTTGCCTTACTTTACCAACCGAAAAAGAACACAAGTCTATCGGCTTATGGGGGCAGCGACACAAACGCTATTTACAGGAACATAACAGGACATTTTACACTACGCTGCTTACAAGTGGCAAGTTAAATGAATATCTTGCCGATGTCGATAAACAGGCGAAGGAATGCTTTGAAAGGCTTGTGGAACAGATGAAGCAGTCACAAGACATAACAGAACAGTTAAAGTCAGAAAACGCCTTAGAATGGGTACAAAAAATGAATAGCATACGGGCGTGTGCGATAGAGGTTGTAAATAACGAGATAATCTACGCATAACTATTTTGGAGGCAGGGCTTTATTTCCTGCCTCTTTTATTATCTATTGACACTATTATAGGGATTTGATATAATAGCAATATTACTAATAGTAACATATAGGAGAAGCGTATGGATAATATAATACTCGGTCTTTTACTGTTGAGCAGCAGAACAATTTATCAGTTGCGTGAAAGAATAGATAAAGGGCTTAATATGATGTATAGCAGCAGTATGGGAAGTATACAAGCTGCTATAAAGAAATTGCTTAATTGTGGATATATTCAGTATGAAGAAGCTGTTGAAAATGGGAAATATAAAAAAATTTATTCAATAACGGATAGTGGGAAACAGAATTTTATTGAGTGGGTATCCACACCAATGGAAATACAGAGTAGCAAAAATCCTGAATTGGCTAAATTATATTTTATGGGTTTTTCAACAAAAGAAAAGCGTGAGGCAGGATTACAAGAGTATATTTCAAAGTTAAAAGAACAGTATGATGTGTTGAATGCCATTTGTAAGGAAGCAGAAAATGTCAAGGTTCCTGATGAAGATAAGGACATTCTCCATTATCAGTTTACTGCAGCTCGATATGGCAAAGATTTTATGAAATTCAATATTGAGTGGTATCAAAAACTTCTTGATGAAATGAGAGGAAGCAAGATATGAAATCAATAAAGTTAGCTAATTCGCCAATTACATATTTTATCAGTGGAATAGATCATACCGAATGGATACTTTTTATTCACGCCGCTTTTGTCAATCATAATATGTTCAAATCACAGTTTGAGTATTTTCACAACAAATATAATATTTTGACTATTGACATTATTGGTCATGGACAGTCAACGGATACCAAAAAAGGAGATGGCATAGATAAGATGTCAGAATGGATATTCGACATCTTAAAGGTAGAAAATATTGAAAAAGTACACATTGTCGGCGTTTCATTAGGAGCAGTACTGGCACAGGATTTTGCTAATCATCATCCAAACTCAGTAAGCTCATTGGCGTGCTTTGGAGGATATGACATCAATAATTTTGATATTAAAATGCAAAGGAAAAATGGTGCGAAACAGATGGCGATGATGTTGAAAGCCCTCTTTTCGGTCAAGTGGTTTGCAAAAGAAAACAAGAAAATTTCTGCGCATACTTTACAGGCGCAAGATGAGTTTTTTGATATGAACATACTTTTTCCAAAAAAGTCATTTATGTTTCTGGCAACGCTCAATAGTATGATAAATAAGTATAAAACTGGAAAACGAAATTACCCTTTGTTGATTGGATGTGGAGGCTTTGATATTCCAATGGAATTAGAGGCAGTAAAACAATGGAAAATAAGTGAGCCAAATTGTAGGGTAGTTATTTTTGAAAATGCAGGTCACTGTGTCAATATGGATGTGCCACGGGAGTTTAATGAAACTATGGAGGATTTTTGGACAAGTGCAGAATAAAAAGACTGATTGTAAATTTGTATTATGTCCTGTCTGCGGCAATAAAACCCGAACAATGATACAAGAAAATACTGAGATGAAAAACTTTCCTCTCTACTGTCCGAAGTGTAAGAAAGAAACAATCATCAATGTTCAGGATATGAAAATCACGCTTGCAGTCAGTAAATGATTATGTATGCCGCCGCTATGGGTAACGCCATAACGGCGGTTTTTCAATGCCTATCGGCTATCTCTGTCAATGGATTTCTTACGCTGTTTTTGCGGTGGTTTCTGCTTGTTGCGTTCCTGTATCTCACGCAAATGTTTTAGTACGCTCTGCTTTTCGGGCGGTCTGTGCTGTTCTTTAGCGGCGGCTGTCGGCTTCCTGCTGACTTGGTATTCCCACTCGGCAAGGTCACGGTTGTACTGTTCCACAACGCTTTCCATTTCTCGGAAAGTACGCATAAATACCTGCACATCGGGATAACCGTCCGCTTTGAGTGTATCGGGGATTTTATCCAACCTGTCGGCAATCTCCGCTTCAGTTTCTTTGATTTTTACCTCCAACACTTTTCGCTCTTTGCCTTTGAAAAGCCCCTTTGTATCGGCAAGCTGCTGTTTCAACTGCGGCAGAACTTTATCCTGCAAGTTTTTGATTTTTACCGCCTTATCCTGTACCTTTATCATCAGGTTTCTCATATGGCGGAACTCTGCCATATCAATATCAAGTGTAGGCTTAGGTGGCATATCCTTTTCACGGATAAGGTTTTGCAGAAAATCTTTTGCTTTTGCCACAATCCCACGGAACAGATTGGGCAGCCAGCCTTTGCTTTTGATAGATTGGCTTGCTTTTTCGTGTATCTCGGTCTGCTTGACTTCTAAAATTTTTGCTTCGGAAATACCCGATATGAGTGCCATATCCGCTGTCCTGTTCCATTCCTGCCTTGCGGAGTTATCCGCTTCAATCTCGGCGGCTTTGGGATTGTTCTTACCGATTTTCTTTGTAGGGAGATAAACGCTGTTCTTATCAAATACCTTTAACTGCTGTTCGGGATCGGAGATATGCCGATTGATAAGGTCGGTGTAAATCTCTTTTACCTCCCGAAGAAAAGGCTCGCTTTTGAATTTATCATCTTTCACGGTAAAGAGGTGGCTTTCATAAATTTCTCCCTTTTTTATGACGGTGCAGCCTTTTCGTATCTGTCCGTCCTCCCCTGTGATTTCTTTCTTGGTGCGTACCCTTTTTCCCGTTTCATCATAGAACACGCTGCGTGTGGCTATCTTGATGTCAGGTTCAGGAAGCAGTTTCCTTTCGCTGAAGATAAGGTGGATATGATAGTTTGTCTTGCGTTTGTTGTGGTGGAGGGCTGACACGCACTCCACGCCATACCGCCTGCGGAACTCCTCCGTAAAATCTTCAAGAACTTCCTGCGGCTCATATCTTGTATAAATTTCGGGCAGTGCAATAATCAATTCCCTTGCTTCGATACATTTGCCCTCTGTGCCGCTTCGCTTAAATTCCTGCTGGCTTTCCCTTGCAAGGTTACTCCAAAATTCATTGTCGGCGGTGCGGTAGGTGGCATAGAGATTTTCCTGTCTTGCGTGGCTTGTGATATAGGATATTCTTCCCTTGACATTGTGTAGCTTCGACATCTGTATAAATGAATGTCTTGCCATATACTCCTTCCTCCCGTGACGGGCATACTCTTTTTGCAACCGAGAAATCGGTTGCCGCTGTTTCGGCGGCGTAAGCAGACGGACAGCGAAGAAAACAGCGGGCTGTTTTCTTCTGTATCATAGCGGCGGTGCTTTGTCCGAAGCTGTGATACAGTGCCCCCTGCAAGGGCGAAATACCCAGAGTACAAATCGAAGATTTGTGCGATGGGTGTATTTCGCTCTCAAACGCCGAGGGCTTAGAGAATGGTTATTCTACTTTGCGGACATCGTTTTCATTCAGCAGGTTTCTTCCCTGATTGACGCTCATAAATCGCTCTAAAGTATCCCTGCGGATAATCGCTTTTCTGCCGACTTTGAGGACGGGAAGTTTGCCCCAGTCTACCAACTTACGCATTGTATTTCTTCCGATACCCGTACATTCTGCGGCTTCTTCTATGGTTAAACCCATTTTGATGTTGCTCATTTTATCGATCTCCTTTCAAAATACGCATTTTGCAACTATGTATCTGTAATTATACTTATTTTGCTATCCCTTGTCAACTCGTTTTGCAACTTATTAAGAAATATTTTTGCCTATTATTAAATTTATGGTTGCAAAATAGGTTTTGTTGTGCTATACTATCAGCAATAGGAGGTGAAAACCTTGAAAAAAGAAATTACATTCACCGCAAAACAGGTCGGTGAACGAGTGAAAGAACGCCGAACAGAATTAAACTTAACAATGCCCGAACTTGGTAAGCGTGTCGGGGTAAACAAATCTACCATTCAGAGATATGAAGTGGACGGAGTAGACCCGAAGCGTACAATGATTATCAACGGGCTGGCAGAAGCACTCCTGACCACTCCCGAATGGCTGACAGGTCTTTCCGAAGATAAGGAATACGACAGCCGCACTTTATGTGCAAGGGATATGGAGGAACATATCAAAAAATATCTTGATACGGTTTCTTCTGTGGTAAAGGGAGAACCGCACCAACAGCTGCTCACGACATTCCTCGGAAAAATGATTGACCTCTATACGGTTATGACTTATCACTTTGCAGACGCTATGGCTGAGGGTGACCGTATAGCGGAGGACGAGGGCTTAAAGCAGTCCTTACGCCGCTATGCGATTGAGTCAGGGGCGATTATGGAAAGGGTTTACCGTAAAGAAATGGAACTTCCTATCGAGGATATGAAGCAGTTTTTAGATGGGATTTTACATATCTACGATGAGGGACGCACCGCTGTAAAGATGGGCGACCTGTTCGGGATAGTGACAGCAGCCGAAGAAAGGGTTGCTGAAAAAGAAAAATTCCGTGGCTCTTTGACAAGTGAAAACGATGGCTGACACTCATCGGCATAAGTAACATTATTACTTTACGCACACCATATGTCACAGTCCCGATTGCCACGGATAGAAAGGGGAAATTTATCTATGGCAAAAGGTTCTGTAAGAAAAAAAGGTAAAAAGTGGTACGCACGCTTCTATATCGAAGATGAAAGCGGCAGAAAAGTACAGAAAGAGTTTGTGGGAACAGAAAGCAAGTCTGAAACAGAAGCCCTGCTCAGAAAAGCAATCGCTGACTATGAGGAAAAGAAATTCGTTGCGAAGTCTGAAAACATCACAGTTGGTATGCTGCTCGATCTGTGGGTGGAGGAAGAACTGAAACCCGGCAATCTCAGCAATGGAACGGTAATGTCCTATCAGGGAACGGTCAACCGTATCAAACAGCACCCGATAGGAAACCGAAAGCTGAAAACCGTAACCGCCGACCATTTACAGGCATATATAGACTTTCTCAGCTTTGGCGGTACAAATCCTGACGGTACAACCGCAAAGGCACTCAGCAAAGGGTATCTCCGATTGTTTTCGGCTGTTTTACAAGGGGCGTTCCGTTTTGCAGTATTCCCGAAAAGGCTGATAACCTTTAACCCGATGCAGTATGTGGTATGGCGAGGAAAGAAAGAAGAATACGAACTGTTCTCGGACGAGGACGGAGAAACTGCTTCCACACCAACGCTCAGCTACGAACAGTATCAGAGATTAGAGGACTTCCTGAAAAAGAAAAATAATCCTGCACTTCTTCCTATACAGATAGCCTATTACACAGGCTTGCGTATTGGAGAGGTCTGCGGTCTGACTTGGCAGGACATCAATCTTGAAGAACAATATTTGACAGTACGCCGCAGTATGCGTTACAACGGGGCAAGGCACAAAACAGAAATAGGGGCAACAAAGCGTAAAAAAATCCGCACCGTGGACTTTTGCGATACGCTTGCCGCAATCCTGAAATCTGCGAAAACAGAACAGCACAAAAACCGTTTCCGATACGGGGAACTGTACAGCCTTAATTACTATTTGGAGGTCAAAGAAAAAGACCGCACCTACTATGAGGTTTACAGTCTGCCGAGGTCGGAGGAAGTCCCAGAGGGGTACAAGGAATTATCCTTTGTCTGCCTTAGACCTGACGGGGCATTTGAAGCACCGAGTACAGTGGGGATTATGTGCAGGACAGCAAGAAAAAAGGTGGAGGGATTGGAGGATTTCCACTTCCATATGCTCAGACACACTTATACAAGCAATCTGCTCTCAAACGGTGCAGCCCCTAAAGATGTGCAGGAACTTCTCGGACACGCTGATGTCAGTACCACAATGAACATTTACGCTCACGCTACAAGGGAAGCGAAGCGTACTTCCGCAAGACTGCTGGATAAGGTAATCGGCGGAGAATAAAAAATTTCCCTTGTTTCGGCTCATAAGGGCAAAAACAAGGGAAAATACATAAGGTTTGAACATTTAATAGGCGGTATGCCTTGAAAATACAGGGTTTATAGAGGATTGAATAGATAAACTGGAATTTTGCTGCTGTTGGTGGTGATTCAATAAGTACTGAGCAATTAAAAGAATTAAATGATTTTATGCAGGAAAGAGGATTTAAACATAGACTGCACACAGGATATGGTATGACAGAAGCATGCTCCGGAACATGTTGTACAAGGGATAGGTGCTATGTTGAAGGAAGCGTAGGTATTCCACTGCCAAGGACCATAGTCTCTATATTTGAACCGGGTACACATAATGAATTAAGTTATAATGAACAGGGTGAAATATGTATATCGGGAGAAACATTATTTAAGGAGTATTATAACAATAAGACAGAAACAAAAAATATTTTGCAATTACACGAAGATGGAAAATATTGGATACATACAGGTGATATTGGAAAAATAAATGAAGATGGTGTTGTTTTTGTCGATGGCAGAATGAAAAGAATGATTATAAGTAGTGGACATAAAGTATTTCCATCTGAAGTAGAAAAAATCATAAATCAACATTCTGCTGTAAAAGAATGTGTGGTAATAGGTGTACCGCATCCTCAACATGTTCACGTTCCAATAGTATTAATTATTTTAAAGAATGAATATGAGAATCAGGAGGAGACGGTTAAAAAAGATTTAATAGAGTTGTGTAAATGTAATTTGCCGGAACATAAAATTCCATTTGATTTTATATTTAGAAAAGACGATTTTCCATTAACAAATATTGGGAAAGTAGATTGCATAAAACTCGAAGACGAATATAAAGATCAATTATCATTTCAAGAAGAATCTTTTAGTCATATGATATTAAAAAGTTCATTGTCTTTGTAAATATGTTACTATGATGCAACATAGCATTATAGGTATACCATAACGGATGTGATAGATCAGGAATGGTTATGTATTCTTTCATTTGATTTCACAAGATTTCGTCATGAAGCGATTCTGTTGTTCACAAATGCAAAAAAATGTAGTACAATGCAGACTGTAAATGATATTTTAAGAAATGAGGAGAAATCAATGGAAAGAAGAATCGAAACGAAATGTATACAGGACGGATATCAGCCAAAAAAAGGAGAACCGAGACAGCTTCCGATCATTCAAAGTACAACATTTAAATATGATACCAGTGACGAAATGGGCAGACTGTTTGATTTGGAGGATGACGGCTACTTTTATACCCGTTTGCAAAATCCGACCAATGATGCGGTAGCGGCTAAGATCTGTTCCATGGAGGGCGGCGTGGCTGCTATGCTTACTTCATCCGGACAAGCTGCAAACTTTTATGCGATCTTTAATATTTGTGAGGCAGGTGATCACTTTATCGCGTCTTCTTCCATATATGGTGGAACCTACAACCTGTTTGGGGTTACCATGAAGAAAATGGGAATTGAGTGTACCTTCATCGATCAGAATCTGCCGGCAGAAGAATTGGAAAAGTATTTTAAGCCGAATACAAAGGCAGTCTTTGGAGAAACCATTACCAATCCGACCGTATCCGTATTTGATATAGAGAAATTTGCTACATTGGCACATAAACATGGCGTACCGTTGATTGTAGATAATACATTTGCAACTCCGGTAAACTGCCAGCCGTTTTGCTGGGGAGCGGATATTGTGACACATTCCACTACGAAATATATGGACGGTCATGCGATCGGAGTAGGCGGTTGTATTGTGGACAGCGGTAATTTTGACTGGATGGCACATAAGGAAAAATATCCCGGACTTACTACGCCGGATGAATCCTACCATGGAATCGTATATGCGGAACGTTTTGGAAAGGGAGCCTATATCACAAAGGCAACCGCACAGCTCATGCGGGATTTTGGTGCGATTCAATCACCGCAGAATGCCTTTTACTTGAATATCGGTTTGGAAACGCTTCCGCTTAGGATGAGACAGCATTGCAATAATGCGTTAGCCGTAGCCAAATACTTAAAAGAAAACGATAAGGTGGCTTGGGTGAGTTATCCGGATTTGGAAGAAGATGAATATCATCCGCTGGCAAAAAAATATCTGCCGAACGGTTCCTGTGGAGTATTGGCATTTGGATTAAAAGGCGGACGTGAGACGTCGATCGCATTTATGGATAAATTAAAACTGGCATCCATTGTCACACATGTGGCGGATAGTAAAACGTGTCTGCTGCATCCGGCAAGTCATACCCATCGGCAGATGACGGATGAGCAACTGAAGGAAGCAGGGGTTGCTCCGGATCTGATTCGTTTATCGGTGGGGATTGAACACGTAGATGATATTATTGCAGATTTAGCACAGGCACTCAAACAGATTTAAGAACATGGCGGGTATCCACTGAAAGGGTATCCGCCGATTTTATTTGTCGGATCTCACAGAAAATATATGTTTTACATATAATAAATTCGGATGTCCGTATATGATGCGGATCGCAAACAAGTGTAAGCGGGAGTGAATATAATGAGTAAGGTGTTCTTAGGCGTAGGGCATGGCGGCAGTGATACGGGAGCGGTCGGTCAACTGGTGGAAAAGGATATTAATTTAAAGATGGCAAAAGCATGTCAGGCATTTTTGAAAGCAAACGGCGTAGAGGTAAAAATGAGCCGAACCGTGGATGAGGAAGATCCGTTGACGGATGAAATTGCAGAATGCAATGCGTTTCAACCGGATGTGGCAGTGGATTGCCATAATAATGCCGGTGGCGGTGACGGATTTGAAGTATACTATCATTACAAGGGCGGTCTGAGTAAAACACTGGCGGAAAATATTGAGGCGGAGGTCAAAGCGATCGGACAAAATAGCAGGGGGATCAAAACAAGACGAAATGATGCGGGAAGCGATTATTATGGTTTTATCCGACAGATACAATGTCCGTCCGTGATTTGTGAGGGCGTCTTTGTCGATAATGCAAAGGATGCTGCACAGGCGGATACGGACTCCAAGTGCAAAGCGTTTGGAGAAGCGTATGCAAAAGGTATTTTGAAAACGTTAGGAATATCCGTCCGACAGCCGGCGGCGCCGCAGCAGGATCCGCCGGATGGCACCTTGTACTATGTTCAGGTAGGAGCCTTTTACAGTCAAAGCAATGCCAAGGCATTGGTAGAGGAGTTAAAAGCAAAAGGGTATCCGGCAATTATCAAACAATAAAACGGATGTGTAAAAATAATGGTATGGGATTTACATAAGTGAAAGAAAATGATATGATGATTCACATGAAGAATAGAAAAAACGCGAAAGAGGATAGAAAATGGAATGGAATAAGCTGATCGAAATTTTAAAAGGACATACGGTTTATATTCAGACGCATAATTTTCCGGATCCGGATGCGATGGCAAGCGCATTGGGATTACAGGTATTTTTACGGCATCATGGAGTAGAATCTACGATCTGTTATGACGGGAAAATAGAGAAATTAAGTGCCAAACGAATGATAGAGGTATTTAATATCGATATCCGGAATATAGCAGACATTCCGAATATGACGCAAAAAGATTATATCGTGACGGTGGATTCCCAAAAATATAATGCGAATATAACGGATTTTATTGGAGAGGAGGTCGCATGTATCGATCATCATCCGACGATCATTCCATGTGAGTATCTCTATAAAGACATTCGAATGGTAGGAGCCTGCGCGACATTGATCGCACAGTATTTCAAGGAAAGTCAGACGCCGATGGATGTCAATACGGCAACTGCGTTAATGTACGGCTTACGGATCGATACGAATAGTTTTTCCCGTGGCGTTACCAAGCTGGATATTGAGATCTTTGAATATCTGTATGATTTTGTGGATGCGGAAAAACTTTCAAAGATGGATAACAGTACAATGGAATTAAAGGACTTACAGGCTTACGGGGCTGCCATTGAGGATATCCGGATTTTTGACAATCTGGGCTTTGCCGAGATTCCGTTTGATTGTCCGGACGCATTGATTGCCATGGTATCGGATTTTATTTTGAATTTAGATGTTGTGGAATTCTCAGTCGTATATGCGAATCGGGAAGACGGACTGAAGTTTTCGGTACGGAGTGAATTAAACACATTGGACGCAGGGCAGATTATCGCGGAAGCCTTGCAGGATATCGGCACCGGAGGCGGACACCCGTCGATGGCGGGCGGATTTATCCCGGTAGATCATGTGGAAAAATTAGGATATTTATACAATCATGAAATTGAGCGAAGGTTTGTAGCAGCCTGTAGAGAGAAGGGAAAATCAGAATTCAAATGATAAAGGCATGGATTTTGAAAATCATTGTGGCGATCTGTATGACGCTGACGGTGGTTGCTGCATCGGTATTGTTACTACTGCCAAGATGTGAATGGTACCACACGCTGTATGAGCGTCAGGCAATGGAGGATCAGAGTGGGATATCCTCCTTTGAAGCGGGTCTGAACTATGATTTGATCTTGGATCAGATTACGGGAAAAGAGGAGATCACCGGCATGGCAACCTATGTCTCCAGCACGGATCTATTGCAAAAAATCCGTAAGCTGCAGATTGTGTATCAGACATGTCAATGGATAGGCGGTATCGGGTGTCTCTTGTCGATTCTCGGATTAGTGATCCTACGAAAGCAGAAATGGTATGAAGCGTTAGGCATCGGAGGATATATCACGATTGCAAGCGGGATTCTGCCGTTATTGATCATAGGTCTTGTGAAACCGTGGCGTCAGTTTGTTATGGAAAGCCAATATCATGTTTTGTTGCAGCAGGATCCGTTATTGGTCTCTATGCTGCCGGAGCATTGGGCGTTTTATATGGTACTGACCGGAATCGGCTTTATTTTGATGATGGGTATTGCAATCCTGTTATTACATTTCGGAAGCCGGAAAGAATATAAGCCGCATCAATTCTGATCGGCAAAGTAAGAAGATTGGGTGAAATGAGAAAGAGCATACACAGTGGTGTATGCTCTTTTGGATAGACGCTGCCGTCTGATTAATGATGGAACAATCGAATTCCGGTAAATGCCATTACCATATCGTATTGATCACAGCAGGCGATCACTAAATCGTCCCGAACGGAACCGCCGGGCTGTGCAATGTATTTGACACCGCTCTTATAGGCGCGTTCAATATTGTCAGAGAATGGGAAAAATGCGTCCGACCCAAGAGTGACATTTTGATTGCCGTCCAGCCATGCCCGTTTTTCTTCTCTGGTGAAAACCGGAGGTTTTACACGAAACCGTTTTTGCCATTCGCCTTCCCGTAAAATATCTTCATATTCATCACCGATGTAGACATCGATGGCATTGTCACGGTCTGCACGTCCGAGGTTTTCTACAAATTGCAGATTCATGACCTGAGGGGATTGCCTTAAATACCAGTTGTCTGCTTTTTGTCCGGCTAATCGGGTACAATGGATGCGGGATTGTTGTCCGGCACCGATGCCGATCGCCTGTCCGTCTTTGACATAGCAGACGGAGTTTGATTGTGTATATTTTAACGTGATCAGTGCAATTTTAATGTCGATCAGAGCGGATTCCGGGATGGTTTGATTCTTGGTTACGATATTGGATAATAGATCGGCATCAATATTTAATTCATTTCTTCCCTGCTCAAAAGTGATGCCATACACTTGTTTCCGTTCTAATTCTTCAGGAACATAAGCAGGATCGATCTGAATAATGTTATAGTTGCCTTTTTTCTTTTGCTTCAATAATGCTAAGGCTTCATCCGTATAGGCAGGAGCGATGACACCATCGGACACTTCCCGTTTGATCAAACGGGCGGTATCTGCATCGCAGGTATCAGAAAGTGCAATGAAGTCTCCGAAAGAAGACATGCGATCTGCGCCTCTTGCCCTTGCATAAGCACATGCCAAAGGAGATAAAGGACCTAGATCATCTACCCAGTATATTTTTGCAAGCGTATCCGTGAGCGGAAGACCGACTGCGGCTCCGGCTGGAGATACATGTTTAAAAGAGGTGGCAGCAGGAAGACCGGTCGCTTCCTTTAATTCTTTTACAAGCTGCCAACCGTTAAAAGCATCCAAAAAATTAATATAGCCCGGTTTACCGTTTAAGACGGTTACCGGAAGATCGCTTCCGTCCTCCATAAAAATCCGCGATGGTTTCTGATTCGGGTTGCATCCATATTTTAATTGTATTTCGTTCATGGCATCCTCCTTGGATTGTATTAGGCTTTGTTTTTATTGATGATACGTGTTTCATATGTATTGACCGTCAGATCGATGAAACGTACAAATAAAGAAACTTTATTTTCTTCATTCAAACTGTTCCATAGCATCGTGGTAAACGCATCGATATCGTTCGGGATCTCTACCGGCTTTGGTTCTCCTTCAAAACTTGGGAGCGGTTCTTCATTACGGGCGTAGGTATGGATAAAATGTCCTTGCCCATTGATCGGATTCTCATAAGTAAAAGTATAGCGGTTACAGGCTTCCGGATTGCCGTTGTCGCTTTTTAAAATAGAAAGCGCATAATGGAACTGTCCGTGTTCTGCTTGAAGAATACCGGAAATGCGAGGGGTATAGTTCGGACCGTCCGGTTCAAACTTCCGGGAACGCAAGGATTGTTCAAAGGTCAGGTGATCGCTCAGCCCCTGATAAATGGTATCTGTCTGATCGCCGTTCGTTACGATGGTCTGATTGCCAAGTACGCGGACAGGGGCATAGATGATCAGGCTAGGGTCTTCCATCTTGGAAGGATCGAAAGCTTCGGTACGAATCCCTTCGCCTTCGGTTACAAAAATACGGTTGCGGCTGTTCACACTTCGACCCATGATGAAATAAGCCGTGACGGCTTTCGTGCCGTCTGCGGATTTGCCAATGATGATTCCGCGTCCGGGATAGGAATGGCTTTTGAGTTCCTGTTCCAATGATAACACCTTCATGATTGTTCCTCCTTCTGAATGACAGGCGGATCATGATTTAAAATAAAAAAATGCGAATATCAGTTTTCGCCCATCATTTTTCTATGGTTATCTTATCGAAAACGGCATGGAAATGCAAGAGAAAAAACAGACTTCTGTCTAAATTTGAAAAAAACAGACAGAAACTTTGACAAGAATGAAAAAATCAATTTAGGACTTGAAAAAATCCTGCGTTTTAACTATAATAAGTTGGAATTAGACAAAGGTGTGCAGCGAATATGCTGTGTACCTTTTTCTGCATTTTCACTAGCATCGGAATCGATGATTTGGTTTAGGAAGTGGAGGTATTAACATGAAAACAGGAACTGTAAAATGGTTTAATGCAAAAAAAGGATACGGCTTTATCAATGACGAGGAAGGAAAGGATATTTTCGTACATTTCTCTGCATTAGATATGCCGGGATTCAAAGTATTAGAAGAAGGTGACAAGGTAGAATTTGAAGTTGTGGAAGGCGATAAGGGACCGCAGGCGGCAAATGTTGTGAAGGTTTCATAGACCGCTGGATCGCCGAAACAGAACATAAAAGCATATATCAAACACAGCAGGCTTTGTGAGTGATTCTCATCAGAGCCTGCTGTTTTGCTTGGACAGTGGAGAATTCTTGTCTGAATAGCGACATCGTACATCTATCCTTGTGACGTTTCAATGTATGGATGTCTATAATCTTATCATACCATTCTTACATATTATCATGAATATAGCAAATTTTCATATATTATCATAGTAATATTTCACAAATCATTAAAAAAGTGTTATAATATGATATATTAATATAGGAGGTCAGACTATGAAAAAGAAAAAAAAGAATCAAACATTCGGTTGCTCTGCTTGCCGTTGCGTTGATCACGATTTTATTGACAAACAGAATCGAGCATAATGTTGACCGATCCGAATATATTTATGCCCAAACTGCGCAGACACCAGTTTCGGCAGCTTATGATATTGTTACTGAAGATGACGGTACGTATGTTATAGATCTGAGCCAGATCAATATAGATGTGGACAGTGTGGAAGGAAGACAGTTGCTTCTCCAAGAAGATTGTATAGATATGTTTGTTCACAAGACCACGACAAATGGATTGGCTGACATTGATATTTCTATCGATGTCCATTCCGGCTACAAGGTAAGACTAATCGGTACACTACATGTATCCGGTTCGTGCAGAAGGGTTGTCTTCCAGATTGATAACGAAGGTGATATCACGGATTTTGACTGCAGTGTTTCTGGATGCACATCAATTGGATTGTACAATTATGGAACGATCAGCGGCGGCACATATGATAGTAATGTTAATGTGGTAAATAAAAGTGGTGGCATAATAGCAGGGGGAAATTTTAAGGATTGTGATATTGATAACGAAGGAACAATAAAAGGTGGCACGTTTTCCGTTTCGGTTTTTTTTAACTGGCAGTCCGGCGAAATCAGCGGTGGCTCATTTTCCGTTGAAAAATTTTTGAATTACAACCAAATTACCGGTGGAGATTTCAGAGGGGTATCCGAAATACAATGGTGGAACGGCTCTGTGACCGGTGGTATTTTCAATGAAGGAGCAAACATACCCAAGGAATCTTCCTGCATTTACTGGAATGAGGGAACAAAGACTTACACTGTTCAAGGGAATGTAACGCTTCATGAACCGCTGGAAATAGGTGATGGCGAAACGCTTGTTATCGAAAAGAACGCGAAATTGATTGATCCAAATGGATTGCTTGAAGTTGCAGACGGCGGGATTATAAATGATTTATCCGGTTATATTGATATCAATTATTATGACCCTTTGAATAAATGCACGCTCACTCAGACTGAGGCAAGGGAAATAGACGGAACATTTACTGAATTAACAGACGGCTGGTATGTGGTGAATGGCAATATTCATCTTTCAGACCGCATAAAAATATCGGGCAATGTTAATATTATCCTTGTTGACGGAGCATGCCTTGATTGCTCAAATGGTATAAACGTATGTGGTGATGATTCACTTACCATATGGGGACAGAGTGCTGATTATGAAAGCAATGGAAAACTGATTGCACGCGGCGGTGCCGATCAAGCCGGTATCGGCGGTAACAAAGGTGAAAGCAGCGGTCTGATCACCATTAACGGCGGTTATATAAGTTCTGAAGGAGGTCAGAATGACGGAGCAGGTATTGGCGGCGGAGATCATGGGGACGGCACAGTTGTCATTAACGGAGGCATTGTGATATCACAGGGCGCTATGTTGGCTGCCGGACTTGGCGGAGGCTTAGCAGGTAAAGGAAGCGTAACTATAACAGGCGGTATGGTAGCCGCACGCGGTGGTTTAGGAAGCGGATCAGGTATCGGCGGTGGCTGTGACGGCTCGGGAGAAGTTCGGATTTCAGGTGGTAATGTCATAGCGGAAGGACATGATAAGGCGGCAGGTATAGGCGGAGGTCAAGGCTGCAAAGGAAATGTTGAGATCACTGGCGGAGAAGTACGTGCTTACGGAGGTTCTTACGGATATGATATAGGTGACGGTATCAATAGTGATAAATCCGATATTTCGGATAAAGGAAGTTTTTCGACAGGTAAAAACGGGAATCCGGTTATTCACGGTAGTGTTTCTGACGTTTCGGGCAGGGAAGAATGGCATGGCATTGTAGACAACACGGTATATGGAGATGTTGTGCTTGAAAATGACTATACGGTCGAATCGGGAGAAACATTAGTGATTCCTGATGGTTCTAAGCTGACGGTATCAGAACATGTCACGCTTACCAATAAAGGCAATGTACAAAACAGCGGAACGCTGGATAATAAGGGGACTGTTAAAAATCAAGGTGCTATTGAAAATACCGAAAGCGGTACAATGACTAATCATAATGAATTTACCAATGACGGAACGATCACCAACAGCGGTTCATTTGAGAATGCCGAAAACAGCACGTTCACCAACAATCATGTAATGACTAATTCGGGAGATGTCACCAACAGCGGCAGTATGACAAATAATGGTGAAATAAAAAATACTGCGGAAAGCAAATTTGAAAATAAAGCAACAGGAATCTTGGAAAACAACAAGGATTTTGTAAATGAACCGGGGGCAGAGTATCAGAACAGAGGTACGGTTAAACAAAAGTCCTACACAGTAACATTTGTATGCGATGATCAAGTAATATCGGAGCAAACAATCCATTATGGTGAAATGGCGGAACTGCCGGAAATAGACGAAAAAGCAGGTTTTTGGCTGGACGGCTGGTATACAGACAAGGAGTTTGCAAACAAATGGGATTTTGAAAACTATACGATAGATGGAAATCTGACGCTTTATGCAAGATGGATTGAAAATGGAAAGATTTCATGTGAAGCAGATGATGACAATATTCTGGAAGCGTCATTATCAATGACGCCCGAAGAATTATCGGAGGCGGTTCTTGATGATGAGGAAAGGCGTCTTTTAGCAGAAGGTGAGAATATACAGATTATTTTGGATATCGAGGATGGCTCTGTTTCTGAACAGGAAGCACAACTCATAAATAACAGTATATCCGATTATAACATTTACAGATATTACGACATAGAAATTTCAAAGGTGATAGGTAGCAGCACCAAAAATATACATGAAACCAATAAACCTGTTTGCATAACGATTGCTCTTCCGGATGAAATCAGCAAGATTCCGAATAGAAAGTTTATACTTTACCGACTTCATGACGGTGAGATAGAGGCTTTGGGTGATATGGACAGTAACGAAAAAACATATACTTTCGAAAGCGATCGGTTTTCAATTTATATACTAACATATAAGGATTGGATATATAAATGGGACGGCGGTTCCGATACATCGTCAGGAAATGACACGCCAGCCGTTAACCCGGATCACAATGCGGCTGACACTTCAAGTGGGGAAGATGATGTTGCTTCAAAGGTAAGTATCTCTCCGAACACGGGGATAGCGGAGGATGCCGTAAGCGGTGAAGGCAGTATCTCTCCAAACACGGGGATAGCGGAGGATGCCGCAAGCGATGCAGGCAGTGTCTCTTCAAACGCAGAGATAGCGGATGATATTGTAAGTGATGCAGATGATGTTCCCGCAAATGCAGAGATCAATGAAAATGCCGGAAAAATCACTACAGTTATACTTCTAATTTTCATTGGAATACTGATTGCCGCTGCTATTTGTTTGATCGTTTTATTTTCAATCAGACATAAAAAGCAGAAATAATAAATAGATCAGCCGTAATATCGTGTACTATTCTTACGGCTGATCTATTAAAATATGTCTTATGTATCGTTTCCGTGGCTTGTTTTGTGATTATGCAAAAGATACGATAACGCGGGGATTTTTGATTCCCACATGGTACTAATTTCTTGAACAGTTGTATTGCAGAGTCTCCCAACGACGGTTTACTTCCTCTTGGAACTGTTCGATCAGTTCTGCATTTTCCGGTTTGAAGAGGTGTTTAAAGCGGCTTTGAGACCGCAGAAAATCTTCAATCGGCAGTTTTTTCTTTGGTTCGTAATTCAAAATCCATTTTCCTTCAATGACTTCGAATAACGGCCAGTAACAGGTTTCTACTGCCATCTTACAGATGTCCATAATATCGCTTGCTTCATATCCCCAGCCACGCGGACAAGGCGCCATGATGTTCAGAAAAGCGGGACCGGTGGTGTAGATAGCAGTTTCCGCCTTTGTATGGAGATCCTTAAAGTTACCGAGGAATGTGCTTTGTCCGACATAGGCAACATTGTGTGCGGCGATAATGGCGGCTAAGTCCTTTCGCCCTTGAAGTTTACCGTTTGACTGCGTGCCGACCGGAGTGGTGGTGGTATCCGCAAACTTTGGTGTTGCAGAGGAGCGTTGGATGCCGGTATTCATATAGGCTCCGTTGTCATAGCAGACGTAGACCAGATCATGTCCCCGTTCCATAGCGCCGGACAGAGACTGCAGTCCGATATCGTATGTACCGCCGTCACCTCCAAAGGTGATGAATTTGTAAGTGTCATCCAGTTTTCCTTTTTTCTTAAGAACATGATAAGCCGTTTCGACACCCGAAAGTGTCGCGCCGGCGTTTTCAAATGCGTTATGGATATAGCTGTCCTGCCATGCGGTATAAGGATACATGAACGAGGAGACTTCCAAACATCCGGTCGCATTGCCGATCACGGCTTTGTCGCCTTCGTGTAAAGCACGGAGAACGGCACGAACGGCGATCGTTCCGCCGCAGCCGGCACACATTCTGTGACCGGGAGCGAGACGTTCTGGTTTATTCATTTCTTCTTTGAAATTATATGTTGTAGCCATGTTGCGTCCTCCTTACTTTCTTAAACCGATGTAATCGTACTGATCGACAACGGTTCCAGTTTCTGCTATTGTTTCCAAACGGGAATAGATATCTTCAAAATCTTCTACCCGAATATCCCTGCCGCCCAGACCGTAAATATAATTTACGGATAGTACGTTGGAACGGGCGTTGTAAAGAGCCTGTGATACTTCGGCGCCCAAAGGACCGCCGTTGCCGCTGAAGCTGTCGCTTCGATCCATGATGGCAACCGATTTGCAGTGCGCCAGTGCCGCAGCGATTTCGACCGCAGGGAACGGACGGAAAACACGGAGCTTAAGTAAACCGACCTTTTTTCCGTTTGCCCGAAGAGCATCCACCGCATCTTTGCAGGTGCCGGCAGCGGAACCGATGATCAGAACTGCATAGTCGGCATCCTCTAAGTGATATTCTTCAAAAAATCCATAGTGCCTGCCGGAAATAGCAGCAAATTCTTCTGCAACATCCAAAATCACCTGTCTGGCGTGGTTCATAGCGGTACGCTGCCCCATCTTCGTTTCCATATAATAATTGGAAACTGCATAAGGACCGACAGCCATCGGTTCTTCCGGATTTAAGAGATAATGTTCCGGCTGATATTCGCCGACGAATGCTTTCACCACATCGTCTTCTAACAATTCAATATTTTCAACTGCATGACTGGTAATGAACCCGTCCTGACAGATCATGATCGGCAACAGCACGTCTTTGTGTTCGGAAATACGGAATGCCTGAATCATATTGTCGTATGCTTCCTGATTGTTTTCTGCATAGATCTGTAACCAGCCGCTGTCTCTGGCACCCATACTGTCGGAATGGTCACAGTTGATATTGATCGGACCGGATAAGGCACGGTTGACCAAAGTCAGGGCAAGCGGCAGTCGGTTAGATGCCGCCACATAGAGTTCTTCCCACATTAACGCCATACCGCAGGAAGACGTAGCGGTCAAGGCTCTGGCTCCCGCAGCGGAGGCGCCTACAGTCGCGCTCATGGAACTGTGTTCGCTTTCTACCGGAATGAATTCCGTATCCATTTGTCCGTTGGCGATATAATTGGCTACATACTGTGGTATTTCAGTGGATGGGGTGATCGGAAAGGCGGGCATAACGTCAGGATTGATCTGTTTGATCGCAAGAGCGACTGCCTCATTTCCTGATAAACGTTCACGAATTGCCATATTATTGACCCTCCTTCATGGTAATGGAATCGAACGGACATACTTTGGCGCAGATGCCGCATCCTTTACAGTGGTCATAGTCAAAGTCTGTTCGTTCACAGTTTTTTACCGGAATAGAACTGTCCGGACATACCGGCACACAGAGCAGGCATTGCTTACATTTGTCTGCATTCCATACCGGTGTCTGGGTTCTCCATTCCCCGGTCTGAAAGGCGACGGAAGTTCCGGGACCATAGATCTGGTTTCCGGTCGTAATGTCTTGCCATCTGCTGGATTCAGTGATGTTTGAGATATCGGTTATTGCCATATTACTGTACCTCCTTGAAAGTCATTTTTAATGCTTCCATATTACCGTGAATGACTTCCGGTTTTTTTGCAAACTTATGCTGGAAAGAAAGTTCCATTTCCCGCAAAAAAGATTCCGGCTCCATCACTTTGGTAATGGCGACCATGGCGGCAAGCATCGGGGAATTCGGATAGTATTTACCGAGAGTCGCCATTGATATTTTTTTTGCATCGATCGTATATACTTTGCCGTTGTAACCTCGCAGATGGGGCAGAATATCGGATTTGGATTTAGTAGTATTGACAACGATCGCACCGTCGGTACGCAGTCCTGCGGTGACATCAACGGCTTCGAGCAGCGTTTCGTCTACTACAGCGACGTACTGGGGGGTATAGATATTGGAATGAACACGAATCGGGGTGTCACTGATACGGTTATAAGCTGTGATCGGAGCGCCCATCCGTTCCGGACCATACTCCGGAAAACCCTGAACATACATGCCTGTCTTAAAGGCTACATCAGCCAGTAATAAAGCGGCTGTCTTGGCACCCTGACCGCCCCGGCCATGCCATCTGATTTCCACTGTTTGACTCATGGTGATTACTCCTTTTTTATGTATTTTGACACGTTTTTACAAAACGGAACAAAATGATTGATAAAATGATATCTTCATTATTATAGCAGACTTTTTTTATAAGTAAAGCATCCAAATGGATTTTCAGTTATTACCATGCACAGATACATGGATGTGATATTGTCTATTAACCAACCTGAACAGTGGGCGGTTTGGCTGATGGGCGGGACAGGCTAAGTTTTGGCTTGATGAACAGAAGACCACACATTATAATAGAAAGATAAGAATGATGCTTGTATGAAAAGCTGACGGTTTGCATGTGGAAATGGAGGAACGGATGATGGATCCATTGGATTTGATACGAGAAAAATTTTCAGAGGATTGTGCGATCGATACGGTGTTGCATCTGGTCATGGCACATTTTCATTTGTCTGAAGAAGAAGCGCGGGCGAAGATGGATGAGTATTTTGAGATCGTGGAAGGGATGAATAAATGAAAACGTATAGATTTTATGGATGGGAAACGGCTGTGATCAAAGATGCGCATGGTCTGACACCGAGAGATTACTACGATATTCTCTCTACGATCTGGTGTGCGGATACCTGCGCGCCAAGGATGCGGGATGCGTGGAGTGCCGAGAATCCGACCCTTGGACAGTGTTCGATCACAGCGTTTCTGATGCAGGATCTTTTCGGCGGTCAGGTGTACGGCATCTTAAGACCCGGAGGAAACTATCACTGTTTTAATGTAGTAGACGGTTGTATGTTTGATCTGACCAGCGAGCAGTTTGGAGATGAAAAACTGGATTACAGTGATTGCTCAGAGCAGTTTAAGGAGACGCATTTAAAAAAAGAAGAGAAACGGCTGCGATATGAATATCTGCGGAAAGAGCTTCTGAAATATCTGGATGATACTTTTGACCCTTTTCAATCGAATGGCATATAAGGCATATACATCACGCGATCAAGATAGAACGGTTCTGTGATTTGTATCGTAATATATTTTGCGTAAGATCATCGCTGATTTGTTGCGAGAATGAAAAAAAAATGCTAGGATAGAAATAGATTGTCATATTTTGGATAAAATATAAGCAGAAATCGGGGTTTAAGATAAAAGTATAGGAGGAAGATTGCATGAAGCGGTTTGGTGCATACGATTTATTAGATCAGGAAGAGATTCCGGAATTGTCGGCGATCGGATATATCTTTCGGCATCGCAAGACGAAGGCGAAGGTAGCAGTTATCAAAAATGACGATACCAATAAAGTATTTACGATCGGATTCCGGACACCGCCGAAAGATGATACCGGAATCCCGCATATCATGGAACATTCGGTGCTTTGCGGCTCAAAAAAATTTCCAGCAAAAGACCCGTTTGTTGAGTTGGCAAAGGGATCATTGAATACATTTTTAAATGCAATGACATATTCGGATAAGACAGTCTATCCGATCGCAAGCTATAATGATAAGGATTTTCAAAATCTCATGGATGTCTATTTAGATGCTGTCTTTCATCCGAATATATATACTCATGAAGAGATCTTAAAACAGGAAGGTTGGCATTACGAATTAGAGGATCTGGAAGGCGAGCTGACCTATAACGGCGTGGTATATAATGAAATGAAAGGCGTCTATTCGGATCCGAATCAGCAACTGGCGCGTCTGATTCAGGCATCCTTGCTTCCAAATACGACCTATGCTTTTGAATCGGGCGGCGAGCCGTCAGCGATCCCTCAGTTGACATATGATGCTTTTTTGAAGTTTCATCAGATGTATTATCATCCGTCAAACAGTTATATCTACTTATATGGTAATATTGATATAGAAGAAAAGCTATCGTTCATCGACAGAGAATATCTGTGTCATTATGAATATCAAAAGATCGATTCACAGATCCATATGCAGATCGAATATCCGCAGCCGGTGACGGAGACATATGCCTATTCACTGGCAGATTCGGAGGACCTGCAGGATCAGACGTTCTTATCTTACAATGTGGTCATTGGCACCAGCTTGGATCCGGAATTATATATGGCGTTTCAACTGTTACAATCGGTTTTGCTGGATATGCCGGGCGCACCGCTGAAGCAGGCATTGATCCGTGCAGGGATCGGTAAAGATATCGAGTCTTCTTATGACAATTCCATCCAGCAGCCTATTTTCTCGGTTATTGCACATAATGCGAACGAATCGGATCAGGAAAAGTTTATACAGGTGATTCGGGATACCCTGACGGATATCTGTGACAACGGGCTGCCAAAAAAGGCGATGCAGGCAGCCATTAACCATCTGGAATTCCAACTGAGGGAGTCGGATTTTGGAAGGACGCCGAAAGGTCTAATCTATGGATTAAAGGCATTTGACAGTTGGCTCTATGATGAAAGGTCTCCGTTTCTTCATATCAAAGTAAAAGAAACACTGGAATTTATGAAACGAGGATTGGAAAACGGATACTTTGAGCGTACTATACGGGCATATCTCTTGGATAACCCGCATTGCAGCATTGTGATACTGAAGCCGGAGCGGGGGCGCAATGAACGGATAGAAGCACAGAGAAAAGAACAACTCGCTGTCTACAAACATTCGTTGTCGAAACAGGCATTAGAAAAAATCATAGCGGAAACAAAGGCATTAAAAGAATATCAGGCAACCCCGTCTGATGAAGAGGATTTACGTAAGATACCGCTTTTGGAAATTGCCGATATCGAGCCGAAGATTCAGAAACAGGAAAATGTGACACAGGAACTGTTGGGGATTCCGGTTGTGGTACACCCGATTTTTACAAATGGGATCGCATATCTGCATTTATGTTTTAAGCTGGATAAATTACCGATCGACTTGCTCCCATATGCGAATCTTTTGGCAAGGATCATGGGAATGATCGATACAGAACATTATACCTACAATGAATTGGCAAGCGAGATCCGTTTGAAGTCCGGGGGGATTCGTACCAGTTTTGAGATCCGCGGTAATTTAGAACCGGATGCCTATCTGCCAACGTTTGATATCAAGGGGAAAATGTTTTATGAACAGATAAACGATACGTTTAAGCTCATGGAAGAAATGTTACTGCACAGCCGTTTGAAAGATACCGACCGATTACGGGAAATCTTAGAAGAGATCAAGGCGTCCATGAAACCGGAACTGGTAAGTCACGGACATTCTACGGCGGCAGCCAGAGCCATGTCCTATGTTTCCAAGGATCATTATGTGAAGGAACGGGCAAAAGGCGTGGATTATTATGAATTTGTGGATTCCATGCTTCAGGATTTTGATACAAAGAAAGGGGAACTGACCGATCGTTTGAACCGGGTACTGGAAGAAATGCTGCATAAAGAAAATCTGATCATTTCCTATACCGGTGATAATCAGGTGGAAGAAGCGATCGGTATGAATGTGACCTTGTTCTCCGTGTATCTTTCTACTAGAAAGGTCAATAAACCGGAGGAACATTTGGAACCGGAAGTGAAAAACGAGGGATTTAAAACCGCCAGTCAGGTACAATATGTGGCGACAGCAGGTAACTATAAAAAATCCGGATTCAAAACCACAGGAGCGTTACGGGTATTGGAGACCATTTTTGCATATGACTATTTATGGCTGAATGTCAGAGTACAGGGCGGCGCTTACGGCTGTATGTGCGGATTCAGTGATAACGGTACCAGTTACATGACTTCTTACCGGGACCCGAATCTGATGGAGACATATGATATCTATCAGGCGGCGGCAGAGTATGTAGCGAATTTTCAGGCGGATGATCGGGACATGACGAAGTATATCATCGGAACCATCGGTACGGCTGACATTCCTCTGAACGCTTATGACAGGGGAGAACGTGATTTTAATTTATATCTGGCAGGCATCAGTGATGAATACCGTCAGCAGAGAAGAGATGAAATGTTGTCTACTACACAGGCGACGATCCGCGGATTGTCACAACTGGTTCAGTCGGTGGTTTCAGCCGGAACCATTTGTGCCATTGGAAATGAAAAGAAAATAGAGCGGGAAGCCGAGCATTTTAAGAATATCAGAACGGTATTTTGATCGGCGGGCAAACGGAATCAAAATCCCCTTTCTTCCGGAGAGAATTCTCCGGAAAAGGGGATTTCAAAATGAAGGAGAGTACGTATGAAAGACACGTTTAAGTCGGGGTTCGTTACGATCATCGGCAGACCAAATGTGGGAAAATCAACGTTAATGAATCATTTGATCGGACAAAAAATTGCAATCACAAGCAATAAAGCTCAGACGACAAGAAACAGAATCCAGACGGTATATACCTGCGAGGAAGGGCAGATTATTTTTTTAGATACGCCGGGCATTAACCGTGCAAAGAATAAACTGGGAGAATATATGCTGCATGCAGTGAATTCCGCATTGTCCGAAATGGATGTGGTCTTATGGCTGGTGGAACCTACAACGTATATTGGAAAGGGCGAACGGGCAATCATCGAGCGGCTGAAAAACATACATACGCCGGTGCTGTTGATCATAAATAAAATTGATACGGTGAAACAAGAGGCGGTACGGCAGGCAGTGGAAGCGTATCGAAAGGAGTATGAGTTTGATGCGATCATTCCGGTATCAGCTTTGCGGGATCGCAATACCCAAGAGGTGATACGGACGATTTTGGCATATCTGCCGGAAGGTCCGCAATATTATCATGAAGATACTATTACCGATCAGCCGGAGCGACAGATCGTCGCGGAGATCATTCGGGAAAAGGCACTGCGTTGTTTGGATCATGAAATTCCGCATGGGATCGCAGTGGTGATCGATGCGATGAAAGACCGACCGGCAGGGAATATCGTGGATATTGACGCAACGATCATTTGCGAGAAAGATTCCCACAAGGGCATTATTATCGGCAAGCAGGGAAATATGCTGAAAAAAATAGGCACGCAGGCACGTATGGATATGGAAAAATTACTGGATACCAAAGTAAATCTGAAATTATGGGTCAAGATCAAGAAGGATTGGCGTGACAGTGATTACCTGATCAAGAATTTCGGGTTTGAACAAAGAGAGTAGGACGGTGAGAGCATGCAGATAGAAGTAACCGGAATGATATTAATGACGACGCAGGTTGGGGATTATGACCGCCGACTGGTCATCCTGACAAGGGAACGGGGAAAACTGTCTGCTTTTGCAAGAGGCGCCAGAAGGACGGGTAATGCTCTGACCGCCGCCTGCCAGCCGTTTACCTATGGGACGTTTACGCTGTTTGTCGGAAAAGATGCCTATCGTGTACAAAATGCGGAGATCAAGAATTATTTTGAAGAGATCAAAACGGATTTGGACTGTATCACTTATGCGACGTATTTTTGCGAATTGGCGGATTATCTGACACATGAAAACTCGGATGACAGCGAGCAGTTAAAACTGTTATATATGACGCTGCGTGCCTTGGGGAAAAAACAGGTTCCGGAATCTTTGATCCGGCGGATATATGAAATTCGGGCGTTGGCATTAGACGGAGAAGAAATTCAGGCATTTGCCTGCGTGAAATGTGGTAATCAGGGAACCGGATATGTATTTCGGGCAAGACAGGGAGGATTGCTTTGCGTGGATCATTGTGAGATCGATTATGATATCGGGGAACTGCTGAATCCGTCTACCGTATATGCGCTGCAATTTATGTTAAGCACACCGATCGAAAAACTGTATTCTTTCCGCGTTTCACAGGAGGTACAGGAAGAAATCAATCAGATCAGCGATGCGTTTATGGAAGAATATGTGGATCGGAAATTCAAATCCGTGGAATTTCTTGATTCTCTGTCTTGCAATCTGAACGATTAGAAGTTACAATAATTAAGTTATTAGTATGATAGGAGGGCATGGATCATGAAACGAAAGTTCATACTGATTCATTTACTGCTCGGGTTCCTGATATTGACGGGATGTTCCGGCAATTTGGATGGATATGCTGTCAATACCATGATCATAGAAAAAAACGGTACGATTTCGGACGTTTCCGTGGAGGATTTTTCGGACGGAACATATGATATGCAGGAATTGGAAACATATATCAATACGGAAATCGACGAATATAATGAAACGCACGGAGAAGATAAAATTATCCTTCAACAACTGGAGACAGAAAACAGTCTCGTCAAGTTGCAACTGGACTATGCAAGTATGGAAGATTATAATTCGTTTAATCATACGGACTATGAATTGTCTTCTTTTGCGGATACAGTGGTCAACGGTGAATTTACCTCGACGGCAGACGGAAGTTCTATTCGCTCGTCAGATATTGACGCAGCCGGCATGATGGTGCTGAAGGTGCAAGATGCCATGAATATTGTCTGCAAAGGGAAAGTATTGTATTATAATACAAATGTTAAAGAGCAGGACGGGGTATTTTCTGCAACCGGTGACAATACGGCAATCATTGTCTTTAAATAATCAGGGGAAAGCGAGAGAGGTTGAAAGATGGAAAAAACGATGGATAAGATTGTTGCCTTGGCAAAGGCGAGAGGATTTGTATATGCCGGTTCGGAAATCTACGGCGGCTTGGCAAATACATGGGATTACGGTAACTTAGGCGTAGAATTAAAAAATAACGTCAAACGTGCTTGGTGGAAAAAATTTATTCAGGAAAATCCATACAACGTAGGCGTGGATTGCGCGATTCTCATGAATCCTCAGACGTGGGTGGCTTCCGGGCATTTAGCCGGCTTTGCCGATCCGTTAATGGATTGTAAAGAATGCCACGAACGGTTCCGCGCGGATAAACTGATCGAGGATTATGCGGCGGAGCATCAGATCACGTTAGACGGTTCCATTGACGGATGGTCGCAGGATCAGATGATGGCTTTTGTGACAGAGCATCAGGTTCCTTGTCCGTCCTGCGGTAAACATAACTTTACCGATATCCGTCAGTTTAACCTGATGTTTAAGACGTTTCAGGGAGTAACGGAGGATGCTAAAAATACCGTTTATTTAAGACCGGAAACGGCACAGGGTATTTTCGTAAATTTTAAGAATGTACAACGTACCTCCCGTAAAAAAATCCCATTTGGTATCGGACAGATTGGAAAATCGTTCCGAAATGAAATCACGCCGGGTAATTTTACTTTCCGCACCAGAGAATTTGAGCAGATGGAATTGGAATTTTTCTGCGAGCCGGGAACCGATTTAGAGTGGTTTGCGTATTGGAGACAGTTCTGTATTGATTGGTTAAGATCGTTAGGTATCCGGGAAGAGGAAATGCGTGCGAGAGATCATTCGCCGGAAGAGTTATGTTTTTACAGTAAGGGAACGACGGATATTGAGTTCTTATTCCCATTTGGCTGGGGAGAACTGTGGGGCATTGCAGACCGCACGGATTATGATCTGACACAGCATCAAACGACATCGGGAGAACCGATGGAATATTTTGATGACGAAAAGAAATCGAAATATATCCCATATGTCATTGAACCGTCACTGGGAGCGGATCGCGTTACCTTGGCATTCCTTTGCAGCGCATATGACGAGGAAGAGTTAGAAGGCGGAGATATGCGGACGGTCCTACATTTTCATCCGGCGCTTGCGCCGATCAAAATCGGTGTCCTGCCACTTTCTAAAAAACTGGCAGACGGAGCGGAAAAGATCTATACGGAGCTTTCCAAACAGTATAACTGTGAGTATGATGACCGTGGCAATATCGGTAAGCGTTATCGTAGACAGGATGAAATCGGAACGCCGTATTGTGTGACCTATGATTTTGAATCCGAGAATGACAACGCGGTGACTGTCCGGGATCGTGATACGATGGAGCAGGAACGGATTAAGATTGATGATTTGAAGGCTTATTTCCAAGAAAAATTAGATTTTTAACAGATAAGGATCTCAAGGAAGATGAAACGCACCTCATGACAGAGGTGCGTATTTTTTCATTTTATTTGTACGGAGCTATCGAGAGAGGATACCGCCGTTACTTCTGTGAGTATGTTTCCATTTCGTCAATGACCTGCGTGAGAGAATGCAGGGATGATTTGATAGTCCGATTGATCTCGCCGGAATTGACGGCAAGTTTTCCAAACTCAGACGCAACGACTGCAAAGCCGCGACCGAATTCCCCGGCACGGGCAGCTTCGATCGACGCATTCAGTGAAAGGATTTTTTGCTTATTCTCAATCTTATCCAATGCGAGAGATTTTGCATTGATCTCTTCGATCAGATCAGCCGCCTGCCCGATATCGTTTTTCAAAACGTTCACCAGCTGGCTGCTGGCGGATTTGTTGTATTCAAAATTAACAAGCAGGTTGACCGTATCGCCCAGTAATTTGGAAGCGGCACGGATCGATTCTTCGGATTTGACCGGTACATGCCGAAGCGCTTCTATGTAAGTATCCGGTTGTATTCCCAGTTCGGAAGCGATCTGACGGAACTTATCTTCATCCGGTTCGGAAGGCAGGACTTGTCCGCCAATGATTTTTCCTAAATATATATCTCCGACTTTGATATCAATGCTGAAGTCCATGAGACCGGCATGGCAAAAATAAGTGCCGGTGCAGGTATTGTCGCATTTTGTACAACGCCGCAGCCCCTCGGTCGTACCGCGAGTGTGTTTCATGCAGAAATCGGTAAAACCGATTTCTTTTGTGATATAATTGCCTTCGTTGTCAACGGCAATGGTCGCCATACCGGTTGCTTTTGACCAGTCTTCCATAATCTGCTCGAGTAGTGAAAGATCAAAAAAGTCTCTGATATTCATAATATCCCCCATTTGTTTGATATGTACATAATGATATGTATATATTGTATAAACATTACTATCGTATGAAATTAATTATACCTGAAAATGATTTTTTTTCAAGATATAACAAAAATATAAAAAAATGAAAAAAATTGTGAAATAATGTTGACAGTGCTTCCCTCCTTTGTTAGAATACAAATGTAACAAGTTGTAACAAATTTGTAATAATTACGAAAAGTTGGGGTAACATATGAAAAAGACAGTCGTGAGTGCGGCAATTATGATAATGATGGGAGCAGGCATAGCGGTTACTACACACGCTGTGACACTGCAAACGGAGAGCACTGTTCAGAATGTACAGCAGGAGGCAGAAGCGGCTGAAGAATCCGCACAGATTTCTGATATCAATGTTACATTGCGAAAGAACAGCAGCGAGTCGGAGATTCAGGAAGTACCGGAGACAACGGAAGATGAAAAACCGGCTTTAGCAGCACCGGAGGATACAGAGAAGGAAGATACGGAAGTTCCGGAAGAACCGGAATGTCAGTATCCGGAATGGCAGGATTATGTAGTGGCAAATGTAGAAGGAAGTCTTCGCGTACGGGAAGAAGCAAATACTGATTCCGCCATTGTCGGAAAGTTGTATCCATATACAGTAGCGAAAATCATAGAAGCAGGTGACGAATGGACGAAGATTGAATCGGGTTCGGTCAGCGGATATGTTTCAAATGAATATCTCATGTTTGGCGATGAGGCAGGAGCATATATCACAGAGAATTATAAGTATTGCGCGACAGTCGAGGTTCAGGCTCTGAACGTACGGAAGGAACAGAGTACGGAAAGCGAGTGTATCGGCTCCGTCACTGGCGGTCGTGAACTGGATATATTGAGTGAAACGGACGAATGGGTAGAGATCCGGTATACGGATGATATAACGGGATATGTAGCAAGAGAATATGTAGAAGTAGGATGGAATTATCCGGTTGCCATAACGATTGAAGAAGAACAAGCGATGATCGCGGCAGCTAGAGCGGCGCAGGTATCGGCAAATGCACAGACGGTATCCTCGGAAGCGGCTGCAGTTCTGCCTCCGGTACAGACTTCGGCAGAAGGCTTGGCTTTGGGTGCGGAGATCGCAGCATATGCGTGCCAGTTCGTGGGCAATCCTTATGTATACGGCGGATGTAGTCTGACCGGCGGAACCGATTGCAGTGGTTTTACGATGGCGGTATATGCACAGTTTGGATATTCCCTGAGCCATTCATCGAGTGTGCAAATGACACAAGGGACCCCTGTTTCGTTGGATGCCGTACAGCCGGGGGACATTATCTGCTATTCCGGTCATGTTGGGTTGTATATCGGTGGCGGACAGATCGTACATGCTGCTACAGAGTCAACCGGGATCATTATCTCAAATATGTATTATTCTACACCGATTGGTGCTAGGAGAATCGTTCAGTAACAGCAAAAAAAACTGTGTGTGTGGTCATATATTTTATGCCGGTGTCGGTTAGACACCGGCATTTCCTTTGTCAGATCGGAATTCTTTTTGCCATAATATGTTAAATATGGATATTATTTAAAATTATTCTTAAAATTGACTTCAAAAAAATAGAAATTATGGTATAATAATGAATAGTGACCGTACCGATGGGGACGGGCTAAAATAATCAATACTTAGGAGGTAAGTTACAAATGGCAAACAAATGGGTATATTTGTTTACGGAAGGAAACGCGAACATGCGTGAGCTTCTTGGTGGTAAAGGTGCAAATCTTGCCGAAATGACGAATATCGGTCTTCCGGTTCCGCAGGGCTTCACAATTACGACAGAGGCATGTACGCAGTATTACGAAGATGGTCGCGAGATCAACGATGAAATTCAGGGACAGATTAATGAGTATATCGTTAAGATGGAAGAAATTACAGGAAAGAAATTTGGAGATAAGGAGAATCCGCTTTTGGTTTCTGTTCGTTCCGGCGCAAGAGCTTCTATGCCGGGTATGATGGATACCATTTTGAATTTGGGATTAAATGAAGATGTTGTTGAAGTTATCGCAGCAAAATCAGGAAATCCGCGTTGGGCATGGGATTGCTACAGACGGTTTATCCAGATGTATTCCGATGTCGTTATGGAAGTCGGCAAGAAGTATTTTGAAGAATTGATCGACGAGATGAAAGCTAAGAAGGGCGTAACTTATGATGTTGAGCTGACTGCTGAAGACTTAAGAGAATTGGCTGGACAGTTCAAGGCGGAGTATAAGTCTAAGATCGGACAAGACTTCCCGGATGATCCGAAGGAGCAGTTAATGGGAGCCGTGAAAGCGGTATTCCGTTCATGGGATAACCCAAGAGCAAATGTTTACAGAAGAGATAACGATATCCCGTATTCTTGGGGTACTGCTGTCAATGTACAGAGTATGGCATTCGGTAACATGGGTGACGATTGCGGTACCGGTGTTGCATTTACGCGTGATCCTGCTACCGGTGAGAAGAAGCTGATGGGCGAGTTCCTGATCAATGCACAGGGTGAAGACGTTGTTGCAGGTGTACGTACTCCAATGCCGATCGCAAAGATGGCTGAGGAATTCCCGGAAGCATTTGCACAGTTCCAGCAGGTATGTAAGACGTTGGAAGACCATTACAGAGATATGCAGGATATGGAATTTACGGTAGAGAATAAGAAACTCTACATGCTGCAGACAAGAAACGGTAAGAGAACCGCTCAGGCTGCATTAAAGATTGCCTGCGATCTGGTTGATGAAGGCATGAGAACGGAAGAAGAGGCAGTGGCAATGATCGATCCGAGAAACTTGGATACCTTGCTTCATCCGCAGTTTGATGCCGCTGCATTAAAGGCAGCTACACCGATCGGAAAAGGTCTTGGCGCTTCTCCGGGTGCTGCTTGCGGTAAGATCGTATTCTCTGCAGAGGATGCTGAAAACTGGAATGCAAGAGGCGAGAAAGTTGTTTTGGTAAGATTAGAGACTTCACCGGAAGATATTACCGGTATGAAGGCATCTCAAGGTATCTTAACGGTTCGTGGCGGTATGACCAGCCATGCTGCAGTCGTTGCCCGTGGTATGGGAACCTGCTGTGTATCCGGTTGCGGTGACATTGCGATGGATGAGGAAAATAAGAAGTTTACGTTAGCAGGCAAGGAATTCCATGAAGGAGATTATCTCTCAATTGATGGTACGACCGGTAACATTTATGACGGTCTGATTCCTACCGTAGATGCTACGATCGCAGGTGAATTCGGAAGAATCATGGCATGGGCTGATAAATACAGAACTTTAAAGGTTCGTACCAATGCAGATACGCCGGCAGATGCTAAGAAGGCACGCGAACTGGGTGCAGAAGGTATCGGACTTTGCCGTACAGAGCATATGTTCTTTGAAGAAAGCAGAATTGCTGCATTCCGTGAAATGATCTGTTCGGATACCGTAGAAGAAAGAGAAGCTGCTTTGGAGAAGATCCTTCCATATCAGCAGGGCGACTTTGAAGCATTGTATGAAGCCTTGGAAGGCAATCCGGTTACGATCCGTTTCTTGGATCCGCCGCTTCATGAGTTTGTTCCGACGGAAGAAGCCGATATCAAGAAGCTGGCAGAAGCACAGGGTAAATCAGTTGAGACCATTAAGACGATCATTGAAGGCTTACATGAGTTTAACCCGATGATGGGACACAGAGGATGCCGTTTGGCAGTTACCTATCCGGAAATTGCTAAAATGCAGACGAAGGCAGTGATTCGCGCGGCAATCAATGTGCAGAAGAAGCATCCGGATTGGAATGTAAAACCGGAGATCATGATCCCGTTGGTTTGTGAGATCAAGGAATTAAAATACGTTAAGAAAGTAGTTGTAGAGACTGCGGATGCTGAGATTGCGGCAGCAGGTGTGAAACTGGAATATGAGGTCGGTACGATGATCGAGATTCCGAGAGCCGCATTGACTGCTGACGAGATCGCTACAGAGGCAGATTTCTTCTGCTTCGGTACAAATGACTTGACGCAGATGACCTTCGGCTTTTCTCGTGATGATGCCGGTAAGTTCTTGGATGCTTACTATGATACCAAGATTTTTGAAAATGATCCGTTTGCAAAATTGGATCAGACCGGTGTTGGCAAATTGATGGAAATGGCGATCAAGTTAGGCAAGCCGGTAAATCCAAAGTTGCATGTTGGAATCTGTGGAGAACATGGCGGAGATCCTTCATCCGTTGAGTTCTGCCATAAGATTGGTTTGGACTATGTATCATGTTCACCGTTCCGTGTACCGATCGCACGTTTGGCAGCAGCTCAGGCAGCAATCAATAATAAATAGGATTCGGGTCACTTTGCGCCGGATTCTAATCTGACAAAATGAGAATAAGCGTATCATTAGAAATAGTGGTACGCTTATTTTTTTGTACTTGTAAGGAATATCATCTCATGGCTGTTTCCATCATAGTGATGGATCCCATGTAATGATACTCAATAATAGTAAAAATTGACAAAAAAGCATAAATGGGTTACTATAATGTCGGAGTTTGATAGTTTTGATCATAATGCGATACGTTCTGTCAATCATCTTTTTGGTCAGCGTATTTCAGACGCCGTATCGTATGATTTGAGGTAGATATGAAAAAAGTGGGGGTTTTCTTAAAGTTATCCTTTCGTTACTGGAAAGTACATTTTAAAAGAATGATTACCTTAGCGGTCATCTGCATTTTGGGAACGGTCGCTCTTTGTTTTTCGTGCCTTTATATACGCAGTGAAAAAGCTCTGATCATGGAAGAAGAACTGACTCTGCTGGGGGATTATGATGTCGTTATTTATGGAGTGGAAGAAACTGACATTTCTTTGGTGGCGGAACAGGATGCTGTCTCATCCTATGGTTTTTACCGGGAGCTGGGGTATGCGGACATGGGCGGCGTACCACAGTGCAAAGTGGCTTCTTTCCCCGATGAACGTTCTGAGCAGATGTATCATATGGTCTGTATAGATGGGGCTTATCCGCAAAAGGAAAATGAAATCGCCATAGATGCGGATACTGCCAAAAAGTTCGGTGTGCCACCAATGCCGGGACAGAAAATAGTACTGACATTGTATGATATAGAAGGGAATGGCTTAGGTGATCGGGAATATACCATTTCGGGTGTTTTTCAGGCATCATCTGCCGGCGGATATGGAGGATTTTACCGCTATCCGATCGCGGGTTCTAATGGTATGGATGGATACAGCGTTCCGTCTATGTTTGTTTTTGATAGCGAAAAAGAGTTTTTTCAAAGTTCCATAACCACAGTTTTGCTTCAGACCGAATCCGACATCCAAGCACTGACTGCAGAGATGGAGCAGGCGGATTTTTCTAAATGGTTCTGTGATGCCCCGATGGGAAGGACAATGGCATATTCTTATATTTTGGGACTAACCGAACATATCACCAGTGAATATGGGGAAATGAATATTTCCAGCCTTCTTGCAGCCATACGGGATGGAAATGTATGGAAGGATTTTTATTCATCCGTCTTGATTCCTATGTTTGCAGCACTGATTCTTGCGATCGTGATGATATCCGTATTTAGTATTGTTTGGGACATCATCATGGGACGCTTAAAGGAAGTTGCCATTTTGCGTAGCCTTTGCATGACAAAGCAGGGGGTCTTTCTGTATCTTTTTTCGGAGCTAACGGTTTTTATCATCATTTTTCTGGCGTTAGGTCTGATCATTGGGAGTGTCCTGCACTATCTGCTTGTGCAGGGGATGAATGTTTATTTTGGTATCCATATCCCTCTTGGTTTTCACGTCAACACTTATGTGGCATCGGTTACTCCGCAGCCATGGCTGTATGCTGCGGCAGTGATTGGTATCAGTGGCATGGCAGCCATGTTGCTGCCGCTTTTGAAAATGTCAAAAAGCACTCCGGTTTCTGTTTTCAGAATGAAATACCAGAAAAAAGAAACGCTGTGGAAGCGGCATGTGACTGATTTTTCTAACCGTACATGGCAGCAGGTCATCAGCAGGCATATTCGTTTCCATGAGAGATCGGTTCTGGTCATCATGGTTATTATCATGTGTGCGGCATTTTTTGGCTATAATTATTTCAAGGCGTTTACGGATAAAGAAAATGTGGAATATATAAACGAATTAAGTGCCAGCGGATTGAATGGCTGGGATTGCGTCGCAGAAAAAAGTTCCATGTCGGATCCTTATGTTTTTTTGATCGAAAACCATCATGATCATGGAATCGAAGAAGATACATACATAAGATTTGCCGAACAGGATTTTGTGCAGACGGCTTTTGCCCGTATTGTCAATAAGTCTACAAGGTTAGTCTGTCAAAAAGACAATACGCCTATAGCCGTAGAACACATGATGGATCCTTTTTCCATGCGGCAGTATGAGATATATGAAGCGTCGGAGGATCCTTACGAACGAACGGAATATGAAGCAGAAAATGCAATGATCGAACAGATTGGTTATGATCCCGATGAAAATATCTATGCTTTGCCGACGATTGGTGTATTGCCGAATGAGTTTGCAGCACTTGCGCCATATGTGGCGGATGGGGAAATCGATTTGGAAAAAATTAAAAGTGGTGAGGAAACGGTGCTGGTTGTGCCATCTGACATGGAAAATGCTGCTATAGCGGCGTTTCATGCAGGCGATACGATGCTGTTAAGCGATATCGTACTTTCCGAAGAAGAAGAACATTATCCGTTTTCTTCCGGGAATCCGTTTGACTATGCAGAACCGGTATATTTGGAATATGTGGAGGATCCCAGCGGAGCAGATGTCCGTTATGCTTCTTTTGCCTTTGGGAAAAGAAAGGATATTCATACGAAGATTGGCGCGGTGATTGTGTTAGAGGATGAAGAGCTTTATGAAAAATTTCTTCTGCCTTGTCAGGAACTGGCTGGTTATGGGGATAGTAGGGATGCCGCTTACGGTCCTTGCCTCTTGTGCATACCGGACACGTTTGTGAGCTGGGGACTGCCGGACCGCCTGTTTACGGAGGCGAAATTTTTAATCTCGGAACATGGAAATCTTTCAGAAGTAAATGATTTGTTTTACGAAACGTTTGGGAAATGCAAGGGTCTTACCTTTTCGTCATCGTTTGAGATTATGAAAAAGATGAAAGCGAATGCAGGGAATACTATGATTATCTATTATATCTTGATTCTCATGCTGGTATTATTGGGTATGATTGCCGTCGGTATCAAATTTTATAGTCGGATAAAACTAAATGCTCAGGCGATCGCAAAACTGCGAGCGATCGGAATGTCATTGCCGCAGATAGAACATCTGATCCTTCGGCAGAATATCAGTTATCCTCTGATCGGGGGCGTAGTATCTTTGATCCCGACCTTTTTATGCCAGTTATTCTTTTTCTATATTACAAGACAGATCGATTCCGGAGCATGGAGTGGATTTGGCGTTATCACCGGAGAGACGCCATGGTATCATAACGTACCGTTCCGATACAGCCTGTTTTCCTATCATCCGGTCTTGGTACTATTAGTGATCGTGATCATCTTTGAGTGCTTGATGCTGATGGCAACGATACCTCAAATACGATATATGCGGAAACAGATTATTGCGGAAATGATTGATACGGACTCATTTTAAAGGAGAAGTGATATACAATGGGAAATATAGCATTAAAAACAGAACATTTATGTAAAACATATGTTGTCGGAAAACAGAAGGTAGAGGCGGTGAAAGATGTCTCGGTTTCCATAGAGGAAGGAAGCTTTGTGGCGCTGGTAGGTACCAGTGGGAGCGGAAAATCCACATTTCTTCATCTGTTGGGAGGGTTGGATATGCCTACTTCCGGCAAGACCTATGTTCACGGTATCTGCCTATCGACCTGTAAGGAAAGACAGCTTGCGGCTGTCCGGCGGGATGAAATAGGATTTGTATTTCAGAATTTTTCTCTGCTGGATGAACTGAACGTCAAAGAGAACATTGTACTACCGATCCTGCTTTCCTCCGGGAAGGTGGATGAAACATATATCAGTGAACTGATGGAACAGTTGGGAATTGCGGAAAGGGCAACGCACAGACCGACGCAATTAAGCGGCGGGCAGCAGCAACGAGTGGCGATTGCAAGGGCATTTGCTAATCATCCTTCTGTGATTCTATGCGATGAACCGACCGGAAATCTGGATAAGAAAACAAGCATCGAAGTGATGGAACTGCTCCACAAAATCCATAAAACTTATCATAAAACGTGTCTGATCGTTACACACGATCCGGAGGTGGCGGAAAGTGCTGATTATATCTTAAGAATGGAAGATGGTAATATTCTGCCGGATAGTTAGAACGCTTCTGTGTTTTGGATTCTCGTTTTGATAATCGTCAATATAGACTTTGAGCTGATAATATGGTACATTAAACTTGGTAGAATTGGATGGATGTATATGGTGTGAATGAACGAGAAGATGAAAACAAACATACAATATGTGATCAATATCATATTTGGTATCTTGATTTTTGTGATCGCCGCTTTTTTTATCTTAGGGGAATGGATGCTCCCGAAAGATCGGATGAATGATACGAATATCTGTACGGTATATGGAGGACAATGGTTCCGCGTGACGGAATCTGGAGACAGGGTACCGATAGAAGTTCCCGGAAGATGTGAGGCGGCACGGAATGAAATCGTGGTTATCGAGACGATATTGCCACAGACGATTGAAACAAACCGTTATTTCTGCTTTCGAAGTGCGAAACAGGATATGAGATTTTATATTGACGGGGAACTTCGACAGGAATATTCTACGGATCAAACAAGGCTGTTTGGCGGATTAAGTGCTGCCGCTTATGTTTTTTTAGAACTTGACAGCAAAGATGCAGGGAAGGTACTCCGTGTGGAAACTCAGACGGATTCTGCATATTCCGGTATTTTTTATGATGTATATTATGGAAATCCCATGGGGATCTGGAGCTATCTTTATGAGCAGTTCGGGATGGAGCTGGTCTCTTCTTTAATTACATTGTTATTAAGTGTGATCACTGTTCTTGCAAGTTTAATTCTACGATTTAAATATCACAGAAAAGTGTCAATTGAATATCTTGGCTGGGGAACATTGGCGGCTGCGGTGTGGCTGATTACAAATTCAACCTTCCGGCAACTGATTTTTTCGAATCTTTCAATCATCAATGATATGACCTTTCTGATGGTGATTTTTATGCCTTTTCCGTTTCTTCTTTATATGAATGAAGTTCAAAAGGGGCGATATCAAAAAGCATATAATATCATGGAAGGAGTCGTGATCCTCAGTTTCTTTGTATTTACCGGTCTGCATATTGCCGGTCGGCAAGATTTTGCAGATACGATCGTATATACGGCTATGATTTGTATTTTTTCGATCCTTTTGATGGCTGTCACGTTTTTGCTGGATTTATGGAAGATGTATGTCAAAGAATATATGTTTGTGGCTGTTGGCATGCTAGGAGTATTTGTGGCGGCGATCGTACAGTTTGTTTTTTATTTTCGCAGGGAAAACGAGTTCAATGGTGTTATTTTGGCAAACGGATTGATTTTTCTCCTGTTATTTGCCGTGATCGGCACGGTGCGTGAAATACTGCATATGGACAGGGAAATGCAGCGCGCCTTGCATGAAAGTGAATCCAAGGGACGATTTCTGGCGAATATGTCCCACGAGATCCGTACGCCAATCAATACGATCCTTGGAATGAATGCCATGATCTTAAGAGAAAGTCAGGAAAAACAGATCAGGGAATATGCTTTGGATATTCAGAATGCCAGTCAGGTATTGCTGTCTCTGATTAACGATATCTTGGATATATCGAAAATTGAATCCGGGAAGCTAAATATTCTGCCAATAGAATATGATTTTAGCAGCCTGATCCATGATGTGATGAACATGATCGAAGTGAAAGCGCAGGATAAAGGGTTGGAGTTGAACCTGAGCTTGGATGAAACGATGCCTGCAGTATTATGGGGGGACGATGTCAGAATTCGTCAGATTTTATTGAATCTGATGAGTAACGCGGTGAAGTATACGGAAAAAGGCAGTGTGACCTTAACAGTTCAGGCTGATGTTCAGGATGACATGGTGGATTTGACTTTTCGGGTAGAGGATACGGGTATCGGTATACGGAAGGAAGATATTGAAAAACTCTTCCATGAATTTGAACGGATCGATGAACAACGCAACCGTAATATTGAGGGAACCGGTCTTGGCATTAGCATTGTCATAAGATTATTGGAAAATATGGGCAGTCAGTTACAGGTGACGAGTGAATACGGAAAGGGATCTGTCTTTTATTTTACGCTTCGCCAGAAGATTATCAATCATGAACCGATTGGAAATCTGGAACAGAGAATTCAGAATCAGGCGTGGACCTATTCGTATCAGGTTACGTTCACTGCTCCGGAGGCAGAGGTGCTGGTAGTGGACGACAATGAGATTAATCGAAAAGTATTCCGGAACCTCTTAAAGTCAACAAAAATAAAGATCGATGAAGCCGTCGGAGGAGAACAGTGTTTGGAATATGTCAGTAAAAAAGCCTATGATGTTATCTTTTTGGATCATATGATGCCGGATCTCAACGGTATTGAAGTTTTACATAAAATGCGTGAGTGGAAGGATTATCCTTGCAAAGAGACCCCGGTGATTGCATTGACTGCTAATACCATGGCAGGTTCCAGAGAAATGTATTTAGCGGAGGGGTTTGATGACTTTTTACCGAAGCCGGTCAATCCGGAAAAACTGGAAAAAATAATACGGGATCTCCTGCCGGAAAATAAAAAAGTTTATGAAAAAGAACAGGCGGTTGCTTCTGATGCCGGACAGGATGCGGTAGAAGAATGTAGCTTGCCGGAACTGGAAGGAATCGATTGGAATTATGCGCAATCCTTCTGCAAAGGGCAACAACATGTATTGGATATCGTGCAATGGTTTTATGATATGATAGATTCGGATGCGGCGAAATTGGAGAAATATGCTTCCGCAGTGAATGAAAGTCACGATCTGCCGCAGGCATTGAATGATTATCGCATTCAGGTACACTCCATGAAAAATTCTGCCGCTATGATTGGGGCAGTGCCTTTGTCCGGTGTGGCAAGGATGCTGGAGTATGCGGCACGGGATGAAAATGTGGATGCGATCAAACATGTCACGCCGGTCTTTTTACAGGAATGGAAAAAGATGAAGGAGATATTACAACCGGTAGTCAAAAGCGGCGATTCCCCTACGAACAAGTTGAAACCGGATCACGAACGGATCAAGGAACTCTTACGATCGTTAGAGACTGCAATGGAACAAATGGATGTGGATACGGCAGATGAAATGATGCGGCAGTTACAGCGATACGAATACACCGGAAAGGATATGATAGAAATATTAGACAATCTCAGTCAAGCTGTGATAAATTTAGAAGTAGAACAAGCGAAAATATGGATTGGTCAATGGGAGCAGAGATTGAAGGTGAAAACGAATGGATAAAATACTGTTGGTTGGAGAATCGCATGATGCAGTGAAAGGTTTTAGTGAAAGTTTGTCTAAGGATTATCAGATTTACTTTTGTGTGGAACATATGAAAAAACTACAGGTGATGATCAATGTGGTCCGACCGGATTTAGTCATCCTATTTCAAATGCAGATTCAGGAAATGGATGCAGCCGTTTTTCACCTGCTTCAGGAACAATATCCGCAGATTTTGATATTGGGTGTCACAACAAGTGAAGGATGGAAACAGTGCAAGGATTTTTATAGAAGGGAACAGTGTCATGTCTTGTTTCGCCCGGTCGAAAAGAGTGAACTGCTCGAAAAATGCCATCAGATTCTGAACACAGATCCTGTCGGCACTTGGGAGGAAGACAACTATGTTTCAAGGCGGAAAAAGAGGATTTTGATCGTGGACGACAGCGCTTTGCTGCTGCGGAGCATGAAAAATATGCTGGAAAACTATTATGAGATTTATTTGGCAAAATCAGGCGAACAGGCATTGAAAGTAATCCCGAAAGTCAGACCGGATTTAATCTTGCTGGATTATGAAATGCAGGGACTTGACGGGAAAGATACGTTTGAAGTCATGAAATCAGAAAACGATATGAAAGATATCCCTGTGGTGTTTCTTACCAGCATCTCGGACTCCGATAGTATTTATTCTATTCTGAAGCTGGAACCGGAAGGATATCTGTTAAAGCCGCCAAATGAGAAAAAGATTCGGATGAAAATAGAAGAATTGCTGCAAAATGGCACAATACATCATTAGAATATGAAAACTGTGGAAGGATCCCCGATTGCCGAAAGGTGATCGGGGAATTAAATTTATATTAAAAAATGATAAAGAGTATTGACGTGACAGACATCTGTCGTATAATACATTAGAATTAAATGAATCTCACAATATAAGGCAAGGAATGTCAGTACAGGGAATCCGTTATCAGGGAGCGAATGTGTGGGATATATGAAACATACAGGAGGAATAAGGATTTGAAAAATATTTTTCGATTATTGGGAAAGGTAAAGCAATATGTATTGTTGATTATTCTTTTATTGATCGTGCAGGCATATTGCGATCTGGCATTACCGTCATATACCAGTGATATTTTGAATGTCGGTCTGCAGCAAAACGGTATTGAAGACGCAGTACCGGAACGAATCAGTCAGGAAAGTTTTCAGACGCTTATGATGTTCATGGATGATGAGGATGCCAAGGCGGCAGCATCTGCTTATGAGTGGTCGGACGACGGAAATCTGACATTGAAGGATGATGCGGACAGACAAACCTTGAACGATTTGTTATTGATTCCGGAAAGCTTGGTTTACCAAATGTCAAACCGTGAAGACGGTATCGAAATCTTGGATCAGATAAAAGCGGCTTTAGATGCGGGAATGCTGACAAAAGAAGAACTCATATCACAAATCAATGAGGAGATGGAACACTATGAAGAGTTGTCTGATATATATCTGAGTCAGGTAGCGGTAGCATATGTATCCGGCGAGTATGAGCGGATCGGTATGGATGTAGAAAAAATAAGGAATTCATATCTGATAAAAGAGGGAATTTTGATGCTCCTTATGGCATTGATCATGATGGTTGTTGCGGTGTGTACGGGATGGATCGCCGCAGTGGTCTCTGCCAGAGTCGGCAGGGATTTGCGAGAACAATTATACGAAAAGGTACTTTCGTTTACGAGTGCGGAAATTGAGCAGTTTTCTACAGCTTCCCTGATCACGCGTTGCACGAATGATATTCAACAGGTTCAAATGCTGATCGTTATGCTTCTTCGTATGGTTACATATGCGCCCATTCTGGCAATCGCCGGAGTCGTGAAAGTCATACAGACGGGTGCAGGATTGAGTTGGACGATCGTGTTAGCTGTGATCGTGATCGCGATCGCTATCAGTATTTTAATGGCTGTTGCGTTACCGAAGTTTCAGATCATGCAGTTGTTAGTGGATAAGCTGAATCTGGTATCCAGAGAGATGTTGACCGGTATTATGCCAATCCGGGCGTTTGGAAGACAGCAATATGAGGAACAGAGATTTGAAGCGGCGAATAAAGACCTGTTCAGTACACAGCTTTTTACAAACAGGACAATGACGTTTATGATGCCGGTCATGATGTTTGTCATGAACGGGATCTCGGTTTTGATCGTGTGGGTTGGCGGAAAAGGAGTGGACGCCGGTACGGTGCAGGTTGGAGATCTAACGGCTTTTATCACATATTCGATGGTCATCATCATGTCGTTTTTAATGATTTCTATGATTTCCATCATGTTGCCGCGGGCAGGCGTGGCAGCGGACCGTATTATGGAGGTATTAGGGACGGAAATCTCATTGAAAGATGCGCAATCCGTGAGTGATGATGCTGTTTCCGGCAAAGGAGAATTAGAATTTGCGGATGTTTCGTTTGCTTATAACGGTGCGGATGAAAATGTATTAGAGCATATTTCATTCCGTGCAGAACCCGGACAGACGACTGCGATCATTGGTTCGACCGGATGCGGAAAAACCACCTTGGTAAATCTGATCCCGAGGTTTTATGATGTATCCTCCGGCTCGGTTCGGATTGACAATATAGATATCCGGCAGATCAGTCAGGAAAAATTAAGAAGCATGATCGGATTGGTACCGCAAAAGGGGATGTTGTTTTCGGGAACGATTGAAAGTAATCTGAAATATGCCGGTGATTTTATAACTGATGACGAGATGCAGTCTGCGGCAGAAATCGCGCAGGCAATGGAATTTATACAGGATAAACCGGAACGTTTTGGTGCGGTGATTGCACAGGAAGGTTCTAACGTATCCGGCGGTCAACGTCAACGACTTTCCATCGCACGGGCAATTGCAAAGCACCCGAAGATTTATGTCTTTGATGATTCATTCTCCGCTCTGGATTATAAAACAGATGCAAATTTAAGAAAAGCATTGGCGGAACGGACAAAGGATGCAACGGTACTGATCGTAGCCCAGCGGATCGCGACGATCATGAATGCGGATCAGATCTTGGTTATGGATGAGGGTCGGATTGTCGGCAGAGGTACGCACGGAGAACTCTTAAGGGATTGTGACGTATATCTGGAAATCGCAAAGGGACAGTTGTCAGAAGCTGAGATCGAACAGGCGTTGAAAGGGGTGTGTTAACATGGCAGACAGAAGACCTATGAGACCGATGGGACGCAGAAGAGGCACTCCCGGGGAAAAAGCGAAGGATTTTAAGGGAACCATAAAAAAACTGCTTGGTTATATGGGATATTACAAAATCGCTATCGTTGTGGTTATGATCTTTGCCGCCGGTTCCACGGTGTTTACGGTAATCGGTCCTAAAATATTGGGTAATGCAACTACAGAATTGTTTAGCGGATTGCTATCAAAACTCTCCGGACAGGGGAGCATCAATTTTCAAAAGATTGCAAGAATTCTGCTCAGTCTGTTGGCAATGTACGTTGCAAGCGGTATTTTTTCGTTTGTCCAAGGCTGGATCATGACTACGATCTCACAAAAGATATGTTTTCGCATGCGTGAGGATATCAGCAAGAAGATCAACCGTATGCCGCTGAAATACTTTGAAAAGAATACGGTTGGCGATGTGCTGTCTCGGATTACAAATGATGTCGATACGTTAGGCGTAGGACTGAATCAGTCGATCACCCAGTTGATCACTTCGGTTTGCACACTGTTCGGCGTGGTGATCATGATGTTGTCGATTTCACCATTGATGACGGGGATTACCGTTCTGATCCTCCCGCTTTCCTTGATATTGATCGCTGTTATCGTTAAAAAATCACAGAAACATTTTGTGGCGCAACAGACAAATCTTGGTAAGATCGACGGACAGATCGAAGAAACTTTTTCCGGTCATAATATTGTGAAAGCCTTTAACCGGGAAAAAATTGAAATTGAAAGATTTAAGGAAACCAATCAGGTGCTTTATGAATCGGCATGGAAGAGTCAGTTTTTATCCGGCTTGATGCAGCCTCTGATGAATTTTATAAGCAATCTTGGCTATGTAGCGGTAGCGGTAGCAGGGGCTATGCTTGCCAGTGCAGGAACCATCACGATCGGGGATATTACAGCGTTTATTCAGTATGTAAAACGATTTACACAGCCGATCACGCAGCTTGCTCAGGTTTCTAATATGCTGCAGTCTATGGCGGCTGCGGCGGAGCGTATCTTTGAATTCCTGAATGAAGAAGAGGAAGTGGAAAAGCTGGAACATCCGGTATCCTCCAGTGTCATTCATGGTCAGGTAAGTTTTGAACATGTGAAGTTCGGTTATGATCCGTCTCAGGTGATCATCAAGGATTTTAATTGTGAGGTAAAGGAAGGACAGACGGTTGCGATCGTCGGACCGACGGGTGCCGGAAAAACAACCATGATCAAGTTGTTAATGCGGTTTTATGATGTCAATAGCGGTTCGATCAGATTAAACGGGTATCGCTTAAATGAATTTGACAGAGACGAACTGCGAAACGGATTTGGCATGGTATTGCAGGATACATGGCTATTTAAAGGTACGATTATGGAAAACATCCGCTATGGCAGGTTAGACGCAACGGATGAAGAAGTGATCGAAGCGGCAAAGAAGGCAAGAGCGGATAAATTTATACGTTCTTTGCCGGACGGTTATCAAATGGTGATTAACGAAGAAGCAACGAATATCTCACAGGGGCAGAAGCAGTTGATTACGATTGCAAGGGCAATTTTAGCGGATAATCCGATTATGATTTTGGACGAAGCCACATCTTCCGTGGATACCAGAACCGAGCAACTGATCCAGAATGCAATGGATACTCTGATGAAGGGCAGGACTTCGTTTGTGATCGCGCATAGGTTATCTACGATTCGGAATGCAGATCTGATTTTGGTTATGAAGGACGGTAATATTATCGAACAGGGCAATCATCAGGAACTGCTCCGTCAGAACGGCTTTTATGCAGATTTGTATCATTCACAGTTTGTAACGGCATAAAGGAGGCAATCTATGAAATATCATTATTTGATTATTGAACGGGAATATGGAAGCGGAGGAACGGAAATCGGGAACAGGTTATCAGACAGGTCAGGCATTCCGTGTTATGGAAAGGAAATCCTGCAACAGTTGTCCGATGAGTTTTCCATACCGATCTCGCAGATTGAGGAATTTGAAGAAAAATCCACGAATAGTTTTTTGCATTCTATCTATTTAATGGGTAAACAGTTAGAAGTAACGGATAATCTGCTGTCACTGGAAGCAAAACTTTTTGTGGAAGAGCAACGGATCATCAAGCAGATGATCGCACAAGGACCGGCTATTTTTATTGGAAGATGCGCGGAAAATGCGGTATCCGGAAGAAAAGATGTCTTAAAAGTTTTTATAAAAGCTAGTCAAAACTTCCGGATCGATAGGGCAGTGGAACACTATGGAATCGCAAAGGATCAGGCGGAGAATGTCATACATAAATTTGATAGAAAACGTAGTAATTTTTATTCGGTCAATACCGGACGGAAGTGGAAAGATTTTTCTCATTATGATTTAGTATTGGACAGTGAGAAACTGAGTATCGAGGGATGCGTGCATATTTTACATAGTGCGATGCAAGGCGCATCTCAATGAAGACGAAACGAAATGCCATGGAAGGTATAACATGAATCGAAAAATCTGCTTGATTTTTTTCGCCAAAATATGATATCCTTGTCCGTGAAAAAAATAACAAGGTACATAATGACACATGTAGTGCTTGGCACGTAAATCTGATCACAGAATATGTTTTATGAGCTGAGTGTTTACATGTGTCTTTTGTGCTGGAACGGAGAGAGAAATATGCCAAGAAATCAATTTCAAAGAATGGTATTTGCTTTTATCACAGTGGTCATCACGGTACATGCGTATGTATTTTACAGCTTATATGTGGTAAACGGAAATACGCTGATGGAAGTAAACCAGACAACGAGCGTGTTAGCTGCGCTAAACAAACAGGGAGGGGTCTATATGTTTGGAACCTACCTGCCGATATGGGCATGCGTGCTGATCGAATTTTGTTTTGCGTATCTGTTGGAGAACTTAGTCGGAAGTCCGGCATCTTTCAAGCTGGCTTGCAGAGTGTTTCATCCGGCGAAGAATCATCCGATGATATTTGAAACAGCCATTATTTGTGCGACAGTAGGTATTATGTGTCCTATGATGAGTCTGATCGCTGCATTTTTGTATTATCCTTACTATATGGGGTTTCATATTCTTACGTTATTAGCAAATTGGCTGAAATTAGTCTGTTTTAATTTTCCATTTGCATTCTTTACGCAGTTGTTCTTTATTCAGCCTGCGGTACGTGTGATTTTTAAAACGATCTTTCGTAAGGATATTGCGAACCGAAGTCAGACAGACAGTCACGCGCAACCGGAAAATGAACAGGAAGTCATTCTGAATATTTTCAAACGGATTGATGAAATACAGGAAGAAATCGCACATGAACATCGCCGCAGAAAAGCGTTGGAGGAAGATGTGCATAGCATGGTTTCCAAATAGCTTCATATTTGTGATATGTAGAAGTGCATGTCTATTTGACAGAGATGGTATTTTATGACAATATACTCTTAAGAATTCTTTTGCCCAATGAGGATGCACAACAGTACATGAATATGAAGAAAATAAATAATCGGATGAATAAAATTACATTTGAATCATTTTTATATGGATGTCCGGCTAAGGATTATATCACTCAGAATACACCATATGCTGAGCAGATTCATCATGCTGCGGAAATGATAAAAAACGCAGAGTATGTATTGATTGGTGCCGGTGCCGGTATGAGTACGGCTGCCGGTGCGGAATATGGCGGAACGTTTTTTGAAGAACACTTTGGAGAGTTTCAGGCAAAGTACGGAAAAGGTAAGTATATGCAGGACATGTATTCGGCAGGTTTTTATCCTTTTCCGGATGAAGAAAGCTATTGGGGATATTGGTCAAAGCAGGCAATGCTTGGCGGTATAGAACTGGATGTAACGCCGCTTCATACATTACTTTTGAATACAGTATCCGAAAAACAGGTTTTCGTACTTAGCACGAATGCGGACAAGCAGTTTGAAAAAGCCGGACTGCCTGCAAATCAGATTTTCTGTACACAAGGAGATTACTTTCATATCCAGTGCGGTAAGGGATGTCATGATAAAGTGTATAATGCCGTTGAAATTTTTAAGGAGATGGATCAGGCTAGGAAAGACTGTAAGATACCGTCAAATCTGGTTCCGAAATGTCCTGTTTGCGGCGGACCGATGGATATGAATCTGCGTAAGGATCGTTATTTTGTTCAGGATGAAGCGTGGTATGAAGCGGAAAAAAGATTTTCAGATTACCTGTCAGAGGCGATCAATCGGAATTTTTTGCTGATAGAGCTTGGCGTAGGATTTAATACCCCTACGATTATAAGATTTCCGTTTGAAAAATTAGCGAAAGAACATAATAATATCAATATGATAAGATTAAATCGGGATCAGGCAGCCGTACCGGAAAGCTTGGGAGACAGGGTAATAGGCATTCAGGCAGATATGGCGAAAAGCATAAGAGATCTTGCAAAGGTGGTATGTGGGGAATGATCATACAGACAGGCATGCGGACCGATATTCCGGCATTTTATTCGCAGTGGCTGGCAAACAGGATCCGTGAAGGATTTGTAATGGTACGAAATCCTTATAATCCGAAACAGGTGACAAGGTACAGTTTATCTCCTGACGTGGTGGATCTGATCGCTTTTTGTACAAAGAATCCGGCTCCTATGCTGCCATATATGGATCTTTTAAAACCATACGGACAGTATTGGTTTGTGAGCATTACCCCGTATGGGGCGGAATTGGAACCGAATGTTCCGGATCAGAGGAAAGTGATGGAGGGTTTTAAAGAACTTTCGGGTATTGTTGGGATCGATAGTATAGGATGGAGATATGATCCCATTGTGACTGATGACGTCCATACGGTTCGGTGGCATATCGCGGAGTTTGAAAGGATGGCAAACACGCTTGCAGGATATACAAGGACCTGTGTAATCAGTTTTATTGATATTTACAAAAAAGTAGAACGTAACTTACCAAATGTCAAAGAGGTTTCACAGTCAGAGCGAATAGCGATCGGAAAGGAATTTGTCAGGATTGCCGATACATGCGGCATGGTGATCAAACCGTGTGCCGAGGGCAGGGAATTGGAAAAGTATGGTGCGGATTGCTCTGGGTGCATGTCTGTGCGAACCTTGGAACAGGCACTGCATCATTCGCTGGATATTTCACAAAGGCAACGCAATCAGAGAAACGGTCAATGCACCTGCCTGCTGGGTACTGATATTGGCGCATATGACACTTGCGGACATCTATGTAAATACTGCTATGCAAATGCGAATCCTTCATTTGTAATAGACAATATGAAAAAACATGATCCAGCGTCCCCGTTTTTAGTGGGAAATGCTATGCCGGATGATGTGGTTCATGAGGCAAAGCAGAAAAGCTGGATAGATAGACAGATGCACTTGGAACTTTGAAACGCCAAACTGTAAAATCGTGATACAACAGTTGATTTTCCTAATGCTAGAGGTTAGAATGGTATATGTATGAGATGATCGCACATTAAGACACAAGGATTGCGATATTGCCATTCATTGGGAAAGGAAAAGGAATGCGGCGTAAAGATCGAGAAGTAACGGATGTTGTTTCCATAGTGAGCATGATTCAGGAGTGTCAGATTATCCGAATTGGTTTGGCGGACGGGGACTTTCCGTATATTGTGCCTCTGAATTTCGGATATGCTGTGCAAGGTGAGCAGATTACATTCTATGTGCATGGCGCCATGGCAGGTAGAAAGTATGAGTTGATGAAACGAAACAAAGTGTGTTCCTTTGAGTTGGATACCCCTTTGAAGTTGGAGTGTATATACGAACAAAAGTCTGTGACGATGCGTTACCGATGTGTGATGGGAACGGCGGCGATCGAGTTCCTTGAAGGGCAGGAAAAACAACATGCAATGGATGCGTATATCATGAATCGCTATGAAGAAACTAGGGCGTTTGAATATGACAGACGTGTATTAGAGCATACCGCTGTCGCAAAACTAACGGTGCTGGAACTAACGGCAAAGGTTAATCCGGTTAGCGATGAACGGAGTAAGTAAATTATCCGATAGGAAAAATTGGACAGGGAAAAGTAATAAAGTGCTACTTAATTAGCATTTTGTTGATAGATACTTATAATTCAGATTGCGATACTAAATAAGCAGAAAATCAGATGTTTGGCGAGGTGTAAATATTGGCATTAAAATTAATGTATATTACAAATCAAAAAGAAGTGGCATTGATTGCTGAAAAGTACGGTGTAGACAGAATTTTTATAGATCTCGAAACATTAGGAAAAGAAGAACGGCAAAAAGGAATGAATACAGTCAAATCATTTCATTCGATTCAAGACATTGAAACAATTGCACCTTTGCTTAAAAAATCGGAAGTGCTAGTCAGAATCAATCCATGGAATGCCAATTCAGAGAAAGAAATTAATCATGTTATAAATGCAGGAGCAGAGTTGATCATGCTTCCTATGTGGAGAACGGCGGAGGAAGTAAGAAAGTTTATAGTAGCTGTTAATCAGAGAGCAAAAACCATTTTACTCTTAGAAACCAAAGAAGCGGAATTATGTTTGGATGATGTGCTGGATATGAAAGGTATAGATGAGATCCATATTGGTCTGAATGATCTGCATTTATCTTATAGTCTTACATTTATGTTCGAATTATTGGCAAATGGTACTGTGGAACGAATTTGTAAAAAAATTAAAACGAAAGACATTCCTTATGGATTTGGTGGAATTGCAAGATTGGGAATGGGAGATCTTCCCGCTGAAAAAGTTCTTTTAGAACATTATCGTTTAGGATCTACCAGAGCTATTTTATCGAGAAGTTTTTGCAATTCAAACTTGTTCTCAGATATTTCTGAATTTGAAAAGGCTTTTAAAACCAATATGGAAGCACTTAGGCAATATGAGGATAAAGTATCTCAAATAAAAGATGTTGATATATTTGAAAAAAATCGCATAGATGTAAAAAAATGTGTGACAAAAATAGTGGCTGATATTGAAAAAAAGGGGTTATAGCATATGGAAATTACTACAGAAACATTATTAGAATTATCAAAGCAATATGGCGACGCATTTTATTTATTAGATTCAAAGCAGTTTGAAGATAACTATATAAACTTAAAAAATAGCTTTTGCAATCAATATGATAATTTTAATATCGCGTATTCGTATAAAACAAATTATATTCCTAAACTTTGTAAAATTGTAAAAAATTATGGCGGATATGCGGAAGTGGTTTCGGAAATGGAATTAGAGCTGGCGCTGCGTATAGGTGTTGAACCGGCGAACATCATTTGGAATGGACCAATTAAACAACTACAGAATGTCGAGAATCTTTTAATAGCAGGTGGTACCGTCAATATCGATTCAGATATAGAAATGGAAAATATCCTATGTATAGCCGAAAAGTATCCTGACAAGAAAATCAATGTAGGAATACGGTGTAATTTTGACGTGGGAGATGGAGTATTATCGCGATTTGGAATTGATGTCGATAGTATTTCGTTTGAAAAAATAATACAAATATTCAAAGAAAATCGAAATTTGAATCTCATTAATTTACAATGCCATTTTGCAAAAAGAAATGTGGAATTTTGGCCGACTAGGGCGGAAAAGATGTTGCAGGTAACAGACAAGGTAGAAGGAATAATTGGGTATATCCCGGAAAGACTAGATTTGGGTGGTGGTCTTTTTGGAAATATGCCTGACTCTTTAAAACAACAGTTTCATTGCTTCATTCCAACATATACGGATTATGCAAATGCGGTTGTGGCGGCGTTTAATAGTCATTTTCCTAATAAAAAACCAGAGTTGGTTATTGAACCGGGTTCCGCTTTAGCTGCTGATAGTATGAAGTTTGTTGCAAGAGTGAAATCGATCAAGACAGTTAGAGATAAAACATTTGCGACAGTCTTGGGGAGTCAAAAAAATATCAGTATGACTGGAGTAAATCCACCTATGGAGATATATGCTGTTGATAATTATGAAACGCTTTATTCAGATGTGGATATCGTGGGATATACTTGTATAGAATCTGACATTTTATATAAAAATTATACAGGAACACTGGGATTAGGAGATTTTGCCGTGTTTTCGAACTGTGGATCATATTCAGTAGTGATGAAACCACCGTTTATTTTGCCGAATTTTCCTGTTTTAGAGATAAGAGGAGATACTGTTGAATTAATTAAACGCGGTGAAAGCTTCGATGATCTTTTTCACACATTTGTATTTTAGGTGACACATATGTATAAATTGAATTTAATCATTAAAAGAATGTTTGACATGATTGCTTCTGGCATGGCTATTATTATTTTATTGCCCGTTTGGCTTGGAGTTGCTATAGCAATAAAAAAAGATTCCCAAGGTCCTGTGTTTTTTAAACAGGATAGACGAACCAAAGAAGGGAAAGTATTTCAAATGTTAAAATTTCGTTCGATGGTTGTGAATGCAGAACATATGGGAACAGGGTTATTTAACTATATGGATGACCCGCGTGTTACGAAGGTGGGAAGAAAACTAAGGGATAGCAGTATAGACGAACTGCCTCAACTTTTTAATATTTTTGTAGGCGATATGTCTATTGTAGGTCCAAGACCATGTGTCAAATATGAGTTAGGTGATTTTGATACTTTAAATAAAAAATATAAGAAAAGGTTTCATATGAAAGCTGGTTTGACTGGATTAGCACAGGTGAAGGGAAGAAATGACATTAGCTGGGACGACAAAGTAAATTATGATAATCAGTATATTGATAATTTTGCAAAATATGGTATTTTAGTTGATCTTGCGATTCTTTTTGAATCAATAGGCAGGGTGTTTAATCAGCAAAGTATTTATGAAAAAAAATCAGAAGATGTTCTTGATGATATAGAAGCCGCAAAAGCGGCTGAAGAAGAAATCATCCGGATTGCTCATTTGCCGGATTAAGTGGTTGATTAAGATGCACATGGAGGAATCAATATGAAATATGATATTGCCAACAGAAGAATTTGGTTTAAAGGTGAGATAATAAATGTGAATGATGCTAAAATCAATGTATTAGCACCTACTGCCCAATTCGGATTAAATGTTTTTGAAGGCATTCCATGTTATTGGAATGAGAACACTCATCAACTATATGCTTTTAGGTTAGACGACCATTATGATAGATTGCTGCGTTCTGTAAAACTCATTCAAATGGACTGTCCATATACAAAAAAAGATTTAAAAGAAGCATTTATTAGTGTCATTAGAGAAAATGAATATGAAGAGAATCTTTCTGTCAGACAAACATTGTTTGTGGATGGTTTTGGTTCGTGGGGTTCTGAAGGACCGGTGGAAATGTTTATAGCACCGATTCCTCGTGGCAAAACAAGTGCTGAGTATAATAAAAAAGGACTAAATTGCTGCATAACTTCGTGGAGAAGAATTAGTGATGAAACATTGTCCCCACGTATCAAATGTGGCGCGAATTATATCAATAGTCGAGTGGGACAAAGGGAAGCTCTGCGTAACGGTTTCGATACATGTATTTTTTTGAATGAAGCAGGAAAGGTTTCTGAAGGTCCCGGTTCTTGTCTGTTTGTTATAAAAGACGGCAGTGTTGTGACACCGAAACTGACAGATAGCGTTCTTGAGAGTATCACCAGAGATTCTATTATCCAAATTGCAGAAAGTAAAAACATACCTGTTTTAGAGAGAACCATAGACAGAACGGAATTATATACATGCGACGAGGCGTTTCTATGTGGATCGGCCATGGAGATCACGCCTATTATAAGCATTGATAAGTATGTGATAGGGAATGGTGAAATCGGGACCATCACAGAAGATTTGCATCACTCATATTTAGATGTGGTCAAAGGAAAGTGTGACAGATTTAAAAAATGGGTGACTCCAATTTACGCATAAGCAATGGATGGTACAGATTGTGTTTTTATAGAATATAGCGATAGGGAGCATCTATGATATACAGGGATTTTAAAGGCGAAACAATCTCATTATTAGGTTTTGGAGCTATGCGGCTGCCGTTACTGAAAGACGGCAGCGGAGAAATAGACGAAGATCAGGTTTACCGGATGGTACGATATGCGATAGAGCATGGCATCAATTATTTTGACACGGCGTATCCTTACCATAATGCGAAGTCTGAGATCATTCTTGGAAACGCTTTAAGGGATTTTCCGAGGGAGAACTATTATCTGGCGACCAAATTTCCGGGACATCAAATTGCAGACAGTTATTATCCGGAAGAAATTTTCGAAGAACAACTGAATAAATGCGGTGTTACATATTTTGATTTTTACCTGTTACATAATGTTTATGAAAACTCGATACATACATATACCGATCCGAAATGGGGAATCATAGACTATTTTATCAAGCAGAAACAGCTTGGCAGAATTAAACATTTGGGATTTTCCTGTCATGGTTTGATGAATACATTGAATGCTTTTTTGGACCAATACGGAGATGTGATGGAATTTTGCCAGCTTCAGATCAATTATCTGGATTGGTCGTTACAGGATGCAAAGGCAAAATATGAAATGCTAACGAATCGTGGCATTCCGGTTTGGGTAATGGAACCGGTAAGAGGCGGCAGATTGGCATCTTTGGATGAAGGAGCAAGGACAAGGCTTCGAGCAGTGGATGCAGAAGCTTCGGATGCGTCATGGGCATTTCGGTGGTTATTTCGACTTTCAAATGTAAAGGTGATTTTAAGCGGAATGTCGGATATGGAACAACTGATAGATAATGTGAATACATTCGAACAGGCAAAAGAGCTGTCTGCGGATGAAGAACAGATGTTATTTGACATTGCAGAAAGCATGAAAGATTCAGTACCATGCACGGCGTGTCGATACTGTTGCGCAACTTGTCCGAGAGGTTTAGATATTCCGACCTTGCTATCCCTTTACAATGATATGCGCTTTTCCTTAAATTTCAATGTGGGAATGACCATTGAAAGTTTGGAACCGGAAAAGACGCCGTCGGCATGTATCCGGTGTGGAAAGTGTGCGAAGATTTGCCCGCAGAAAATCGATATCCCGGAGGCGATGCAGATATTTTCCGGTTTGTTGGAACAGGTGCCAAGTTGGAAAGAATTAAGCAGACAGAGGGAGGAAGCGGCAAGAAAGCTGAGGGAAGAACGAAAAGCAAAAAACAGTAAGGAATCCCTTGATTAATAATAAGTGGTTATTATATGATTCTTGTATGATGATTGTTATAAAGGAGGAGTCAATCGATGAGACGTTTGGAAGGTTATCAAAGAGGTGTTAATCTGGGTGGCTGGTTATCACAAGGAAAATTGGGAAAGGAATATCTGGACACTTTTATTACGGAAGAAGATATTATAAAAATTGCTTCTTGGGGAGCAGACCATGTACGCGTACCTTTGGATTTTGAAAATGTGGAAACGGAATCCGGAGAAGAAAAACCGGAAGGATATGTCTATATTGACAACTGTATTCGCTGGTGCCGGGCAAACGGTCTGAATATGGTATTGGATCTGCATAAAACATGCGGATATATTTTTGACGACGAAGAATATTCGGCAAAGTTTTTTGAAGATCAGGCATTACAGGATCGCTTTATACACCTTTGGGAAAAACTAGCCAAGCGGTATGCGAAGGATGAGGATATTGTTATGTTTGAACTGCTGAATGAGATTGTACGGTTTGATGTTGCGGATGCTTGGAATCGGATTGCACAACGTTGCGTTAGAATGATTCGAAATTATGCGCCGACGGCAAAGATTCTCTATGGCGGAGTAGGTTATAATGCCGTTACAGCGATTCGTTTGTTAAATCCTCCGATGGATGAAAATATCGTATACGGATTTCATTGCTATGAACCGCTCATCTTCACCCATCAGACGGCAAGCTGGGTGAAGGATATGCCGGCAGATTTTCATATCGCATATCCGGATGATGTTAAGACATATACCGAGTGGACACGCAAAATGGCTGGGGCGACGACCGGCGCTTTAGCAGGTGAAGATATGAAGATTGAAACACTGGGACCGGAGTTCTTTGAAACGATATTCCGGGACGGAATTGAATGTGCGGAAGAATTTCAGGTGCCGTTATATTGTGGGGAATACGGAGTTATCGATCAGGCTCCGGTAGAAGATACGCTTCGCTGGTTTCAGGATATTCATTCCGTATTCGAAAAATATGGAATCGGAAGAGCAGTGTGGTCATATAAGCAAATGGATTTTGGTCTGTCAGACGCGCATTATGAATCCATTCTGCCGCAATTGACAAAAGCCCTTTGATATCAACGGAAGTACGACTGATGTTATATATCGTGTAGGGATCGTTCAATCGAATGACTGAAAAAAACGAGATATGTTCTCCGGCTTCGGAGAACATATCTCTTAATTTACTGGCTTTTAGTTTACTGGAAATCATGATAACTGTAGTCTTAGTATCCTTGCATGGAATGAATATGATTTTTAATCGCCTCGAAGCTTTCCTTACTGATAACATGTTCAATCCGGCAGGCATCTTCAACGGCAATTTCTTTCGGAACGCCTAATTTCTCTAAATATTCAGAAAATAACTCATGCCGTTCGTAAATCATTTCTGCGATCGCTTTTCCTTCATCTGTAAGATAAATATATCCTTCTGATGTAACAGTGATTTGATGGTTGCTCCGCAAATTTTTCATGGCGACGCTGATGCTGGACTTTTTAAATCCGAGTTCGTTCGCAATATCTACAGAGCGTACGACAGGTAGTTTTTTACTTAAAATCAAAATAGTCTCTAAATAGTTTTCTGCAGATTCCGTGGTTGCCATCGCGATGCGTTCACCTCAATCTTCTTAAATATTACTGGAAACAGTATAGCACGCTTCTGTTGGGAAATCAAATGCAGGCTTTTTAAATTCCATAAAAACCAAATGACAGGCGAAAAAGTTCTTGACAACTAATTGAAGTTAGCATATACTAACTATTGAAAAGAAATCTTGAATGATTACTACATAGGGAAAGAGGATGATAGTATGCCGTTATCAATGGTAAAAGAAGGCGAACCGATTGTGATCAAAAAAGTTGGCGGAAAAGAGGAAACAAAAAGATTTTTAGAAAATCTTGGATTCACGGAAGGCGGCACGGTGACGGTGGTTTCCGACATCGGCGGAAATATGATTGTGAATGTCAAGGATTCCCGTATCGCGATCGGGAAAGACATGGCAAATAAAATCATTGTGTAGTAGTCAAAAAGAAGGAGAGGATGGCAATGACGCTAAAAGAAGTAAAATGCGGAGAGACTGTGACAGTAAAAAGATTGTCGGGTGACGGACCCGTCAAAAGGAGGATCATGGATATGGGAATCACAAAAGGAATCCCGGTATATGTCAGGAAAGTGGCTCCACTTGGCGATCCGGTAGAAGTGACTATACGAGGTTATGAACTGTCACTGCGGAAGGCGGATGCCGCTATGATTGAAGTAGAGTAATTTTTTTTAAAAGTATGTGTTAGTTATATCTAATTTTAGTTGAAATGCCATAACGTTTAATAGATATAACGAACTAAAGTATGAGAAAAGGAGAATTTGATATGTCCATGAAAATTGCATTGGCGGGGAATCCAAATAGCGGAAAAACAACACTGTTTAACGCATTAACGGGTTCTAATCAGTTCGTCGGAAACTGGCCGGGAGTAACAGTAGAAAAGAAAGAGGGAAAACTGAAAAATCATAAAGAGGTCACCATCATAGATTTACCGGGGATTTATTCATTGTCTCCGTATACTTTGGAAGAGGTGGTTGCCAGAAATTATTTGATTCAGGAGACGCCGGATGCTATTATTAATATTGTAGACGGTACGAATATTGAACGAAATCTTTATCTTTCGACGCAGATCATGGAACTGGGAATTCCGGTGGTTATGGCTGTGAATATGGCTGACCTTTTGGAAAAATCCGGGGATCAGATCCACATCGATAAGCTGAGTGAAAGACTGGGCTGTAAAGTAATGGAGATTTCGGCATTGAAAGGAACCGGGATCAATGAGGTGGCGGATCAAGCGGTGGCATTGGCAAAAGGAAGAAAGGCAGCCGTTCCGGCACATAGATTCTCGGAACAGGTAGAGCAAGCAGTCGAATCCGTGATTTCTGCATTGCCGACGGAGATTGCGCCGGAACAAAAGCGGTTTTTTGCCATTAAACTTTTGGAACAGGATCATAAAATTACAGATTTCCTGCATACAGTACCGGATGTGGCGCCACAGAGAAAACAGTTAGAAGAAGTGTTTGATGATGATGTGGAGAGTATTATTACCAATGAACGATATCAGTATATCGCATCTGTCATGAAAGACTGTGTATCGAAAGCAAAGGGCGAGAAACGTTCTGTATCGGATAGGATCGATAAGATTGTGACGAATCGCTGGTTAGCGCTGCCGATCTTTGCGGTCGTGATGTTTATCGTGTACTATGTTTCTGTGACGACAGTCGGGACATGGGCAACGGATTGGGCAAATGACGGCGTTTTTGGCGACGGTTGGCATTTGTTTGGAATCGGTTCGTCAGGGTATGGAAAGGCGTGTGAGGAATACGGCAGGGCGGATCAGATCGTTGCGGCATTTGAAGCAGGTGATTCGGAAACGGTGATATTGGATGATGAAGGTGAAGTTATAGACACCATATCGCTTTCGGATGCAGCCGTAGAGGAGGCGCAGGCAGTCTTAGATCTTGGTGAACCGGAACCGGCGGATTTTGGCATATGGGTGCCGGGAATCCCGGTTTTGCTCGAAAATTTCTTGACGGCGGTTAATTGTGTGGATTGGCTGCAAGGTCTGATCTTAGATGGTATTGTAGCCGGTGTAGGTGCCGTCTTGGGATTTGTTCCTCAGATGTTAGTGCTGTTTATTTTCTTGGCATTTTTGGAATCCTGTGGCTATATGGCACGGGTTGCGTTCATTATGGATCGTATTTTCCGTAAATTCGGATTATCGGGTAAATCCTTTATTCCGATGCTGATCGGAAGCGGCTGCGGAGTTCCGGGCATCATGGCTTCCAGAACGATCGAAAATGACAGAGACCGGAAAATGACGATCATGACTACAACTTTCATCCCTTGCGGCGCGAAGCTGCCGATCATCGCATTGATCGCAGGCGCTATCTTTGATAACGCTTGGTGGGTATCGTACTCAGCATATGTAGTTGGTATTGCAGCGGTTATTTGTTCGGGGATCATTTTGAAAAAGACCAAGGTATTTGCAGGAGAACCGGCTCCGTTTGTGATGGAGATGCCGGCATACCATTGGCCGACAGTCGGAAATGTATTGCGGAGTATGTGGGAACGTGCATGGTCCTTTATTAAGAAGGCAGGTACCATCATCCTGTTATCTACCATTGTACTATGGTTCCTGATGAGCTTTGGCTGGGTAGACGGTACGTTTTCAATGCTGGAGGCAGAACAGTTGGATAGCAGTATTCTGGCGGCGATCGGAAATGTCATTGCACCGGTTTTTATCCCTCTTGGATGGGGAGACTGGAAAATGGCTGTAGCGGCAGTAAGCGGTTTGATCGCAAAGGAAAATGTGGTTGGAACGTTTGGTGTTTTGTTTGGCTTTGCCGAAGTAGCAGAGGACGGTGCGGAAATCTGGGGGCAGTTAGCGGGGAGCATGACCGCAGTAGCCGGATATTCGTTCTTGGTATTTAACTTATTGTGTGCGCCATGCTTTGCCGCTATGGGAGCCATCAAAAGAGAAATGAATAATGCAAAGTGGTTCTGGATCGCCATCGGTTATCAGACCTTGTTAGCATATGTGGTCTCTCTGTGTATTTATCAGCTCGGTACTTTATTTAGCACCGGCACGTTTGGGATCGGAACCGTAGTTGCATTCCTGCTCGTCATAGGGTTCCTCTATTTATTGATACGTCCGTATAAGGAAAACAGGACATTTGATATGAAACTGAAAAAAGCGACTGGAGTTTGATGATATAGCAGATCAGAAAGGAGGAGTTAACATGGCAGAACTGTTTGCAAATGGATTAGTGGGAAGCATCTTGGTGGGAGCCGTACTTCTCGGAGCCGTGGTCCTGAGCATACGAAGCATGATCATCAGTAAGAAAAAAGGAAAATCTTTGCAATGCGGCTGCGATTGTGAGCATTGCGGAGGACATTGCAACCGATAGAAAAATTAAACTATACATTTGTATATAAACGTGATATAATAATCTCGTATTTTATCCTTGTGTTATCGGATAGAATATGAGATTATTTTTGCATGAGGCAAGGGGGTATTCGGATGTCATTAGTATTCACGAATGATAACTGCGTGGGTTGTAACAAATGTATTAGTGCATGTAGTTGTTTGGGTGCGAATGTCCAAAGTGAAAAAGACGGTAAGAATCGAATCGAAGTAGACGGCGATAAGTGTATTGCATGTGGGGCATGTTTCGATGCCTGTAAACATAATGCCAGAGAATTCTGTGATGATACAGAACGCTTTTTTGAAGACTTGGCAAAAGGCGAACGTATTACGCTTTTAGTTGCGCCGGCATTTAAAGCTAATTATCCACATGAATATGAAACGGTTTTAGGTGGCTTAAAACAGTTAGGCGTCAACCGGATCATCAGCATTTCGTTCGGCGCGGATATCACGACTTGGGGATATTTAAATTATATTACCAAGTACAATTTTTTAGGCGGTATTTCACAGCCGTGTCCGGCTGTTGTGGGATACATTGAACGGTATCTGCCGGAGCTGATCCCGAAGCTGTTTCCGGTACAAAGTCCATTGATGTGCGGTGCGATTTATGTGAAGAAGTATATGGGTATTCAGGATAAATTGGCATTTATCAGCCCATGTATTGCGAAAAAAATGGAAATCGATGATCCGAACAATCACGGATATGTATCTTACAATGTAACGTTTGATCATCTGATGAAATATGTCAGATCTCATAATATATCCGGACCGGCATGCAGTGATGAGATTGCATACGGTTTGGGTTCGGTTTACCCGATGCCGGGTGGATTGAAAGAAAATGTATATTGGTTTTGTGGAGAAAGTGCTTTGGTACGTCAGATGGAAGGCGAAAAGCACATGTATCATTACTTGGAAAACAATAAAGACCGGATAGTCAAAGGAACCACGCCGTATTTATTTGTGGATGCGTTGAACTGTGGAAGCGGTTGTCTGTACGGCACCGGAACAGAGCCGGAAAAGGGCAAGACAGAGGATACCTATTATGAAGTATTGCGTATTCGAGAAGCATCAAAATGTGAAAATAAGAAAGATGCGTGGGCGAGAGACTTAAAACCGGAAGAACGTCTCAAGTATTTCAATAAACAGTTTGAAAAATTAGATTTGAATGACTTTTTGAGAAAGTATACGGATCGCTCTGCAAGCTGCATACATAGAAAACCGAATCGGGTAGAACTGGATGCCATTTTCAAAGATATGAAGAAGCTGACCGAGGAACAGCGCCATATCGATTGTTCTTGTTGCGGATATGAGAACTGTGAGGAAATGGCGATGGCAATCTTTAACGGCATCAATAATAAAACGAACTGTATCCATTATATCAAAGATTTAGCAGAGGAAGAAAAGCAGAAGATTTCTCAGTTGGTCGATGATATTGAACATCAGAAGAAAAATATTATCGATATGGTAAAAGAAATCGACTGTGACTTTGAACAGCTTAACACGGCGATCGAACAGATGGAGGAAGGTAACAACGCCAACTCAGAAGAAAGCAGCGGAATCTCGATGAAGGTTCAGGAAGTCACGGACTTCTGTTATAACCTTGAGACTTCCTTAAAAGAGATAGACGGTCTCCTGAGCGAGCTGCAAAGCAACAATAATCAAGTCGTTTCCATTGCGGGCAAAACAAACCTGCTGGCGCTGAATGCTTCTATTGAAGCTGCGAGAGCGGGGGAAGCAGGCAGAGGCTTTGCTGTGGTTGCCAGTGAGATCAATAATCTGGCAGGAAGCTCAAAGCGGACGGCTGAGAGCAGTAATAATAGCCAAAGAAAGATCGAAAAAGCACTTTCGGAGATTAATACAAAAGCATCCAATCTGTTGAAAGTTGTGGAAGATGTCTGTGAACGTACCAATAATCTGGCAGCGGCGGCGGAAGAGATAGCCGCGTCCTCTACCGATGTATCCCAGATCAGTAATTCCATTAAAGAAAAAATGGAAGGTTTGAGCATGGAATAAAGGATGCGCAGGATCAAACTGAATAAATGAATGTGGTCGGCTGTTTTGATCTGCTCCGCCTATGGCGGTTTGCGGTGAAAAACAGCCGATTTGTAATATAAAAAGATATTGAAAAAAAGGTAAGGAAAAGATACAATATCTAATAGGAGTAAAAGTGGTATTTTTTGTAAAGCATTCGGCGCCGGATCTGGAATGGGGTGAAAAAATGAGACGGAATACATATACACAACTATGGCGACCAATTTTAGGTTTGGCTGTTGTTTTGGTGCTTTCTTTAGTATTCTATATGCAGAATTTAAATAATGGATTCAGTAAAGAAGTCCTCTCATCCCTTGAAGAAGTCTCTAATCAGGGTGCTATTTCCCTACAGACGGAAGTCTATGGCAAGATGAATCTGCTCGAGGATTTGGCTGCCGTACTGGATATTGATTTTGATGCCGGTGAGGCTGATATTGCGGCGGAAGTACAGGAAGTCCTGTTACCCGTTGCCGAAAATAACGGATTTGTCAGTATGGGAATCGTTTTACCGGACGGTACCACTTATATTACCAGCGGTCAAGTTTACCATTCGGAACGGCAGCAGTTTTATGCTGACAGCATGGAAGGAGAGACAACGATTACCGGTAGGGTGGCAACGAATGAATCGGCTGATACATATGTGAATTTATATAGTACGCCGATCATGGGTCAAGACGGTAACATCCAAGCGATCCTGATCGCAGCATATCGGACGGAAGATTTCCGGTCTACCATTGAAGTGAAGTCGTTTAACGGAGAAGGCTATTCTTATATGGTAACGAATACGGGAGACGTAGTAGTCGATTCCGAACAAAAGACCTCTTTCCAGAATATGACAAATGTTTATCTGTCTATGGAAAATGCGGATCCAAGTAACACCAGAAGCGTGGAGCAACTGCATCATTACATGGAACATCATGAGAGTGGCAGCCTGATTTTTCGCAATAAAGTGGATAAATATATGTATTGTATGCCAGTCGGGATTAATGATTGGTATTTGCTGACGGTAGTACCGGTCAGCATCATGGAACATCAGTTGAAGCGGATCATATGGAATACCATCATTTTGATCGTGATTTTGCTTGCGGTTTTCCTGCTGCTGATTCGTTTTATTGTCCAACAGCAGAAAAAGCGGCAGGAAGAACTGATGACATTGGCATATGTAGATCCGATCACCGGTGGTCATACGTTTGCAAAATTTCAGCAGGTTTTTTCGGAGATTGTTCCAAATAACCCTTCTGTGAATTTTGCTCTGCTTTCTTTGGATTTAAGTCGGTTTAAAATGATCAATGACTTATATGGATATGACGAAGGCGACCGGATCATCCAGAACATGGAACGGATTTGGCATAAGTTGTTTCGGTCGCATGAGTGTTGTTCGCATCGAATGGCGGACCGATTTGTCGTGTTATTGACATATCAGGATCGGGAAGAATTAGAGCAACGTATGCAGAAGTATCGTAGAGAACTTCAGGAAACTGCAAACAACAGGTATAATTTGAACTTACGTGTGGGAGTCTATGAATTGGAAGATTCCCAAGAATCATTTTCAACGGCATTTAACCGTGCGATGATGGCTTTTGCAGGAGCTAAAAATGCCGGTACTCAGTTTTATGTGTTTTATGATTCCAGTATGGAAGAACGTTTGGTTTGGGAGAAATATGTAGAAGATTATTTCCCGTCCGCAATGAAGAATCATGAGTTTGTAGTCTATTATCAGGCAAAGATTGACGTGGAGACCGGCATCATATCGGGAGCGGAAGCCTTGGTACGCTGGGTGCGTCCGGACGGGACCATTATTCCGCCAAGCCGATTCATTCCGGTCTTGGAAAATAACGGTATGATTGCGGAATTGGATCGTTATATGTTCCGTGAAGTGTGTCTGCGTCAGAACACATGGCTGCAGGAAGGGAAAAAGATTGTGCCGGTTTCTGTCAATCTTTCAAGAGTACAGTTAGCAGAGCAGAATTTTGTCAGCGCATATGAAAATATTTTGAAAGAGACCGGACTGCCGGCTGAATATATCGGATTGGAATTTACGGAAAGCGCCATGTTTGACAATGAAGATGTGCTGCGGGAGGCAGTCGACCGTTTACATGATTTGGGGATCAAGGTGCTGATAGATGATTTCGGAACGGGATATTCGTCGATGTTGACATTGAAAGTCATTCCTGTGGATATCTTAAAAATGGATAAGAGTTTTATCGATAGCATTGGAGACGAACGAGGAAATAAGATGGTGGTTGGCGTCATTGATCTGGCTTTATCATTGGGTATGAGCGTAACGGCGGAAGGAGTCGAAAATGATGAACAGTATCATTTCTTACGCCAGCACCGTTGCAGTGATATTCAGGGATATTATTTTTCAAAACCGATACCGGCGAGCGATTACTGCAAGAAGTTCCTGATTTCCGCATGACATAAAACAGTGGAAATGCTGAGATAGCTGTGCTATAGTAGAGCAATATGAGACTGAATGTACTAGGAGGCTGTTATGGCAGAGGATTATCAAAGGGAAATCGAACGCAGACGAACATTTGCAATTATTTCGCATCCGGATGCGGGAAAAACGACGTTGACGGAAAAACTGTTGTTGTATGGAGGAGCAATCAATACTGCCGGTTCCGTAAAAGGAAAAGCCAATGCAAAATATGCCGTTTCGGACTGGATGGGTATTGAAAAGGAAAGAGGTATCTCCGTTACTTCTTCCGTGTTACAATTTGATTATGACGGTTACTGCATCAATATTCTGGATACTCCCGGGCATCAGGATTTTTCAGAGGATACCTATCGTACGCTGATGGCTGCCGACTCGGCGGTCATGGTGATCGATGCTTCAAAAGGCGTGGAAGCGCAGACCATAAAGCTTTTTAAAGTCTGTGTCATGCGGCATATTCCCATTTTTACATTTATTAATAAGATGGATCTGGAAGCTAAAGATTCGTTTGAACTATTAGATGAAATTGAAACGGTGTTAGGGATACGTACCTGTCCGATCAACTGGCCGATCGGCGCAGGAAAGCGTTTTAAAGGCGTATATAATAGAGACAAGAAACAAGTGTCCATGTTTCAGGCTGTTTCGGTTGGAGGTTCGAAATCGGCGGCGGAGACGGATTACGAGTTATCGGATCCCCGATTAAAGGAAGAGATCGGAGAGGAATTATATCTGCAATTGACGGAAGAAATCGAATTATTAGATGGCGCCAGTGATGCATTTGATCAGGAACTGGTAAATCGGGGAGAATTATCGCCGGTCTTTTTTGGTTCGGCGCTGACGACCTTTGGCGTACAGACGTTTCTCGAGAATTTCTTAAACATGACGCTGCCGCCGCTTCCAAGAAATTCAAGTGAAGGTCCGATCCAGCCGGTGTCTGCATCCTTTTCCGGCTTTATTTTCAAAATACAGGCAAATATGAATAAAGCCCATCATGACCGGATTGCATTTATGCGTATCTGTTCCGGTAAATTTGAGGCGGACAAAGAAGTGTATCATGTGCAAAGCGGAAGGAAAATGCGATTGTCTCAACCGCAGCAGATTATGGCACAGGATCGTAAAGTTATTGACGAGGCGTATGCGGGCGATGTCATCGGTATTTTTGATCCCGGGCTTTTTTCCATAGGAGATACTTTGTGTGCGATCGGGCAGAAATTCACATATGAGGGGATCCCGACATTTGCTCCGGAACATTTTTGTCGGTTAGTATCCTTAGATTCCATGAAACGGAAACAGTTTATAAAAGGCGTAACACAACTCGCCCAAGAGGGCGCCATTCAGATATTTAAGGACTATACGTTGGATTTGTCGGAAATTATTGTCGGAGTAGTTGGCGTTTTGCAGTTTGATGTGTTAAAATATCGCTTGGAAAGTGAATATAATTGTGAAGTGCGATTGGAGCCTTTGCCGTATAATTATATTCGATGGGTCAAAAATCCGGCAGTGGATTTGAATCGATTGAAACGGGTGAATGATTGTAAAAAAGTAAAAGATATGAAAGATAATCCGTTGCTCTTATTTGCCAATGAATGGTCGATCCGTCTTGTCTTGGAAAATAATGAGGGCTTGGAATTAGAAGAATTTAAGAAAAATTAGCAGTTGACAATATGGAAAGGAGCATGTGCATGGATATGATGAGCATTGATTTAACCGGAACGGTCCCTGTGGTATCATCAGGCGTGTGGGTATTGATCTGGCTGGCTTTGGTTATTCTATTTGTGATCATCGAACTCTTCAGCTTGGGGCTGACAAGTGTTTGGTTTGCAGCGGGTGCGCTGGCATCGGCATTGACAGCTTTAGCGGGCGGTCCGTTGTGGCTTCAGGTAGTGATTTTTATTGTGGTTTCCGCAGCGCTGCTGGCGACCACCAGAAGTTTTGCGAAACGGCATTTGGACAATAAAATCGTCAAAACAAATGTCGAGGGATTGATCGGTCAGACTTCCGTAGTGATCGAAACGATTGATAATGCTGCCGCTACCGGTAAAATTAAGATTGGGGATGTAGAGTGGACGGCAAGAGCATGCAATCACGACCAAGTGATCGATAAAGACAGTACAGTAGTGATTCGAGAGATCCAAGGCGTTAAGTGTATGGTGGAACCGTTATAAAAAGATGAAACATTTGCGGTATGACCGTATCAAGCTCAGTTTTAGAAATGGAGGTATTAGAAAATGATAGGAATTGCAACGTATGTCTCAAGAGGGACGGGAATGTTGGGCGGAATTGTCGGATTGGGATGTTTGGCAATCTTGATTTTGGTTTTGGTAGCCATAGCCTGTATTAAGATCGTACCACAGGCAAATGCGTATGTAGTAGAGCGTTTAGGAACATACCAAGCTACTTGGTCTGTAGGATTCCATATGAAATGGCCTTTGATCGATAAGGTGGCAAGGAGAGTGACGTTAAAGGAACAGGTCGTGGATTTTGCACCACAGCCGGTCATTACCAAGGATAATGTTACTATGCGGATCGATACGGTTGTGTTTTTCCAAATTACGGATCCGAAATTGTTTTGTTATGGAGTGGAAAATCCGATCATGGCGATCGAAAATCTTACGGCTACAACATTGCGAAATATTATCGGCGACTTAGAACTGGATCAGACGCTGACATCCAGAGAAACAATCAATGTTAAAATGCGGGCAACATTGGATGAAGCGACAGATCCGTGGGGAATCAAAGTCAATCGTGTAGAGTTAAAAAACATCATTCCTCCGGCAGCCATTCAGGACGCCATGGAAAAACAGATGAAAGCGGAACGGGAACGTCGGGAACAAATCCTGATCGCAGAAGGTGAAAAGAAATCTGCGATCCTGCGTGCAGAAGGTCAGAAAGAATCCTTGATCCTTCAGGCTGAAGCAGATAAGCAGGCGGCGATCCTGCGTGCAGAAGCAAAGAAAGAAGCTACGATCCGGGAAGCGGAAGGTCAGGCGGAAGCGATCGAAGCGATCCAAAAAGCAAATGCAGCAGGTTTACAATACCTCAATGAGGCGGCTCCGACGGATGCCGTCATTCAGATCAAGAGTTTGGAAGCATTTGCGAAAGCGGCAGACGGTCAGGCTACCAAGATTATCATTCCATCGGAAATCCAAGGCATTGCCGGATTAGCAAAATCCGTTGTGGAAATAGCCGCTAATAAATAAAAAAGATAAAGATGACCAAAGCGGGACCGTGTATTGCGTGAGTCCCGCTTTACTTTCGTCCGTGTTCGTGGTAAAATATGACATCAAAAGAAGGAACGAGGAGAGAAGATACATGAATACGATTAATTTTTGCATCATTGCGACCATAGTGATCTATCTGTTGGCAATGCTTGCGATCGGATTTATATTCAGTAAGAAAAACAGTAACAGTGAAGATTTTTATTTAGGTGGTCGTAAGATGGGACCTCTGGTAACGGCAATGAGTGCCGAAGCCAGTGATATGTCAAGCTGGCTCCTCATGGGATTACCGGGATTGGCATACCTGACCGGAATCTGCGATCCGGGCTGGACGGCGATCGGCTTGGGGATTGGAACATGGTTGAACTGGTTCTTTGTTGCAAGAAAAATCCGACGCTATTCGGCGAATATTCATGCCTTTACCGTGCCGGAATTTTATTCAAAGCGTTATCATGACGACAAAAACCTGCTGAATTTTATTGCGGCATTGGTGATCATTGTATTCTTTATTCCATATACCGCTTCCGGGTTTGCCGCCTGCGGGAAATTATTTAACAGTTTATTCGGCGTAGATTACATGACTGCCATGCTGGTATCGGCATTGGTGATTGTAGGCTATACGATCATGGGAGGATTTCGCGCGGTTTCGACTACGGATCTGATTCAGAGTTGCGTGATGACCATCGCTTTGATCGTAGTGGTATGCTTTGGCGTATCAAAAGCCGGCGGTTTGGAAGCAGTCATGGACAATGCCCGTTCCTTATCCGGTTATCTTTCCATGAATGCCACTTATAATCCGGAAACCGGTATGGCGGAACCGTATGGTGTTTTGACATCGATTTCCATGTTGGCATGGGGATTAGGATATTTCGGAATGCCACACATTTTGTTGCGTTTTATGGCGATTGAAAACGAAAAGAAGCTGGTGCTGTCCCGCAGGATTGCTTCGGTTTGGGTAGTCATTGCGATGTCGGTGGCAGTCTTTATCGGTATCGTCGGTTTGGGTATGACCAAAGCCGGTGAATTGGAACTGTTGGAAGGCGTAGCGAGTGAAACGGTGATTGTGCGAATCGCCGGACTGATCAGTCAGCATGGTATTTTTCCTGCGATTATTGCCGGTTTGATTTTGGCAGGTATTTTGGCAGCAACAATGTCTACGGCAGACAGCCAGATGCTCGCGGCAGCGTCCAGTGTATCTCAGAATATCGTGCAGGATTTCCTGCATGTGAAAATGTCTGAAAAAACCGGTTTGTTGGTTGCGAGAATTACTATCGTGATCATTAGTTTGATCGGCGTCTTTTTGGCAAAGAATCCGGATTCCAGTGTATTTGGTATTGTTTCTTTTGCTTGGGCTGGTTTTGGAGGCGCGTTCGGAGCAGTGACCTTATGCGCATTGTTTTGGAAACGCAGTAATCGTTATGGGGCATTAGCTGGTATGATCAGTGGCGGAGTGACCGTATTCGTATGGAAATTTTTGCTCAGTCCACTGGGCGGCGTTTGGAAGATATACGAACTTCTGCCGGCGTTTTTAGTATCTCTGATCTTTAACATTGTTGTCAGCCTGTTGACAAAAGCGCCGGATGAGACGATTTTGGAAGAATTTGAAGCGGCAAAACAGGCAAACATAGAGTCAAAACCAAAAAAGGCGGGAACGGTATGACGTATCAGGAATGTTTTGAGAACATAAAATCACTGATTCAGGATGCGGATGTGAGTGATATAAAAGAACATCTGGCATTTCAGTTTCATATTACGGGCGAAGGAGAAGGTGTCTTTTATGTAGAAGTAAAAGACGGAGAACTGCATGTGGAACCGTATGATTACAAAGATCGGGACGCCGTCTTTATTTGTAAGGCAGAGACCTTAGAAAAAATCGCATCCGGAAAGCTGGATCCGGTAGCGGCGTTTACGCTGCAGCAGTTAAAGATCGAGGGAAGTATTGAAAAAGCTTTGAAATTAAAAGAGATCCTTTCCGGAATCAAGGCAAAGAAAAAGACAACCAAACGAATAAAAAAGTAATAATCAAAAAAATAATGTGAAAAGACCGTTGCATTCCCCTACATTATGCAGAGGATGTAGCGGTTTGCTGTTTTAAAGGGATTTCGACATGTTTTGTAAAGAAGTCGTTTTTTAGGTTTATTCAAAGGACGATGGCGACATTTGTCTTGCAGTTAGGGGTATACTTTTTTCGAAATTTGAATAAATATTATAGTACACGATACGAATTGATTTACAGAACTTTGGGAGAAAGTCATGTAAAGGAAGGAGAAAAAGTATGACAGAGAAATTATTAAGTAACAATCAGGCAGTAGTGGCAGGAGAGATTATCTCAGGATTTACGTTTAGCCATGAGGTGTTTGGAGAAGGATTCTATATGGTGGATGTGCTGGTAAGCCGTTTGAGCGATACCTATGATACGATTCCGCTTATGGTTTCAGACAGAATCATTGACGTGGATGAGGACTGCATCGGCAGAAAAGTGGAAGCAAAAGGGCAGTTCCGTTCCTATAATAAACATGAAGAGACGAAAAACCGGCTGATTCTCTCTTTGTTTGTACGGGAGATTGAATTTATTGATGATGACGAGTACATAAGTAAACCGAATCATATTTATTTGGATGGATACATCTGCAAACAACCGGTATACCGCATGACGCCTCTGGGACGAGAAATCGCGGATGTCCTGTTGGCGGTGAATCGGGCGTATGGAAAGTCCGATTATATTCCATGTATCTGCTGGGGAAGAAATGCGCGTTTTGCAGGTAAAATGCCGGTCGGCGAGCATGTAGCTGTGTGGGGCAGGATTCAAAGCCGTGAGTATCAGAAAAAAATAGGGAATGATAAAGTGGTCAGCAAAACGGCATATGAAGTCTCTGTAAGTAAGATGGAATGTTTGGAGTAATCCGTCTTTCAATATAAAAAAGTGGATTTTTTTTCGGGCTTATGATAGAATGTAGCACATAGCATTCGTATCGGGAGTGCAATTCTTCCATTTCGATCATTGAAATGTGAAGGTTCGGAGGAGAATATATGAGTAAGATACAGGTAATTTGCGGCTCTGGGATCGGAAAAACGTCGGCGGCGATCGGTTATGGCGTAAAGCGCGCCGGCTCCGGCAAAGAGGTAATCGTTGTTCAGTTTATGAAGGGGAGCGACACGGGTGATTACAATCTTCTGTCCAGATTAGAGCCGGAGATCAAACTATTAAGTTTTGAGAGAACCGGAAAGTGCTACGAAGAACTAAATCCGGAAGAAAAGCAGGATCAGCAGGCAAATATCATGAACGGATTCCATTATGCGAGGAAAGTCATCCAGACCAACGAATGCGATATTTTGATACTGGACGAAAGTCTCGGTTTGGTTGACAGTGGCATCGTAGATGTTGGACAGATCATGGATTTGTTGGAACTGACTAAGAATATTGAAATGGAAGTGGTACTGACCGGACGGATATTGCCGGATGCCATTTTAAATATCGCAGATACGGTCACCCGTATAGAAGCGGTAAAGTGATGATTCACAGATCGGTCTCGATTTTTATTGACACCGTTTACCAGTAGTGGTACGATAAACAAAACTAATCATGTAAGTAGAGGTGCAAGAATTAAGAGTACGCTTTTGGACGTGGTTCAGGAACGGTTGAAGAAAGCGGAAAGGAAGGATTGCCGAAGAGCTTATCACCTAACGGATAAGTTTCTGGGCATACAGTGAATAACTGTATGACTGTCATCGTAAGATGGAGGGCTACTGGGATATTACATATGTTAGAATATTCAGGTCGGCTTTTCCAAGCCGACCTTTTCCATTCACCGCTACTTATCGCAACGTTACGAGGAGGAATGATAACATGTCTATTTTTGAAGGAGCAGGTGTTGCATTGGTCACTCCGTTTTTGGAGGACGGAACGGTTGACTTTCCTAAGTTAAAAGAACTGGTAGAATTTCAGATCCAAAATGAAACGGATGCCATTATCATATGCGGTACAACGGGAGAGTCGTCTACGCTTACCCATGAAGAACATTTGGAATGTATTCGGAAATGTGTCGAATATGTCAACGGACGGGTTCCGGTGATTGCGGGTACAGGTTCCAACTGCACGGAAACAGCCATTTATTTATCCACGGAAGCCCAAGCATATGGCGCGGATGCCCTGCTCATAGTCACACCGTATTACAATAAGGCGACTCAAAACGGATTGATCGCACATTATACGGCGATCGCCAAGTCAGTCCGCCTTCCGATTATCATGTATAATGTGCCAAGCCGCACGGGTTGCAATATTCAGCCGGAGACAGCAGTCGCATTGGCAAAGAATGTCGAAAACATTGTAGCGATCAAAGAAGCAAGCGGTAATATTTCTCAGGTTGCAAAATTAATGAGCCTTGCGAACGGATGTCTGGACCTGTATTCGGGAAATGATGACCAGATCGTGCCGATTCTGTCATTAGGCGGTAAAGGCGTGATATCGGTTACGTCCAATGTGATTCCAAGGGATACGCATTTGTTAGTGAAAAAATTTCTCGCAGGAGATGTTTCCGGAGCTTTGGAACTACAGCTTAAGGCAATCAACCTGTGCAATGCGTTGTTCTGTGAAGTAAACCCGATTCCGGTCAAGAAAGCGGTGGCTCTGATGGGGCTTTGCGGAGGAACGTTAAGAATGCCGTTGACCGATATGGAGCCGCAGAATGTGGAACGTTTGAAGAAGGCAATGCAAGAGTACGGCATTTTGTAGGAGGATATAACATGGTAAAGGTAATCATGAACGGTTGCAACGGAAAAATGGGGCAGGTCATCAGCAAAATCACAGCGGAAGATCCACAGATAGAGGTGATCGCGGGAATTGATGTTCTAGATAATATTCAGAATCCGTATCCGGTATTTACAGATATCAGAGAGTGTCAGATACCGGCGGATGTCATCATTGATTTTTCAACTGCCAAGGCGGTGGATGCACTATTAGACTATGCGGTTTTCAAACAGATACCGGTAGTTTTGTGTACGACGGGTCTGACAGAGGAACAGTTAAGACATGTGGAAGAAGCCTCAGATAAGGTCGCCGTTTTAAAATCGGCAAATATGTCGCTCGGAATCAATACGATCATGAAATTATTACAGCAGGCGGTTTTGGTATTTGGACCGGCAGGATATGACGTGGAAATCGTAGAAAAGCATCATAACCTGAAACTGGATGCTCCTTCCGGAACGGCGATCGCATTGGCGGATTCTATGAATGAAGTCATGGATCATCAGTATGAATATATTTATGACAGAAGCCGGCGAAGAGAAAAAAGAGGAAAAAAGGAACTGGGTATCTCGGCTGTCCGCGGCGGTACGATCGTCGGGGAGCATGAAGTGCTGTTTGCCGGTACGGATGAAGTGATTGAAATTAAGCATACGGCTTACAGCAAAGCAGTCTTCGCGAAAGGAGCGGTAGAAGCTGCAAAGTTTTTAGCGGGAAAACCGGCAGGTTTATATTCCATGAGTGATGTAATTGCATAGCGTATCGTTTGTCATGAATGGGTGTTTGCCATACAGGATCGTTTCATGGCGATATCTAAGAAAGCCGTATGTGTTGGTTGCAGATACGGCTTTTTTGTATTAAAATAAAAGAATATGAGAAGATATATGATAGAACGAAAACGGACTGGATGAACTGAAAAGCGGAAGTGAGGAAAAGAATGAAAGACGGCTATATCAAAGTAGCGGCAGTAACACCGACCATTCGGGTGGCAGATTGCGTATATAATAGAGAACAGATTTTAAAAGCAGTACGAAAAGCAGAAGAGCAGAATGTAAAGCTGTTGGTGTTTCCGGAGTTATGCTTGACCGGATATACTTGCGGCGATCTGTTTTTGCAGGAGACGCTGTTGCAAGGAGCCAAAAATAGCTTATTGTGGTTGCTGGAACAGACGAAAGAATGTTCCATGTTTCTGGTGATTGGACTGCCGGTCAGCGTGGACTGCAAGTTATATAATGTGGCTGCATGTATGCAACAGGGAAAACTGCTCGGCATGATTCCGAAAACATATATGCCGAACTATTCGGAATTTTATGAAGTGCGGCATTTTACCAAGGGTAATCAGGAAGTCCGCATGATTCCCTTTGACCGGTTTCAAGTGCCTTTTGGAACCCGGCAGTTGTTTCGATGCAGGCAGATGCCGGAGTTTACGATCGGTTGTGAGATCTGCGAGGATCTCTGGGTGCCAAATCCGCCATCGGCAAAGCATGCACAGGCAGGCGCCACGGTCATTTGTAATCTGTCTGCAAGTGTAGAGGTGACCGCAAAAGAAAATTATCGCAGGCAATTGGTGGTATTGCAATCGGCACGAACCGTTAGCGCTTATATTTATGCGGATGCGGGAGAGGGAGAATCGACGACAGATGTGGTATTCAGCGCGCATAATATCATCAGTGAAAACGGTACTTTGCTCGCGGAAGGAAAGCGCTTTACAAATAGTATGGTGATCACGGAAATTGATGTTAAAAAGCTGTCTGAGGAACGGCGGAGGATGAATACCTATGAAGCGGGTGCATATGACGGATATCAGATACAGGAATTTGAATTGCCGGTCGAGCCGACCGTTCTGACACGGTATATCTCCCGGACGCCGTTCATACCGTTGGACGAGACAATGCGTGTCGAACGGTGTGAAGAGATTTTCACTTTGCAGGCAATGGGATTGAAAAAACGGTTGATTCATGTCAATGCGAAAACCGCCGTTTTAGGGTTGTCCGGCGGATTAGATTCGACTTTAGCGTTGTTGGTCACGGCAAGGGCATTTGATCTGGCAGGATACGACCGAAAGAACATATTGGGGATTACGATGCCGGGCTATGGAACGACAGACCGTACGTATCAGAATGCTTTGAATATGGCGGACGCGTTGGGTATTAACCTTCAGGAAATCAGTATTGTGCCGGCGGTAGATCAGCATTTTCTGGATATCGGACATGATAAACAAACGCATGACCTCACTTATGAAAACAGTCAGGCAAGAGAACGGACACAGATTTTGATGGATATCGCAAATCAGACGTCCGGCTTGGTGATCGGAACCGGAGATCTCTCGGAAATGGCTCTCGGCTGGGCTACCTACAACGGAGATCACATGTCTATGTATGCAGTGAACGTGTCTATTCCGAAAACGCTGGTAAGACATCTGGTACGCTATGTGGCAGACAGTACGGATACGGAGTGTTTAAAACATATCTTATATGATGTGTTGGAAACACCGGTCAGTCCGGAGTTACTTCCACCGGAAGACGGAGAGATTGTACAAAAAACCGAGGACGTGGTAGGTCCATATGAATTGCATGACTTTTTTCTGTATTACATGATGCGATTTGGATTTGCCCCGTCGAAGATTTATCGTATCGCAACGACCGCATTTGCTTCAACATACAAAAACGAAACCATTCTGAAGTGGCTGCGGACATTTTATCGGAGATTTTTTAGTCAGCAGTTTAAGCGTTCCTGCGTGCCGGACGGACCGAAAGTGGGTACGGTTGCGTTATCTCCTAGGGGAGATTGGCGAATGCCGAGCGATGCTTGCGTCACCTTATGGATGCAGGATTTAGAGCAGATAGAAGAAAAACAGAGCAATGAACAATAGCTCAGAAAGAAAGGGATAGTATGAAGTATACCATTATTACCGATTCCGCTACCGATATGCCGAAAGAGATCATTGACCGTTATCATCTACATGTGATTCCGACTCCGGTCGTAATAGAAGGAACGGATTATTTTGACGGTGAGACGGTGTTTCCGGAGGATTTTTATCGCATGCAGAGAGACCATGCGGAAATCTCAACCTATCATATCAATGCGCATATGTTTAAAGAACACTTCCGTCCATATGCAGAGAAAAATGAGACGGTGGTGTATGTGTGTTTTTCCACGGGGCTGGCAGCTACGTATAATGCGGCGAGGATGGCAAAAGAAGAATTATTGGAAGAGTTTCCGGATTGGGATTTAACGATCGTAGATTCGAAATGCGCCTCATTAGGTTTTGGACTGTTGGTTTATTATGCGTTACGCATGCAGGAGCATGGGGCAGATAAAGAAACGGTGATCGAAGCGCTAGAATATCATAGGGAACATATTAAGCATATCATTACGGTGGAAACACTGGAATACCTGTATAGAGGCGGTCGCTTGAGTAGAACCAGTATGGTAGTAGGTGGTGTGCTGGATATCAAACCGATTATTCATATGGACGAAAACGGTTCTTTACAAGCGATCGAAAAAGTACGCGGACGGAATAAATCTCTGAAAAGAATGGTAGAACTGGTCGGAGAATGGTGCGCAAATCCAGCCGGACAGTTGGTTGGAATTTGCCACGGAGATGATTTTGAAACCATGAAACAGGTGGAATCCATGATCCGGGAACGTTATGGAACGACGGAATTTTTAGAAAATTATGTCGGCTGTGCGATCGGTGCGCATACCGGTACCGGTATTATCGGAATTGTATTTTTAGATGAAGAGTCAAAATATCATCAATGGTTGTAAGAATTTCTTAAGAATTTCTTATGGATTTACAACATTTTGTATCTGACAGTTGTGTTATACTACAAGATATAGAATCTCATAAGATAGATGGAAAGTCTGTTGTTATATGTCTCAAAGTATCTTATGAAAAGGAGGTAGGAGATTGGACGAAAGAAACGTAGTAGTTCAGGTAGATAACTTGTATAAGATTTATAAAATCGGTACTAATAAAGTACGGGCGTTAAACGGAATCTCCTTTCAGGTGTATGAAGGTGAGTTTTGTGCTATCGTCGGCACTTCCGGTTCCGGTAAATCTACCTTACTGAATATGTTAGCTGGCTTGGAACATCCGACAAAAGGGAAGATTGCGATCCGGGGACAGCATATTGAGAAGCTGAATGAAAAACAACTGGTGACGTTTCGAAGGGAGCATATTGGTTTTATCTTTCAGTCATTTAATTTAATGAGTACCATGAATGCGATTGAAAATGTCGCATTACCGCTGACGTTCCGCGGGATCCCAAAAAAAGAACGGCTCAAACGGGCGGAACGGATGATCAAACTGGTAGGTTTGGAGCAGTATAAAAAGCATCGACCAAATCAGATGTCCGGTGGTCAACAGCAAAGAGTGGGGATGGCGAGGGCATTGGTTTTAAATCCGGATATCGTGTTTGCAGATGAACCGACCGGCAATTTAGATTCCGTTACTTCGGAAGAGATGATGAGGTTAATGAGGAATGTAGTCAATAAACATCATAAAACGCTGATCATGGTCACACATGATAACCATTTAGCTTCTTATGCGGATCGCATCATACATATCAAAGACGGAAAAATCATCAAAATTGAGGACAACACGGATAAATGGAATATGAACATGGCTGTGGCTGTGGGCGAGGAGGAGTAAGATATGAAAAAGAAAACATGGAATGTAGCAAAGAAGATCGGAATCCTGATGACGGCAGCTATGCTGGCTTGTGGAAGCTTGGGATGGACAAGCGTGTCCGTGCCTGTGCGAATGACAGAAGATGTACCGGCAGCCGGCAGCACCGATACGGATCATTCGGAAGATGCACCAAATAGTACAGAGTACAGTAAAAATACGGATGTTTTATTGACCGGCGTGAATGCACCGGCAGCAAAATATGGAGAATCAACTACCATAGGATTTGTGGCAAAGGTAAAAGGCGAGGGCGCGATCCTCAGTATTTCTCCGGTAGTATCCGAACAGTTCCCGTTTGAAAGCAATGATGCTGCTTACATGGTCGTGCAGGGAGATGCGACCACCAAAGAGTTAAGCGCGAATTATAATTTTACGGTTCGGAGCGATGTGCCAACCGGCTATCAGGCAGTAGAATTTAATATTGAATACATAAAAGACGGTGTAGAATACAGTGTGATCAAAACGGTAAATGTAAAATTTGAAGGAGAGCCTGCTACGACGGAGCCGCCGAGTACGGAACCGCCGACAGAGGAAGAAGGTCCGATCTCAACACCGCGGGTCATTGTAACCGGATTTGAAACCGATCCGGCACAGGTTCTGGCAGGAGAACCGTTTACACTGACGCTGCACATTAAGAATACCTCCAGCCGGACGGCAGTTTCCAATATGAAAATTGCGTTAGCCGCTGCAGAAGGTGAGTTTCTGCCGACATCCGGTTCAAGTACCTTATTCATCTCCAGTCTGGGAGCCGGTCAGACGACCGACCTGTCTTTGGAAATGACGGCGTTAGCAAGTCTGGAGCCGAAGCCATATGTTTTAACGCTCACAGCCAATTATGAAGACGGAGAGGCAAATCCGTTCGAATCCACGGAAAACATTTCCATACCGGTTTATCAGGAAGCACGGATCAAGATTACGGAAGTCATGGTGATGCCGGATATGATCACCGTAAATAATCAGGGAAGCGTCAGCTTTAATATCAATAATCTGGGGAAAAGCGTATTGACCAATGTACAGGTACGTTTAGAAGGTGATTCCATTGAATGTGAAGATACCTTTGTCGGAAATATTGCGGCAGGGGCAACCGGTTATGCGGACGTTACGGTCACCGGTATACAGCCGACTATGGATGACGGTATCGTCAGTCTGATCATTACATACGAAGATTCAGCCGGTCAGGAATGTACATATGAAGATGAAGTGACCATACTGGTACAGGAAGAAATGCTTGAGGATTTTTATGTTCCGGATGATGAAATGGTAAATATCGGTATGCCGTTGTGGCAGAAACTATTGATCGTACTGGGTATTTTAGTTGTGATTGCGATAATTGCAGTGGTCATCATCCTTGTGGTAGTAAAAAAGAAAAAGAAGAAGAAGGCTATGGAAGAAGAAGACTTAGAAGAGGATATGGACGACGAGTTGTTGGAACAGACAGATAAGGAGAATGTAGAATGAGATTTTCTGACATCATTGCAATGAGTGCGGGAAACTTATGGAAACGTAAGGTTCGAACCATATTGACAGTGCTTGGTGTTATGATCGGTACGGCATCCATTGTCGTTATGCTTTCTTTGGGAATCGGTCTTAAAAGTGCAATGCTCGGTGAAATACAGTCTCAAGGCAGTATGTTGGATATCACTGTCAATAATTATAACTATTACTCCGATAACGGTGTGCAGATGACCGACCAGACGATGGAAGATTTCATGGCGATCGATCATGTGACGGAAGTGACTCCAATGCTGACGGCATGGGTGACTTTGGAACAGGGAAAATATGCTGCAAGTGAACGTCTCATCGGAGTATCACAAGAATACTTATCACGAATTCCTCTGGCGGAAGGAGCGACTTATCCGGCACCGAATACAAGTAAACCGGAATTATTGATCGGAAATGGCGTAATCAGTGATTTTTATGTCGCATCTACCTATGAATATCCGTATTATGAAGATGGTGAATTGGCGGATGTGGACTTGCTCAACCGGACACTGTTTGTTCAGTTTGAGTCGCAATGGATAACCGATGCGGAAGGTAATATGATAGAACAGCCTGCAAGGAAGAATATATTTCCGATCGCCGGTCTGGTGGAAGGGACGGTTGAAGATTATAATTCATATTCTTACGGTATCTATACCGATATCGATTCGTTAAAGAAGCTGCTTCAGGATACATATCGTGGGCAGGCGATCCCCGGTCAGCCGACCGATCATAGCGGGAATCCGTATCGCTATTTCTGTTATGAAGAGGCAGTGGTTTCAGTCGATGATATGGACAATGTGGAAGATGTTCGCACCGCCATTTCCGAGATGGGATTTGATACCTATAGTGAGATGGAATGGATTGAATCTGCACAGCAGGAAATGCTGATCGTTGAAGCAGTGCTGGGAGGCATCGGCATGATTTCCCTGTTTGTGGCTGCGATCGGCATTGCCAATACAATGATGATGTCGATATACGAGCGAACAAAGGAAATCGGCGTCATGAAAGTCCTAGGCTGTGCGTTAGGAAATATTCGGGCAATGTTCTTAACAGAGGCGGCTTTTATCGGATTTATCGGCGGAGTCATTGGATTATTGATCAGTTTTTTGTTATCTTTTATCTGTAATTTGGTTTTACCGAATCTGATGGGATATGGAGATGCAAATATTTCAATCATCCCGGTCTGGCTGGCTTTTGTAGCAATCGTTTTTTCGACGGTGATAGGAATGCTGGCAGGTTTCTTCCCGGCACAGCGTGCAACGAAACTGAGTCCGCTGGCGGCGATCAGAAACGAATAATGAATTTCATACTTGGATGCTCGATCGGTCTTTGGAGAAGTTGGTTTCTGCCAAAGACCGATTTTGTATTTCTTAGGAAATAGTTGTAAAGAATTGGAAATCGGTGCTATACTAAGAACATTGATATGAAGGAGTTTGTTATGGGACCGAATATCTTATTTTTTGATATTGATGGCACAATTCTGACAGAAGACGGTACACGTATGATTCCCGACAGTACGCGTAAGGCGATCACGCAGGCAAAACGAAACGGACATTTGACGTTTATCAACACAGGGCGTGTATATCTCAACGTGGAACCAATGATACGCGATCTGGGTTTTGATGGTTATGTGTGTGGTTGTGGAACCGATATTTATTATCAGGAGAAAGAATTATTTCATAAGACTCTTTCAAAAGAACTCTGCTGCGAGACCGTGAAATGGCTTCGGGCAAGCCATGTATCCGCGTTGTTTGAAGCATCGGATCTGAATGCCGTGGATATCTCATTAGAGAGTAATCCTATGCTGGAGGACTTGGTTGCATATTTTTCGGAAAGCGGAAGAAAAATGATCGGTGTCGAGGATGAAGAGTTTCATTTTGACAAATTTACCGCGTGGTATCCGCTTCATCGGGATATGAAGCCGTTACAAGACTTCTTGGAACAGTCTTTTGACTGTATTGACCGCGGAACAGTCGGAACATATGGAATGTGGGAAGTTGTGCCGAAAGGATACAGCAAGGCGACCGGTATGCAATATCTTTTAGATTATTTTCAGATCCCACATCAAAACAGTTATGCCTTTGGCGACAGCACCAACGATCTGCCGATGCTGGAATATGCCGCTCACAGTGTGGCGATGGGCGATAGTGCTGCCGTGGTGCGGAATGCAGTGGAATATGTAACAAAGTCAATCCATGAAGACGGTTTGGCTTGGGCAATGCGGCATTATCATTTGATCATGGAAATATGATACGGATGCCGTCGATGCTACAACAGAAAGAAGTATAAGATATGAAAACCATGAGTTGGTCACAATTAAATAAAATACTGGCGATCGTAATAGGTACCGCCTTCCTGTTTGCATTGGTCAGCGGATTATGTTACCGGGGTCAGAAGACGATCCCTGATATGGGCGATGCTATGGATCTGAATGAGTCATGGATCATTCAGACAGACGAAGCTTATGACCGGGCTACGGACTTGCCATGCCATTTAGAAGCAGCCAAAGGGGAAGCGATCAGCATTTCTCATTTTTTACCGGATGATATCGGAAATGATTATGGGATTGCATTTCGCTCCGTTTATAACGAGGTACAGGTAAAAATAGGAGATACCGTCATCTATCAGTATGGAGTAGAAGAACACAGACCGTTTTTGCATGCTCCGGTGCCAAACTGGAATTTTGTGCCGATAGATCAGCAGTATGCCGGTGAATTGCTAACCATTACACAGATCTCGGAGTACGGAAAATATTCCGGTCTGTTTCCTGCAATACAAATCGGCAGCCGTAGCGCATTATTATATGCACAATGGAAACAAAACGGCTGGGGGTTGCTTCTGTCCGTTATGTTATTGGTTTTTATGGTCGGATTGTTATGTGTGGCGGTCGGGATACGCATTCATAGAACATTAGATTTACGATTTCGTTATTATATAATTTTGGTGGCAGTGATAGCGCTTTGGAGTATCAGCGGCAGTCCGTTACTTTCCGTTTACTTTCAAAACGGATATCTGCTCTGGATGCTGCATATTGTATTTCGTATGGTGATTCCGATGGCATACCTGATGTTTTTGCGGGGGTATGCTCAGAAAAAACAACTTGCCACTGCCATTGATATCGGATTGCTGTGTGCAGGGTTGCTCTATGTGACTGTGGTTATTCTGCAACTTATGGGATTACTGGAATTTGCCGTGACATATGATACGCTGGGAACAGTTTACAGTGTCGGTTTTCTTGCGTATACGGCAGCCCTATGGATCGGCTGGGTGGGTTACAAACGAAAGGAATTGGCAATGATAACGGTTGCAAATACCTTTTTGAGTATTGCCGGCGTGATTCATTTCTTTGTCCGCCCGAACCATCTCTACCAGACGGAAGGCGCATTTTGGCAGCTTAGCATCATGTGTTACCTGTTTATTCTTTTAGCGGCAGTCCTTGCGGTTGTGATACGGCAGATGAATGAGACGCTGCATCATGCGGAAGAAGGATATTCCGGTCAGCGGGCAGTTGCGGTTGCCATGATGAATCCCAATTTTTTATTCGCTTCCCTGAACTCTTTATTGTCCATGATAAAAGCGGGTTCCGGGAGCGCCGCGAAATTTGTATTTGCATTTTCCAAATATCTCCGATATAATCTTGATTCAGTGCGGGAAGAGAAAATGATACCGTTTCAGGAGGAACTGGGTCATATCGCCGCCTATCTGGAAATACAGCAGATGCGTATGCCGGAGATGAAGGTCGCGATTGAAGACAAAATACATGATTTTATGGTGCCGGCGCGTTCAATCGAAGCGATTGTAGAAAATGCAGTCAAGCATGGTATCGCGAAAAAGCAATGCGGGCAGGTCATCGTTCGTAGTTATGAACGACGGGATTCCTACGCGATTCAGATTGTAGATGAAGGTATGGGGTTTGATACGGATATGCTGTACCGTAAACAGACGCCAACCAGCATGGCAGTCATTCGTAAACGGCTGGAAGAGTATAACGGAGCGGTCATAGAGGTGACCAGCAAACATCAGAAAGGTACGATCGTAACGGTGAAACTGCCGAAAACAAAAACGAATGCACCCAATACGGGAGCGGGGCAGCAGGCATAGGAAAGGATTGGATACAGCATGAAAGAAAGAATCAGTTTTACGGAACAAATCAGAATCGCGTTAAGTAAACCGTCATGGTATCGATCGCTATTTGAACAGCCGATAGGAAAGCATATCGGTTATTTTGCCGTTTTGTTAGCTTTGATCACAGTGATCCAATTTGTGATACCGGTTGCGGCATATCTGCAGAGTGTGGGAGGACTGAAAGAATTGATCATGGAAAGGATTCCGACATTTGTATTGGACGACGGAAAACTGACCATGGATGAAACGGTGGACATGGAGCGGGATGATGTTCAACTGATCATCGATACATCCGTGGATGCGTATTCGCCGGATGAAGCCCGCCAGTTGGCAAATGACAGGGATGCGGCACTGGTATATATGGTCAGCAGAACGAATGTAGTCAGCAATGCAAATCCTCTGCCATTGAGTTTTTCAGGATTTCAGGATATTACATTTGATAATCAGGATCTTTATCAAATGGCGCCGATATATCTGGGCATTTATGGAATGATGACGTTTCTGTCAAATATACTGACCTATGGTCTCAGCGCTTTGTTCTTTGCATGCTTTGGATATCTGCTTAGCAGGGCATTACAATTACAACTGAAATTTGGTCAGATTTATGGAATTGCCTTGTATGCCAAGTCTTTGGAAATTTTGTTGGAATCGGTCCTTCAGGTGTCGGGTATTTCCATCCTATACTATATCGGCAGTGTGATCGGCATCTTTGTGACCTGTAATTATATGACGCGGGGAATGACTTCCCTGATGCGTCCATCCGCTTAGTCGGGAGACGATTGGTGACGAGCATACTCTGTGATGTTCCGTAGCTTTTTTTGGGCGGCAGAGAGAATGTCTTCCGGAGCGGCGGATGACATATAGCTGTTATGGAAGGTCGATTCCTGTGTGACTTCACAGGCAAACCATTCCAAAGGTTGAAAACCGGAAGCCGCTTCTTCCGAAGGGAACTCTACTTCCGCCAGCAACAATCCTTCCAAAGACCCGTGAAACACATCCAGTTCAACGGTGTAACCTTGGGGTTCCGGAATACGATAGCGGGTTTTTGTGATCACGTTGCCGTCACATTTCGGAATCAGGTGCCGATAGGCGTCCTCGGTCAGGGGAACTTCAATCTCCTCCCTTGTCATCAGACCGGATGACTTATAAGTGAAGATATAAGATGTATTTTTTTTTCGGATACGCAGGACGGGAGCGGTATTTAAATATCCCTGTTCAATTTCGTCCCGTGGATATTCGGACAGTTGTGCCGGCAATGCGGCGATCAAAAATTTTCGTTCAATTTCCATCATAATTCCTCTTTCATCTGAAAAATGTAATAAAATCTAAAGATTATTTTGGATGATTATTATTGACTTTTTTTCTTAATCTGATTATAAACATAGTAGAAGCATTATGCAAGGTGAGAGTTAGGGAATACGGAAAAGAGGTTTTGAATATGGTATATTTATTTTTGGCAGACGGTTTTGAAGAAGTGGAGGCACTCACTGTAGTGGATCTGTTACGTCGGGCAGGCATTGATCTGCAAACGGTTTCTATCATGAAACGCAGACAGGTGGTCGGTTCTCATAATATTGAAGTGCTGGCGGATATGCTGTTTGAAGAAATGAACGAGGATGCGGAGTTATTGATCTTACCGGGCGGCATGCCGGGAACTACGAATCTGAATGCCCATGCCGGACTGGATCAGTTGATCCGGAAGAGTGCGGAACGAGGGATCTACTTGGCAGCGATTTGCGCAGCGCCGACTGTATATGGTTCCAAAGGGCTGTTGAAAGGTCGTAGAGCTACATGTTATCCGAATATGGAAGAAGGATTGCTTGGGGCAGAGGTTTCATATGATAATGTGGTAACGGATGGCACTGTGATAACCAGCCGGGGACTGGGAACGGCAATAGATTTTGCGTTGAAACTGATTGAAATATTGAAAGGAAAAGAATCGGCGGATTCGGTGGCAGAGAAGATCGTCTACAAACGTTGTTGTTAAGAATAGGAGAAAATTATGTCAATCAAGGCACTGTTTTTTCATCCGTTACTAGGAACGGATTTTTATCATATTGCATATTCTTTTTTCTTTTATGGCTGTGCGTGTTGGTTTATGGAATGCGTATTTGAATCCATTCGAAATAAAAGACTGATTTTTAATCGGGGATTTAACGTAGGTCCGTTTTGTACGATCTATGGTGTTGCTTACCTCTTTGTCTATACAGTTCTTCGACCTTTGAATGGAAAATGGATACTGCTTTATATCATTGGAACCATTTACGCAACGGTGCTTGAGTACATCACTGCCGTTTTGTTGGAAAAAATCTTTCATCAGAAGCTGTGGGACTATGCGGGACTTCCGCTTCAATTTCAGGGCAGGATCTGTCTGCCAATATCATTGGCATGGGGGTTGCTGATCATATTGTTTTTTGCAGTGTTCCAACCGTTCGTGACATCTGTGATCGATCAAATACCGAGAATTGTCGGATATCCGTTGCTTCATATCATCATTTGGATCTATTTTATTGATTTGGCATATAGCTTTTTTTCCAGAAGCAGATTCGGAAAGAAGGTCCTTCATAGAGAAGGAACAGAGGAAGATTTGCTGACGGAGACGAAAGGAATATAACATGAATAACAAGAGGTTCCATGAATACAGATCTGTATTCATGGATTTTTGGTATATGATATGGAAACGATCAAAATTTCAGTCCGAAATCTAGTGGAATTCCTGCTGCGGGCAGGGGATATTGATAACCGCAGGGGTAATATATCCGAACAAAATGCGATGGAGGCAGGAAGCCGGATACACCGTAAAATTCAAAACAGTATGGGAGCCTCGTATCAGAGCGAGGTGTCTTTGGCGTTTGACGTTCCTACGGCACATTTCATTTTGCGGATCGAAGGTCGGGCGGACGGAATTATCGATCAGGGAACTTGGGTGACAGTCGATGAAATTAAGGGAGTATATAAAAATATCGATGAAATGGAAACTCCGATTGAGGTGCATAAGGCACAGGCTATGGTCTATGCCTATATTTATGCAAACAAGCACGGCTTACAGAAGATTCGGATTCAAATAACCTACTGTCATTTAGAGACGGAACGAATCCGACGATTTCAGGAGGAATGGACCTATACGGCATTGGAAGAGTGGTTCGATTCTATGGTGAGATCATATGTGGTATGGGCAGATTACGCATATCAGCATAGAAAGCTACGGCAGGCATCCATTGCTCCGATTGAATTCCCATTTGCATACCGGGAGGGACAACGGGATATGGTGGTCTCTGTTTATTCTGCCATTCGAAAAGAAATGCCGTTGTTCGTACAGGCACCGACCGGAATCGGAAAAACATTGGCAACTATATTTCCTGCGGTCAAGGCGATGGGACAGGAAATGGGTGAGAAACTTTTTTATCTGACCGCCAAAACCGTTACACGCACGGTAGCGGTGGAAGGCTTGGAAAAGCTACGGGAACAGGGATTAAAGTTATCTTCAGTTGTGATTACGGCAAAAGAAAAGATCTGCATGTCAGAGACCTGTGACTGTAATCCGGATGCTTGTCCATATGCAAAGGGGCATTATGACCGCATCAATGAAGCCGTATATGACTGTATCACCCATGAATGGAACGTTACGAGAGAAGTAGTGAACGCATATGCAGAAAAACATCAGGTCTGTCCGTTTGAATTGAGCTTGGATGTCAGCCTTTGGATGGATGCGGTTATTTGCGACTATAATTATGTCTTTGATCCCCGGGTCAGCCTGAAACGTTATTTTGGTCAGGGAGTAACCGGAGATTATATATTTTTGGTGGATGAGGCGCATAATCTATATGAACGGGCAAGCAATATGTATAGTGCGGAACTCTATAAAGAAGAATTTTTAGAATTAAAACGGATTTTGAAACCGTACAGTCCGAAATTGGCAAGAAAGCTGGATGCCTGTAATAAAGTTTTATTGGAGTGGAAAAAGGAGTGTGAAGGTTACCGGATCTTGGATTCGGTTCAGCCGCTTATTTTGAAACTGTTATCCCTGATGGGAGAATACGAATCGTTTTTGGAAGCGTATCATGGTTTGCCGGAAGAAAAAAAGATTTTAGAATTCTATTTCCGTTTGTATCAGTTTTTAGACATTTATGAACGGGTAGATGAAAACTATGTGATATATTGTGAACAAGTCAGCGATACGTCATTTAAAGTGAGATTGTACTGTGTCAATACGGCGCAGAATCTGAAAGCCTGCTTGGAAAAGGGAAGGGCGACAGTCTTTTTTTCAGCGACGATGTTACCGATCCGTTATTATAAAAGCCTGCTGAGTGATGAGGAAGATTATGCCGTTTATATTCCGTCTCCGTTTTCACGGGAACATTTGGGGGTGATGGTCGCCACAGATGTAAGCACCCGTTATCGAAGAAGAGGACGGGAGGAATATCAGAAAATTTTTCAATATATCAAAGGGCTGGTCGCAGGCAGACAAGGAAACTATATGGTGTTTTTTCCGTCTTATAAGATGTTGGAAGACGTGTATTCGATTGCTCTGGAAGAAGGATTTGACCAAAAAGTGCATCTGATCTGTCAAAATCCGAATATGACGGAAACAGAGCGGGAGACCTTTTTAGAAATGTTTTATGAACGGAACCTTGTGGCATTTTGTACGATGGGCGGTATTTTTTCAGAGGGCATAGATTTAGTTGGGGATATGCTGATCGGCGCGGTGATCGTCGGAACCGGTCTGCCAATGGTTTGCAGGGAAAGGGAAATTTTACAGCAATATTTTCAAGAACACAGCGGTCATGGTTTTGAATATGCCTATACGTATCCGGCTATGAATAAGGTATTACAAGCGGCAGGCAGGGTGATCCGGACAACGGAAGATAAAGGGATCGTCCTGTTGCTGGACGAACGATTTCTGAATCCGGACACGAGACAGTTGTTCCCTAGAGAGTGGGAAGGTTATCAAACGGTCTCTGTTGACAAGATCGAAGAATGTGCGAAAGCATTTTGGGATAAATTTTCCTTGGTTGAAACGAAGTAGTATGTTATGATAAGGGTATCACTGAATCAGAATGAGGAATCGGCATGAAAAAACTCTATGTGAGTGCTTTGGACGGTACACTGCTCAATAGTCGCGGTGATTTATCGGCTAAGACGGTTGAAAAATTGAATGTATGTATGGAACAGGGGATGCCGTTATCGATCATCACTTCCAGAACACCGACAGAAACGCATGCGATTATGGATGCGATAGAATGGAATCTGCCGTATGCCATGATGAACGGAACTTTGATCTATCATCCGGTTCAAAAAAAGTATATTCAGGTACTGGATATCAGCCAAGAGACAGCCATGGTAGTTTTAGGGATCATTAAACTGCATAAGTTACAGTGCTTTTTATATTCCTTCCAGAATGAAACGTTAAGCATTTATTATGATAGTGTAGAATCCCGTTCATTAAATAAATTCAGAAATGAACGCATCATGAAGTATGATATGGTCTTTACGGAAGTGGATGACTTAAGTATCTGTGCGAATCGTGGCGTGATTCAGTTCTGTTTGCGGGAACGCAGAGAATTGCTGGAAAGACTGTATCGGGATCTGCAGGCGGTGCGGGGCGCACACGCTTCCTTTTATGAAGATCCTTACAATCCGGAATGGATGTATTTAGAAATCTATAGTGACAAAGCATCAAAAGAAGCGGCATTGAATACAATAAAAAAATGGGGACAGTTTGATTATATCATAGGGTTCGGAAGCAGACCTGAAGATTACGGAATGTTACGGATGTGTAATGAAACATATGCGGTATCGAATGCAACGCAGGAGATTCAGGATCTGGCGAATGGGATTATTCCGAGCAATGAAGATGAAGGGGTGGCGCGCTTTCTGTATAAAGCTATGAGAGATTCCCAAACGGGGTTATAAAGGAGAGACAGGATGGAAGATATGACAGTTCGTGATATAGTAGAGGCAACAAACGGCACTTTACTATGTGGCGATGAACATACTGTGGTGACGGATTTGTGTATTAATTCAAAAGAGGTCAAAGAGGGAGATTTATTTGTTCCGATCATCGGTCAACGTGTGAATGCACATCGGTTTATCGAACAGGCATTAGAAGTCGGAGCAGCTACACTGACCTCGGAGCATTTTGCCGTTTCTGCGCAAAAGCCATATATCAAAGTAGCGGATACTTGTAAAGCCTTACAGGATATCGGAGCCTATGTGCGTAAACGTATTCAGATACCGGTCGTAGCCGTGACCGGAAGCGTAGGAAAAACCACGACACGTAATATGATCGCAATGGCACTGACAAGTCAGATGCAGGTCTTTGAAACACAGAAAAACTTTAACAGTCAGATCGGTCTTCCGATCATGTTGACACGCATTCAGCACACGGATGAAATCGCCGTACTGGAATGCGGAATGAGTGAAGAAGGTCAGATTTCTATATTATCAAAACTGGTACAACCGAAATATGCGGTGGTCACTACGATCGGAGTGGCGCACATTGAACAGTTGAAGACCAAAGAAAATATCCGCAGAGAGAAGCTTTCTATAACAGACGGCATGGATGCAGACGGTATCTTGTTCTTAAACGGTGATGATCCTATGCTGGCAGAAATGAAAGGAAAGTTGCCACGTCAGATCTGTTATTACGGTACGCAGGACTGGTGCGATTTTCGCGCCGAACAGATCCAATATGATAATGGAAGAAGCTACTTTGAATGTGTGCATGGGACGGAACGGACGCAGGTAGAATTGAGTGTGCTAGGGAAGCATAATATTTTGAATTGTACCGCGGCTTTGGCAGTCGCGAGTACCTGCGGGATCCCGATGGATGTGGCGGCAAAGGAATTTGCATATTTTCATGGCATGCGTCAAAATCTGATCCAATTAGAGAACCGATTCACCATTATTGATGATACATATAATGCCAGTCCGGATTCCATGCGGGCAAGTCTGGATGTGTTATGCCATTTAGAAACAGAAGGAAAACGGATTGCGGTATTGGGTGATATGTTTGAATTGGGCGAGAATTCCAAACAATATCATTATGAAGTTGGCTGTTATCTTGCCAATTTGCCGGTTTCGGAATTGGTCGTAGTCGGTGAACAGGCAAAGGAGATGGCACGGGCAGTGCAGAACAGCAAATGTGGAATTCAGACCTATGAGTTTTCTGATAATGAAGAGGCTGCTATGTATCTGTTGGCGACCTTGATGCCAAACGATATCGTTCTGGTGAAAGGCTCAAACGGCATGAATATGGATAAGATCGTACGATTATTAGAGGAATAACATCAGTTGACAAGATATGTCAGATTTGATAAGATTTGACTAATGAAATATTAGAAAAGTAATCAAATTTATAAGAAAAGGAGAAAGTGTTTATGAAGTTTGTATGTTCAGTATGTGGTTATGTTTACGAAGGAGATCAGGCACCGGAGTTCTGTCCACAGTGTAAGGCGCCGGCAGAAAAGTTTGTAGCACAAGCCGGTGAGCGGACTTGGGCTTCCGAGCATGTGGTTGGTGTAGCACAGGGTGTCAGTGAAGATATTCTGATGGACCTGAGAGCGAATTTCACGGGAGAATGTACCGAAGTTGGTATGTACCTTGCAATGGCAAGAGTGGCACATCGGGAAGGTTATCCGGAAATCGGTATGTATTATGAAAAGGCAGCATATGAAGAAGCGGAACATGCGGCTAAGTTTGCTGAATTGTTAGGAGAAGTTGTAACCGATAGCACAAAGAAGAATTTGGAATTACGCGTGGAAGCAGAAAACGGAGCAACGGCAGGAAAGACGGATCTGGCGAAACGTGCAAAGGCAGCGAATCTGGATGCGATCCATGATACTGTTCATGAAATGGCACGTGATGAAGCAAGACACGGTAAAGCATTTGAAGGATTATTGAAGAGATATTTTGGTTAAGACGGACGAATGTATATAGGATGGCAGCCGGGTGACTGACATCAACAGAGCAAGTTACAGGAACACACCGGATAGGAGAGACATGCGTTGATTTATGGGATTTTTGTTGTGCAACTTGCCTGCATATCTTTCGATATTTGATAAGTCATTGTTGAATAGTTGAGAAAATTGACGACAGACTTGCAAATACATAAAAAATAAGGTATTATCTAGCTAACCTAAATATTCTTATTTTGTAAGAAAAAATGGAGGAAAAGATTTATGAGTACAACAAAGGTAACGAAGACAGCTAAAGTAGATGCAAAAGCAGCAGATAAAGAGATTGTAAAAACAACAGCAAAGGTTGAGGCACCAAAGGTAGCTGCTAAGGCAGAGGCACCAAAGGCAGAAGCATCCAAGACGGAAAAGGCTGAGACGGTAAAGAAAGCGCCTGCAAAAGCTACCGTTAAAAAGGCACCTGCTGAAAAGAAAGCGCCTGCTAAAAAAGCAGTCGTTGCAAAAACTGCCGTTAAAAAGGCGCCTGCAAAGAAGGCTGCAAAAGCTACGGAAGAGATTTTTATCGAATATGGCGGAAGTCAGGTTTCCACGGCTGAGATTACAGCAAGAGTAGTAGAAGCAACCGGTAAAAAGGCATCTTCCATCAAGGCATTGAATATTTATGTGCAACCGGAGACCGGAAAGATTTATTATACGGCAGACGGTGTGAGTGGTGAGATTGCTTACTAAAGGGAAATGAAAATATAAGAAAAGAACGTTACGGATCGTTTGGATTCTGCAACGTTCTTTTTTTATTCTATTCTTGCTCGGATGTCGGAGATTTTTTGATTTTCGATAGGACGCTTTGAAAGGCGTCATGCGTTTTGGCACGCTTTGCTTTTACGTCCGACTGTTCCTTTTCATAGCGGGAACGTAAGTAGATACCGACATCCGGTCGATTGGTAATGATCCCGTTTACCTGTTGTTCTAAAAAATAGGTCAGTTGCTTAGGTTGATCCACGGTCCAAATATTCACCGGAATATTCGCCCGCCGCATGCGCAACAGAAAGGTAGGAGTGGCGAGGTATGAATGGGAAGATATAAAATCCGCATGACATTCGTTTAATCTCCGGACAGGAAAGTATTCGTTAAAACGGGTAGAAAAATCCGCCTGTTCTAATCCGACCAGTAACCCGGCATGAACATTGGGATCGATTTTTTTGACACGGCGTATCACGATATCCAAAAACGACTGAATGGAAAAGTCTTCATAGGAAAGATGATCGTGTATCATGGTAACGACTCGTTTTTCATATCCGGCTTCTTTTAGTTCAATCAACAGATGCGTCTTTCCCTGACAAAGCTGCAAGACCGATTCCAGTGTCGGGATCTCATATCCGGAAGACGCTGCTAATGCGTTCAGTTGCTGGTAAGTTAAGGCATGCAGGGGGGCGTCCAACATCTTTTCGTCATGAAAAACAACCAGAACCTTGTCGAACGTCTGTCGCACATCCAATTCAATACAGTCAGCATTTACTTCCAATGCAAGGCGGAATGCCTCCATAGTATTTTCATGGTTTGCCAGATAAGAAGCCCCGCGGTGTGCAATAATTTTTGTCGTCATACTTGTGTATTCTCCCATATGAATGTTGATAGTATCATTGTAACGAAGAATCTCCCTTTATTCAAGGGAGATTTCGTCAGAAAATCTGAACATTTTATGACAATGCAGCTTTTGTGGGCAAAAACCGGATATTTACGGGATCTGTGCCAGCTTTAGTAAGTCATCCGGCGTGCCATGCGCGATGGAGCTGCCACCGATCAATACTACGTTATCACCGGATTTGACAATTCCGGTGGTTTTGGCTTTATATATGGCATATTCAAAGATATCGCTGGTATCATTGTGTAAGGTAGCCTGAACCGGTGTCACGCCATAGGAAAGATTTAACTGGCGGCAACATCTTGATTCGACTACGACAGCGATGATCGGACATGCAGGTCGGTAGTTCGCGATGTTTCTGGCAGTGGCTCCTGTGCGGCTTAATACAATGATAGCTTTTGCATTTAAGTATTCTGCCGCTGTACAGGCGGAGATGGCAATGGCATCGGGAAATCCGGTGCCGAGCCGCAAACCTTCCGTATAACTGTTGGTACGGAACGACATGGCGGCTTCTGCACTGTCGGCAATCTCTGCCATGGTTTTGACTGCTTCTGCCGGATAGTCGCCGGCGGCGGATTCTCCGGAAAGCATGATACAGGTCGTACCGTCAAATATGGCATTTGCCACATCGGATACTTCCGCACGGGTCGGTCGGGGATTTTTCGTCATGGATTCGAGCATTTGAGTGGCGGTTACGACTTCTTTTCCCTTTAAGTAGCATTTATGGATCATCTGCTTTTGGATGGACGGTAATTCACGGAACGGGATTTCCACACCCAGATCGCCTCTTGCTACCATGATGCCATCGCTGGCATCAATGATCTCATCCATACGTTCGACCCCCTGAACATTTTCAATTTTAGAAATGATCCGTACAGTCGGGGCATCGTTTTCTACAAGAAAATCACGAAGCTGATGCACATCTGCCGCAGTACGGACAAAAGAAGCCGCGATATAATCGACGCCCTGTTCCAATCCAAACAGGATATCGGATTTATCGGCATCGCTCATATAGGGCATCGGAATCACAACATTGGGAACATTAATGCTTTTATGGTTACTGACCTTTCCGCCATTTATGACTTTGCATACGACGCGATCGCCTTGGAGTTCTGTTACCTCTAAAGCAATTTTACCGTCGTCGATCAGAATACGGGTACCGGTTTGAATATTCTGTGCCAGTCTGTCATAGGTGAGGGGAACCTGCTCCGTATTACCAAGAGCATCGCCGGTGGTCAGAGTGAAAGTTTGTCCGGCTTTCAGTTCTACAAATCCATTCTCAAAATCTTTTAATCGGATTTCCGGTCCTTTGGTATCCAGTAAAATAGGAAGATTTACTTTCATTTCTTCGCGAAGCCGCTTGACACGGTCCATGCGGATTTTTTGTTCTTCATGTGTGCCGTGGGAAAAATTCAGTCTACAGCAGTTCATCCCGTTTTCAATCAGTTTGCGTAAGATGGTTTCGTCATCGACTGCAGGTCCTAACGTACAGATTATTTTTGTCTTTCTCATGCTTGTCCTCCGTTCTGAAATAGGTTGATGGGAAAATTATACCACAGAATGCGTGAGCGGCATATGAATATTTATTCCCGTTTTTCGCCTGCATTTTACGTTTGTGACTGATATTTCAGGGAAAGATTGATTTTTTCTGTTTGGAACCGGAACGGGTTATTGCCGAAGAAAAGGCTTTTTGCTATAATGACAATGATATCATAAATGACGGAAGCGTGAACACCAAAGGAGAGAATGATGAAAAAGAAATTTTCGTTGACGTATGTTCTGTTAGGGGTGCTATTGGTAATCCTGTTGATGTTCTTTGTGGAACGGACGTTTGCGGTACAGATACATAAACACAATCTGATTTCTTCCACCGAGGAATTAAGTCTGCGGATCACGGAAGAACTAAAGGACGGACACAACTCGTTTTCCACATATGTCAATGGCATGTCCGAGGATGAGATCGTAAAGATCAATCATAATCTGGATGGATTCTTTGGTTATGTGACGACATACAGTATATTACGAAAGGTCAACAATGACGTATTTTTGGTTCGGTTTGATCTGGAAGTATCTGATAATTGTTATGTGTATCAGAAGCTGGTAAAAGGCATAGAGATTGAAGATAATTTCAATGCAGAACGTTTGGCGGCTAAGACACGGCAGATCATTGAAGAATGTGCGGCTGAGAGCGATTATGAAAAAGTGGTAGCATATCATGACTATATTGTGACACATACGAAGTACGGTTTATTAGAAGGAGAAGAGGAAGACATATCCTTTACCGCAGCAGGAGCCTTATTGCATGGAACGGCAGTCTGTAACGGCTATGCGGAAGCGATGGAACTGTTATTGCTTTGCAGCGGCGTGGAGACTTATATGGCGGTCGGTATGACAGACGACGGAACTCACGCATGGAATATCGTCAATATTGATGGGGATTGGTATCATGTAGATACCACATGGGATGATCCGATACCGGATATGGGAAAGGAAAGTATCCATGTTTACCTGAATGTCAATGATGCGGTGATGGAAAAAACGCATACATGGAATCGAAGCGCATATCCGGAATGTACAAATATGGAATATAATTATTACAGACAGGAAGGTACTGCCTTTGACAGTTTTAATGATTTTAAGAGATATGTACTGACGGAAATGAAAACGACGGATCGTATCGAAGTGATGGTAACGGATTCCGAGCGGATCGCGTATGATTGCGGTTTTACGATTCAGGAAGGCGGAGCAAAGGCAGTGTCTTGGCAAAATTATGAAGACGGTGACTATATGGTCATGGTGATCGCTTTGGAATAACGGACAGATGAGAGACGGAAGGATGCAAAATGTACGATATGTGCAATGACTGAAAAGAAGGGAAATGAGTATGACAAAAACAGATTTTTTAGAAGGATTGCGGGAAGGATTAAATGGCGAGGTGCCGGCGTCGGTTATTCAGGAAACGATAGAATATTATAACCGGTATATTCAGGATTCGATAGCGGAAGGAAAAACGGAAGAACAGGTGTTAGAAGAACTGGGACCGGTACAACTCATTGTGAAAAGCATTGTCGATGCAAATGCCGGAGCCGGGCGATATGATTCTGCCCAGCGTCAGTATACGCAGAAAACGGAAGAACAGGAGCAGGAAGAACGGGCAGGCTTCCATACGGAATTTACGGAGGACGGAAAACTGGATTTGAAATACGGACGGTTTTCCCTGAATTCATGGTATGGCAGACTCCTTCTGATCTTATTAGCGGTTCTGATCGTGGCGTTGATCATTGTTTTGGCGATCGGTCTGGTCATGGTGGCATGGTATCTTTTGCCGGTGATCGCGGTCATAGCGTTAGTGATCATATTGGCAAACATCTTTTTGAAAAACAGGTAACCGTAGGATAACAGCGGAAGAAAGGGTGAGAATATGGATGAGATAGAACGTTTGAGAGATGTGGTACAAAACAGTTGTAATGTAGTCTTTTTCGGAGGAGCGGGTGTATCAACAGAAAGCGGTATTCCCGATTTCCGCAGTGTAGACGGTTTGTATAATCAAAAATATAAATATCCGCCGGAACAGATTATCAGTCATACCTATTATAAACATTATCCGGAAGAGTTTTTTGAATTTTATAAGGATAAAATGATTGTGACGGATGCGCAACCGAACGCGGCGCATATTCGTCTTGCGCAACTGGAAGCGGAAGGGCATGTGAAAGCGGTTATCACACAGAATATTGACGGATTACATCAAATGGCAGGCAGTAAAGAGGTACTGGAACTGCATGGTTCCATTCATCGCAATTATTGTGAACGCTGTCATAAATTTTATGACTTGAATTATATAGTTCAATCCGAGGGAGTGCCGCGGTGCCAATGCGGAGGGATCGTAAAACCGGATGTGGTATTGTATGAAGAGGGATTGGATCAGCATACCATGCAGCGGGCAATCTCGTTTATACGGAATGCCGAAGTGCTGATCATCGGCGGCACTTCTCTGGTGGTTTATCCTGCCGCCGGTATGATCGATTACTTCCGGGGAAACACACTGGTGGTTATCAATAAATCACCGACGCCAAGAGACCGGCAGGCAGACATCCTGATTCAGGATAGCATAGGGAAAGTTTTTACAAAAATCTGAAAAATATATAAAAAACTTTTATTCTTTGTATTTCGTATGCTATACTGTAAGTTATGATATAGGTTTTAATAGAAAGGAGTGACGGAATGCAGGGAAAGATTTCGGATATCACGAAAGAATTAGAAGAAATGGCAGAATTATGCCGGATAAACGGAACAATAGATCCGGAACTATATACAAAATATGAAGTAAAACGAGGATTGCGGGATATCAATGGAAAAGGTGTCCTGACCGGTCTGACGGATGTATCCAAGATTCAGTCCTATACAACGATTGACTGTGAAATGGTTCCGTGCGAGGGAAAGTTGTATTATCAGGGCGTAGATATTGAGGATATCGTGAACGGTTTCATTCGCGAAAAGAGATTGGGATACGAAGAAACATTATATCTATTATTATTTGGAAAACTTCCGACACGGGAACAACTGGCACAGTTAAATACGATGCTGGCAGATTACCGTTCCCTGCCGACAAGTTTTGTCAGAGACATTATCATGAAGGCTCCTAGTCCGGATATGATGAATACGTTGGCGAGAAGCGTTCTGACATTGTATGCTTATGATGACTGCGCGGATGATACGTCTCTGCCAAACGTATTACGGCAATGTTTACAGTTAACGGCGTTGGTACCGCTGATTTCCGTTTACGGATATCAGGCATATAAGCATTATCATGACGGACAGAGTTTATTTATTCATGTACCACAGCCGGATCTATCCACGGCGGAAAATATTTTATATCTGCTGCGACCGGACAGCCAGTATACGGAGTTGGAAGCCAGAATACTGGATCTGGCATTGGTCTTACATGCGGAACATGGAGGCGGTAATAATTCCACGTTCACCATGCACGTAGTGACCTCTTCGGGTACGGATACATATTCCTGTATGGCGGCTTCGCTCGGCTCCTTAAAAGGACCAAAACATGGCGGCGCCAATATTAAGGTTGTCAAGATGTTTGATGATATGAAGGAGCAGATCAAAGATTGGGAAGATGAAGATGAGATCCGGAACTATCTCAGAGATTTATTGAATAAGAACGCATTTGACAGACAAGGATTAATATATGGTATGGGGCATGCCGTTTATTCGATTTCTGATCCGCGTGCCAAGATATTACGGCAATTTGTAGAAAAATTGTCGATCGAAAAGAACCGTACCGAAGAATATGGTCTGTATTCCAGAGTAGAACGTTTGGCACCGGAAGTGATTGCACAGGAACGTAAGATTTATAAAGGCGTCAGCGCCAACGTAGATTTTTACAGCGGGTTTGTTTACAGCATGTTGGATCTGCCGACTGAATTATATACGCCGATTTTTGCGATCGCCAGAATGGCAGGATGGAGCGCTCACCGCATGGAAGAATTAATTAATCAGGGCAAGATCATTCGACCGGCATATAAATGTGTAGCGGCAACCCGGCAGTATATCCCGATGGATGAGAGACAATAGTTGCCTAGCAGACGGCTGCATCATATGAGAGCCGGTGGAAAGGAGAAATAAAACATGGCATTTGAACAGTTACCAAACGATTCGTTTATGCTGTTAAGTGTGGTAAATACAAAACTGCGCGACACATATGGTTCGTTACAGGCATTGTGTGAGGATTTGAATGTCGATCAAGAGGAGTTGGAGGAACGCTTACGAGCAATTGATTATACCTACCAACCGGAGGCGAATCGTTTTGTGTAACCGATGGATAGAATGAAAAACGCTATGACATTTGTCATAGCGTTTTTCATTCTAAGGTAAATGTGATAGGACTCATGAGGCAGAGACCATGCGATCCGATCACACAAATCGAATTACTAGCACTCTATCAAAGTGAGTGCTAAAAATGTGTTGACAGAGTACATCTTGCGTGTTATAGTCGATATAGAACATAAATCAGCAAGGAGGTTTGGGATATGAATGCAGACAAATTTACAAAAAAATCTTTAGAAGTGATAGAAAATTGCTCCAAGCTTGCTTATGAATATAATAATCAGGAGATCGATCAGGAGCATTTGCTGTTGAGCATGGTAACGACCGAGGATTCGTTAATTGCAAAGATGATAGAAAAAATGGGAATCCAACTCCCGGCGTTTACGGCGGAATGTGAACGCGCGGTTGCCTATCGACCGAAGGTGAGCGGTAGCAGTGACGTCTATATGAGCCGGGAATTCACCATGACCTTGATGGATGCTGAAAATGAATCGAAACAGATGGGCGATTCCTATATTTCTGTGGAACATATGTTTCTTGCCATGATAAAGAAAGCAAACAAAACCGTAAGGGGAATTTTGCAAAAATATGGGATAGACCGGGATAAATTCCTGCAGGCTTTGGTAACGGTTCGCGGTAATCAGAAGGTGGAAACGGATAATCCGGAGGCGACGTATGACAGTTTATCAAAATACGGATATGATCTGGTAGAACGGGCAAGGCAGCAGAAGTTGGATCCGGTGATCGGGCGGGATGCCGAAATTCGAAATATTATACGGATATTGTCACGAAAGACGAAAAACAATCCGGTGTTGATCGGAGAGCCGGGCGTAGGAAAAACGGCGGCTGTTGAAGGACTGGCACAGCGGATCGTCCGCGGTGACGTGCCGGACGGATTGAAAAATAAGCAGATTTATGCCTTAGATATGGGTTCGCTTTTGGCGGGGGCGAAATACCGTGGAGAATTCGAAGAACGCTTAAAGGCAGTTCTGGACGAAGTTAAGAAAAGCGACGGTTCCATCATCTTATTCATCGACGAGCTGCATACCATTGTGGGAGCCGGAAAAACGGACGGAGCCATGGATGCAGGCAACATGTTGAAACCGTTATTGGCGAGAGGGGAATTACATTGTATCGGAGCGACGACGCTGGATGAGTACCGGCAATATATCGAAAAGGATGCGGCATTGGAACGGCGTTTCCAGCCGGTCATGGTTCAGGAACCGACAGTGGAAGATACCATTTCGATCCTCAGAGGACTGAAAGAACGGTACGAGGTCTTTCACGGCGTAAAGATTACGGATGGAGCTTTGGTTTCGGCTGCCGTTTTGTCACATCGTTATATCACGGACCGTTTTTTACCGGATAAGGCGATCGATCTGGTGGACGAGGCTTGCGCGTTGATCAAGACAGAATTGGATTCCATGCCGATGGAATTGGATGATATGGCGCGGAAAATCATGCAGTTGGAAATTGAAGAAGCCGCGTTAAAGAAAGAAGATGACCATTTCAGCCAAGAACGTTTGGCAGAATTACAGGAAGAACTGGCAAATATGAAAGAAAATTTTGCCGGTGCAAAAGCAGACTGGGAAAAGGAGAAGCAGGAAGTCGAACGGGTAACAAAATTACGGGAAGAGATAGAAGCGCTGAGCAATCAGATCCAGATCGCCCAGAGAAACTATGACTTGGAAAAAGCAGCGGAATTACAATATGGCAGACTGCCGGAATTGCAGCAGGAATTGGAACGGGAAGAAGAACGTATGCGGCATGAAGAACATACTTTGATTCATGAAAGCGTAACGGATGAAGAAATCGCAAAGATTATTTCACGCTGGACAGGCATACCGGTTGCAAAACTGACGGAGAGCGAGAGGAATAAGACGCTGCATCTGGATCAAGAATTACAGAAACGCGTGATTGGACAGGAGGAAGCCGTATCGTTAGTAAGCGAAGCGATTCTGCGTTCCAAGGCGGGGATCAAGGATCCGAGCAAGCCAATCGGTTCCTTCTTATTCTTAGGACCGACCGGTGTCGGAAAAACGGAATTGGCAAAAACGCTGGCAGCCAGCCTGTTTGATGACGAAAATAATATGATACGTATCGATATGAGTGAATATATGGAAAAGCATTCGGTTGCACGGCTGATCGGAGCGCCTCCGGGCTATGTCGGATACGATGAAGGCGGGCAGTTGACCGAAGCCGTACGCCGCAGACCATATTCGGTCGTCCTCTTTGATGAGGTGGAAAAAGCCCATCCGGATGTATTTCATGTCTTGCTTCAAGTCTTAGATGACGGACGTATTACAGATTCCAAAGGAAAAACGGTGGATTTTAAGAATACGATTCTGATCATGACTTCCAATATCGGCTCTCAGGATTTGTTGGAAGGGATCGATGAAAACGGAGAGATTCGGCAGGAGGCACAGCATGCGGTCATGGAGGAATTGAAACTGCATTTCCGACCGGAATTTCTAAACCGTTTGGACGAGATTATTTTATTCAAACCATTGACAAAGGAAAATATCGGCAGTATTGTGGACTTATTGATCGCGGAGCTGAATCAACGGTTACTGGACAAAGAAGTGCAGATCACGGTCACTCCGGAAGCAAAGACATTCATTATCAATCATGGATACCATGCCGTATACGGGGCGAGACCATTGAAACGATATATACAAAAGAATGTAGAAACTTTAGTTGCCAGAATGATGCTCTCAGATGCTTTGGAACTCAACCAGACGATTGTGGTTGACGTGGAGCAGGGAGAACTGGTTGTGCGGTAATGAAATATAGAGTATGTGTGAAAAAGAATTATGTGCAAAAGCAAACGGCTTCTTTCTGACAGGCAGTGCGTTGAAAATCATAGCATTGGTCTGTATGTTGATCGACCACACAGCCTGTACGGTCGTGAATGATCTGTGCCATGAGGAAATCATGGCGGCTGTGCAGACCGGGAATGTTTCGACGGAATATACCGTCTACATAGTCATGCGGGCGATCGGACGGTTAGCATTTCCGATTTACATTTTTTTATTGACGGAAGGATTACAGCATACGAGAGATAAACGGATGTATTTTGTCCGTATGCTTTTCTTTGCCGGCGTGTCGGAGATCCCCTTTGATTTAGCCATGAATCTTTCCAAACAGGAGATTTTTGCAGGAAAAATCATAGAATTTCATAGTCAAAATGTGTTTTGGACGTTGAGTTTGGGATTGTTGGTTATGATTGGTATGGAAACCATACAGAATACAAACTGGCGTTTGTGGATAAAAGTGATATGGAATCTGGGTATGACATTGGCGGCTATGGCGGCTGCGGATCTGCTTCACACCGATTATGGAGCCATTGGCGTCTTAGCGATCGTTATGATGTATCTGTTACGGCGTAAGAAGATGCTGGCGTTTTCTGCAGCAGTCATAGTCCTGCTCGCTTCGAGTTGGCTGGAAGTGTTTGCATTTGCCGCATGCTTACCGTTGGCATATTATAACGGAAGACGTGGATGGAAGGGCAAATGGCTGTTTTATGTGTTCTATCCACTTCATCTATTGCTGTTATGGCTGTTTTGCGTGGCGGCGGGACTGCGTTAGAAGCCGGGCGGCTGTATAGCTATGCGGCAGATCTTGACGGTCTTCATGAAAATCTTGACAAATTTGGAGTAAAGAATATGTTAACACCAAGTAAAGAGGCATTAAAGCGGAAATTTGAAAAACATAGGGAAACCAAAGAATACCGGGAAGAATTTGAACGGCTGATGGAACTGCAGTTTCAGGATTTTATGAAGGAATTTTTGGACTTCCATACGCGTGTCACGGAAGATATGATGGATGAAATCAAGCATCCCAATCCGAGTATCGAAGAGCGGGAATGGTTTTATCTGTATTATGGCGGAGAATTGTACAGTGATGTGATCAAGGCAAAAAAATGGGGAAGAATGGTAGATCTGGCATTGGAGTTGATTGACAAGGAGCAACAAAATTAATACAATATACTTGTTATGAACGAATGAGAGACAGGCAGGAGAGATTTCGTGAAACAGCAGATTACAAAAAATGCAATAGAAACCGCTTTTTTAAAACTACTGAAGGAACGGAATTTTGAAAAGGTTATGGTAAAAGATATTGTAGAGGAATGCGGGCTGACAAGAAATACCTTTTACTATTATTATGATGACACCTATCATATTGTGGAAGATATCTTAGAACGGGAAGTGCTGCGGATCTTGGATGAGATGAAACATGGCACTCCGTTTCTGAAATCCTTGGAAGATGTGCTGGAATACTTGGATGAAAATCCGAAGATCGCCCGCCATTTGTTCACTTCTGCAAAAAAAGATGATATGTATCGTTATGTACGGAGTACGGCGGAAATTCTGCTGCGACAGTCCATAGAGATATCTGCCAAAGACGCCGTCATTTCGGAACAGGATAAAACAACGATCGTCAATACATGCAAATATGTCTTTCAGGGAATGATCGAAGAATGGATAGAAAATAATTGCAGAACCTCCCTCAAAGCCGAGGCAGAAAATGTCTGGCGGCTCTTCGATGCGGTTCTGCTTTCGGCAGTCAAAAATGCCAATCGAACATGATCTTTTTTAGTACAAATTCGGCTTTGTGTATGGTTTTTGCACACGAAGCCGAATTTGTTTCTTTTCTTTTTTTACATTTATTGATATATTTTCACATGATAGTTTTAAAAACCATGTCACATTGTCAAAGAAAGCGTGGTAGAAATGATGCGTGCTGTCATACAGGGATTATTAAGAGGAATCATACGGCTTGGCATATATATTGCATATCGTCCCAAAGTGGAATATGTGAATCCGGACGTCATGGCGACGGATCAACCGTTGATCTTTATCTGCAATCATATGAGTCATAACGACGGGGCTTTGATCGCTTCCGTCTTACATAAAAAAAAGCCATATTTTTTAATTGCAAAAGATTGGTATGAAAAAAAACAGTTTGGTGGTTTTTTACGGGTATATGGAAGCGTGCCGGTAGACCGGGAAGGAATGGATACGGAATGGTTTGATGCCTGTAGAAAACTGGTGGAAGCAGGCACTTCCATTTTAATCTTTCCGGAAGGAAAGACTTCTAAGGGTGATATGAATCCGTTTCAGCCGGGATTTGCCGTGCTGGCAGAAAAGACGGGAGCCAAGGTCGTGGAATGCGCACATGTCGGTGCATATAAGATCTTGTTTGGGGAACGAAAACGGATTCAGATAGGCGATGCGTATTCGTTGGCATGTCCGAAGGAAATTAGGAAATCCATCTATGCCAAACAGGTGGCGGCAGAGGCGAAAGAACACATTGCATCTATGAAACAGGCGTTATATGCACAAAGCGGTAAGCGGGATCGCACAGACACGGAGCCGTTATCAGAGGCAGCGGTTACCACTGACCGCTAAACGGATCATGAAACGTTAGGTGCCACTGGCACTTGATGGGAGCGGTTGCTCCGAATATAGGAATTTATAAACAGAAAGGAAGTAATTAGGATGGAAAAAACAGAAGTAGCAGCAAAGATCAAGGCAATGTTGATTGAGAATTTAAGAATCCCGGAGGAGATTTTAGAGGATGATTCTGAACTGTTCGGCGGCGATATCGGTTTGGATTCTGTTGACTCCCTTGAAATCATTGCCGGAATTGATGATATGTTCGGTGTGAACATGACAGGTGTTGACAAGACAAATTTCAGGGATATTAATGCGTTAGCGAATTATGTAGTGGAACATGCGGAGGCTTAATTCATGAAAAAACGATGTGTCATTACCGGCTTGGGCATCATCTGTCCGATTGGTAATAATATAGAAGAAAGCTGGAACAGTATAAAAAACGGACGGTCGGGAATCGCAAAGGTTAAGTCTGTGAATACGGAAGGATGTTATGCAGATCTGGGCGGTGAAGTCCATTATGATGCACTGCCGGCGCCTCAATATGATCGTTCCGTCCGTTTGTGCATTCAGGCGGCACAGGAAGCGATTCAGGATGCCGGAATTCAGGACAAGGAAGTCGGCGTGATCGTTGGAAGCTGTATCGGAGGCGCGGTCAGCATTGATGAATACCTGACGGCTCAAAAGCAGGGGATTCAGAAAGACGACTGCATTGTAAATATGGCGGCTTCTTCCATTGCGAACCATGTATCCGCATATTTCGGATTACACGGAGCGACGGCGAATATCGTAAATGCCTGTGCGGCAGGTACGATGAGTATTTCTTATGCCTGTGATCTGATCCGTTCGGGAAACGGCAGTATGTTTTTGGCAGGCGGTACAGATCCGTTTTCATCATTGGCATTCGCAGGTTTCCATGCACTTCACGCATTGTCGGTAGAAAGCTGTTCGCCATTGAACCATAGTAACGGGATTACATTGGGTGAAGGTTCCGGTATCCTGCTGGTTGAGGAATATGAACATGCCGTGGCAAGAGGCGCAAAGATATATTGTGAAGTGGCAGGGTATGGCGTCAACGGCGACGCATATCATATCACGGCACCGGACCCGACCGGTCAGGGGCAGATGGATGTCATTCGACGGGCGTTGCATGCGGCAGGAGTGACACCGGATGATATTGATTATGTCAATGCTCACGGGACAGGCACAGCCAAAAACGATGAGGCGGAATTTTTATCACTGCATACGATTTTTGACGGCACGGATGTATCAGTCAGTTCTACAAAATCCATGACCGGACACTGCTTGGGGGCAGCGGGAGCCGTGGAAGCAGTCTTTACCGTAAAAGCAGTCAGTGAAAATGTACTGCCGCCAACGATCGGATATTCGGAAGAAGATCGCACCGCTTTGGAAGAGAAGGCAGGAGGATTAGATTTTGTGGCTAACGACAGCAGAAGCAAGGAAATTTCGATGGCAATGTCAAATTCATTTGCATTTGGCGGCACCAACGCAAGTATCATCTTTGCGAAAAAAGAACTTCAGCCACAGGATACACCTAAGAAAAAACGGATATTCATTACTGGTTTCGGTCAGGTGATGAGTCAGGATACGGGAACGCCGGTTGCAGGTCTGACATTAGATATGAAAGACTTTACAGAACGCGGCGTCAAATTAGGCGTATTTCGAAAATTGGATAAATTCAGTCAGTTACAGTTGATCAGCGGCATTGACGCTTTAAGTTGTGCGAAGATATCGGTAACGGAAGATAACGAACGAAAGATCGGTATGATCATCGGTACATCGGCGGGACCGGTAACAGAAGTTTCTAATTTTCAGAAAAATATCTGTGAAAAGGGAACGACGGCAGGAAGTGCCTTTACTTTTCCGAATACCGTATATAATGCAGCCGGCGGACATTTTTCAATTTTTATGAAGACAAAAGGATATTGTGCAACCGTTGCAAACGGAACGCAGGCGGGTATTCAGAGTATCTGCTATGCTTATGACGTGTTGCAACAGGGAAATGAAGATATCATGTTGGCTGCAGGAACGGATGAAGGCTCCGATATGGTAACCTATTTTTATGAACACAGCGGCATCAACGGGGACCGTACATTAGGAGAGGGCAGTTCTACGATCTGTCTGGAAACAGAAGCCAGCGTAACACAACGGGAAGCGGTGACATACGCCGAGGTAGCAGGTTATGCCTGCACGCATTCATCCGGTATGGAGGATTACACGGAAGCAACCGCGATCAAAGATGCAGTCATGTCAGCACTGGCAAAGGCGGATATGCAGACGGAAGATGTGGATGCGGTCTATGCGATCACGGGAAATCTGCCGGATGGAGAGGCACAGAGAGCGGTATTATCAGATATATTCCCGCATGTCGAGACGATAGATGTGCGGCAGCAGACCGGCGACTGCCGGGCAGCCAGTGCGAATGCGCAAGTGGCTGAGGCGGCGCAAGCCATCTATCAGAAAAAGATCGCAGTTGCTTTGGCAGTGTCATATGGCTGCGGTTCCTATTCAGCTATCGTATTAAAGGGATGATATTCGAAACGGAAAGGAGATAGATATGGGTACAGCAGTGGTAACAGGCGCTTCCAGAGGAATCGGCAGAGCCTGTGCGATCGAGTTGGCAAAACACGGGTATGATATTGTTGTCAATTATGTTTCCAATGAAGCGGCGGCGCAGAAAGTGGTGGAAGAAATCGAAACACTGGGGCAAAAGGCACTTGCCATTCAGGCGGACACCTCGGATCTAAAAGAGGTGCAGGCAATGTTCCGCACGGCGGGTAAGACATTCGAAAGTATAGATGTTCTAGTGAACAATGCGGGGGTAGTAGACGATCAGTATCTGCTGATGCTGCCGGAAGACTCATTGGAACGGAGTTTAGATATCAATATTAAGGGATATTTTCATTGCGCACAGAATGCGGCACTCAAAATGATGCGAAAAAAGAAAGGATGTATCGTGAATATTTCTTCGGTCAGTTCGGTTGTTGCGATTGCCGGACAGAGTGTATACAGCGCTACAAAAGGAGCGGTCAATGCCATGACGGCGACCTTGGCAAAGGAACTGGCGCAGTATGGGATCCGAGTCAATGCAGTGGCACCGGGTTTTATTCAGACAGATATGATCGATCAGATTCCGGAGGATCAGAGACAAGCTCATCTGAAACAAGTGCCGCTAGGCAGATTCGGAGAAGCGGAGGAGGTCGCAAAGCTGGTCTGCATGCTGTGTTCGGATACGATGTCATATGTCACCGGTCAGACGATCATTATGGACGGAGGACTTAGCTTATGAATCTTTTGGAGATTAACGAACGTATCAGACAGAGACCGCCGTTTCAGATGATTGAACGGGTGACGGCTCTGGAACCGGGAAAATCCGCAACAGGCATCAAATGCGTATCGGTAAACGAGCCTTATTTTGAAGGACATATGCCGGGATATCCGATCATGCCGGGCGTATTGTTGATTGAAACATGCGCGCAGTTATGTTCCTTAGTCATTGAGCAGACTGGCAGAGATGACAGCAAAATCTATGTATTACTAAAAGTCAAGGATTTTAAATTTGTAAAAGCGGTGATCCCGGGTGATCGGTTGGAGATCACAGCGGAGTGTTTGCGTGGAAACGCAGGTTTGTATGAATTTGCCGTACAGATCACATGTGATGGTCAGATGCGTGCGAAAGGTGATCTGTTGTTTACATCGGTTGATAAAGAAAGCATATATCAGGAAGAGGTATGAGGTGAAAGGATGAAGGCGCTGATTTTGAACGGTAGTCCGAAAGGAGAATCCAGTAATACCATGTGGCTGACGAATGCTTTTGTCAGCGGATTCCCGGATAGCGTGGAAGTCCGGACGATCCATCTGCGGGAGAAAGACATCCATCCGTGTATGGGATGCTTTTCCTGTTGGACTAAAACACCGGGGCAGTGTGCCATTCAGGACGATATGCAGGAAATCTACCGGGAAATTTTAGATGCGGATATCATTATAGAAAGTCTGCCTTTGTATTTTGCAGGAATGCCATCCCGTATGCGGATGATGACGGAACGATGCTTGTTGTTTACCAAACGATACGAAGGAAGTCCGGAAGATGCCTTTCATTCCATTTTGGAGATGGAAGAACACAACTTGAAGGGAAAGCAACTGGTAGTGATCGCATCCTGCGGATATGTTTCCATGGACACCATGTTTGAGGGACTGTTAAAAGAATATGATTTAATCTGCGGAAAGGGAAACTATACGAGGATCTTATGCGCGCAAGGAGAGTTGCTTCAGGCAGGAAACCGCACCAGACAGGTGATGCAATATCTTCAGGAAGTAAAACGGGCAGGCGAAGAGTTTATCCAGACCGGAGCCGTTTCCAAAGAACGGCAGGACATATTGGACAGGCAGATGGTGTCACCGAAAACGTTTGAGGTATTGATCAAACGCTATTGGAGGGAACGGATGGAGACGAAAGGAAACCAAATGGGAAAGCAAGGATGATACAATGAAAAAATATGAAATTGTCAAACAGGCAAAGATTTTTAATTTAATAATCTATTCTTTTATGGTTGCGATCGGATTATTTTTGATACTTTTCACCGGTTTATCCATGGAAACGGAGACGGTGATTTTAAGTATTCTCTGCCTTTTGGTAGGAGGGGCAAAGATTCTGGGATATTTTTCCAATGATCTATACCGTCTGGCGTTTCAATTTGATTTTGCGATCGGGTTGTTTTTGATCATTATCGGCATTTTATCTTTGATCGTAGGACGGAACGATCCTCTTGGGATGTCCAAACTATTTGGTATCTATGTGGTGATAGACGGATTACTAAAGCTTCAGACAGCATTTGACGCGAAAAAATTCGGAATTGATAAATGGCTGGTGATCTTACTGACCGCAATCGTACTTGTGGGCAGTGGAGTTCTGACGCTGATCGCTCCGTATTCGGAACAGATTTCTCAGTTTTTGGTATTGGATATTGCCATGATGATCGATGGAGTCGTCAATATATGGATTACGGCGTACACGGTACGCGTACGCGCAAAGAAAAAGAATCTGGAAGATCGTTTCGGATTGACAAAAGACAGGTGAAATACCTTGCGAATGTGGAAAAAAAAGGATATGATAAGATATATGATATATGATATGGAAACAGACGGGAGATGTCAAAATCAAATAGGAGGATATAAGAATGTATAGTTTTGATGAGATCACAAAAGTCGATCCGGAAATCGCATCTGCGATTCAGGATGAAATAGGCAGGCAAAACAGTCATATTGAATTGATTGCCTCTGAGAATTTTGTCAGTAAGGCGGTTATGGCGGCAATGGGCAGCCCGTTGACAAATAAATATGCGGAAGGATATCCGGCAAAGCGGTATTATGGCGGTTGTGAATATGTGGATGTCGTAGAAAATCTGGCGATCGAACGTGCAAAGCAGGTGTTCGGATGTGAATATGTCAACGTGCAGCCGCATTCCGGCGCACAGGCGAATATGGCGGCATTTTTTGCCATCATGAATCCGGGAGATACCTTTATGGGAATGAATTTGGCACACGGCGGTCATCTGACACACGGAAGTCCGGTTAATTTATCTGGTAAGTATTTCCATGTAGTTCCGTATGGGGTGAATGATGAGGGATACATTGATTATGATGAGGTCCTGCGTATCGCAAAGGAATGCCAGCCGAAACTGATCGTGGCAGGCGCCAGTGCTTATGCCCGGGCGATCGATTTCAAACGCTTTCGGGAAATTGCGGACGAAGTAGGAGCATATTTGATGGTGGATATGGCGCATATCGCCGGTTTGGTTGCTGCCGGACTGCATATGAGTCCGATCCCATATGCCCATGTGACCACGACGACAACGCATAAAACACTGCGGGGACCGCGTGGCGGCATGATCTTATCCAGCAATGAGGTCAATGAAAAACTGAATTTTAATAAAGCGGTATTTCCGGGTATTCAGGGAGGACCTTTGATGCACGTGATTGCTGCAAAGGCGGTATGTCTGAAGGAATGTCTGACAGACGAATATAAAACATACCAGTCCCAGATCGTGAAAAATGCGGCGGCACTTTGTACAGCCCTTCAGGAACGGGGATTTAAAATCGTTTCAGACGGTACGGATAATCATTTGATGTTGGTAGACTTACAGAATTTGAACCTGACCGGTAAGGAAGTAGAAAAGCTATTGGATTCCGTGAATATCACCTGTAATAAGAACACGGTGCCGAATGATCCAAAATCGCCGTTTGTAACTTCCGGAATCCGTCTGGGTACGCCGGCAATCACGTCGCGCGGCGTAACACAAGCAGATATGATTCAGATTGCAGATGCGATCCAAGCGGCTGTCATGGGTCAGGACTTTGCAAAAGCAAAAGAATTAGTAAAAGATATTACGGATCGCTATCCGTTATATTAAAGCAGGAATACTTGGAATCAGTGTAAAAGGGAGGGAAACGGATGAATACAAAGGCAATGTTTAAGTTGGGATATGGATTATATATCTTGACCGGTCAATATAACGGCAAAGATAACGGCTGTATCATTAATACCGTGATTCAGGTAACCAGTCAGCCAAACCGGATTTCGATCACAGTAAATAAGGATAATTATACGCATGACATCGTTCAGGAAACAGGATTGTTTAATGTCTCGGTTTTAACAACGGATGTGGATTTTGGATTGATCGAACGTTTTGGCTTCCGTTCGGGAAAAGCGTGTGATAAGTTTGAAGGATATACGGCTGTTGAAAGAGCGGCAAACGGTATCTTATACTGTACGGAACATACAAATGCCATGATTTCGGCAAAAGTGATCGACCAGATGGATCTTGGCAGTCATACCATGTTTATCGCGGAAGTAACGGAGTGTGAGGTTTTGAATGATCAACCATCGGTAACGTATGATTATTATCAGAAGAACATCAAACCAAAGCCGGATAAAGAAGCGGTGAAGGTAGGATTTCGTTGTACGATATGCGGATATATATATGAAGGAGAGGTTTTGCCGGAGGATTTTGTATGTCCGATATGCAAGCATGGTACGGAAGTGTTTGAACCGATCAAATAAATTTGTAGAAAGTAGGAGAAAAGAATGAGTAATATTTCAGAACAGATTCGTTATATCGGAGTGGATGACAGGGATATTGATTTATTTGAAAGCCAATATGTCGTTCCGAACGGGATTTCCTATAACTCTTATCTCATTTTAGACGAGCATGTAACCGTTATGGATACGGTCGATGCCAGAAAGACGCAGGATTGGCTGCGGAATTTACAAGAGGCACTGGGAGAACGGACTCCGGATTATCTGATCGTTTCCCATATGGAACCGGATCATTCCGGCAGTATACAGATATTGGCGGAACAGTATCCAAATATGAAATTGGTAGGCAATGCGAAAACATTTACACTCATGAAACAGTTTCTGTCTGTGGACCTATCGGACCGTATGGTGACGGTGCAGGAGGGGGAGACATTATCGCTGGGTACGCATGTGCTTCAGTTCTTCATGGCGCCGATGGTTCATTGGCCGGAGGTAATGGTCTCATATGAACAGACGGAAAAAGTCCTGTTTTCAGCAGATGCGTTCGGAAAATTCGGCGCATTGGATACCGAGGAAGACTGGGCGTGTGAAGCACGAAGATATTATTTTAACATTGTGGGTAAATATGGCGGACCGGCTTCCGCTTTACTGAAAAAAGCTGCCGGCTTAGAGATTCAGGTCATTTGTCCGCTGCATGGTCCGATTTTGAAAGAAAACTTGGAATATTATATTGGAAAGTATCAGACATGGAGCAGTTATCAGCCGGAAGATGAGGGAATTCTGATCGCATATGCTTCCATTCATGGAAATACTGCGAAAGCAGCCCGTGCATTGGCGGATCTTTTGGAAGCAAAGGGAGCAAAGAAAGTAGTGGTCAGTGATCTGGCAAGAGAGGATATGGCGGAAGTGATCGAAGATGCCTTCCGTTATGACAAAATGGTGTTGGCGGCTGCCAGCTATGATGCCGGAGTGTTCCCATGTATGGAAAGTTTTCTGGCACATCTGAAATCTAAGGCGTATCAAAATCGTACCGTAGGACTGCTGGAGAATGGTTCTTGGGCGCCGTCGGCAGGAAAGGTGATGAGAGCGGCATTAGAAGAAATGAAAAATATCACGATTGTCGAGCCGATGGTCACAATCCGTTCGTCTCTCAAGCCAGAGGATCAAAGTCATTTGGAAGCATTGGCGGATGCAGTGCTTCAAGCATAAGACAACGTTTAAGAGGCATGACCGGAAAAAGTGGCGTCGAATTGTTTGCTGAGTCGTTTACCGGATTCCAAATGGGTGAATAACTCGGCAACCAGTTTCCGAGCCACCGGTTTTGCCTGTTCATAATAATCTCTTAATCGGATATCACTTTCTGCAAACGCGGGATTGGCTTCCGGTGTGATCACCATCCCGGCGATGCTGTCATATTTTCCGACCAGTCGAAGAATGAAAAACAACACTTTTTTAATGATATGATCTTCACGTATACGAAGGGCGTCATTGCACCATACCATGACGCGTAAAGCGCTTAAGATCTGCTTGCCGGTTGTGCGACCGTAAAAGTTACAGATCACTGCCGCATTCTGTTTGGTAGGATGAATACTGCCGGTCACAAGCGTGTTGAGTGGCAGATGATCTTCCACGATCAATTTCCGTTCAAAGGAGCCTTCAATGGCGGAATGATTGAGGTGACGGGTCTTTACTAATTGCAAAATATATGGATGACAGACAAGATCCAGAGCATAGTGGCAGGCGACCCCGCAAATATAGGCGAGAAAAGGAGCCTTATTTTTGCGACCGCGTATGATACGGCAGGCGGATTGAAAAAATTTCCGCCCCTTCCATTCATGGATTTGACAGCCTAACCGGTTGACATAATTATGATAAAACGGATGGTAAAAAAACAGGATATCCGGTCCCTGAAGACCGATCTCATAAAGCTCCGGATATTGAGCTGCGTAAAATTGGGCTTTTTCCGGAAGCATTGATAATACTTCCGTTCCAAAGCGATAATGAGCATATACGGAAGGCATGGCAAAATCCTTTCTTCTTTCAGTTCTTCTTTTTCTTAGTATTTCATGATAGAATAGATCTATACAGACTATCTTTTATTGTAAAGTAGAAATAATCGATTGTCAATTTGATAAACATCAGATTCTCACCTGCCTGTAGATATAGGAGGAGATCACATGAAACTGGCTCACATCTCAGATTTACATATCGGAAAAAATCTCAAGGGATATAGCCTGACGGAAGATCAGGCATACATTCTCCGTCAAGTGATTGATCTGTTAGATCAACATCGTCCGGATGCCTTATTGATCGCAGGGGATATCTATGATAAGTCGGTACCTTCCGGCGATGCGTTTACTTTATTTGATCGGTTTCTGAAAGAATTAAATGATTTGCCGTTCGACATGCCGGTTTTTATGATCGCGGGTAATCATGATTCACCCGAACGGCTTCACTTTGCCTCGTCTTTTTTGGAACGTCATCATATTTATATTTCAACGATGCCGCCTCAGTCCCAAAGCGAATACCTGAAAAAAGTGACGCTCGAGGACGACTACGGAAAGCTGAATGTATATCTGCTTCCTTATACAAAGCCAAGTGATGGAAAAAATCTTGTTTCAAAGGATGAGGAGAATGTGCCAAATCGAAGCACGCAAAATACGATCCGGCTGATCTTACAGAGAGAATCGATTGACTGGAAGGAAAGAAATATACTGGTGTCCCATCAGTTTTATCAAGGCGGGGGTCATATCACGCAGGTATGCGATTCGGAACTTTCCAGTTTTCAGGTCGGCGGTCTGGAAGTGGTGGATTCGGCGATTGTCTCGCAATTTGATTATGTGGCTTTGGGGCATATTCACGGAGCGCAGTCTGTCGGTTATCCGCATGTCAGATATTCCGGTACGCCGCTCAAATATTCCGTTAGCGAAGCATCCCATAAAAAAAGCATGACGTTAGTAACGATACGGGAAAAAGGCAGTCCGATCGAAATAGAGGAAGTCCCATTCATTCCATATCGGGATGTGCGGGTGGAGAAAGGCACTTTAAAACAGGTTTTAGGACGGATCACGGGGGAGCAGGCGGATGACTATATCAGCGTCATATTGACTGATGAAGAAGAACCGTATCGTCCAAAGGAACAACTTTCCTATCGGTTGCAGCACTTACTGGAATTACGCTTTGAGAATGCCAGAATCCAAAGCTTTTATGAAACAAAAGAACTTCCCCAACAGGAACTGAAACCTCAGGAGGCATTTGCAAGATTCTTTCAACAGATGCAGGGACGGATCATGAATGAAGAAGAACAGACCGTCATGGATCGGATCTTTGAACGCGTATGGAAGGAGGAAGAGCAGTGAAACTCAATCAGGTAACGTTATCGGCATTTGGTTCTTTCGCGGATGAGATCACGATTGATTTCCGACCGGTTCAGGGCGGGTTGTTTTTGATCTCCGGTGATACGGGAGCAGGAAAAACGACCATTCTGGACGGAATCAGTTATGCTCTCTTTGGAGAAACCAGCGGAGGCGTTCGGGAGGGTGTCATGATGCGGAGCCAGTATGCGGATGAACAAACGGAAACCTTTGTCGAAGTGGAATTTGTAGATCACGGATCGGAGTATCGGGTTCGCAGAAATCCGCCGTATACACATTTGGGCAAGCGAAAAAGTAAAGACGGAACACGCAGGGAAGTCAAAGAACAGGAACGAGTGACATTAATGTTGCCGGACGGAACGGAGTTTCGGGGAAAAAAGGCGGAAACGGATGCGAAGATCATAGAAATCCTCGGGATCGATGCAAAACAGTTTTCATCGATTGCCATGATTGCCCAAGGAAAATTCACGCAGCTTTTGTTTGCGCCTTCCAAGGAACGCAGGGAAATCTTTGCCCGTTTATTCGATACGGATATTTATGGAAAGCTGCAGGATGAACTGGAACAAGAAGCGACATGCTTGGAAGAGCAGATCAAAGCATTGGACATACGGTATCAGGAGTCTCTTCGCCAAATCAAGACGTTAAGTGGAGATCGCAGTGTCAATCTGCCGGAAGAAGTAGGTACCGGTGCGGACGGAACGAGACATTTGCATGAAAGTATGGAAACGATGCTGACATGTCTGCGAGATCTGATACAGGAACTGGAACAGGAGACGGACAAACGAAGACAGGACTGGAAAACTCAAACTCAGATGGTCCTGAGGCAGCAGGAAATGATCCGGCAGATAATAAGCGAACGGCAATGGATTGAAAAACGTGAAGAAGCCAAGAAAAGGCTGAAACAGCTTGAAAAAGAAGAGGAAGAGATTCTTTATATACGAGACAGAATGAAAGGGGTGGAACAGGCACGAGATTTAAAGGCATACTATGACGCTTGGAAAGAAAAAGAAACGGAGAGTCTGAAGCAGCAGGAAGAACTGAAAGCATGTCGGAAGCGTCAGGAAGAACTGACGGAAGAGATTCAAAAACTGCAGAATGTTCAAAAAGAATTTGCGGAAGATATGCAGGTACAGTTACAGGGATTGGAAGAGGATCTTAAGCTGGAGAGTAAAATGGATCAGTATCGGGAACTGAAAAAGGCAGTTCGCGAAAAAACAGAGATGGAACAGAAAACAGACGCTCTTCAGAGACAATTGGAAGAAATCAAACAACAGAAACAGATGTGGGAGGAGAAGAGGCAAATATCGGACCAAGAGTATCAAAGGCTTATGGTCGAGTCGGCAAAACTTCAGGACTCTCAGAGACAATATGAGATTTGCAAGAAGGAACGGGATGCCTTACAGTCTTTGGCGGAAGAATTGACACACTGGGCGACTAAAGCAAAGGAACGGGATGAGAAACGGCAGCGGATCCAACACAGGGAAAACAGATGGCAACGTGTGAAAAAAGATTATGAGGAGGCGTTTCACAGCTATATCAGCCATCAAGCGGGTATTTTAGCAGAACAGCTAACGGAAGGAGAACCTTGTCCGGTCTGTGGTTCACGGATACATCCTCAGCCGGCGAAATGTTTGGGAGAAACTTTGACGCGGGAGGAACTGGATCAAATCAAGAGTGAACAAGACAGGATGGAACAGGATTGCCTGAAGGAAATACAGGACTATCAGACATGGAAAGAACATATGAAACTGACGGCGTTTGGTTTGGTCAAAAGAGGACGGGAACTGGAAATTAAAGACTGGATGGATGTGGACGAACGCACATGGAGTTTTCAGGACTGCGATATTGAGACTTGGCGACATGAGCGGGATATACTCTGTAAAAAGGCATTGGAAGAAAAAGAACAATTATGTCAGGAACAGGAGCGGAATCAAAGACGTGCTGCACAAGCAGAATTATCTTTGGAGGAAAACCGCATCGAGTCGGAACGGTTAAAACAGTCTTTATTGGATGCACAGGAAAAAGAGCAATCCGATCAGGCTCAGTTGTTGGAATACCGAGACCGGCGCGTGGCTTTAGAGACGTTGATCAAGCAGATAGAGACTCAGTTGCCTTGCGGAGAAGAAGAGGCAAAGGAAAAGCTGCATGCGGCAAAAGCCAAACAAGAGGAATTACAGAGTACATGGGAAACATATCAGTTAAAATACCAGAAATGCCGGGAAGAAGAAGTCCGCATGAAAGGGATGGAAACGGCGAAACAAACGGAAACGGAACGCCTAAAGCTGGAATGGCTGGAAAAGAAAGCGCGTTTTGATGAAGAATGGAAACACACGGATTTTCAAAACCTGTCGGATTTTCAAATCTTTCAGGAGGATATTCCGCAGTTAGAAATTTGGAATGAAAAGATTCATCAGCATGATCTGTCGCTGCGTGAGGCAAACACCGATTACCGGACGGCTTGGGAACAGGTGGGTGACAAAGAATCTCCTGCTTTGGAACCGTTGGAAAAGCAATGTGAGGAAGGAAAGAAAGCAGAAGGTGAGCTGGAAACCCGGTGGAGAGAGGCGGATCGTATGCTGCAGGGCGATCGGGACATTCTTCGGAATTTGCAGGAGATTTGTCAGGAACACCGGAATTTGGAACAGAAATACATGGTTTATCAGACCTTGAATAAAACGGCAAACGGTAAATTATCCGGAAAAGCAAAATTGGATTTTCAAACGTATATTCAGCGGTACTATTTTGAGCAAATGATTCATGCGGCAAATGCCAGACTGGCGGATATGACAAACGGTACGTTGTTTTTACAATGCCGCTCTTTGGAAGGACTGCAGCGAAAAGGAGAAGCAGGACTGGATTTAGATGTCTACAGTGCGGAATTGAATCAGGTACGGGATGTGAAAACCTTATCCGGCGGCGAAGCGTTTCAGGCAGCTCTGGCGATGGCATTGGGCATGTCAGATGTGATCCAGCGTACGGTCGGCAAAGTGCAGATCGATACGCTATTCATTGACGAAGGATTTGGTTCACTGGATGAAGACGCGCGTAGAATGGCAGTGGAGAAACTGCGTTCTCTGACCGGAACGACACGCATGGTTGGTATTATTTCCCATGTGGCAGAATTACGGGAAGAAATTCCGCAGCGACTGCTTGTGACGAAAGCCAAGAAGGGGAGCAGGGCGGATTGGGTATAACGGCGACGGAAGGATAGTTACAGGCGGTTTGCCCGGAGTGCCTTAAGAATGCTTGCAAAACCTAGACATATAGTATACAATAAACTAAATATGCGAAAAAATAGAATTTGCGCGGCAAAGAAAACTGGAGGCAGTCTATGTCAGTTCAGGATTATTTAGAAGCATTGAAAGTAGGAAAAAAAGAGTATCGAAACCGTATCAACAAAGGACAGTATCCTTATTTACCGGTTTTGGATGAAATTCTTTCCCATGTTGAAATAGAAAAAGAAGTCAGTTTAGGGTTGGTTCAGGTACCGCTCCGGCTGGTAGTCGGAACCAGTACGCGTGCCAGAACGAATGCGTTTGCAGATAATTTTATGCCGATTTTAGATTGGGGTTCGGAATTTTGCGCAAAGTGGGCGGCACTGAGCGACAGTCAGATGGAAGAGGGGATACGGGAACCGATTCAGGCATATGAATATATGAACCGCTATTACGTTGTGGAAGGGAACAAACGGGTCAGCGTATTGAAATATTTTGATGCGGTAACGATTCCTGCGATTGTGACCCGAAAAGTGCCAAAACGGACCAATGATGTGGAAAATAAGATTTATTATGAGTTTATGGATTTTAATCAGGTATCCGGCATCAATAATATCTGGTTTTCCAAGGAGGGATCGTTTCCAAAGCTGCTTCAGGCACTGGGATTTGCTCCGGATTATGTTTGGCAGGAAGAGGAACGCAGAGATGTTTCGTCTACATATTTGGCATTTTCCAATGCTTATGGGCAAAAAGGAGGAAAAAAGCTGCCGATTACAACCGGGGATGCGTTTTTAACGTTTTTAACGATATACGGTTATGAAGATACCAAAGCCATGTCTCCGTTAGACATGGGTATGAACATTGAAAAGATATGGAAAGAGTTTTTGGTGCTATGCAATGAAGACGGCATAGAACTGCGTATGGATCCGGTGGATGTCGGCAAGAAGAATATTTTAGGATATTTTTTGTCGGCGAATGCAAAGAAACTGAAAGTTTCTTTTGTGTATGATCGCTCGCCAAATGCCTCCGACTGGAATTACGGACATGAGTTTGGGAGAAAATATCTTCAGGAACGGTTTGCCAATCAAATCGATACAGAGGCGGTGGAGAATAGTGAAGCGGATCAGGATGCGACCGCATTGCTGGAAACGCTGATCGAGAACGGCAGCGATATTATTTTTACAACGACCTCTCAAATGATACAGGCAAGCCTGAAAGCCGCAATTCAGCATCCGGAAGTAAAGATACTGAATTGTTCCGTCAATACGACGCATCAGTATATCCGCACATATTACGCCAGAATGTATGAAGGAAAGTTCCTGACCGGCGTTATAGCCGGCTCCCTGACGGAAAATAATCGGATTGGCTATGTGGCGGACTATCCGATCTATGGTATCACGGCAAATATCAATGCTTTTGCTTTGGGCGCGAAATTCGTAAACCCGAGAGCGAAAGTATACTTGGAATGGTCCACTCAAAAAGACCATGATGTATATAAGACATTTTGGGAACAGCAGGTATCGTATGTTTCCAATCAGGATATGATCACTCCGCAGAACGCCTCCCGTCAGTTTGGGTTGTATCATATTCATGACGGCGATATCACGAATTTAGTGATGCCGGTCTGGAATTGGGGAGTCTTTTATGAAAAACTGCTCCAAAGCATCATGAGTGGTTCATGGAAAAAAGAAGACGATACCGAAGGCAGTAAAGCGCTGAATTATTGGTGGGGGATGTCTGCAGGCGTGATTGATATTATCTGCTCGCAAAATCTCCCTGCATCGACGATCCAGTTGGTGGATCTTCTGAAACAACTCATCTGTAAAGGGGAATTAGATCCGTTTGACGGTGAGATCGTTGCACAGGACGGTACAGTCAAGAGCAAGGCGAATGAAAGAATGAGTCCGGAAGAGATCATGACGATGGATTGGTTATTGGATAACGTGATCGGCATCATACCAAAGCTGGAGGATCTGGTTGATCAGGCAAAGCCGGTCGTTGCGGTACAGGGGGTTGCGGCAAGCAAAAAGGAAGAGTAGGATGCGGATTTTAGTACTGGCAGATGAAGAATCAAAGTATTACTGGGATTATTTCGAACCGAATAAATTGGACGGAATTGACCTGATATTGTCTTGCGGCGATTTAAAGCCGGAATATCTGTCATTTCTTGCTACGTTCGCAAAAGTTCCGATTTTATATGTTCGGGGAAACCATGACGACATTTATGATATACATCCGCCGGAGGGATGTATCTGTATAGAGGATACCATCTATGAATATCAGGGGATCCGGATTTTGGGCTTAGGCGGTTCGATTCGATATAAGCAGGGCAATAACCAATACACGCAAACGGAAATGAAGATCAGGGTTCAAAAGCTATGGTGGAAATTGAAATGTAAAAAAGGAATTGATATTTTATTGACACATGCGCCTGCCTATCACGTGAATGACGGGGAAGACGGTCCGCACGAAGGATTTGAAGCCTTTGTCCAGATTTTGGATACTTATCATCCCAAGTGTTTTATTCACGGGCATGTGCATATGACGTATTCCCGTTCCCATAAACGGGAAAGCATGTATAAAGAAACCCGCATTATCAATGCGTATGAAAAATATGTGTTTGACTACTAAACCATAACAAAAAGGAGATAGGGATGAATCGCTTGGAAAATGAAATGGATATCATCAATCCTGCACTGATGCTTGCCATCAGCAGAATGCGGGAGAATAATAATCTGGTGACACAGAATAAAATGATTGCGGAAGCGTTGAACGCTAGATTTTTGGTGCCGTGTGTCATTCAGGTGAGACCGGGAACGGAGCAGGAAGCAAAACGCAATGCAGACAATACCATGGTGCATTTTAATATGCTTCAGACAAAAGAAAAAGAGAAATTTTTTATTGCGTTTACCGATATAGGTGAATTAAAGAAATGGCAAGATGATGATAAACAGAACGGCATGGTGATGGGCTTTGATGATTTAGCGGATTTAATTAGAAGCGCCGGCGATCAGGCTTGCGGGTTCGTTTTGAACCCGGTCACTACCAATGTCATGTTCCGGAAAGAGATCATGATGGATATCCTTGCCAAGCGAGACAAGGCAGTTGCAGAAGGAAAACTGAAAAAAGTATCTGCAGAAGAAGTCAAGGAACTCAAAAAAGAAAAAGCGGATAAGGGAATGGGCGAAGCATAACGATGAAGTTGACAATGTTGGGAACAGGAAATGCAACGGTTACAGAGTGCTTTAATACATGTTTTTGTTTTTCCAGTGAAGAAGGTGAACATTTTCTGGTAGATACCGGTGGCGGCAATCGCATTCTGAAAGTATTAAAAGATTGTGGAATTGCTCTGGATGGCATTCATGATATATTTATCACACATGAACATCTGGATCATCTGCTTGGTCTCCTATGGTTGATCCGCATGATCGGCACGATGATGAATCAGGGAAAGTATGAAGGAACGTTGAATATTTATTGTCACAGTGAACTGATCGAAAAAATCTGTACTATGGCAGATATGACGATTCAACAGAAAGTATGCAGGCATATCGGAAAAGAGATTGTATTTATAGCCATTGAGACCGGTGAACAGATGAAAATCCTAGATAGTGATGTCACATTTTTTGATATACATTCTACAAAAGCGAAACAATATGGATTTACCATGATCATGCGGGATGGCATGAAGCTCACATGCTTAGGGGATGAACCTTACCAGCCCGCTAATGAAGAGTATGTAAAAGACAGTGACTGGTTAATGCACGAAGCCTTTTGTTTGTTTCGGGAAGCAGATGCCTTTCAGCCATACGAAAAGCATCACAGCACAGTAAAGGAGGCATGTGAAACGGCAGAGCGATTGGGTGTAGGTAATCTGATCTTATATCATACGGAAGAAACGCATCTGGCTGAACGAAAAAAATTATATATTCAGGAAGGAAAACAATATTATTCCGGAAATCTATATGTACCGGATGATATGGAAAGTTTTGAGATCAAACGTGTTTTACGCTTTACAGGCAGCGATAGTCAATAAAATGTTTAAGGAAATGGAGGATACACATGGGTAAAGTCATTAAAAAGTGCCTTGCATGCGGTACGTTAAATCAATATGGAGCGAAAACCTGTAAGAAATGCGAATGCCCGTTGTTGGCGGATGTCGATCAGGAGGATGAAATCCTTGGGATTGATCCGATGGAAGCGGCTTTGGATGATGCGGTTTCCGAAACGGGACACGAAGGCGATATGGTCGCTCAGATTTTGCGGGAACAGGCTGAACATGCTAAAAAGATAGTGGCAAAAGAAATCAAAAAAGAAGAAAATAAGAAAATGCGGCAGACATCTCAGGGAAATCCGTCAGAATTTTCAAAACCGTCTGGCAGTGGTTCGCCTTATTCGTTTTCGTTAGGCGGAGGCGGCGGAGCATCTGCTGCATCTTCTGAACCGGCTTCCGGATCCTCAGGGAGAAGCACCGGTAGTTTTGGAGGATTTAAAATCAGCGATAAGTCCTATCAGATTAAAGATGAGGAAGCACCCGGCAAAGTACATCTAGGCGGCGGTTCTCTGCGTATGCAGGCAATCCGCCGGAGCCAGTCCGAAAAAAAGGACGGATAACATGCTCCGTGATATCCATTGAGAACCAGACAGACTGTAAGAAAGAAGTGACAGAAATGAAAATCGGAAGAAATGATCCTTGCTGGTGTGGAAGCGGTAAAAAATACAAAGCCTGCCATATGCAGTTGGATGAAAGGATAAATACCTTCCATATAAAAGGCGCTAAGGTGCCGACGCATAAAATGATCAAAACACAAGAACAGATTGACGGAATCCGGAAAGCAGGGGAAATCAACACCATGGTACTGGATTATGTGGAACCTTATGTAAAAGAGGGAATTTCCACAGGCGAATTGGACCGGCTGGTATATGATTATACATTAAAGATCGGTGGTGTGCCGGCATGTCTGCATTATAAAGGGTATCCGAAAAGCGTATGCACTTCGATCGATGAAGTGGTGTGTCACGGGATCCCGGACGACAAGCGGATCTTGGAGGCGGGTAATATTATCAATATAGATTGCACTACGATTTATAACGGATATTTTGGTGATGCTTCCAGAATGTATTGTATCGGCGCGGTCAGTCCGGAAAAAGAAAAACTGGTCCGCGTAACAAAAGAGTGTCTGGAGATCGGATATCAGAAGGTAGAACCTTGGACGTTTTTAGGGGATATCGGTGTGGCAATCAACCAGCACGCTAAAGAGAATGGGTTCAGTGTGGTGCGTGAAATCGGTGGGCATGGAGTAGGACTTGAGTTTCATGAAGATCCGTGGGTCAGCCATATCGGGACTCCGGGCGGTGATTACTTACTGGTTCCCGGCATGATTTTCACGATAGAACCAATGGTCAATATGGGAAAACCGGATGTTTGGGAAGATGAAACGGACGGATGGACTATCCGGACGGAAGACGGAAGTCCGTCTGCACAGTGGGAATATACGATTTTGGTGACAGATACGGGAGCAGAGATTTTGTCCCGCTAAGCAAATAAAATACATTGACAGGAAAATGAAAGGAAATAATGAACATGGAAGTGATCTATACAAGCACCAGAAATTCTGCCGAAACGGCAACCGCATCACAGGCTATCTTAAAAGGGCTGGCGGAAAACGGCGGTTTATTCGTACCAAATACGATTCCGGCACTGGATGTGCCGTTTGAAACATTGGCAAAGATGTCTTATCAGGAAGTGGCGTACGAGGTTATGAGCCGTATGCTGACGGATTTTACGGAAGAAGAATTAACATATTGTATTCGCAGCGCATATGATGATAAATTTGATACTGCACAGATTGCTCCGTTAAAAAAAGTACATGGTGCGAATTATTTGGAATTGTTTCACGGTTCTACAATCGCATTTAAGGATATGGCATTGTCCATTTTGCCATATTTATTGACAACTTCAGCTAAGAAAAATCATATTAAAAATGATATTGTGATTTTGACTGCTACGTCCGGTGATACCGGAAAAGCGGCATTGGCTGGCTTTGCAAATGTGAAAGGAACCAAGATCATTGTCTTTTATCCGAAAGACGGTGTCAGCCCGATTCAGGAAAAGCAGATGGTGACACAAAAAGGAGAAAATACATTTGTGGTAGGGATCATCGGTAATTTTGATGATGCGCAGACAGGTGTGAAGAACATGTTTAACGATAAGGAATTGGCAAAAGAAATGGATGCTGCAAATTTACAGTTTTCATCTGCCAATTCGATCAATATCGGGCGATTAGTACCGCAGATGGTATACTATGTATACGCATATTCCAGACTGGTTGCCGATCATTCCATTCAGGCAGGAGACGCAATCAATGTGGTGGTGCCGACCGGTAATTTCGGAAATATCTTGGCGGCATATTATGCAAAGGCAATGGGACTTCCGATCGCGACATTTATCTGTGCATCAAATGAAAATAAGGTCCTGTACGATTTCTTTCAGACCGGAACGTATGATAAGAATCGGAAGTTTATCCTGACGTCGTCTCCGTCCATGGATATTTTGATCTCCAGTAACTTAGAGCGTCTGATCTATCAACTGACGGGAAATGATGCAGAAAAGAACCTACAGTTTATGGAGGCTCTTGCTAAGGAAGGAAAATATCGGATCACACCGGAAATGAAGGAAAAACTGAGTGAATTTTATGGCGGTTACGCCAGTGAGAAAGAAACGGCAGAGACGATTCGGGCAATCTATGAATCCGATGGTTATATTATGGATACGCATACGGCGGTTGCCGCTGCGGTTTACCAAAAATATGTAACGGAGACGGGAGATCAGACGCCGACAGTCATTGCGTCAACGGCGAGTCCGTACAAGTTTACCAGAAGCGTTATGAACGCGATCGACCACGCGTATGACAGTCAGTCGGATTTTGAACTGGTCGATACACTGAATCAGTTATCCGGCGTAGCGATCCCGCAGGCGATCGAAGATATCCGTTCCGCACCGATCCTGCATGATAGAGTGTGTGACAAGGCAGAGATGAAAGCGGTTGTCAAGCAAATCTTACAGTTATAAAATGAAGAAACAGACAGTTCATTCGTACCTTCCTGTCTATAAGTAAAACCGGGACCGTAATATGTTGTTTATGAAACACATGGGTTCTGCCCATGTGTTTTGTGTTGTAAGGAGGAATTATGTATACGATAGAAACGAAAATCAGTTTTGACAGCGCTCATTTTCTTGCGGGTTATCAGGGAAAATGCGGAAATATTCATGGACACCGCTGGACGGTCAAAGTGATCGCAAAAGGAGAGGCATTAGAAATTCAGGATTCACAGACGCGCGGAATGCTGATGGATTTTACGCAGTTAAAAGAGGTATTGCAGAAAATGGGAGAATGTCTGGATCATGTGTTTATCATTGAACATGGAACCATGGCGGAAGATACGCTGCAGTGCCTGAAACGAGACGGATTCCATATCGTGGAAATGGATTTCCGTCCGACTGCGGAGAATTTTGCAAAGTGGTTTTATGATACGTTGACTGCCCAAGGATATCTCCTGCATGCGGTTGAAGTATATGAAACGCCGAATAATTGTGCTTCTTATGGGTGGGGGTGATAGAATATGCAGTTTCATGTGGCGGAAACGTTTGTCAGTATTAACGGAGAGGGACAGCGTGCGGGAGAACCGGCGGTCTTTATCCGGTTTGCGGGATGTAATCTGCATTGCGGTTATTGTGATACCGCATGGGCAAATCAAGGCGATACGGTTTATCAGTGTATGACGGAGAAAGAAATCACGTCCTATGTGGAAGCGTCCGGCATACAAAATGTCACTTTGACAGGAGGAGAGCCGCTGATTCAAGAAGGAATCGGCGGATTGATCGATTGTTTGGGAAAGATTCCGTCGGTGAGGATTGAGATTGAGACAAATGGCAGTGTGGACATTACCCCGTTTCTTCAACAGGCGGTTCGACCGGCGTTTACGCTGGACTATAAACTGCCTTCGAGCGGAATGGAATCTGCTATGATCACAGATCATTATCGATATCTTGAAAAAAAGGACACCATAAAATTTGTGGTTTCCGATCAGGAAGACTTGGAACGCGCAAGGCAGATCATAGCGGAGTATCAGCTTCAGGGAAAATGCGGGCTGTATGTAAGTCCGGTGTTCGGACAGATCGATCCGGCAAGGATCGTAGAGTACATATTGGCTCATAAACTGAATCAGGTGCATGTCCAGCTACAGTTACATAAATGGATCTGGTCACCGGATCGACGTGGCGTATAGGAGGAAAAAATGGCAATAGATGTGAAAGCGATTGAAGAACATATCCGGGGAATCCTCGTAGCATTGGGAGATGATCCGAATCGGGAAGGATTACGGGAAACACCGGAGCGGGTAGCGCGTATGTATGCGGAAGTGTTTGAAGGGATGAACTATTCAAACGGGCAGATCGCGCAAATGTATGGAAAGACGTTCCGGCTTCCGTCGGAACATGAAGACATGGTGCTGGTAAAAGATATAGAAGTCTTTAGTTATTGTGAACACCATATGGCTTTAATGTACGATATGAAAGTCAGTATTGCATATCTGCCGAAAGAACGGGTCATCGGGTTGAGTAAGATTGCCCGTATTGCGGATATGGTGGCAAAACGCCTGCAATTACAGGAACGAATCGGATCGGATATCGCAGAGGTCATTCAGTTAGTGACACAATCGGAAGACGTGGCAGTATGGATTACGGCGAACCATAGCTGCATGACTGCCAGAGGGATTAAAAAACCGTCTGCGAAAACCATAACAACTACCTTGCGGGGACGCTTTGAAACGGATGAGGCAATACAAAACCGCTTTTTTATGATGTTGAAACAGGAGTAGCAAACAATGGAGAAAACATAGATCATCAGGGGCTATTCAAAAGAAATAGCGTAGCAGCAGACATCAGATATAGGAACAGGAGAGATAAGATGAAAAACAAAAAACAGGCGCTTGTGGTTTTCAGCGGTGGTCAGGACAGTACCACTTGTTTATTTTGGGCAAAGGCGCATTATGAAGAAGTCATTGCCATTTCATTTGATTACGGGCAACGGCATAAAAAGGAACTGGAATGCGCAGCTGCGATCGCAAAGGACTATGGTGTGGAGCATCATATTCTGGATCTGCATCTTCTAAATGAACTGGCACCGAATTCTCTGACCAGAACGGATATAGCTGTAGATGCGGATGCGCCGGAAACAGGAACGCCAAATACCTTTGTCGATGGAAGAAATATGGTGTTTTTGACATACGCTGCCATTTTTGCTAAGCAGAGAGGGATCACTGACGTGGTGACAGGAGTATCACAAAGCGATTTCAGCGGATATCCCGATTGCAGGGACGTATTTATAAAATCTTTAAATACAACTTTGAATCTGGCTATGGATTATGAATTCGATCTCTATACGCCCCTAATGTGGTTGGATAAAGAAGAAACATGGGCGTTGGCAGACGAACTGGGAGTGCTGGAAGTGATCCATACACGTACTCTGACCTGTTATAATGGAATTGCAGGGGACGGCTGCGGAAACTGTCCTGCCTGCAAACTGCGAAACAGAGGGTATGAACGGTATATGAAACGCCGTTTGGTATAACAGGTTGTCTGAATAATGGGAAGAGCCAATGCACGGTAAAAGACCGAACGCATTGGCTCTTTTGGCGTACTGCCGCATTCTGGTATGTTTTTATTTTATCGTATGATCTGTAAGGCTTGCTGGTGGTTATCAATGATGACCGCTTTATGATTTCCGCCAAATTCTCCGTCCATTACCCAAGGGATTTCCTCATCGGAAGTGATCTCAATGCGGGAAGCCTTAAAGCAATACATATATTTTTCATTGACTTCACTGATGAGCAGGGAATTGATAATAGCCTGTAATTCAATCGGATTAGTCGGTGTCTTGATCAGCAGGCATTCAAAAATACCGTCGTCAAATTTGACGTCATCCGCCATAACAACATGTTTCAGACCGCCGACCGACAGGGAATTCGTGATCATGGCATAAATAAAATTATCGGTGATTTCCTGATCGTCATAACGTATCGTTGCCTGATAGGTGGTAATGCTGTTCAGACTTCGGATGCCGTTCATGATATAAGCGGCATGTCCAAACATATTTTTAAACTGCTGGTCTGTGGAATAAGAAACTTCCGTAAAGGCGCCGAATGCCGCTACATAGATAAAATAATCCTTTTGGTTGAAAGAACCGACATCGATCGGGAACGGATGACCGCTGATGATATTGGTTACCGCCGCCATCGGATCGAGCGGGATGCCGAGACTTCTGGCAAAGTCGTTGGTTGAACCGGCAGGAATATATCCCAACGGTTTTTCACATTTGCTGATCATAAAGCCGGTTACGACTTCATCTAAGGTGCCGTCACCGCCGGCGCAGACAATCAGATCGTAATCACTGCCCTCGGAAATCACGATGTTTTGTCCGTCCATAGGCTGTTTGGTCGGATAAACGGTTACGCGGTAATCTGCCTCCGAAAACGCATTTATCACATCAAACAGCCGGTCTTTAATGTGTGTTTTTCCGGCAGTCGGATTTAATATAAATAATAATTCTTTTTTCATATCATCGTCCTCCGTTTCATGGTAATCATAATAGTCATAAGGATAAAACAACTAAAAGGTATTATAGTATAACCGCTGACATTTCACAATAATGAAATCTTGAAAGTTCTATGAACTTTTTATGCTGTTCTATGCGTTTCCCGCCAGTCTTAAAGGAACTTCTCTTGCTTAATCCAATAAAATAGCCTATAATAAGAAATACTTGAAACAGGAAAGGAATTAAAGCAATGGGTAAATATTTTGGTACGGATGGTTTTCGTGGAGAAGCCAATGTTGATTTAACGGTAGAACACGCATATAAAGTCGGTCGGTTTTTAGGATATTATTATGGACAGCAAAAAGAGGACGGAAGAGCCAGAGTCGTTATAGGAAAAGATACCAGACGATCCAGTTATATGTTTGAATATGCCTTGGTTTCCGGCTTGACAGCCAGCGGCGCGGATGTCTGCCTGATGCACGTTACGCCGACTCCGAGTGTGTCTTATATCACGAGAATCGATGAATTTGACTGCGGCATTATGATCTCTGCGAGCCATAATCCGTTTTATGATAACGGTATCAAGATCATTAACGGTAACGGTTCCAAAATGGATGCCGGAGTAGAAAACCAGATTGAAGCATATATCGATCACTTAACGGATGAGATTCCGTTTGCAACCCGTGAAAATATCGGAAGAACGACAGATTATGCAAGCGGAAGAAATCGTTATATCGGATATCTGATGACATTGGCAACCCGTTCCTTTAAGAATGTCCGCGTCGGGCTAGATTGTGCGAACGGTGCCTCTTCTACGGTGGCAAAAGCGGTTTTTGAAGCGTTAGGGGCAAAAACGTATGTGATACATGCAGAACCGGATGGCGTAAATATCAATGACCATTGCGGTTCCACTCATATTGAAGTGTTGCAGAAGGTGGTACGGGAAAAAGGTCTTGATGTCGGTTTTGCATATGACGGAGATGCCGACCGATGCCTTGCAGTAGACGATCAAGGAGAAATTGTAGACGGTGATAAGATTCTTTACATGTGCGGAAAGTATTTAAAGGAAAAGGGAGAACTGAAGAATAATACCGTTGTCACTACGATCATGTCAAATCTAGGATTATATAAGGCATTTGACCGCTGCGGCATCCGATATGAAAAGACGGCGGTAGGTGATAAATATGTATATGAAAATATGCAGGAAAACGGATATTCTTTGGGCGGAGAGCAGTCCGGTCACATTATTTTCAGCAAATTTGCAACGACGGGCGACGGTGTGCTTACGTCCTTAAAGATCATGGAAGTGATGTTGGAAAGCAAACAGAAACTATCGGATTTATTTCATGATCTGACCATTTATCCGCAGTTACTGGTGAATGTGCGGGTGAAAAGCAAACCGGAAGCAAAAGCGGATCCGGATGTCTGTGCATTGGTAGCGTCGATTGAAAAAGAACTGGGCGAGGAAGGACGCATTCTCATTCGGGAGAGCGGTACCGAACCGGTGATCCGTGTCATGGTGGAAGCAAAGACGGATGAGATCTGTAACCGTTATGTGTATCAGGTAGTGGATCTATTGAAAAAGAACGGACACAGCGTGTAAACAGACATCTTTGTACTAATCTTTCTGCCCGGTGAATTGACATAAATTTCAATATATACCTATAAATATGGATAGAATTGTGCTGTTTTTTTTGTTATAATGCTTTTCAAAGCAAGAATATTGTAAGCAAAGATTGTATAGAAGACGAGAAAACGGGCGGTTTTCTGATCGCTGATGGAGGAGCATATGTCAAAAGATATCATAGAAACAAGCGACACACAGGAAGAAGAAACAGAATATGAGAATTATTGTTATTTATGCCGACGACCGGAGAGCATCGCAGGGAAGTTGATTCATCTGCCGAATGATATTTATATATGTCCGGATTGTATGCAGAATACATTTGATACGTTTAACGGAAACGGGAATATGCAATTTGTGGATCTGTCCAATTTGGATATGTCCCATTTGAATTTTGGCATGGGACAGACAATGCCAAAGTCGCAGAAGGTTAAGAAAAAGAAAAAAGAAGAAAAAAAAGAAGAACCGGTATTGGATCTCAAGTCGATTCCGGCGCCGCATATCATGAAAGCACAGTTGGATGAATACATAGTTGGGCAGGATTATGCAAAAAAGGTGATCTCGGTGGCTGTTTATAATCATTATAAACGGGTACTGACGGATACGATGGATGATATTGAGATTGAGAAGTCTAATATGCTGATGATCGGACCCACCGGAAGCGGTAAGACATATTTGGTAAAAACGATTGCACGGTTATTGAATGTACCGTTAGCCATTACGGATGCAACGACGTTAACGGAAGCAGGTTATATTGGGGATGATGTGGAAAGCGTACTTTCCAAGCTGTTGGCAGCGGCAGATAATGATGTGGAAAAGGCGGAACAAGGGATCGTATTTATAGATGAGATTGATAAGATCGCGAAAAAAAGAAATACAAACAGTCGGGATGTCAGCGGAGAATCGGTTCAGCAGGGGTTGTTAAAGCTGCTGGAAGGCGCGGAGGTCGAAGTACCGGTGGGAGCCGGCAGTAAAAATGCGATGGTGCCGTTGACGACCATTAATACAAAAAATATACTGTTTATTTGCGGCGGCGCGTTCCCGGATATCGAGGATATCATAAAAGCCAGATTAAATAAACAGTCTTCTATAGGATTTCGGGCGGATTTAAAGGATAAGTATGACGGGGATGCAAATCTGCTCAAACAGGTAACGATAGAAGATTTAAGGGAATTTGGGATGATTCCGGAATTTTTAGGAAGACTTCCGGTTATCTATACGCTGGAAGCGCTAGATAAGGAAAAAATGGTTCAGATTTTAAAAGAGCCAAAGAATGCAATCTTGAAACAGTATCAAAAATTGTTAAGTTTGGATGAGGTGGATTTAAGATTTGACGATTCGGCATACGAAGCCATTGCTGAAAAAGCGATGGAAAGGAAGACCGGTGCCAGAGCGTTACGGGCGATCATTGAAGAATTCATGCTGGATATCATGTATCAGATTCCACGCGATGACAGTATTGGTCGGGTAACGATTACCGGCGATTATATCCGTGGGACCGGTGCTCCGCTGATCGACATGCGAGGCGTATTGGCATTGGAAAACTAAATGGAAAGATACGGAATATTTCCATAACACAGACGCTGTATGACAGCGTCTGTGTTTTTATATTGGGTGAAATACGAAGGATAAACAGATAAGTATTCTGACAATAAAAAATAATTCATATCTATATTATAATAAAAATAAAAATTAAATACTTATTTCAGATAATGATATAAAAGAAAGATTGTTAGCTTTGGGAGTGACAAAAAAGTATGTTTGGAAAAAGTTAAGATAATGTTAAAGAGATCGAATTAAAATGAAAACAGTAGATTATTGGTTGCTAATGTCTGAAAAGGGGGATTTTTATGCTTGCTAAGGTGAAACCGGAAAAGTTACAGGATAAGAATAATTTTGATTATTCACAATTTGTATATCAAACTGGTTTAAAAAAATCAGACGCTGAGACATCCGAGGACAGGACATACGACTATTATGATGATTATGTATCTGTTGCTATTGTGCAGGTAGGTGCTATGCCTTTCGGATTTGGCGGACATGCAGAGATCATATATGAAGATAGGGAAGTGGCAGAGAATAGCGTAAAAGCAATAGGATCGGAGAAAGCGGCACGTTTTAAAATCATAGAATTAGGAAATGATGGTAGTAATGTCAATGCTTCTACTATGTCCACAGGTATCAGCGGTATGGCAACAACTTCCGGCAGTTCGTCAAACGTGGGATCTACAAGAAACAGTTCCAGTGGGAATTCCGGAGGGAGTTCTATCACGGGGAGTACTTTCTTGGGGCAAGGGTTATTTAAGATTAGAAATGAGATATTAAATAAACAGAGTAATAATATCTCTATTGCGAATAATATGAAGGTGTTGCAGATGGGGAAGCAGGACTTTGATGCCTTAATAGTTCGATATCGCAATATAGAGAAGATCATAGAACAGCAAAATGCAGATTCATCTGACAATCAATTCGAAAAAGTTTCATATAAATTATTACCTACTATGGATGATGCAAAAGAGATACATCATCAGTATAACTGTGCAAGTTTTGTAGCAGATTTATTGTACAGTGCCGATTATAAAATGGAGAATGACGAGTCGGCAAAAACACTCATTACGCCATATCTCGTATCGACGGCTACATGGGGAAAGAAACAAAATCAAACTAATCAATAATATAAAAGCGACAGATTCATAGATCAACAGAAAGAGGGGAAACCAATATGAAAAAGAACGTGTTAGATACCAAGATTCGGATTCCGGAATATACGCAGACATTGGTCATGCGGGAAGCATTACTGATGAAAATGTGTCATATACCGGAATCTTTAGTGGTTATACAAGCCGGAAGTGGATATGGAAAGACATCGGTCGCTGCCGAGTATCTCAAAATCCAAAAGAAAACGTGTCTGTGGTATCGATTGGATCATACGGATAATGATCCGGGTGAGTTTGTTGCTTCATTTGCGGTGGCTCTTCAAAAACAGATTGTGGATTTTTGCTTGGAACCTGCTACACACGATTGGACAGTCACGGATGTGGAAGCAACTGCCATGCGGATTTTATCGCAATTAGAAGTATGGAACCAAAACCTCACGATTGTATTGGATGATTTTCAAACGATATCTGATAAATCGCTGTATATGTTTTTTGAGTGCTTATTTCGCTATAGCAGTCAAAAGATCCGTTTTATTCTCATTACGAACGCATCGTTTCCTGAGTTTTTAAGTAAATTTTATTTGCAGGGGAAACTGGCAGTGATCAATCGGGAGAATTTGAAAATCACCAGAGAGGATTTACTCCGCCATATAAAACAGACCGGTCAGATGCGGAAAATCACCATGTTGGATATTGATAAGATTTTAGCGTGTTCGGAAGGATGGGCGATCGCAGTCAATAACTTATTACATATCACATGTGAAGAAGATGAAGTATTCTGTCATCTGAACCTCGGGAATTATATGGAATGTGAAATATGGAATATTCTGTCCGAACATTACCAGCGTTTTTTGATGGAAAGTGCCGCGCTGCATTTGATCACCCCGGATGTCTGTAACTTTGTTTTTGGAATACAAGATGCACAAGAGATATTGGAATATTTTGTAGAAGAACAAATGCTCATCGAACGACAAAAGAATCAGGTGTATCATTATCATCCGTTATTACAGCAGTTTTTAGGCAGAAAGTTACAGGAGGAGGATAAAAAACGGATACAGTTAAGAGAAACGCTGTATTATGATTTGCAGAAACAAGAAACGGTTTGGAATCCTGTCAGCGAGCCAAAAAGAAAAAACAGACGGTGCTTGATCTCGTTTTCCGATATCAATAAAAAATATTATATATCTTGTTTTGGTGAGATGAGCGTACACGGAGAGGAAAAACGACCGTTACATTGGAGAACGAGAAAAACAAAAGAATTATTTGCATTTTTATGGGAAAATCAAGGCGTTCCGTTGGGAAAAGAGGAAATGATCGAGGCACTATGGCAGGATGCAGACGGTCAAAATGTAGAAGCTTTGTTTCATACAACACTTTCTTATCTAAAAAAAGCCTGTACTGAATACGGCATCCCGGACATCATACAGGTAGTTAACAAGAAATATGTGATGCAGCAGGGATATATGATCTCTGATATCAGCCAGTTGCATGGTATGTATGAGCAATGGAAAAACAATTTGTTTGCCGATGAGATAGAACAAAATTTTCAGGATTTAAATCATATTTATAAAGGCGAATATCTGGCAGACATCGACAGCTTTTGGGTGTTGCCAAAGCGGGAGTACTACGTGAATATGTATTTGAAGTGTTGTGAAATACTCGCACGGCAGGCACAGAAGAAAAAGCAATATGAAACAACGGTTCATATTTTGGAACATGCCATCAGGCTGGACCCTTATTCGGAAGAATTCAATGGGATGTTGTTAGAAAGCTTAGGAATATTAGGGGAAGTCCGTTTGGCAAAACGGCATTATGATCATTACAAAAGGATCATGAAAGAGGAATTGAATCTTAAGATCGGAAAACAGGTTCAGGATAGTTATCGAAATCATGTGTTGCAACATAGTGGATAATGAGGGAGGAAGGAAATGGAAGATTTTGAAACTATGCAGGAATTGGATCTCAATAATTGGAATTCATTAAATGCTTGGTGCCGAAGCCGTATCTCCGGCGTTTGGCGGTTGGTGGAAGAAGTTTCTGATCAAACGGGGGATTCGGCAGAGCATATGCGTTTGAATGATCAGCTCCGCCGCTTTTTTAAGCAGGAGGAAAACGGACAACAGCAGAAAGCAGCGAATCTAACATGTACGATCAGCGGCAGTCTGGCTGCCTTGTGCAAATGCTTACAGCTTGACGATTTTGAGATTTTTTGTCTGATTTTGGCAATGTTAGCGGAATGGGATGATTCATATGAACAATTATTTGCTTTTCTGAATCAACGCTGGAACGAAACATATTTGAGCAGGAGCTGGGCAATTAGATTATATTTGGGGAGCATGGATGTAGATTTCAGATTTTTGAGATATTTTTTGCCGGAACAAAAATTATCTCTTTTTTTGTTTGAAACATCCGGCGGGCATCAAGGTTTTGGATGTCATGAAAGATTAAAACTGCGTCAGCCGATCATTAAGTATCTGTGTTCTTCCGGCGTTTATTTACAGACGGATTATATGGAATGGCAGACAGATTCCGGCAAGAATAACGGAGAACTGTCGGAGAACCTTTATCGCAGCATAAACGCGCTTCTTATGCGGGAAAACCAAGAACAGGCATCTTATATCTGTCTCAATGGGCAAGATGAAGGCATGATGCGGCGTTATGCGGGAGAATATGCCGCAACGGCAGGAAAGGGTATGGCATATCTGGATTTCGGACGGTTGAGAGAAGAAGTATCTGCAGAAGGATATCACGATATTGCCTTAGAGGTCATGCTCCATGACGGTATTCTTTGTATATATAACTGGGAAGAAGATGGCAGGCAGGAACAAGGCAGGAAGTCTTTTTCTTTGCTTTTATATCAAGTCAGTAAACTGCTGAGAACGGTTTTTATATTGACAACAGGAGAAAAACCGGAATGGAATCTGCCCGGTCGGGGAGAAGAGATTTGGATTACGATACCGTTGCCGGATCAACGGGAACAGATGCGGATCTGGGAAGATGCGGCTAAGACATATCCGGTGGATCAGGAATGTCTTTCCCGTATGGTGAACCGGTATTCGTTTTCGGAAAAAGAAATCAAAGAGATTGTACAGCGAGCGTGTCGGTATGCGTGTGAGCAGCAGGAAGAAGTCTGCAGTGAGACCATCTTATTGAAGTCCTGTCGGGAACAGAGAAAACACAATTTGAGAAAATGGGCAACTCCGGTGACATCCGACTACGAATGGGATGATTTAGTGCTTCCATGCCGACAGAAAGAGACCATGCAGGAAATCGTGAATCATTTTCAATATCGACGGTTGGTTTACCAGACTTGGGGCATGGAGAACACCATACAATATGGAAGCGGACTGTCCGTTTTGTTTGCCGGACCGCCCGGGACCGGTAAGACCATGGCGGCGCAGGTCCTTTGTAAAAAAATCGGCTTGGAACTTTTTAAAATCGATATCCCTTCCATTGTCAGTAAATATATCGGAGAGACAGAACAGCATATACGGGATATTTTTCGGGAAGGCATACAAAGTCAGGCGGTATTGTTTTTTGACGAAGCGGACGTGTTGTTCAGTAAACGTACAGAAGTTAAAGACAGTCATGATAAATACAGTAACATGGAAGCCGCCTATTTGCTTCAAAAAATGGAGGAATACCCCGGTATAGTGATTTTGGCAACCAATTTTCCGAAAAACATAGATGCCGCATTTAAACGCCGTATCAAGTATGTGATGGAATTTGAAATGTCGGATGCAGAACAAAGACTGAAAATATGGAAACAAAGTATTCCGGAGAAGCTGCCTATAGATGATGAGATTTTGTTTGAATGGCTGGCGGAAACATTTGAATTCAGCGGCAGCAATATTAAAAATATCATAGAAAATGCGGCTTTTTTTGCAGCCTCCGTACAGGAAACGGTTGGGATGCGGCACATTCTGCATGCTATAGAAAAGGAATATCAAAAGATGGGGCGATCTTGGAATTTAGATAAGATCAATACGGAGTTTATCGGTGCGCTTTGTTAAGTGTTTGTTAAAACGGACATGATATGATGCGGTCAACAAAATACATAAAGGAGGAAGGAAAGCGATATGGCAGAGTATTTATCACCGGGAGTTTATGTGGAAGAATTTGATTCGGGAGCAAAACCGATGGAAGGTGTAAGTACCAGTACCGCCGGTTTTATCGGATTGGCGGAACGTGGTCCGACGGAAGGGAATCCACAGCTTGTTACAAATGTGGCGGATTTCAAAAGAAAATATGGAGGTTACCTATCAGAAAATGAATTTGGCGAATATCGTTATCTGTGCTATGCGGTAGAGCATTTTTTTATGAACGGTGGTTCCAGATGTTTTATCAGCAGAGTGGCGCCAGAAGATGCAGAAACGGCAATGGGATATATTCCTGATAAAGAGACCCCGATTCTGACCTTTTATGCAAAAAATAAAGGAGCTTGGGGGAATGACCTGCGGATTCGTTTATTGCCGGCGAGCAGAAGCAAGACTGCAGTGTTAGAAAGAATCTCGACATCGGAGGGAACCAAATACCGTTGTAAAAACGCTGCCGGATGGCGGGCAGGAGATATCGTAGCGTTCAGAGATACGCAACAGGATAGTGTACGGTATAACAAAGTGACCAGAAGTCAGGATGATCTATTGGAGTTTGCAGAAGAATTTGGCGAGGAAGTGGTAGATACACAGCTACTTCCGTCACGGTTCTTGCAAAGCTGTGATTTTAGTTTGGAAGTTGCTTATGAAGATCAGGTAGAAATCTATGAAAATCTGTCTTTAAACTTGAATTCACCAAATTATATTACGAAAAAAACGGCAAGGTCGGAATTGATCGTCGTTGAGGCAGGAACCATACCGGATGAAATCAAACCGCCGTTTATGCTTCTCGCAGGAGATGAGGCGAATGACCGTATCGTCTCTATGTCGGGAGGTACAAACGGTACGATGGAACAACTTTCTGCCGCCGATTTCATCGGAAAGGATAATGGCGCCGGTAAGCGAACCGGTATTCAGGCATTTTTGGATAACGACATCGTATCCATCATAGCGGTTCCGGGCGTCGTTGATCCGAACGTACAGTTGACGCTGGTGGCACACTGCGAGAATCTCGGCAGCCGTTTTGCCATTTTGGACATGCCGCGGGATGCAAAAAAAACGGATGAAATACTGGCACACAGAGAGATGTTTGACAGTCATTATGCCGCTTTCTATCATCCGTGGTTGAAAGTCTTTGATCCGTTGGATAAAAAGAACTTTTCCATTCCGCCGTCAGGCTCTGTCGCAGGAATCTATGCAAGAAGTGACAATACCAGAGGAGTGCATAAGGCGCCGGCGAATGAAGTGGTTCGTGCCTGTGTGGGTCTTGAGTGTAATTTTAATAAAGGAGAACAGGATATCCTAAATCCGAAAGGCATCAATCTGATTCGGAGTTTTTCGGATATGGGCATTCGTGTCTGGGGAGCGAGGACCGCAAGTTCGGATGGAAGTTGGAAATATATCAACGTGAGAAGATTATTTATCTTCATTGAAGAATCAATCAAAGCCAATACAAATTGGGTGGTGTTTGAACCAAACGACGAGACGTTATGGGTGAGAGTGCAACGGACGATCGATGTTTTTTTGACAAGTTTATGGAGAAATGGTTATTTGGCAGGTAATTCGACTGCAGAAGCCTTTTTTGTCAATGTAGGGCGGGATACCATGTCACAGGATGATATTGATAACGGCAGATTAATTTGCGTGATCGGTGTTGCACCGGTAAAACCGGCGGAATTTGTGATCTTCCGGATTTCACAAAAGACCGGTGATGCACAGTAAAGGAAGGAGGAATCGGATACATGGCATATCCACATGGAAAGTTCAGATATAAAGTTGAAGTGGAAGGAATGGAATTAGGCGGTTTTTCAGAGGTTTCGGGGTTTGATGCGACCATCGACGTGATTGAATATCGAGAAGGGGATAAGGTACAGACCCCAATGAAAATACCGGGACTAAAGAAATACGGCAATATTACATTAAAACAAGGAGTAGCAGACAGCAAAGAATTATATAACTGGATCAGTACCGGATTTGAGAAGGATGTGGTTCGCAAAACCGTAACGATCACACTGTTAGATATTGCAGGGGAAGCGGCTGCTGTATGGCAGGTGACACAGGCTTGGCCGACCAAATATACAGCACCGGATTTTAATGCGACGTCCTCGGAAATTGCAGTGGAAACATTAGAATTAGCTCATGAAGGCTTGACTAGAACAAAATAAAATATGAAAGGAGAACAAGGAATTTATGGCTTGGCAGATTGAATATGAGTTTACGCTTCCGAAAGGCTATCGGGATATGCAGGGAACGATCCATCGGGACGGTGTTATGCGTCTGGCGACGGCAGCAGATGAAATCCTGCCTTTAAAGGATCCGAGGGTACAGCAAAATGCCGGATATCTGTCCGTGATTTTGCTGGCGCGGGTGATTACCAAGTTGGGTTCCCTGCAGGCAGTAGATACGAATGTGATAGAAGGTTTATATACCATGGATCTGGCGTATCTTCAGGATCTGTATGATCGAATAAATTCTATGGAAGCGCCGATGTATGCCTGTACCTGTCCGCAATGCGGAAAAGAAATCCATGTACCCATAAATTTTATGGAAGCCGGACGTTAACGGTGTATCCGGCGGAACGTATTTACGAAGAAGTGGCGTTTATCGCTTATTATTTACATTGGAGTCATGATGATATTATGGAACTTTCCAACCGTGAACGTACCCGTTGGTGTCAGGAGATATCAAAGATCAATCAACAGGAAGACGGAGCCAAGGACAATCCGTTTTCTATTTAGCATTACGCAAAGGAGGAAGATCGATGGGATATGCAATGCAGCATCGTTTTCGGGTTACGGTAGGAGAGTCTGTCTGGTCGTTTTCAAAAATATCAAACATTGAGATGGGCATAGAGTACGAGATTCTGCGGGAAGGTGGAAATAATCTGGCGCCCAGAATTCTTCCGATGCCTCAAAAGGCTTTGAAGACCGTAAGATTGGAACGGGGCGTACAGACCCGTTCCAAGGAAACGGAAAGTGTGCAGACATTATATGCCGGCATGCCCATTGAACAAGGGATCGGTATCACCATTTTAGATGCGGCTGGACTTACGGTTGCGGAATATACCTTACAGGGGGCGACAGTCGTGAAATGGGAGATTGGCGCTTGGGATGCGCAGAGTAATCAGGTATTGATCGAAACATTTGAAATCGCATATACGGGGATCAAGCGGGAATGATGATTTGGAAGTGGATCAACAACATCAAAAAAAGGAAACAAGAGCATTTAAATCAGATATTTGCGGAAAAGATCAGAGAAAAATATGAATGGAAATGGCGGGAACGTTATGAAATGATCAGTTTGCGGTACCGGCATATGGAAAGAGCGGTTACTTTGATCAGGCAGACGGATACCCGTCAGGTAGAGCAGTTGATTCAGAAATATTTACCGAAGATCACGCAGACTGTCACACCCGTAGTGTCACGGCAGGAACGCACGAGACTGTTGACCGTTATCGAACAGATCGGACGTCAGGGCGGCGAGCAAAAACAACTGGAACAGCTAATCTTTCGACGCAGGGAAGAGGAGTGGAAGAAAATCATCAAAAGACAGGAAGAAGAGGTGCAGATATTGCGTCAGGAGATGATACAACAGATGAAGATGATACAGCAATGGGAAAAAAAGATGCGAGAACCGGATTTGGATATGGATCGGATTTATAAAGAGATACAAAAGCGGATGGAACAGACGTTACGATTAGAACGGCTGCGTTCCGGCTGGTAAGGTGGGCGGTTATGGAAAAAGCAAAGATGATTCCGGAGATCGATGAAGCCTTTTCGGTGCAGTTTAATCCGGCGGAATATCAGATCGCAAATACCGTACAATATGCAGAAAAAACGGTCACGGGATTGGATGGAGCCATTCAGCAGTTTATAGCAGGCAGTAACCCGGTTCTGACATTGACCTTGTATTTTGATACCTATGTCCCAGCAGGGGCGGACGGTCGTCAGGAAAGCGGAACGGATGTCACGAAGGAGACAAAAAAAGTGGTAAAACTGATGGAGATCGTAGGGAAACTGCATCGCCCGCAGCATGTTACGTTTTCGTGGGGTTCTATCCAGTGGAAAGGTATTCTGACAAACGTAACGGAACAATATACCATGTTTCTTTCAGACGGAAAACCGGTACGGGCAAAATTAGATGTCACGATCAAGGCATTGTATGACGTGGAACAGGCAAAGCGTTCCCAGCCGTTTGAATCACCGGACCGCAGTAAATACAAAATCGTGCATCAGGGAGAGTATTTGTGGCAGTACGCATATGAAGAATACAAGGATCCGGATGCTTGGAAGCTGATTGCTTTGGAAAATGGATTAAAGCATCCGTTAGAGATCACCTCCGGGCAGGTGCTGCGGATACCGGCACTGTAAAAGAGAGAGTAGGATATATGGGAAACGATTGGAAAAGTCTGGTTAAAAAATATAGCGGTTTTCAGACACCGGCTGTGAGACTATTGGTAAATAATGTGGATGTCATCTCAACCTTACATGTAGCGATTGACCAGATCAATCTTTCCATGTCTCTGATGCAGGCAAACAGTGTGCAATTTCAGGTGTTAAATGCGTTTGATGTGGAAAGCAGGATGTTTTCCGGAACGATCAAACAGACATTTGGATTGGGAAATATTTTGAAACTGGAATTGGGATATGATTCTGATCTAACAGAATTGTTTCATGGTTACATTGCCGAAGTCAATTATATTTTTCAAGAGACGCCAAGTATACAGATTACGGCGTTTGATGTCAGGAGAGTCCTGATGGAATCCGTACATCAGAATTTGGCATACCAATCGCAAAGTTATTCGGATGTATTTGAGACAGTGATGAAAAAATATCATCGTTTTTACGATACGTTAATGATCGACCATACGGAGAAGCAGTTTGAACAAATCGTGCAAAAAAACAGCGATTACCGGTTCATTCAGGATGAATTGTGCATCAAAGCCAACAGGGAATTTTTCATGGTCGGAGGAACCGTTTATTTCCGGACGCCTGAAAAAGCGAAAGAAACGGTTGCGGCTTTGGACTGGGGAGAAGGTCTGATGTCGTTTCAGAAGAGAGAGAGTCAATGCAATCAGATCATTCGCGTATACGGCATGGCGGATGACAGAAAAGAACAGTTAAGCGTAGAGGTGCGGATTAAGACACCGCATGCTTCAGATGCGTGGGAGATCATGAAAGAATATCAATATCCGGATATGGTCGGAGAAGCAAAGATCCGTAGAGTGGCGGAAGCGATCGCAAAAAAGCTAAAGCCGGAGTATGCAGGAGGAAGCGGTTCTTGTATCGGTCTGCCGGAGCTGGTTCCGGGCAAGTATTTACGGCTTGGATATCTGGATACCGAACAGCCGGTGGAATATTATATCCGACAAGTCAGTCACAGTTTTGGCACAGGAGGATATCAGACGCAATTTAACGTGGCGGCAGAAATAGAGAGATAACACAGTGGATCACCGAAGAATGTCATCGGGAGGAAGACGAATGACAGGGGAACGAACAACGCAGGAACAACGTTCAGGCGACGGAATGACAGCAAAAGAAGATATCAGACATATATTTTTGGAACAAATGGAGCAATTAGCATATTCCTATACACCGGAATGGAAATTTGATGCCGAACATCCGGATGTGGGATCGGTGTTGCTATCTATCTACAGCGATTTGTTATCAAAAATGATGCAGCGTTACCAACAGGCTCCTGAAAGGGCGAAGGCGGAATTTATGTCCGTTTTGGGAACCCGGACAAAACCGGCAGAAGCTGCCAAGGGATATTTGTCGATTGAGAGCATGCAGGGCGTGACAGACACTTATGTACTCCCGTCCGGTATGGGTTTGATTGCAAAGCAGGAGATACAAGAAGATGTCAAATGGATGACGCAAAAAGAGTTATGCGTGAGTGCCGCAGAAATGAAGACCATATATTATACAGACGGCATCCGGGATGCCATTTATTGCGTGGCGCAAAAGCAGGGTCCCCTGACACCGTCGCTCAGGCAGAATCTTCAGGAACATGTATGCTGTCTGGGACATTCTGTGATACTGGCAGTTACAGGAGAGGCGGAAATTTGGATCCGTTTTTTCCCTGAAAATCAATGGAAAGATTGGGATCGATTGATTCGGGACAGAGAGAAGACGATGTTTACATATTTATCACGAGAGGGAGAAGTCCGGTTTCGGGAATGGACTTGCGATCATCATATCATTCGGTTAAAAAAGACGAAAGAAATGCCGGATTTCCAGACAGAGAGCCATAACGATAAAACGGGCGGCTGGTTGTGCTGGTACTCAAAAGATATCCAATCCTATTCGGATTTTGAGATTGTGGATCTACGGCTGGGCGCTGTATCGGAACGAGAAAAACCGGAGTATATGTACAGTGCGGAGGGAGAAGAATGTTTTGGCAGCGGATATCCGTTTGGTGAGAGACCGTATGTATACGGTGAAAGCTATCTGGTATCGGATGCAATGCTGGGAAAGAGAGGGGCAAACATACATATACGGATACAAGTGGCATTTCGCAGGATTGCTTTATTGACGGAGACGGTACCCATGCCGGTACATTGGAAGGCGATCATGAAGGAATCCGATTTCCCGAAGGAGGAAGAGATGCCGATCACGATTGAAGAGGTAGTGTGGGAGTATTATAACGGTACCGGATTTACAAAACTGTGTCCCACATCACAGTATAGCCAGATCTTTACTCCGTCTTCGGAAGCCGGTGACAAACAGGAAACATATCCCGAACGTGTTTGGGATATGGAATTCATTTGCCCGTCAGATATTCAGCCGTTTTTGGTCAATGCAAAAGAAGCATACTGCATACGGGCAAGAATTGTACGTATGCAAAATGTATATGCACGCACGGGGTATTATGTGACTCCGTATATATCCCATATGGATATTGCTTACGATTATCGAGATAGGCTGGAACAACCGGAAGCCTGTGAACTTAGGAATAATGCGCAAAGAGTATGGGTGGATGCCTTTCAGATGCAGCCTTTTCAGAAATTAACGGATCGCTATCCTTCCTTCTATATTGGATTTTCACAGAAATTAACAGGCGGACCGTTTGGTATGTACTGCCGCATTCGCGACGGATCGGAGCAGGATAACGTCACATGGATGTATGAGTATGCTGCTGCAAAAGGGTGGAAAAGCCTGATCGTAGAAGATGAAACGGATAATTTGAAAAAAAGCGGTATGTTGACTGTATTCTGTAATGAGGATAGCAGCCGGCAAACAATCTTTGGGACGGAAGGATATTGGTTTCGTATCCGAATGGTGGCAGAAGGAGAAAAAACAACACGGATTCAGGAATATCCGATTCAGGAACTATGGTGGAATTCGGTTCCGGTTCTGGCAGTTGAGAGAATGCCGGATGAATACTTTACGTTAGGCGGATATGCAAAAGAAAATATATATCAGTTAAGCCGGAAGAACATTCAACAGATTGCGGTATGGGTAAAGGAACGGCGCATGGGCGGTTTCGAAGTCACAGCGGACGGAACCGAGAGGACTCCGGCAGATCGGAAGGACAGATGGGTCAAATGGAACGAAACGGAAGAACTCAGGAACAGACAGCCGGAAGAACGAATCTATCAGATCGACAGACAGGAAGGCAGATTAAGATTTCCAAACGGCATTGAAAGATGCGATTGGATCGAAACCGGTTATGACAATGTAAAAGTGGTGTATACATGGGGTGGAGGCAGAAACGGAAATTTGCCAACCGGACAAAGGTTTCAGCCGGAATATTCCATACGTTCTTTGGGGAAAATCTCGAATCATGTTCCGCTGACCGGTGGAAGGGAAGCAGAAAGCATGGAGGAAGCATGGAACAGGACTCGTTGTTGTTTACGGCATCGGAATCGGGCGGTCATGCTGTCTGATTACGAAGCGTTGGCAAAAGAGGCGTCACGCGAGGTGGTACGCGTCAAAGTCTGTACGAACCGGAGACCGGATGGAAAACCGGAACGAGGGGCGTTGACAATGGTTATCCTGCAGGAGAGATTCCATACTCCGTCGTTTGATTTTCAATCGTTAAAGGAAACGATCGAAACGTATATCCGCAGCCGTATGTCGGGGATATGGCAACTGAAACATCAGTTTTATATCATAGAACCTTGGTATACGGAAATACAGGTATCCGCAGTCTGCATTCTGAAACCGCAGGTATCCCTGTTTGTGTGTCAGGCGGAAGTACAACAGAAACTGGAAGAATTTTTAAACCCGCTGACCGGAAATTTTGACGGATCGGGATGGAAGATCGGGAGTGTGCCGCATGTGGAGCAGATACGAAATGCAATCCGGAAAGTCAATGGCATTGAAAGTATAAAAAAACTATTGGTAAAGGCATATTGTAAACGGGGACATAAGATACAGGAAATAGATTTGGAAGGCGATTTACCGGAATATTTAGTGATCGTCAACGGAACCCATCATATCCGATTGAGTTATACATGATGTACGAAGGGAGAAGAGGAAGGTATGCTGCCAAGTGATTTCCCGCAAGAGGACAGTTTTGAAACGATCAGAAATCAGGCGGTTCTCAGTATTGCGGAATATCAGACGGATTGGAATAATTATAATACATCGGATACCGGAATTGCCATTTTGGAACTATTGGCATGGATGCAGGAAATACAACAGTTTTTTTTCAACCAATCCCAAATGGAAAACATACCGTTGTATTTGGAATTATTAGATCTGAAGCCGATCAAGCGACATCCGGCAACCACGATTGCCGGCGTCTTACCGGACGATACGGTTTGCCTTCATGCGCACACCGGCTTTTTTTCGGATAATCTTTGTTTTGAACCGGAAAAAGAATATGCCATAGGATGTGAACGCATATGTCAGTGCTGTGTCAGGACACAGAGCGGTGAACTCTTATGGGAAAACAAAGAAGAAAAAAATATGACACAAAATATATGGATGTTCGGAAAAGTACCACAGGAGGGAAACTGTTTATATCTGGGATTTGATCGGGAGTTTCGGACCAATAAACGATATGCCATGTATTTAGAACCGCTTCTGCCGGAAGGTATGCAGAGGAATCCGGTCGAGCCGACAAAGGATATCCTGTTTTGCCAATATCAATTAGAATACTGGAACGGATCGGAATGGCGCTGCTGCCGGATCCTGCAAGATGAAACCGCAGGGTTTATCCAAAGTGGTTTTATCGAATGGATGCTGGACGGAAAGATGAAAGATGCAGAAAATCTGTATTGGCTGCGGTTTCACCTGTTGCATTGCGCATTTGACGTACCGCCATATTTAAAAGTCTTGGATACGCATCGTTTACGCTTGCAGCAAAAACAAACCATCGTATGTACGGAACGGATTTCGATTCCGTTTAACGCTCAGGGAATATACGGAATACCTCTCCATGATTCTTTAGAAACGGTAGATGAGATACAGGTATATATCAAGCAGGAGGATGCCTATTGTGCAGTCGAATGCAGGAAACCACAGGAACATCTTGTGGAATTCCAATATGTTACGGAAGATCATTCCGCGCTGGACGTATTAGAGGTATTGATACGGAATCAAACCGGAATCGCAATGGAATGGAAAGGAAACGGTCTGCCGAATCAGGTGGTGGACTTGGAAGATACACAGTTGCTTGGTACGTGCATACAGGTTTTGGTTGAAACAGAAAAGCATTCCAATCAATATCGATTTTGGAAACAGGTGCCTCATTTGTGGAATTCCGGGGCAAAGGATGAATGTTATCGTTTTGTGGAATCCGAAGGAAAATTGGTGTTTGGTGACGGCAGGCACGGTGCTATCCCTGAGGGAAGGATCCGGCTGGCAGCCTGTGTCAGAAGCAAGGGATTGGACGGTATGATCAAGGCAGATACCCGTTTGTCGTGGACGCATGGAACAGCATGGACGATTTCTTCGGCAGAAGGCGGAAAGAATGCGGAATCCGATGCCGAATGTCTGGAACGGTGCGGAAGAGAATTTCGTCAGGGAAGGCAGGCAGTGACCGATCGGGATTATGAAATGCTTGTAAAGGCGACGCCGGCTTTGATCATACATCGTGTAAAAGTCTTGGAGGATGATTTAGATCCGACAGGTCTGATTTTGATCGTAGAAGGAGGCGGTGAGCAAAGAAAGCAACTGCATCCGGTCTACCAAAGAGAGATTCGGAAATGGATGGAGAATAAGCGGCTGCTTGGAACACATCTAAAGATTGAGTCGCCGGTATATATTCCGGTGTATATTCGCTTGGATATTCGGATACATACTCGGTTTCGTCAGGCGGAAGCATGGATGAAACGGGATCTGGAAGAGTATGTCAATGAATATCTGAACGATTTTGGAGCGGTACTCAACTATAGTCATTTATATGGAATGGTAGACGCATTGCCTTATGTGGAAGAGGTGGTGGCATTAACGGTTTCAGCAAAAGGCAGAGGGGTACATGAAGAGCAGGACGGTGGTTTTTCCCTTCCCGACCGTGGATTAGCATTTTTAGACGAGCTACAGATTCAGGTGATTCGCACAACCGGAGGATGAGGATATGACAGGCGGTCAGCAGTATTTTATATGGAATCTGGAACGGGCATTTTCCAGAGGAAGCAGCAAGAATATGGTGATATCAGAGCAGGGTATTACCTTGCAGGATATGAAAGAAAAGGGTGTTTATTATACCAATCTGTGTGATAGCGGTGAGGAGGAAACGGAATGGGAGCGTTTGGTAATATCAGCTCACGCCGTATTTCCGGAGGAGATCCGTATATCTGTTTTTAGCAGTGATACGCCGGATATCTTTGTAAGGGATACATATGTTTCCATCGAAGAAGTGCTTGCAAGCGATTCCGTTTCCATAAAGGAAAAAGATATGCTGTTTCAGAACCGAAAGCAAAAAGAGACGAAACTATATGAATATATTCTGCTGCACGGAATCCGGGGACGGTTTTTGTGGCTGAGGATCCAGTTGGAATCGATACGGAATGACCGCCCATATATACAGGAGATGCAGCTTTTTTTTCCGAAAATCAGTTGGATGTCGTTTCTGCCGGAAGTCTATCAGACAGGAAATTCGTTTTTAGAACGGTATTTGGATATTTTTCAAACCATGTATCAGGAAATGGATGATCGCATCGAACGGTTACCGGAATGGTACGCAGTAGATAGCGTGCCGAAAGAGCGGCTGATCTGGCTTTCGCAATGGCTGGGAGTAGAAGATCCGTATTTATGGCAGGAGTGGCAGCTTCGATATTTGATCCGGCATAGCATGGAGCTGGCGGAAATCCGGGGAACCGTAGATTATCTGAAACGCATGATCTGCTTATATATAGGAACGGTACCTTACATTGTGGAATATTGGCAGTGGGCATACGAGGAAATGAGTAGCGCAAGACGAAACCGTATGGAAGAATTGTATGGAAGAGACAGTTTTTGCGTCACGGTGGTATTGGAAGAACAGGAATTTACAGACGAAAAAACATTGAGTGCCTTAAAACGCTTAATCACGCAGTCATCTCCGGCACATATTGATGCCAGATTGGAAATTTTACAGCCATATATTTTTTTAGATCAGCATTCCTATCTGGGCTTGAACAGCCGTTTGGAAACATGGGGAAATGCGTGCCTAGACGGACAACGGTTTTTGCCGTTTGTGGTATTAAAGGAAAAGGAGAATCACTATGAAGGACAATAATTATTTCCCGTTTGAGCGTAATCGTTATTATTTCGGTAAATTGTTAAGCGTAGAAGATTTTGAGCGGGAACAGAGCTATATGAATCATAAGCGGCAGTTAATGAATCGTTTGATGTTTGGAGACGGAGTTGTATGTGGCATGCAGGTCTTGGAAGTGGATGAGGAAAGTATTTCCGTGGAAGCCGGTGTAGCGCTGGATGCTTGGGGCAGAGAGATCGTTATGGAGCAGCCGGTGTTAAAGCGGCTGGCGGTTTTAGACGGATTTGATGAATATGACATGGAAGAGGAAAGCAGCGGCGTATTCTATCTGTGCATAGAATATCAGGAAGGACCGTCCGACCCGGTGCATAGTATCGGTGCGGCAGCAAACGAAGAAGGCAAGCATTTGGAATATAACCGGTGGAAAGAGGGATATCGGTTGTATTTAACGGATGCGGAACCGGAGACCTACAGCGGATTGGTCAATGATCTATATGAAGAGATGAAAATAGTGATCCGTGAACAGGGGGTTTGTGTGCGACAGATCGTACCACGCTGGATCGGAAAAAATCAGGAAGCCGTGATACGGGTGCTGATCGATAAGAACGGAGGAACGGAACCGCTTGCATTTCAGTATGAATTGGAATTAGACGGTGCAAGCGCTGCCGGTGATCATAAGCTGTCGGTCAGTTTTCGGGAATCGGAATGGAAGCAGGCAGATACCTATGAACTGACATATAAAATACAAGCGTCTGCAAACATTATGGACGGGAATATACGTATGGTTTCCGGAAGCTGTCTTTGGGAACAAGGCGAATATAGAAAAGTATATCCGATAGAGACGGAATGGAATTTTCGTGTCATCGCAGGGAAAACAGAACAGGCGGTATGGGACGCCTGTTATCAGACAGCCATGGAGGAATTGTTACACCCGATCCAGCAGCCGTGTTTGTATCTTGCCAAAATATCGGTCATACAAGCGGGAGATGCTTATGTCATAGACGGGATCGAGAATTTACCGTATAAGCAATATATTTGGAATAACCGATTGCTGGGAGCGATGGAACGCATGGCATTGGAAACGCCAAACGGCTATGTGCAGTCTGCTGTGGGACAGAAAGCACTCGGACATGTCAAGACCGGGCATGTGTCCGGTCCGCAATTTGCATCCGGTTTGGTAGAAATACCGTTTGGAATCGGAGGAAGCCGCGGACAAGTGGTTTATTCACAGGAGATCGTACACGGATTGGGGGTAGGGATTGTCCACATCACGGCGGCGGCTGTTGCCGACAAACAAGGCGGACGAGAAATGGTTTATGGCGTGCGGGACTTGTTTCCGGAAGAAAAAGGACATGTGAATGTGGAAGTGGCAGTGAAGCTAAATATAGATACGGGCAGTTTTGTGATCGGACTGCGTTGCTTAGATGAAATCCGCTCCGGAAGTGTGTCCGTCTATTGGCTGGCAGTACGGGAAAAAGAGGATATGGGCATCCAGATGCAGCAGGTGTTGCAGATCCGACCGGGGATGCCGCGGCTTACCGTTCGGCAGTCAGTCTGTTTTGAAGCATGGATCGGAGAAGAACCACAGACGGATATCCATTGGGAAGTCAGAGATCAGGAAGGCGGCATGATCGATGATAAAGGAAAATATACAGCGCCTAATAAAACCGGCATCTATGAAATACATGCGTATAGTGAGGATGATTTTATATCGGATGCGGTAGCATATGTGATCGTTAGTGATGAAGTGGGATAGGGAGAGTTGCGTATGATGATACAGACCGCAAATCATGCGTATCGCATCATATATAAAAAGAAAGAACAAGATTCCTTTAGTATTTATGTCTGTCAAAGTGATATGCCGGAGGTCAAAGACGAATATACCTTGTTGGTGTTTCGAAAGAAAGAGGATATCTGTCAGATCCTGACATTGAATCTGTTACAAAAGGAAATTACCAATCATCTGATAGATTTTGTGGAGAGTTTTGTTTGGAAAGAAAGTTTTGTGATGGTATTCGTCAGAAAAAACGGTATACCGTTAAAAGAGTGGATGCAGAAAAAGGAACCTGTTTTTTCGGAACGGTTGGAGATGGCAAAACGGATTTTGGAACGTTTTTTACTATTGAACCTGCCGGAATATCTGCTTGCCGCTATCCTGCAGGATACATGTATTTTCATTACCAAGTCCGAAGAGGTGGTATTTCGATATGAACCGGAGAGCTTCCTGTTATCGGACAAGGACGTTTCAGAATGTATCCGTAAGAGCTTTGAAGAATTGTTTGCTTTCCTGTTCCAACGGGAACTGGAAGCGAAGATGAGCGATGAGCTGCTTGACTTTATGGATGCCGTAAAAAAGGAAGAGTATCAGGATGTCTTTTATCTATACCAAAAATTTCATGCTATGCGGGAACGTTTACTCGGGCAGGAAGCAGTGGATTCTTTGATTCCCATGGGCAGAATGCAGTCGCTGCGGCGGCGGGTGGAAAAATGGATGAATATTTGCAAACGATTGCTTCCGCTGCTGCTCGTAACCGCCGCCATGATCCTGCTTTTGTATTGGATCAGCCATCCGGAACAGGAAGAAGCGCCGGAACATACGATTGAAAAGATCGGGACGCTGTACATACGATGAGGTAAGAACTATGGAGAAAATTGGATACGATACGTCAAATCTCAAAAAAGAATATATAAAGATCGGGACGCATTATCTATCGATCCGGGTGTGCATTTTGGTGGCGTGTCTGCTTCTTTTGACTGTGGTGTTTTATATCTATCGGATTCATCCGTGGGTGGTTTCAAAATATTTTACAAAGACATTACCCATTAACAGTCCCGAACAGTTTACATATACCGGAAGGGTACGATTGCAGGATGCTTATACGGGAACCGTCTTATTTATCGGTCGTTTAGAAGAAGGAGATATTCAGGGAGAAGGTACGTTATATGATTATGAGGGCAATCAGATGTACCAAGGAGAATTTGAAGAAAATCAATTTTCCGGCTGGGGCGTCTTATATTATCCTTCCGGGAGCGTCTGTTATCAAGGCTGGTTTCAAAATAATGAATACAATGGGCAGGGCGTCTTATATTATGAAAACGGAAATAAATGGCAGGAAGGAACCTTTGTCAACGGACAATTAAGCGGAACCGCAGAAGAATATTATGAAGACGGCAGCCTTGCTTATACGGGTGAGTTTGAAGAAGGTGCTTATAGCGGGACCGGAAAAGTATATTATGAAAACGGAAAGATGCGATATCAGGGCGAATGGGCGTCGGGCTTGTATAACGGTCTTGGCACTTTATACGGACTGCACGGAGGAGTAGTCTATAAAGGGAGTTTTGTAGACGGAGAATATGAAGGGGTTGGCACATTGTATCAGGGAAAAAGTATTTTGGCACAGGGAGAATTTCAGGACGGCGAGTTCATAGGAGGCACGACCGTCTTATATGATAAAGCAGGCAGCATGGTTTATGTAGGAGAGGTAGTGGAAGGTCAAAAGCAGGGCAACGGCACCTTGTATGATCAGGAGGGAAATGTGTGTTATGAAGGAGCATTCTATGCGGATGAGATGGAAGGAAACGGGATTTTATATCGAGACGGTAAGGTGTTGTATGAGGGAACGTTTCATGCCGGCAAAAAAGAAGGAAACGGAAAACTGTATGATGTGGACACGGGATATTTAGTGTATGACGGTGGTTTTGTCGATGATCAATATGAAGGCGAAGGAAAATTATTTGACAGGCAGAACGGGGTTTTAATATACGAAGGATCCTTTTACAGCGGAAGCTATCACGGAAGCGGTAAAGAATATGACGCACAGACACAGATCTTGTTGTACGACGGCGAATTCCGTATGGGTTTGCATGACGGCAGCGGAACATTGTATGGATCAGACGGCGGAATGTTGTATCAGGGAGAATTTCGGTTGGGAAAGTACCATGGACAGGGAATTTTATTTGATCATCAGACAGGGGAGATTTTGCTGCAGGGAGAATTCAGAAACGGGATTTTGGTCACACCGAAGGAGGAAGCATGGGCAAATATACGGTTATTGCAGATGTAGGCGAGGCATTGGTAGATTTATTGCAGCTAAGGATGGTTCCGGAATTATTTTTGTCCAAGGAACAGATCGGACTTTGTATGCCGAAGGAACCCGGAGACTATCGACTGGGCGTTTGTTTGTATGATATCAGGGAAAGTGACAGCATGCGAAATGCTTCACCGTTTTTTCAGGGAGAGAATGTCCGGGTATTTCCCCCGATTTATTTGGATCTATATTACATGCTAGTTCCGTTTCCAAAAAGCGATTGGAACTATCAGGCGGTAGAAGAGCAGAGGATTTTGGGGAAAGTGATCCAGACACTCAGGGACGATCCAATCCTGAACCGGTTTCCGGATAGCGATGAAGCTAAAAAACCGGAACCTGCCATAGTCATCGAGATATTGGATCTGGATTATGAAAATAAAAGTAAGATTTGGAACAGTTTTTATGAAGCGGGGAGAAATGCCGTTTACTGTAAAATCGGACCGATCGCATTGGAAGCAAACCGTAAACAGCCGATTACGCGTGTACGGGAAGTGGATGTTTTGCTCAAGAGAAAGGAACGATAAATGGAAAAAATACATACGCGGTTGTACCATGTCTTTCAGATCTTGGATCAGGTCACCGGATATCCGCTGCAAAGTGTTGAACATCCAGTGAGCGTACGTCTTTTTGACGGCACGACCGCTATCGAAAAGCAAGATGGTTATTTTATTTTTATACAATCCATTCCGCCCGGGGCGGTTTTGACCGTGCAGGCGTATGGATTTCAAAAACAGGAGCTGCAGCTATCGCAGGATATGCTTGCACAAACGCCTTGTCAAGTCTATATGAAACCGGATGGGCGGTATCGTTTGACAAAGCACTTGTACGGTGTGGTCGGTCGGACGATACCGGATCAATGGCTATATGTGGTACGCGGCATGTCGTGGAAAGCCCTGCGGTTACAAAAGGATTATACAGCGGGGGATCAGGAGATTTTCTTGATGGGTCGTCCGCAGTACCGGAACGATGAGCAGGATTATCAGATCCGGCAGGGGAAGCAGATGGATTGCTTAAGAATCGTCAACGGCACGCAGGAAAAAAACGGCTTTTTGTTAGCCGAACCGTTAAGTGCTGCGTATCAGCGGGAGGCTGCTTCCATTTATCCGGTTACATGGATACGAACAGATCACGACGGTCATTTCTGCGGCTGCTGGAAACGGAAACCCTATGAACAGGATATCGAGTCTTGCGAGATCGTTATGGAAGGACAACATTGGGTACAATCCGTAGACGTACAGGCAGGGAAATGGACGGTAGTGAAAGCGGATGGGATAAGGGAAAGCATATGAAACGAAAATTTGGATTACAAATGAAATTTGCACTGCTTTTTTTCGGCGTCATGACATTGATTACCGTTTCGGTCCTGTATTTTACAGGTCGGATGAATGAAATGATAATCGATGAAAAGTATCATAACTATGCGGTCAGCATTGCAAGATTGGCTGCCAGTATGGTCACTGCCGAAGAGATTGAACGATATAAAACCGAGCGTCTTCAGGATCAGGCGTATGAGCGGACTTTGCAGGAATTACAACGCATCCAAAGACAGACGGATATCCAATATCTCTATATTATCGCACCTCTTTCCGATACGGAGGGAATGTATATCTTTGATGCCCTATATGAGGAAACGGAAGGGGAAAGCGGAGACGTCATCCATAGACTTGGGGATATCGTTTCGTTAGATGAGAACTACGAGGAAGCAAAATGGGTGGTAGAAAACGGAAAAATGAGCCGGCAGTTTGAGTATGAAGATGAAATAGAGGATGGTAATGTTGAAATTGCATCGGCGTATGCCCCGATTTTGACAGAAGATGGAATCTGTGTTGCATTTGTCGGTGTCGATATCGATATCGAAATACTAAAAGAAGGGGTATTGGAAGCAAGAAACTATATGATGGGAACGATGCTGTTTTTAATGGCAGGTTTTTTTATCTTATTGGTCTTGGTCGTTCGAATCTCAGTCTTAACACCGATCCGCCGGTTAAAACACTATGCCGAAAACATGATGGACGGCGTTTACGGAAAAGAACTTCCGGTGCGGGGACATGATGAACTCAGTGAGATTACGGACGTTTTTAACCGCATGTCAAAAAGTATTCAGGGGCATATGGATGAGATCAAGGTGATCAATCGCGCTTATCAAAACTATGTACCATCGGAGCTGTTATCCGTTTTAGGAAAAGACAGCATAACGCAGATGGAGCTTGGCAGCCAGACGGACGAGCTGGCTACGATACTGGCTGTGAAGTGGATGGGAGAAAAAAAGGGAGCGGTACGCGCAGACAGTCGTTCGATCTTAGCTTCTATGAATCTCTGGCTGCAAAATACGATTCCGAAGATCATGGAATACGGGGGCTTTGTGAAAGATTTTCAGGATACGGAAATGCTTGCGGTCTATACGAACGAGACGGAAAATGCGGTACTGTCGGCGATCAGTATCATACAAAATCTGGCAGGACAACAAGGGCAGACCGGGAAATCTGAGGAAATCAGTATTGGTATCACACATGGTACAGTGTTGTTTGGAGTGGTAGGATATGAAACGCGTATGGCGGCGGTGGCTATCTCGGCTCACACTTCAATGGCGCGCTATCTACAGAAACTTGCGCCGCATTACGGATCTAAATTGTTGATCACTGCATCTGCGGCAATGCAGATCACGGATTTTTTTAAGACCTATCATGTCCGTTTTATCGGGATGATAGAAAACAAATATACCCATATGGTAGAAAAGATATATGATATCTTCGACGGAGATTCGATAGAGCAAAGGGAAGGAAAGCAACGGACCAAAGAAAAATTTGAAACGGGAGTAGAGCTTTTTTGCATGCGGAAGTTTCGGGAAAGCAGACAATCGTTTGTCGCTGTATTAAAAAACGTTCGAAATGATGCGGCGGCAAAACGATATCTGAAGATCTGTAATCAATATTATCAGTGCGAACATCCGGAATCCGTACCGGTTTTTATGTATGAAAGATAGACGGTAGACGCATATAGAAATCAGGAGGAAACATGAAGGGACAGGAGAAGGAGTTTTTAGGAACGGGATGGAAATTCCCGGTGACGGTTGATCAATCGACCGGAAGGATTCAGTTATCTTACGAAGAGGATAATATACGCGAATCCATTTATATCATTTTGATGACAAAGCCGGGAGAACGCATGATGCAGCCGGAATTTGGGTGCAGGATCCATGAGTATCTGTTTCAGCGGGCGGATCATTCGGTCTTGGTTCAAATCGAACAGACGGTTCGGGATTCATTGCTGCGCTGGGAACCCAGAATTCGGGATATTCAGGTAAAGGCAAACGCTCATACGGGCAGCGATCAAGTAACGGTACAGATCTCTTACCGTGTCCGTTCCACGAACAATCCATATAATCTGGTCTTTCCGTTTTTTATGAACGAGGGCTTTGGAGGATATTCACGCTCCAACAGGTGATATAGGACACAGGAGGCATCAATGGAATTAGAAACATTGTTAATGAAATATGGAAATTCGGAAACGTCTTCCTCTTGCACGATCACTACAGGCATTGTAAAGGCAAACTGGAATGAAGATGCAAAAGGGATGGTGCTGGTCGAGACCAATATGGGAGAGAATGGTAAAACCGATACGGGATGGATACCGGTTTTACAGCCATATTGCGGAAACGGATATGGACAATACTTTCTGCCGGAAATCGGCACGCAGGTGGTCTTAGGATATCTGGGAGGCGAAGTCAACGCCCCGATTGTGCTGGGATGTTTATGGAATCCGGTCGATTTGCTGCCACAGGAAACGGCGAAGGAAGACAATTCTATAAAAAGGATCCAGACAAAGGGGAATAACCGCATAGAGTGGAATGATTCCGATGGAAAAGAGCAGATTGGCATATATACCAAAGGCGGCATTGCCATCTGTCTTCAGGATGAGGAAAAAACCATATCGATGCAAAACGCAGACGGAAAGACATATATACGGTTACATATGGAATCGGGAGAGATTGAGATCGCAGCGGATAAAAAACTGAGCGTTTCGATCGCCGGAAAAGAAATGATCACGCTGGACGGTTCCGCAGGAAAAATAACTGCGGCTGCCAATTCCATCCAGATCAAAGGAGACCAGAGCCTGCAGATAAAAACGCAGAATGCAAAAATGGAAGGCAGTATGCTGGAATTAAAGGCGCAAAGCTCCGCAAAAGTAAATGCGGGCGGTATTTTGGAACTAAAGGGTTCAATCACAAAAATCAATGGATAAGAAAGGAGATAGAAATGGGACTGGCAGTATGTGGAGGTATGATGTGTATGTGTAGTTTTGGTGCAGTACCGTCGCCGCTGATGATCACGCCGGAAAAGCGGGTGGTGTCCGGAATGCCGCTTGCCACGATCATGGATGCGGTACCGATGAAAAATATTCTGCCGTTTGGCATGTGTTCTTCTTTGGCAAATCCGCAGGTGGCGTCCGCTACCGCAGCTGCGCTGGGAGTCTTGACACCGATGCCGTGCATCCCGATGATTACCGGCACTTGGGCAGCGGGAAGCCCGACGGTGCTGATCGGCAATCAGCCGGCATTGAATCATACCAGTCGATTACTTTGCAGTTGGGGCGGCATGATTCAGATTCAACCGTCCGGAACAAACACGATACAGATTCCGTGACGGTTCGTGGTGGAAAAAAGACTACTTGACAGACGGCGGTTTCGAGGCTATTATAAATGCAGTGCGTAAGCGTTTTTGAAAGAGAAAACGGCAAAGAAGGTGCAGGAAGGAATACGGATTCCCTGACAGAGAGAAGGAGTCATCGGCTGGAAGCTGCTTTCAGAAGGAACGGATTCTTAGTTTCACACCGGAGCCTTCTGCCTGAATCACAGTAGGGCGGAACGTTTGATGGCGTTACACATCATGAGAGTGTCTGTATATGCTGATAGTTTGTATACAGAAAATAGGGTGGTATCGCGACGACAGCTCGTCCCTTGGTGGGATGGGCGTTTTTGTTTTAAATCATGTTGAGCAGGAGGAACGTAATATGAAAGAAAAGCTACAGGCAATTCGTGACGAAGCGATCTCTAAATTGGAAGCGGCAAAGGATTTGGAATCCCTAAATGAGATCAAGGTTGCGATCTTGGGAAAAAAAGGCGATCTGACTCAGGTGTTGAAGGGTATGAAAGACGTGGCGCCGGAAGACCGGCCGAAAGTCGGGCAGTTAGTCAATGATACAAGGACTGCCATTGAAGAAAAGATGGAGACGGTCCGCAAAGACATCCTAAAGAAAATCCGGGAAGAAAAAATGAAAGCCGAAGTGATCGACGTCACCCTGCCGGGAACAAGAAAGATGAAAGGACACCGGCATCCGAATCAGATTGCATTGGAAGATCTGGAGAGGGTATTTATCGGCATGGGATATGAAATTGTGGAAGGTCCGGAAGTAGAATACGACCATTATAATTTTGAACTGTTAAATATTCCGGCGAATCATCCGGCAAAGGACGAACAGGATACGTTTTACATCACGAAGGATATTTTGCTCCGTACCCAGACATCACCGGTTCAGGCGCGGGTCATGGAAACCGGGAAGATGCCAATCCGCATCATCGCACCGGGACGGGTGTTCCGTTCCGATGAAGTCGATGCGACGCATTCGCCGTCTTTCCATCAGGTAGAGGGTTTGGTAGTCGATAAGAATATCACATTTGCGGATCTGAAAGGAACGCTGGAACAGTTTGCCCGTGAATTTTTTGGACCGGATACCAAGATCAAACTGCGTCCGCATCATTTTCCGTTTACGGAACCAAGTGCCGAAGTAGATGTCAGTTGTTTTAAGTGCGGAGGCAAGGGATGCCGCATGTGCAAAGGAAGCGGATGGATTGAGATTTTAGGATGCGGGATGGTTCATCCGAAAGTCCTGAAAGATTGCGGAATCGATCCCGAGGAATATTCCGGTTTTGCATTTGGAATCGGTTTGGAGCGGGTGGCGCTTCTCAAATATGAGATTGACGATATGCGGTTGTTATATGAGAACGATATGCGGTTCCTGAATCAGTTTTAGAAAGGAGAGACAACAATGAATACACCGATTTCTTGGATAAAGGCATATGTACCGGATCTAAACGTCGAGGTGGAGGATTTTGTGGATGCCATGACGTTGTCCGGTTCCCATGTGGAAAGCTATGAAAAAAAGGATAAAAATCTGGAAAAGATCGTAGTCGGACAAATCGTATCGATCACAAAACATCCGGATGCTGATAAACTGATCATCTGTCAGGTGGATATCGGAGAAGAACAACCGTTGCAGATCGTGACCGGGGCGCCGAATCTGCGCGAGGGAGACCTTGTACCGACCGTACTGGACGGCGGAAAAGTGGCGGGCGGACATGACGGAAGTCCGTTGCCGGAAAACGGGATTAAGATCAAAAAAGGAAAACTGCGTGGCGTAGAATCGTTTGGTATGATGTGTTCCATTGAGGAATTGGGTTCTACGCGGGATTTGTATCCGGAAGCTCCGGAGGACGGCGTATATGTCTTTCCGAAGGCGGCGAACGTCAAGCCGGGCGATGATGCGGTCGAAGCCTTGGGACTGCATGATGCGGTAGTAGAATATGAGATCACTTCGAATCGTGTGGATTGTTTCAGCATGATTGGCATGGCACGGGAAGCGGCGGCAACATATGGTCTGCCGTTTTATCCGCCGAAGGTTCCAAGTGTTCGGGTGGGCGGAGATGTCGAACAATATGTCTCGGTAGAAGTAGAGGCGACGGACTTATGTCCGCGGTATTGTGCCAGAGTAGTCAAGAACCTAAAAATCGGACCTTCTCCGAAATGGATGCGGGAACGGTTGGCGGCACAGGGAATCCGTTCGATCAATAATCTGGTAGACATCACGAACTATGTCATGGAAGAATATGGACAGCCTATGCACGCATTTGATCTGGATACGATCGCGGACCATAAGATCATAGTAAAACGGGCAAAAGACGGAGACCGTTTCATCACATTGGACGGACAGGAACGGAAGTTGGATTCCGGCGTGTTGATGATATGTGACGGCGAAAAAGAGATAGGAATTGCCGGTATTATGGGAGGAGAAAATTCCATGGTCACGGATTCCATATCGACCTTGCTGTTTGAGGCGGCTTGCTTTGACGGTACCAATATCCGTTTGGCGTCAAAGCGGATCGGACTGCGTACGGATGCTTCATCGAAGTTTGAAAAAGGCTTGGATCCGAATCTGGCGATGGAAGCGATCAATCGCGCCTGCCAGTTGGTAGAAGAATTAGGATGCGGGGAAGTCGTGGACGGCGTGATCGATATCTATCCAAATCCGGTACATCCGTGGGAACTTCCGTTTGAACCGGAAAAAATGAATCGTCTGCTGGGCATGGAAATTCCGAAAGAACGGATGCTGGAATATCTGGGACGTTTGGGACTGACCTATCACGAAGATACCAATCAACTGACGATACCGACATATCGTCAGGACTTACACTGCATGGCGGATTTGGCAGAAGAAGTGGCACGACTGTATGGATATGATAAGTTACCGTCTACCCTGCCGTGCGGAGAGGCGACTGTCGGAAAGAAGCAATTCCATATGATCGTGGAAGACGTGGCGCGGGAAGTGTGTGAAAACAACGGATTTTCCGGAGGCATGACTTATTCGTTTGAAAGTCCAAAAGTATATGATAAATTGTTGATTCCGGAAGATTCAACGCTGCGGAAAGCGATCGTGATCGCAAATCCGTTAGGAGAGGACTTTTCAATCATGCGGACGATTTCATTAAATGGTATGCTGACATCGCTGGCAACGAATTATAACCGCAGGAATAAAGATGCACGTTTATATGAAATCGGCAATATTTATCTGCCGAAAGCCCTTCCGTTGACTGAATTGCCGGAAGAACGAAAAATACTGACGCTTGGAATGTATGGAGAGGGAGATTTCTTTACCATGAAGGGAGTGCTGGAAGAACTGTTTGAAAAACTGGGACTCTTCCGTACATTTACCTATGATCCGGAGGGAAGATATCCGTTTTTGCATACGGGTCGGCAGGCAGCAATTAAAAACGGAGAAGATGTGATCGGTTATATCGGACAGATACATCCGGAAGTAACAGACAATTATGATATGAAGGGGGAAGTGTATGTGGCAGTGGTCGATCTGCCGAAACTGACCGCATTAGCGACTTTTGACCGTAAGTATGAGGGCATCGCAAAATTCCCTGCCAGCACCAGAGATCTCAGTCTGATCATGGATCGGAGCATCTTTGTAGGAGAAATAGAAACGATTATTAAACAGCGCGGCGGAAAGCTGCTGGAGAATTATTCCCTGTTTGACGTATATGAAGGGGAACAGATTGAAAAAGGCAAAAAATCAGTGGCTTATACCATGACATTCCGCGCAAAAGACCGGAATCTGGAAGCCAATGAAGTCAATGCCGCTGTAGAAAAGATCATAGATGGCTTGAAGCAGCTTGGCGTTGAATTAAGAGGCTGATCGTATGAAAGTAAGTGATTTTAATTACGAACTACCGGAAGAACTGATCGCACAGGATCCCTTGGATCAACGGGATAATTCCAGACTGATGGTTCTGCACCGCAAGACGGGCGAGATCGAGCATCGGCATTTTTATGATCTGATCGACTATCTGAACCCGGAAGATTGTCTGGTGGTCAATAATACCAAAGTCATTCCGGCACGTCTGATGGGCGTGAAGGAGGAAACCGGTGCTTCGATCGAGATTCTGCTATTAAAACGAAAAGAAGAAAAAATATGGGAGACGCTGGTAAAACCCGGAAAAAAAGCACGTATCGGAGCAAGAATTGTCTTTGGCGACGGTTTGCTGACCGGTGAAGTGATAGATATCGTGGAAGAGGGCAACCGTCTGATCCGGTTTGAATATGAAGGCATTTTTGAAGAGATACTGGATCGCTTGGGCGAAATGCCCCTACCCCCATATATCACACATCAAATGGAGGATAAGAATCGGTATCAGACAGTTTATGCAAAATATGACGGCTCTGCTGCGGCACCGACCGCCGGTTTGCATTTCACAGAGGAATTATTGCAGCGGATCAGAAAAAAAGGAATCCGGATCGCAGAGATCACCTTGCATGTAGGGTTGGGAACCTTTCGACCGGTGAAGGTAGAAGATGTTCAAAATCATCATATGCACACAGAATACTATCAGATCAGTGCGGAAGCCGCCGCGATCATTAATGCGACCAAAGCAAACGGCGGGCGTGTGATCTCGGTCGGTACGACCAGTACGCGAACGATCGAGTCGGTAGCGGATGAAACAGGACATGTGACGGCAGGCAGCGGCTGGACAGATATTTTTATCTATCCGGGTTACCGTTTTCGGACGATCGATGCTTTGATCACAAATTTTCATTTGCCGGAATCGACATTGATCATGTTAGTATCGGCATTGGCGGATCGGGAAACGGTTTTAGCGGCATATCAGACTGCGGTGAACGAGCGGTATCGGTTCTTTAGTTTTGGCGATGCGATGATGATCGTAGATTAAAGATAGGTTCAAAATTAATATAATAAAACTTGGCAGCACGAGTCGAAAGAATACGAACGCTTCCGATGGGATTCGATATGAAATCAAGGTACAATAAGAGTACGGAAGCTAAGAGTGAAGGAGCTGAAAAAGGATGATTCGTTATGCCATGACCGTTTCGAACAGTACCGAGGAAAAAGACGATCAATTAACCAGTTATGGAATTTGTGCGATGAATGAAAAAGGTGAGGAATTGTTATCGGTTCCCAATATCAGTACCCGCAAAGAAGATGTCGCCTATTTAGTAGAGCGTTTTAATCAGGTTCGGGTTCGTCGGGAATCCTTTTTATAAAATAGGTGGTATATACAATGTATTTTAAGATGGTATGACGTACCATCGATAGACGATACGGAAGCAAAAGAAAAGGACTGTAGCATGTTTCGAAAAAAGAAACCACAACTGGATTATGACAGAACAAAAAAAAGACCTGTCATACGCAGCAGTATCTGCACCGGGGAGCAGGTGGCAGGTTTTAAGGATGTATCAACCGGTAAGTTTGAAGATATCATGTTGATCACAAATGAAAAAGACTTAAAACAATTTCTGAAGTTATATGGGATTCAGGAATCGGAGATTTCAAAGGAATGGTAAACAGGCGGTTCGCTGACTGATTCAAGACAGTTGGCGGACCGCCTGTAGTTTTATGTTCTCCGCAAAATATTTACTATATTATACTGGCATATTTTATACTCTTTGTGGAAGAGAAAATAACAGGGCATTACTGATATTTAGAATCACTAAGCAGAAAATGTCAGGAAAAGCAAGGCTTCACAAGAAAAGACAGGAGGAACAAGCGGAAATGATAAAATCAAAATGGATCAAAGCGGTCAGTAGCGGATGTGTATTTTTTGCTATTGCATTAGCAGTGTTGGGAGTGAACGGACAGACGGTCGCAGCGGAAGACGAGGTGGAGATCAACGAAACGAACTTCCCGGATAGTAATTTTAGGAATTCTGTATCAAAATTTGATATAGATAAGAATGGAAAACTGTCGCAGGCAGAGATTGATGCAGTGACGAGCATGAATCTTTATCGAGGTCCGAGTTTTCGTATAGAATCTTTGACTGGAATAGAATATTTTACTAATTTAGTTGAATTAGATTGTAATTCTATAAAACTAACCAGTTTGGATGTGAGCAAGAATACGGCATTGACTAAATTGAATTGTGGTGGTAATCAGTTAACCAGTTTGGATGTGAGTAAGAATACGGCATTGACTGAATTGCAGTGTTATGATAATCAGATAACCAGTTTGGATGTGAGTAAGAATACGGCATTGACTGAATTAAGTTGTGGTGATAATCAGTTAACCAGTTTAGACGTGAGTGAGAATACAGCATTGACTAAATTGAATTGTGATGGTAATCAGTTAACCAGTTTGGATGTGAGTAAGAATACGGCATTGACTTTATTGTGGTGTTATGATAATCAGATAACCAGTTTGGATGTGAGTAAGAATACGGCATTGACTGAATTGCAGTGTTATGATAATCAGATAACCAGTTTGGATGTGAGCAAAAATATTTTTCTAGAGCATCTGTCATGCGAGGGTAATCAATTAACCAGTTTAGATGTGAGCAAAAATATTTTTCTAGAGGTTCTGTCATGCGGGGGTAATCAATTAACCAGTTTAGATGTGAGCAAAAATATTCTTCTAGAGTTTCTGTCATGCGGGGGTAATCAACTGACCACCTTGAATATAAACGGGTGTACAAAATTGTATCAATTATATTGTGCTTCTAATCAGCTGATGAGTTTGGATTTAAGTACCAATGTTGTATTGCGGTATTTATACTGTGGATCGAATAGTCAACTGAGCAGCTTAGATATAAGTAAAAATACTGCATTGTATTTTTTAGATTGTTTTGATAATCAGTTAACCAGTTTGGATATAAGACAGAATACATCATTATCTGTTATTAATTGTTTCAAAAAGGATGCGGTACTTCAAATTATTGTTGATTCTAACGTAGCGGATGTTACAAAGTTTCAGTATCATATGTATGCTTTTGGCACTACAGTTGCTAGTAATGTCAGAGGCGGTATTTTGTCAGAAGATGGAATATTGACAATCGGGGAAACTGGTAAAGCGGTTGTAGATTTTTCTGCTGCTGATGGAGAAGAAGATTTTGGAACATATACGTTGTCTTTTGTTGTCGCAGGAAGTCAGCAGGAAAACACTCCAACTGATCCAAGCACACCGGTTCCTCCGACTAACGGCTGG
>CANQAP010000003.1 GCA_947589305.1 uncultured Lachnospiraceae bacterium
TGAAGCTTTTTCTGCTCTTTCTCCAAATCTGCGTTTTCGGACAGCAGTTTCTCCTTATCTTCCGACAGTGTTTCCGCTTGCTCCTTGAGCAGATGACCGGCTGCGGAAAGTTCCGATACTTCCTGCCGGATCGCTTCTTCCTCTTTCCGTATCTGCTCCGTTTCCTGCTCTGTTGCCGTCTGCCGATAAAGAAGATTGGCTAATTCCTCTCTGCCGCCGGAAATGGTCTGTTTCAGTTCCTCCACCTCTTTCTGGCGTTCCCGTTTTTCAGCTTGGCAGGAACAAGCTGCCAGACTGAAACAGGGAGAGATTACCGCAGAGGAGTATGACCAGTGGCGGTACAAGTACCCCCCCCGATCTGGACACTTCCGGGTATTGGGTTTCCGTTCCCGCGCAAGCGGTCAGTGATATGCTCATGGAAGAATTTAATAAAATCGAGAAAGAAGAAAAGAAAACAGCTAAAAAGAAAAAACAGAAATGAGCATAAAAAACCTTGCCGATATTCAGTTTCCAACTGCAACCGCACTGTCGTGCGGTTGTCGCGGCATTCGCCAAATGGAAATGCAAGCATTTCCGCTTGGCTCATTGCTCGCGCAAATCAGCAAGGTTTTTCTTATGCCATTGATGTAATTATTCAGCGAGTGATACTTGAAATGTTGCCAAATCGTTGCTAGAACCTAAGCAAATTTGCTTGTAACCCGCATAAATACTGGCTTTTTCAATCCCATTTCATCACTCAAACTCTTTTTCAGGTTCGATTTTTCATGTTACTTTATTGTTATTGCGTTTCAAAATCGTATCATTTTGATACGATTTTATCTCTTGTTAATGTGGTTTCTAAGCTGCTGTACCCAAATTGTACCCAATAATTTTATTCCAAGCTTTCTTACTTATGAATTTCACCTTCAACTATCATGTACTTATCTTTTATCTCTATGGTAATTAATCGAATAACATTTTTCGTTGATATTCAATATACTTTTCAAATCGTCAACATCAATTCTATCTTGTAATCCAATTTTAAATGTACTATTGCTAGAATAAAACAAATCTATATGATCAACCGGATGTAAGATTGGATCTACTCTATTCTCATCCTCATCATGATCATATCTTAAATAACCAGTTTCAAACGATAATAAATATATTAATAATTCCCAACAAAACTGAGCATAATTATTATCTAGAATTTCAAACTCATTCATGGTATCCATAAAAGCATCCAGCATATTTTCTATTGACTTCACAATACTATTCTTATCTCTAATAATTGTAGATAAAATCGCAATTGTTTGACTATCAATTATCCTGCCCTGAAATAATGATATTAAAAATCCTTCTTTCTCCTTTAGCAGAAAAGGATATTGGATACTATGAATTTTATCTCCTTCACCCCAAAACAAACGGCTCATCTTATCAACAAATATCACAAGGTCTTCCTCTTTACTATCTATTTCACGCAATGGTTCAACATTTAAAATGGTCATTACTGAAAGTAAATAACTTACAATATCATATTGCTCTCTAATAGATCCCAGTTCTTGATTTGAGTATTTTGAGGTGTGAAAATAATATTTTTTCATTAGCTACACCTCATCAATCATTGCCTCTATTATTCTTCTAGTTTTTGCTTTTACTTCATTTTCTGTTCTTTCCACAACTCTTTTAGGCACTATTCTCTGTAATTCGCTTCTTTCATCCGCAGACAACTGCGGGTACTCATTACAAACTTCATTTATCATATCTTCAACAGATTTCCGTTTATTTTGGGCAGCAATTCTAATTTTTTCTGCCTGCAATAATTTTTCTGTTTCCCCCGGCTCTCGTAACTCCATGTAACCATTTTTATTAATATTATTTATGGCTGCTTCATATATTTTTATAAATTGCTCATTTACACTATTAACTATAAAATATGATGATAAAAATGATCTTGTTAAAATCATATAAATTGAGTTTCTCTTCCGAATATCATCATTTATAACTCCTGTTTCTATGCAGATTACAAAAGGAAATTCCAAGCCTTTAATATTGTTTGTGTTACTAATAAAAACCTTATTCTTTTCTTTTACCTTACTCACATATCCTCTGGTCGACTCCCAATCATATCTTTCGTCAATCAATAGGCATAAACTATCTGCAATATTATAATTAATCTTATTATTTCCCAAAAGAACTATAGCAATATCATGGGGTTCAACTGTGGGATTTTTTTCTATAATCTCATCCATGCACTCCATTACCTTTTGATCTATAACTTGAACGTCTGCAGACTTTATCTGTATACTCATAATTCCAAATGAATCGATATCCTCAAATCGCCGAAGTGGCATTCTCTTTAAAAGAAATTTTCCATCACGTCTTTGTGGTAAATATCCGCACGCTTCCCACTCATCATCATCCAACCATCTAATGACAGGTTTTTCATACAATCCCATTCCTATCGAATGTGCTAACATTAGTGTCTTAGGATCTGTTCTATAACATTTATTTAATAAATAATCACTACTAACAGATTTTTTTATATCTGTATCAAAAACATTTTGAAAAATATCTCCTGCAATATAAATTCTTTTAGCAGTAACCATTTTACATAACTTTAAGAAATTATCCGTAAAATCTTGGCTTTCATCAATAAAAATGTAATCAAAACATTTTTCTATTGTTTCTTTTTTCTCCAATTCCTCAATTGCCAATTTACATACATTATCAAATGTATTAGTAAATGAATATCTTCTAAAATCTAAATGATAGTTCCAACAGATATAACTATATAAACCTGTATTAGGCATATTCTGAGATCCCCAACTAGGAAAAACCCATAAACGCTTATTCCATTCAATTTGTTCTTCTACTTTCATAAAATTAAAAAATTGAGGAATCCTATAAACCATATCTTGTGCCAAAACTTTATTGTGACACGTAAATACTATTTTACTTTCCTTTTCGCCAACATATATTTCTCTAAGTTTGTGCAATAACAATTCCGTTTTCCCTGTTCCAGCCAATCCTTGAATAGTAATTATATTCTTATCAATATCTTCAAAAATAAATCTACTTTGCATTCCATCAAATAATACTATTTTCTTCTTTACCTTATCTAATAAAGTTTCCGGAACTTCTGCACCAATTTTATTAATATCATTAATACTCCCTATTAATAGTGATATTAAAAGTTCTACAATTCTCTCATTTTGAACTGGAATCCTATATTTTCTTAATATTTCCTCTATTTCTAAGTCTTTTATATATTCAAATTGTACTATTTCTATACAATCTTGCCATAGTCTTTTTCTACCTATATATTTTTGATATTCATATCTTTTAGATAAATATTCTAGGTCATCTATAAAATCATCTATAAAATCGTTAAACTTTTCACATTCTTTTCCAAGGTTAATTAGTAAAATTTTCTGTTTTGGTATTAAGACAATTATCTTTTCCTTATACTCATATTCATCAATTTTTCCTTCATTTCCCAATGCCTTTTCTATAATATATATTGGTCTAGAAGTTTCTTCCGAATATCTGTCCAATTTTTCTATAAAATTATTAATTATCTCTTTTCTTTCTACGCCACAATAAAATAAACTATTCATTGGTTCTCCTTATTCTAAAATGCTAATTATATTAAATATTCAATAAATACACTGTCCAATTTTATCCACTAGACTATATCCATCTTCAATATTATCTAATATACTAATATCGATTTAACACCCGATAAATCTCCACTATTTCTTTACCAACCTTATACAAATCAAACAGATTATAATCTGTCTTAAAAATAACACACTTAGACATGTCTGCACCGATGCAAGGGAAGTGCTGTATTGTTTCCAATGCCTAATCTACATTATCCTCAGCAATGAAATTTTTAATAGATTTCAACGTCTTTGTCACTAACGGTGTTTACTCATCTAGCTAAACCGCTGTCATTTTGTATTCCAAATCACCAATCAAGAAATTTCTATGGTATGTACAATCACAAGCAGAAGAGTCAAAAAGAGCGACATTATATGATGTCTTTTCAAATGCACTAAAATACTTTACACCATCATATCCCAAAAATTTTGCAAAATCACTGATATACTGTGTTGGTAAATAATCCAAATCACTATCTAATCTACTCATAGGTTTAGCCATATCATTCTGAATTTGCCGCAAAGTACTTTCATTCACCAAATACGCCACTTTATCATTTTCAGTGTAAAAAGGCGAGCTGTGAACAATCGAACTTAAATCTAATACCCTCACATTGCGATTAAGTTTGAAGGTTGCGATAGTGATATAGTCAAATGCGTGTGCCCTAATTTCTTTTACTGTTGTTTTCTTATGGCTACACAAGTATAAACAACTTTGTCCTTTTGAATTGGCTCTTCCCGGCGAAGCGACATCATCTGGTGGCGCCCACATTTCTTTTCTAGAATATCCTTTCTTATCAGACACACGAGCTCGATAAAACTTTGTACCTCCTGGAATAATGGTTTCTGTTTCTTTCAGAACAGATTCCAAAATCTCCAAATTAATATATTTGCTATGAAATCTATTTTCGTTCCTCAAATACTTTTTAAAAATGTCCCAACTATACTTTCCCATTATCGAATTATCTTTTAAGTATGTTTCATCAAACAGTTGAGGTATTCCTACTCGTTCCATCGTAATCCTTGAATCCAGATCTAACGACTCAGATACATACTCCGACACTATTCGTTTGACTTCAAATGAACTTCCTGAGAAGATGCTCCAATCTTTTAACAGCATATCCTCAATCAACATTTTTTCATCTTCAGGATATAATGTTGGAAGTTCTGATTCTGGAACGTATAGCTCCAAAATAGAATCTAACATCTCTTCTACATTTGTTTTATCTGCATCTTGCTCAGAATCATATATCCATGTATTTCTTTTTCTACAAACCGGGCAATCTCCTATATGCCCTACCATTTCTATTGCTGCTCTAATTTCTGTATCTTTAAAACAATCTATACAACAAATCATTTATCTAGCCTCTAAATATTCTCCCATCATTTCTATATGATGCATCAATGAATATTTCTTAATTACACCTAATCCCGGAAACTTTCCAACATTGTAACATTCAATTAAGCTATTTAGACCAATTGTTTTTGGAATAACATCAAAATTCTCCCAATTTATTAAACTATTCATAGCCTCCTCAAATTTTCTAGCTGGATCGGAAATACTTTCATTAGATTCCGATACAAAATGATGCACTCTTAACTCTTCTCTGTTTCCAAAATACATAACATGAATCGCTATCGCCAAAGGTGCAAAACCAGATTCCTCAAACTCATTTCCAACCATTGAAAAATCAGAAAATCCAACAAATCCTCTTTTTTTATAAACAATATGATTTCTACTAAATAGTTCATCTGGATTTTCAATATAATCTATATTACGTTTCGCTTTTCTATAACCGTCCTCCAAAATTATTATGTCATCATCGATAATATCTTCATAATCTCCACCTTTAGGAACAACTGTATATTTTCCTGTTATTTCTTCTCCATATTCCTCATAATAATGATAATTTCCCTTTTCAATATTTATCATCACTGCATCTTTGGCATCAAGTTTATTTTCTATAATATCGGAAATAACCTTATCATCCACTAAATATGCTTTTTGAATACCCGAATCATTCCACACATTTTTATAACCATCGAGTGTTTTTTGTAATTTCTGCTTTTTATTTTCATCACTTTCTTTCTCAATATTCTTTCTCATATCGTTTAATTCTTTACTGAAAGAACCAACTTTAGGATTTCTAATTACAATCACTTTACGATTCGTTTCAATAAACTTTGTAAGCGTTGAAAAAAAAGTGCTACTAAATTTTACAGGTTCAATAATCGGAATTACTCTTGAGCTGAGTTTCCCTGCGTCCAAAAGTTCACGTAAACACAATAATTCATTCTGTCTTCCTCTAAGATATGGAAAATACATACTCTATCCCTCCATTCTCGCATTCCAAAGTGTGTCTATTTCCTGGTAATTTGAATTGATTCTTTTTGAAAAATACGCATAAAACCTCAATTCATATGGAACCTTTTCTTCTAATTTATTTTCAACAAGCATCAATGTTCTAGCTTTTAAGCATCTCATCACATCTTTTTGCAGAGTAATAATATTTACACGTTCCAACCATTTTTGGCACTCTCTATAATACTGAAAACTATTAACCTCTGGAAGTTTATGAAAATGTTTTAATAATATAGATTCAAATTCTGCTTTGCGCAAAACTTGAAACATTGCCTCATATGACAGATTTTCCTTATTACAAAGGGCTTTTTTTCTACATATTAATTTTCCACTTGCAGTCAATTCGTATATTCCGACCTTTTGATCTTTCAAAAACTCTTTTACACGTGGCAACTGTTTATTTCCAACTACAACATAAACATAACTGAATACTTTGTAATAATCTTTAATCTGATTTTCTAATCTAAGCAGATTATCTAAATCTGTTTTTATTTCATATACCACTCCGCGACCATTAATCATGATAAAATCCGCTTTCGAATCACCAATAGGTAATTCTGTAAGTGCAGCTGTATTATACAAATCATGTTTCTTTATCAACAATTGATTAAGAATTGTATTTTTATAATAATATTCATTTCTATACTCACAATCCATAAAATGATATATCTCACTTATTGCCTCTCCGATGGTCGCATTCTCTGTTTTTATATATCTTTTTACACACTTAGAAAAGGATTCCGGAACACTATTTTCGCTAATCATTCTATCAAAATATGGCACCGTAAAAATTTTATTAATCATATATGTATCAATTTTCTCCATAGTATCCCCCTTTCCAAAACATTTTTTCTAATTATAACACATTAGCTCAACCTACTCAATTACTCTATGATGATTTTTTCTTCTTCAAGCTTCATCCACATATACATAATATATATTCAATACTGTTGCATATTTCTTATAATCTGAAATTCAAAAATGCACCCGTTTCCGGGTGCATTCACGTTACTACTGTTGTTCAGAATACAGTTCGTCCAGCACTTCTCCCAGTGTTCCATCCTTTGCATACGGCAAAGCATCCAGCTGTTTGAAATTATGTTTTATATCCTTCGTATCCTCATCAAACCCTAAGATGTAGCTTGTTGCAATTTTATATATGATTTCCGTCGGTGCCAGTCCGTATACCTGCTTTTCAAAAATGTGCTTTAAGCGTTCCTTGTTATCTGGGAACTGTTTCTTCATTTCCTCACTCTGATATAACCGTTTTACGATTTCTGCAATATATAAGCCTGATTTCATATACAGATCAATAAATGTTTTATCCGGCATATCAAAGCATCCCGGATTCTCCTGTTCCAACATATCAACCATCTTTTTCACCATGATTTTGGGTGTAAAAATCTGATTGGTTTTCTGCGGTGGGATATAGTCAAATATGTCCTCAACGCTTTTCTCATCAAAATAATCTGCCAGCTTCTTTTTCAGTGCCAAGAACTCTTTAACCGAATCATCAAATACAATCGGGTCAAATAACTGCCCATCAAAATGCTTTTTCTGACCAGTTTCTTCTTCGATATAGTCTCCACCGTCGCGCAGGAATTTAAACTGATCAAGCGTAATACTTGTAACCTCTAAAAACACCTTATCAGGAACAATTGTGTCGAACGTTGCAAGTGTAACCGAATTATCTCCATAAGCCATTAAAAATGACGGAATAGTTCTGGAAAAACCTCGCAGATGATCTCTCACGCCATCCTCGATGGTTTCTTTTTCCCTCTCCTTTTTCTTGGTTTCTACGGTCTTGACTGTCTCTTTCGTTGACTCCTTTGCAAAATCCTGAATGGCAGTGATAAGTTCTTCATTGAACTTTTCCATAACTTCCTTCTGTTTCTGTTCAAATTCCTTGTCAATTTCCTCAGATGATTTTCCGCTCTCGAATCGATTCTGCTGTTCTGCAACACGATGTTGCTCTAGGATGTTACGCTCAATCTCATAATTCGTGTGTAGCCTATCTATCAATCTGTCTGCTTCATGGTTCAGCTTTGACTCAATCTGCCTTTTGTCTGTTGCCTTCATGTCGGAACCATAGGTGGACTGAGCTGTTTCCACAACCGCTTTAACTGCACCCTGCTTCACAGCTTCTTTCAGTTTGTCGATTGCTTTCTGTGAACTATCTAGTGTCCTTTCAATCTGAAGCATGGTATCCTGCACCTGCACAGTTAGATCATAGATTTTATCGCCGAATACATCCTGCGTTCTGCCGATGACATATTCATCCGTGAGTGTCACTTCTCCATTTTCGTCAAGCGACAAATCCTTCTGCACCTCATCTGTAAGGTTGACCTTGCTCTTTGGCTCATCTACTGGTTCAAAACTAGTAATGATGTCGATAACCTCTTTCGGTGCTCCAAAAATGTTGCTAATATTCTGAAAAAGAAAATTGCTCATGAATCCACGCTTTACAACCTCTACAGACCTAATTTTTCTTGGGATAGTAAGCACCTTTTCGGCATCCAGTTCCATCAATTCACCTTGCTCATCCTCTCCAATAACAGGAAAAAAATTTAACAGTTCACGAACATTCTCTTTGCGTTCCTCTGCCGTACCATCGCCCTTTGCCGTTTTCGGATTAAGATTATTGGCAAACTGCTCAAAGATAGTAAGTGTTCTCGCCGGATCAAAATCAAACACATAAGCATTTTCTTTTCTCTTAAAAGAGGTCCCCAATTTGAACAGACATGGATTCTGCGCTCTGAATGCTGACTGCATATAAAGAGCCGGGGAGCGCATATTACTGAGCATTAACACTGCCGTCCACTCCGGGATGGTAATTCCGGTTGTAAGCTGCCCTACCGATAATGTAATAGTCTTATCATTGGATGCAATTGCAGCTACCACCTTATCGTAAGACTTCATAGTTTCTTCATTATCGTCAAGTTTTCCGTCTCCTGCTGCAAGAACAATCTCATATTCCTTGAATACCGGATGCTCCCTTAATTTCTTTGCAAGCGCTTTTGCGCTGTCTACTCTGTTGAGAAGCCAGAATGTATGCCTGAGTTCCTCTCGCAATTCATCTGTAGAAAACGGATATTTTGTCTGCCTTGTCAAGGCATCCAGAAACTTATCAACAGATGACTCATGAATGAATTTTCCATTGACAACAGCAAAAAATTCGTTCAAATCAAAGGCATATTCCTCTGTCTCGCCTTCTATTTCAATTCCCTGCTGTAATTCGTCTTTGATAATCTCTGACATCTGATAGGTATACAGATTAAGCCTAGGTAATGTAGCATACGGATTTTCTTCTTCCGGCGAACTATCCCAATCACGCTTTTTCTTCTGCTCATCTGCATAAGTCCAATTATAGATTGCATCATCAGCAAATTTATTATTTGCAAGAGCCTTAAATGGTGTCCCAGACAAATGAAGTGTAAACTTACGCTTGATTCGGTCAAATGCCACATCTGTCTTGTAGGTATCCACTCCCTCATGCGCTTCATCAATGACAAGAATATCCCATTCCATATTAGCAACTTCGCCCAATTTATTATACTGACCACCAAAGTGAATAGAGCCTTTCATATCCTGCAAAGAAACAAATTCAATACACTTATGTTCTTCTTGGACAAGGCTTTTCGTGTATTCCTCTCTTGTAAAAACGCCACGCCTATCCTTCAATGCGTCCACTTCACTTACAAAGAGATATCCTGACTCACTTCCTAAAAATCTTTCATAATCAGAAAACCATGAGTTAGCAATAGCCGGTCTGTTCGTTACAATCAAAACCTTTTCTGCTCCAGATTGCTTCACAAAATCATAAACCGACAATGTTTTTCCAAACCGTGGCTTAGCATTCCAAAGAAATTCTCCATTATGATGCAAAGCTTGATAATTAATTGTCATAGCCACTGCACGCTGTTGTTCTTCCCTAAGCACATATGGGATTACAGTATTCGTGGTCTTTAATATTCCATGGTCTTCCCTAAAGTCGTGAAACATCTGCTTTGAATCTGGTCCGGAAATATGAAACCACTCATTATTCTTTCCCGTTTCCTGCTCCACGCCAGATTTACGCAGATAAGCATGAAAATCCTTATCCGTAAATATCTCTCCGGATCCATCATCAAATGTGGCATTTCCTTTCCATTCCAGGTTCCATTTAACATCAGCCGTATGAGTCTGCTGTTTAATGCGTGTCTCAACTTCCTGCTCCGTATATCCGATCTTGGTCCATCCATTATGACGCATTACTTCAGGAGTGGAATAACCGTAGATCATTGGAACAACTTGTTTTGTTGTTTGAATACTGGGTTTTACCATAATTATTCCATCTCCTTTACATGTGTCTCGATAAAGTTGATTTCTTCATCGGAAAGTCCATATTTTTTGTAGAGCTGCTTGTCTATATTAGCTATAGAAGTCTGCCAGTTAATGTCTGATTTATCCGTAAAATTTTGTATCGGCACTTTAGCCCAAGTATCTTTTTCGTTATGCTGGTCTACTTTCAGTATGCTTAACATTGTTCTCAAGAATTTTGTCTTGATATATTTTAGTAAATGATTTGCCTCTCGCTCATCTTCAAAAGCGCCAATACCAATGAAAGTTTGTGTATATCCTTGATTTGGAGCAAGCACTACAGGCGTACTAAACACCTCTCCTAAAATACCACGTCCATTTGCTCTTGGAACAATAACTTTCCATTTATCCAGATTCTCATGCTCAAAATCAACAAATGCAACATTTATGTATCTCCAACATCGTTTATTTTTTATAACACCAATTACCGCAACATCTTCTCGACTCGACGGTTGTTCTGTAAAAGAATCAATCTTTTCAAAAATATTATTTCTGAATCTTTTATCTTTTCCATCGCTTCCAATTATTTGCTTATATTCAGGATGTACTTCATACAATTGTTCCAAATTAAATCTATTCTGTGTATAAATAATCTCCTTTATACTTACAGGCTTTGTTGATGAAACCTTTAAGTTTATGTTCCTCAATTCATCATATGGTGAAAACACCTCTATTGCACCAAATTTCCTGTTTTTATCTCTAAAAGTAATGGAGATACCACCTTTAATATCTGTATTTCTAAAAACTTTACTACTATCCGGCTCGTAATAAAGAACCTTAAAATGTTCATCATCTAACATTTTTCTATTCCACCCCTTAGGCGTAGAACCTGCATTACTCAAAAATCGTGCTGGATGTATCAATTCTACTTTATCTGCTATTTCATAAGCAGAATCCATAAATTTATCGTATACAGGAGGTGCAAAAGTTTCATTTTCTCCTGATGTATTATCCTGATATGGTGGGTTTCCTATACAAAAATCAAACTTCATTCTTATGTACCTTCCTTTATGCTCCTATATGTCAGCGACCTATCGCTTCTCCAGTCATAGATACGGCACTCCTTGTCAGGTTGCTTTTCCTCATCATATGCTTCATCTGACACAACAAAATCAAATAAACTATACTGATGATATTGTTCTTTGGGTTTTCCAAAGGGGACTGTTCCTGTCATGCCATCCATTTGCCACAAATTCCAGACGATAACATTCGCAATTTTTCTCAATTCAGTGTCTGTGGGCACTCTGTCCCATCTGTCCTGCATATAATCAACAAATGTAACGAGCAAATTGATTCTCGCAATCAAAAGGTTGTCTCCTTGAAATTCATATCCATAAACACTCTGATATGCCCGAAGTACCCATTTGAACCAGTCTGCTTCATTATCCGTATTTTCGTTTACTACTCGAAGTTTTCTATCCAATATTCCGATTCTTTTTCCAATTTCAATCAATTCTCCAGTTGCAGCATCGTATCTTGATACAATATAAGGAGCCTCTCCACAGGTAATCTCTAAGCGCTTAGAATCTATGTATTTCATCCAGTCCCCTTCACGTTCGAAAGGGACCGGACTGTTCGTGACCTTCCATCCATTTTCCAATTCAATATTAAAAATACCAGTTCTGCCAAACCACTCCTCATCACAGTGGTTATTCATTTTGTTACAAATCCAAGATGGGGTAAACACCTCAGCTTTTGCCTTAGTCCTCTCCTGCTGTTGTTCCTGGCTTTTCAACACTCTTGGCTGTATTTCACACGAATTGAAACCCCTGAGAATTGTTTCCGTCATTTGATCGGTCTCTTTAATTGGATTTTCATCCGTACTGTATACAGATGTTGCAAAAATAATATTTTGCTTAGTCGTTTTATCTTTTAGTAACAGTTTCAGAAGATTGCTGACCGGATAAGCATTCAAGTCAATGATCTTGTCCAATTTCTCACCTACTTATTCTTTACAATTGGCATGTGTGCCAGCTCGGAATAAATGTATACATTAATATCCAAACTATTTTGATGTGAGAGGCTGTCAAATTTCGACAGAAAAATGCTGTGTTTCTACGTTTTTTGTGGTATAATGCAATTGTTCGATTTATGTATATAGGAAACTGGAAATGTATACCATTTCAGTTTGATTGCATGAACTATTTAATTGTTGTTTTCATATTTTACAGCTTTACTGTAAAAGGTTTTCGCACACATCCCACAAGCTTTTGATGCTTCTTCAATGGTGATTTTTCCTGCCCTCCATTCTTTATGCATTTGATAAAAATTATCTGGTATCGGCAATGGCGGTCTTCCAAATTTTACTCCCCTTGCCTTTGCAGCTGCGATTCCCTCTGCCTGTCTTTGTTTAATATTGATTCGCTCATTTTCTGCCACATAACTTAACAGTGCCAACACAATATCACTGATAAAAGTTCCAAGTAGATTCTTTTCCCTTCTCGTATCCAAAATTGGCATATCAATTACAACGATATCCGCTTTCTTTTCTTTCGTGATAATTCGCCATTGTTCATTAAGATCACTATAATTTCTTCCAAGCCGGTCGATTGACTTGATAAACAGGACAGAATTTTCATCTAACTTTCGCAATAATTTTTTATACTGCTTTCTTTCAAAATCCTTTCCTGACTGTTTATCCATATAAATGTTTTTTTCTGGGACTCCCATCTCTATCAAGGCAATCCGCTGCCTGTCCTCATTCTGTTCTTTTGATGAAACACGCATATACCCATATATCTTCATATCTGCCATGTATCTACCTCCATAAGCTTCCACTGTCGTTTAACTCTGATTAGTATTTACGTTCAAATTAATATATATGACCAACAGAAGGCTGATCATCTAGACCAGCCTTCTGATATGTCAAGTAACAATCACCGTAGCATCTCTTCTCTTACAATTTCCTCTGCCCTCGCCCTGATATTATTCATCCGCTGTACCCAAAGTAACTGATTTTCTTCTTTCAACTTCTCTGTCACTCCCTCACGTTCTGCCATCTGCTCCACCAGCGCATCAAACTGTGATTCTGCCTGTTCCTGCACCATGAGCAGATGTTCCTTTAGCTTTCCACTTAGAACCATCCCCTGATAAATGCCACTCTTATATTCTTTCAGATAATGTTTCCGCATTAATCCGAACTTTCTCAATTCTCCTTCCGGCTCCGGATTAGGAATTATGTTTGGTATCAAATAATCTCCACATTTTTCATAAGTCAAATTCATTGTACGTTCCTCGCTTTCTTCAAATTTACATTTCCTGCTGCAATTTTTTCTTCTTATCCGGCATTTCCTGTTGTGTTGTCTTTCTCTGTCGATTCTGCTCCGCTGCATCCGCTTTCTTCTCTTCCAGTTTTTGCTTGAAGGATTTTGGTGCCAGCGATTTTACAAACTCTACAAACGCCTCTCCAAGTCCCCTTGATGCCACAAACTGTTTTAGCTTCTCAATCTGGTCAGTAAGGGTTGCTATTTTCCTCTCCAAAGCAAATATTTTCTTTTCATATTTTTCCAACAAATGATTCCTTGATACTGCCCGGCTGAAAACATCCATAATCTTATTCCAATCACTTTTCTTTACCTTGACATATTCCTCACCGCCAAACAGATTATTAACCGGAATTGCTGCACTTTTTATCTTCTTGGTTTCTGCATCTACTTCTTTTGAAATGGTCTTTAGGGTAGTTGCTCTCAGATCATGCTTCTCAAGTAATTCCTGATTGCTTTTATCCCTTGCCTCCAGCTCATCAATCTGTCTCACCAGCTCCCCGGCTTGTGCAGCAAGTTCCCTGTTATGTATCTCCATTGCCTCTGCCTGTTGTTCCAGTGCCTCCACCTCACGCATTGCAGCTTTATACTCTGGCAGAGTAAGGCTATCTCTCTGTATTCCCAGCACCTCTATGTCAATGCCTTTCTCCCGGCAAAGATCCGTCAAATAGGCTCGCTCTCTTTGTTGCCACGCAACTGTTTCATTTTCCTTTTTACTGACTGCCTTTGCAAAACCCATCTGTTGTAATGCCTTTGTAAGACTATTGCGTGTTTCCATGCCTGTTTTATATCCATGCGCCACTGGAATATAATCAATATGTAAATGCGGTGTTGCTTCATCCAGGTGCATGACACAATTGAACAGATACAAATTCGGATTACGTTCTTGAAAGGTTTTTGCATACTGCTCCAATATTTCAATGGCTGACTTTGCTTCCTCTGTAAGATTACCGTTTTCATCCACCACAGGAGTATCTTCTTTTTTCCCTATCTGAACGATATTTTCATAGAATGTCTTTTCCTTATTGCCGGAATTTTCTATCTCTTTCAGATAATTTTCTTTTCTCCTGTCCTTACGCTTTTGCGCTGCATTATAATCCATAAGCGCCTGCCCAAAGCATTTCTCATACGCTTGTTCCAAAGATTCCTGCATATAATTTCGGTTCCAAGATGTCCTTTCGGGTACCACATTTTTGCTGATAAAATCTCGGTTGTTATGTGTCAGATGCCCTTTCCCTTTGGGGAAAGAAATCGTTTTTGCTGCCAATTATCTCACCTTCTTTCTTCTGTTCGTGCTCTAAATGCTTCGTATTTATCGCTGCTGTGTAGGAACCTTCTCAAACATTAGCAGTTCGAGAAGTATCGCCAGCTCTGCTGGCTCTTTTGTTACTTTTGACAAAAGTAACGCCTTATTACCTTTGACACTGCGTATCAAAGGTAGGCGCTCTGCGAGGCTGATGACACTCTGCGAGTGTCATAGTCTGCCATTGCAAAATCCCCATGGCAGACTGCTCATTCCGGCAAAACGCACCGTCATTCGCCATGGGTGACGGTACCGAATAAAATACTTTCGGTACCGTATCATAGGCTTCCACTTTGAAAGTGGATACCAAGCACCAAAATGGGTTCCCATTTTCGGTACCGCCTATTCACCCATTGCAAGTGCCATTGACATCATGGCATCCGACATATCCGTCTCCGGCACTTGCTCCGTTTCTTCCTCGCACTGCTCTCTGTGAAGCGTATCCTCGCCCGAAACGGTTCTTAGGGCATGTTTCTCAAGTTCCTTCGTCAACTGCCTTAAAAGTGCTTCCTGCATCTTTGAAATTCGATCTGCAACGCTTTCCTCAATATGTTCCGCTGTCACTTTCAACCCGGCATAAAAAGCCTCCTCCGAAAGCATCTTTCCGATTGGAATATTTTCTTCGCTCAAAGCTTTCTTGGCTTTCAATAGGGAGAAGCAAGGCTCCTCTGCTTCTTCAGCATCCCCCTTAGGTACCTTGCCATCCAAAACCAATACAAAGGCATCCGAAAGTGCCTTTCCATAGGAGCTGTTCTTTCGGGTCAAACTCTGTAGGTACTCCCATGTCCGGCGCTGGTTCTCATCCTCCATACAGAAGCGAACGTTGCTTGATTTGTATGTTTTTCTCATGCAGTTTTTCCTCTCATCCGCTGCTTCATTTCTGCCAAAGCCTCATATCCCTTGCATTTGCACAAATATCGGAAATGACAGTTACATTTCCCTTTTTTGTCAAATCTGAAAAGTGCCTCAGCAGGCAACCACCACCGCCAATGATATAGAGATGAACCAGATCTTCCTTATAGCCATGTGCCGTCAGCTTTTTCATGATTTCCTCTGTATAGCTTTCCGCAATTCGTTTCGTGACCATTGCTACATCATCAGCTCTTTCACCTATGCCATTTCTAAGCAGAGGTTCTATTAACATTTCCGGCACTTCCACACCGCCTCTCTTGGACAGCTCTTTCTGTATTTTTTCCATACAATGATGTACCCCAAATACTTCTGTTCTGATGCTCTTTTCAATCGGTCTGCCATCATGAATTTCAAGAATACTCATGGTTCCGTTGCCAATGTCCACCAGCATATTCATTCCTGGCATTGCACCTTGATTATGTACAGCCGCTAATCCCTGCGGAAAGATTTCCACACAACATAGATGCACCTTGTAGCGTTCCTTTTGGAACATGAAATCCAGTTCTTTCTCCTGCATCAGATATGCTCTCCAATCGGCAGCCTGTGACTTTACCCACGCAAGCGGAAGCCCTACTGCAAGCACGACTTCTGCTTCATGAAGTCCCCGGAATTTCAACTCCTCTGCCAGTCCTGCCAAAGTCAGTATATAGAAGTCCTCTGAATCTGTTTTGTTCCCCTGATATACTAAGTGGCTCTCGCCAATCACATAATATTTCTCCCGATATTTTACAAAGTTGGTACTGACAATCGGTTCCTCATCATACGCTTCCACTCCGGTAGTAAATACTCTGTGTGCGGTCTTGATATTCCCATACCCATGATCCAAACCGATATAAATTTTTCCTTTTGCTTTTCCGTTGTTCTGAATATAATTTTTCTCCATTAAAATATCCTCCTGAATGTCCTGTTTACATATCCGTTTACACGTTTTGCTTACAAATACTCTTTTATAAAATTTCCGTTTACTCTGTTTACAAATCCTCAAAGCCTTAATTTTACTGTATTCTTCCGTAAACCGGATTGTTTACATTTCCGTAAACGAACGCCTGTAAACAGAATTTGTAAACGCAGCCTAAAAAACTTTATTTTTCTTCGAAGGGTATTACCGCATCCTCCGGCAGTTTCTGAAACTCATTTTTACCTGCCACCCTGCGCCACCCTCTTTGTGTGCCATATCCGGCAAATCTGTGGGAAGAAACCTTTTCCCACCCGACAATGCTATGGTTCATGACATTATTGATTTCTTTCAGTTCCCAATCCTTTGGTGTGTCATATTCGTGGGAAAATGCTTCCTTGTAAATCATAATGCTGCATACATAATCCTCTGCCAGTTCATCCAACCAGAGCTGTATCACTCCGACCTTTGCATCCTCCGGCATAAAATCCTTCTGCATCTCCTTTAAGTATTCTTCTGTTTCCCTCGACAGCTTTAACTCATGAGAAGCATTCCGATATAGTTCCATCGCTTCCGCCCACGCCTGACGTATATATTCCCTTGACTCCTTTTCATCCTCAAGAATGTGCTTTTCCACCCGTTCCGGATGTACCAGCACCGGGGCAAATCTCCGATTCCCTGTACGGTCAAGTGGAAGAAAGTCCATGTTGTTGGAAGTACCCACCAATACGCATTGTCTTGGTCTGTCCTCCGGGTGAGTTTCATAAGGAATTTTGTACGTTTCCTTTTGCCGGCTGATAAAAGACTTAATATCTTCAATGCTCTTGGCATTCACTGTTGCCATCATTTCCGACATTTCAATAATCCAATGCCCCTGCATCTTCCGATAGACATTATCATCATCCATCCGCTTCAAATCATCTGAAAACCATTCATCATTGATGGCTAGGAAGCGAAAAAATGTTGACTTTCCTGCTCCCTGCCCTCCTACAAGGCATACCATAATTTCAAATTTGCATCCCGGCTCATACACCCTGCGGATAGCTGCCAGCATCAAGAGCCGCATGATTTCTACCGTGTAATCATCGTAATCAGCACCCAAATATCTGGGCAAAAGATTATCTATTCGTGGCAGTCCATCCCATTTGATTTTTTCCAAACACTCCCGGATAGGGTGATACTTATTTTCACTTGCAACGATATTCATAGCCTTGTTGATGTTACGGTCATTTTTTAGACCATAATTCTTTTCTAAGTACCAATGTATCTGATACACATCAGTATCCGTCAGGCTGGAAGATGTGCGCTGCCATCCGAGATTACCGACAATATCAATCTTTCCGGACAGCTCATTTTTTCTGATTGCACCCTTCAGCAACGGATCACGCTGAAATACCAACATACAGTTATTGATTGTCTGACAGATATTGCCTTTTTCGTTTCTTGCCAAATCTGCCCGAATATCCTCTACCGTGCTCATTTCCGTATCAAGCACTTCCCCGATTTCGTTCCATGATACGTTCTCTTCCGATTTTGACTCTCTCTGCAACTTCTTCCACCTCCTTCCTGCCTTTCATAAAAAGTTCCTGTTTATCCTCCGCATTGCCCATGCATAAAATATCCAGCCAGTAATTCATAATCGGTTCCGCATGAAGCATCCGTGCATAGTCCTCTGAAAAAATAATATCCGGTGGCTTTCCATCAAGGAAAATACCCATCTGCTCTATCAGTGATAAACTGTCCCTTAAACTCTCAATACTGTGATTGCACCATCTGTCAAAACGCTCCCTGATGTGTATCAGCCTCTCACGTTCTGTCCGTTCTCTACGAATACGCTCCCTGTCCTGCTCGCTTAATTCCTTATTTCCTTTGACCTCTATCGGAAGCCGGAAATCTTCTGCAATCTTTAATGCCGCCTCATATTGCGATAAACCAAACATCCGGGAAACATAGTCAATCGCATCCCCTCCCACGCCACAGGCAAAGCAATGATAGTTCTTGTCAATCTTCATACTTGGGTGCTTGTCATCATGGAAAGGGCAACAGGCTAACCCATTTCTTCTGACCTGCAGACCATAGTTTTCCGCTACCTGTCTCGCCGTCAGATACTCCTTTACCTCTGAAAAAATATTCAATATACAATTTTCTCCTTTCCTCCGGAGAAAGCCTTTGCTATAATAAATGTGTGTGTTGGATAGAAAGGCTTTATCCTTTTTATTCATGAATGCCCTTGTTATCAGCAGGGGCATTTTTATTTACTTCCAGCAACTGTTTTACCAATTCCAGCAGTAATCTTTCCTCTTCTGTATTGCCATTCTGTAACTGTACCAATATCTGCTCCAATACTTTTGCCACCCTAACCGACATATAATTTCCGGCAATAACCGTTACCTCTTGCCCTAAAACTGCTTTCCGGTAATATTCACCTTTCGATATCCCCGATAAAATTATCTTCGATTCCACTTGGCTTTTCTCTTCGTCACTCAGCCAAAAGGCAATTGTATTGCGCCGAAACCTGTCTTCTCGTTTACACGCCACTCTCCTCACCTCTTTCCACTTTTCCAAGTCTATCTGCAATTTTTACCTGCGCATCCATAGACTGATGACAATAGGTTTCAATCGTAGTCGTAACCTTTCCATGCCCTAACCGTTTTGCAATCTCAACTGGGCTGAATCCCATCTGCACAAGCATACTTGCATGACTGTGACGGGTACAATGAACTGTAATTTTCTTTACTCCCGACAACTTTATTCCACGCTCCATTTCGTGCTCAAAGAAGCTCTTTGTCCTTCCGGCAAATAGACGGGTTCCCGGTCTCACATGATACAATGTAGCAATATATTCCTTAATTTCCTCCTGCAATTCTTTATGTATCGTAATCACACGAACCGAGCTTTCCGTCTTTGGTGCCGTAATCAGATCCTCTCCATCAAGCCTCGTCAAAGATTCGTCAACAGTTATAGTTCCCTGTTCAAAATCAATATCTTTCACCTGTAACGCCAGCAATTCTCCTATCCGCATACCTGTCCAGAATAAAATCTGAAAGGCAATCCAAGAATCCTGCTTATCCATAATCGCATCTGAAAATTTCTGAAACTCCTCCAGCGTCCAATACGGTCTTTCATCCGCTTTACTCTTTCCCATACTTCCGGCTTTACGACAGGGATTGGAACGCAAATCATAGAAATTTACTGCATAATTCAAAATCGCACTAAGCTGATTATGTATTGTTTTCAGATATGTGGGCTTAAAACCTTTTTCCATTATTTCTCCCTGCCATTTGCGTATCATAGGAGCTGTGATTTCATTAATTGGCGTCTTTCCGAAATATGGTAGCACCTTGTCATTCATTACATACTCTTTTTGCTTCATGGTAGTTTTTCGTAAGCGCTTTTCCATATCCGCCTTATAAATCTCCCAAAAATCCGCCAACGTCATTGTCGGATCAGATGATTGCTGCAACATGAAATGTGCGTACCATTCTTCTGCTTCTTTCTTGGTCTTAAAACCCCTTTTTTGTGATTTCTTTTTGGTTCCCGTCCAATCTGTCCAGCGATATTGTATCCGCCATGTTCCGTTCGGATCTTTCTTCGCATTGCAACTCATGCACTTACCTCCTTTGCTCCTCCGTACCATTTTTCCTTAAAATACTCCACCGGAATCTTTCCGGCGATTGTGAGAAACCCTTTACTTGCCAAATCCTTATTCATTTCTCTAAGGATTTTATAGGCTTTCCCCATGCTCACACCAAGCATTTTTGCAATGTCTTCCGCACTGTAATAGATTTTTTCGTTCATATTGTTTCCTCCTGTTTCTTTATTTGTTTCTGTATAGTATCTTTTTGTTGCGTTTTTATAATATCGCAACTTTTGTTTCGTGTCAATATCTTTTTGCTTTATTTTTTTGCTCTCGTGTGTTATCATATATATGATGTTGAACAGTTTCACAAAAATATAGCTTTAGAGCAGGAGGCATGTTGTTATGACAGTCGGGGAAAACATAAGACGTATCCGGCAGGAACGTAATCTCACCCAAAGGCAATTAGGAGAAATGGTTGGTGCAAGTGAAGCCTACATTCGAGCCTACGAAAGTGGCAGAAGAAATCCCAAGCCATCATCTCTTGAAAAAATAGCAGAAGCTTTGTCTGTCAATCCCGAAGTACTAGCGAACTCTGATTTTGATGGCATAAAAGCTATACACAGACTTTTTCAGATATTCCGCCAATATGATGGACAGCTCTTTGAATACCCGGATAAAGATGGAAATGATATGGTTGGAATCAGCTTTGGAACATTATCTTTGATGCGATCATGGTTAGACCGATATGAAGAATATATGGAAGAAGTTGAGAAATGCAATGAGATAAAAGATGTTAAGAAACGTGGGGAAGCTCTGCTGAAAGCGGAGGCAGATTTTAATCTTTGGATGGATATTTATCCGGAATCGGAACCATGGCAGGAACGACTTAGGATTCAGAAGACACATGATGAGGTTATGGATAAGATGGGATTGAATCATAAAGGGTAAAATATGTATGCTTGACTCACCCTTAATATTCATAAAGAAAGGATTGTGACAATGACCGAAGATCAATTTTTAAAAACGATGATTGAAACCATTAAATATGATGATTACGAAAAAAAGGAAGAGATGCTAACTATTCTGCGTAATTCCGTTATATACTTTGATAAAACAAGTTCCTTTGCCACAAGATCTTGGCAATGCTGGGAGAATATCGATCTTAGAGTTCCTATTCCCCTTTTAAAAGAAGCAAGGAATTTGCAAAAAAACTTACAAGATATTGCATCTTTGGTATATATCGAAACAGATGATTATGATTTTAATCAATTAAATATAAAACCTAAACCTATTGATTTAGATGTCGAAAATTATAAGGAACATGATGCATTTTTTTCAGAGATTAAAGACACCATTATACAAGGAATCCGCAATGCAAAATATTTGATTTGGTGTGCAGTTGCTTGGATTACTGACGATGATATTTACAATGAATTATTCCTAAAAAGGAACAATGGTATTTAAATACGAATTCTTACTTCCGATGAACCTTCTAACAGTCGATTACTAAAAAACTTATGTGATAATTTTGAAGTAGTAAAAATTCCTCAATGGGGTGAAAATTCCCGGAACAGGATGCATGATAAATTCTGTATTATTGATCTTGAATATATTATGCATGGCTCATACAATTGGAGTAAAAATGCAATGAGTAACAATGAAACATTAGCTACTGCACTGGATAAAGATTTTGTTAAAAAATTTGCAGATGAATTTATGTTTTTATATAATGCGCACAAACATGATTAAAAGGAGGATACACATATGGATACTATATACACTACTGAATTAGTCGCTTTAGGAGCATCTCTTGCAGAATTAGCAGTAAAGGGAACTGCCACCGCAGTCTCAACAAAAATCAAAGCTATCAGAGATGAAAAGAATACTGATAAAGTTCGTAATACTTATGACGAAATTGTGAGCGAACTACTTTTGGAACGTGACGAAGCAATACGTATTGCACAGTCTTACAAGTCAGAACTTGAAAAAGTTGTTATTAGTGACGAAGATATTCAACACTTACATAATACCGTTTCAAATATACTTGAAATTATTAAATCTATACAAATCGCAAGTGCCCTTCCAAAGGGAGAAGATGAAATTGCGAAGGTCAAATCTCAAGTTGAAAGTTATGAACAACTCAAAGAATTAATTAGTGTTGACACACTAAAAACAATGCAATTATTAGGTTTTAACTACAAAGCAGCTATCGGAGAGCCTTTAACAGAAATATGTGCAAATGCAATCTCAAAATTAGGCAATAAAACTACTGTATCTAAACGTAAATAAATATTTTGTACCCAAATCGTACCCAACGCCATCTAAAAAATCCCTACAAAGCCCATAAATACAGGCTTTGTAGGGATTTACCTTTTTATTCAAACTCAATCGTTGCCGGCGGTTTTCCCGTGCAGTCATACAGCACCCGGTTTACGCCCTTGACTTCATTGACGATCCGATTTGTCACCTTATGCAACACTTCCCACGGAATCTCGGCACTTTCCGCCGTCATAAAATCCGATGTGCATACTGCCCGCAGCGCCACGGCATAGTCATAGGTTCTTTCGTCACCCATAACGCCTACACTCCGCATATTGGTCAGTGCCGCAAAGTATTGTCCCAAGTTTCGGTCCACACCCGCCTTTGCGATCTCCTCACGATAAATCGCATCGGCATCCTGCACCATACGCACTTTATCCGCCGTCACTTCTCCGATAATCCGGATGCCAAGCCCCGGACCCGGGAACGGCTGACGGTAAACCAGATAATCCGGTATGCCAAGCTCCAATCCGGCTTTACGGACCTCATCCTTAAACAACAGACGAAGCGGTTCTACGATTTCCTTAAAGTCAACGTAATCCGGCAACCCTCCTACATTATGATGCGATTTGATCACTGCCGATTTTCCCAGCCCGGATTCGATAACATCCGGATAAATGGTTCCCTGAACCAAAAAATCCACCGCACCGATCTTCTTCGCTTCCTCTTCAAAGACCCGGATAAATTCTTCGCCGATGGTTTTCCGTTTTTGTTCCGGCTCCACCAGCCCTTTCAATCGTTCATAAAACCGTTCCTGTGCATTGACACGGATAAAATTTAAGTCATATGGTCCCTCCGGTCCAAATACGGCTTCCACTTCATCCCCTTCATTTTTACGAAGCAGTCCATGATCCACAAACACACAAGTTAACTGTTTTCCGACTGCTTTCGACAGCAATACTGCCGCCACCGAAGAATCCACGCCGCCGGACAAGGCACACAACACTTTGCCGGAACCTATCTTTGCCCGCAGATCCGCGATTGTCTGCTCCACAAAGGAATCCATTTTCCAGTCTCCTTTACAGCCGCATACCTGATAAACAAAATTCGCGAGCATTTTTTTCCCTTCTTGGGTGTGCATCACTTCCGGATGAAACTGTGTCGCATAAAGTTTCTTTTCCACACATTCCATAGCGGCGACCGGACACACCGGTGTAGAAGCAATGACTCTAAATCCATCCGGCGCCTGTTCAATATAGTCCGTATGGCTCATCCAGCAGATCGTATTGGATGATACATCCTGAAACAAGACGGAATCCTGATTCACCTGTACTTCCGTTCTCCCGTATTCGCTGACCGGAGCCGTCTTTACGCTTCCCCCTAAAGTATATGCCATTAACTGGGAACCATAGCAGATACCAAGGATTGGGATCCCAAGTTCAAAAATCTCCTTTGCATATCTTGGTGAATCCTCCACATAGACGCTATTCGGTCCGCCGGTAAAGATAATACCTTTCGGATCCATTTTTTGAATCGCTTCCAAACTTAGCGTATATGGATGTACTTCGGCATACACATTGCATTCACGCACCCGCCGTGCGATCAGTTGATTGTACTGTCCGCCAAAATCCAATACGATAATTAAATCCTGCTTCATAATCGAACATCCTTTCTTCTCTTGTTATCTGCATTTTGTCTATAAAAAATGATCGCATACAACATCCCGATCCGTACTGTGTATCTGCCATCGAACTGTCATAAATCAATAAAAAAGAAAATGTAGAATGAATCGTAAGATGCCAACAGACTCATTCTACACGATTTTTCTGCACAAAACGGCTATTCTTCCTTTGCTTTGCGTGATTGTCCGCTCATGAGCATGGCATGTTCACGCTCCAGTTCCTTTGCCAGATCATAGAACGTCCACTTGCGGTTCGTGCTTGTTAAAACACATTTCAGCGGGATGCCTTCCAAGCCTCGCTGTTTGATATTTGTCAGCATGAGGTCGATTCGTTGATCGAGTGAGAAATTATACATCACCAATACTTCCTCATTGAGCGGTGGATAAGATTCCGGATTCGGATTTTCTTCCATGCCCTTAATACCGGCAAGAAAGCCTACTGTCTGCCCAAGCTGGTCATCACGGATCATTTTTACGCGAATCCCCATTTGTACCATGATATACTGTAGTTCCCTTGTCCTTTGCGGGTCGGTAAACCCATACATCAATACCGTTTCACCTGTTGGTCTGTGCATTCTTCTTCCTCCTTTGAAACCGGATCTCTGCTGTCCGGATTTCTTGTTCTATTCCTATCATTTCAATCTATGGATCAATGATGTGCAGATTCCTTTAAAATCTCCATAAAGGGACGAAAAGCAGACGGTATCGCGACCTGTTTATCCAACTCTTCCAACGTCACCCAATGAAATTGTCTGCACATGCTCTGGCATGCAAAATAATATGCCGTCATTCTCCATTCCACATGGGAAAAGATATGTGTATAATTATAATTCATTTCTAACTGCTTTGGCAGCGTCTGCCATTGCGTCGCCACATCTGCCGCCTGCTGTTCTTTTACGGTTCCCTCTATATTCGGGAATTCCCACATGCCGGATAACAACCCTTTCTGTTGACGCTTCCGCACTGCCACCTTATCGCCGCAACGCAGGATAAACACCGTTTTGTCTTCCAGTCTGCGCGCTTTCTTAACCGCACGTACAGGATATGCCTGCCATGTGCCGTTCTGTCCTGCCAGACAAAACGGTCTTAACGGACACACATCACATTTTGGCATGCCGTTTGGCACGCATACCGTCGCCCCGAGTTCCATCAGGCTCTGTGTAAAGGTTCCGCAGGATACAAACGGATATACTTCCGATAAATGCCTGCGAATCTTTGCTCGTACTGCCGCCTGATCAATATTGGAAGAATCTTCCATAACGCGGGTATAAACGCGTAACACATTTCCGTCTACTGCCGGCGTCGGGAGCTGAAAACAGATAGAGCCGATCGCTCCGGCAGTATAGTCTCCGATGCCTGCCAGTGACAGAATCTCTTCATAAGTCTCCGGAAATCTACCGTCATATTCATGTACGACGGTGATTGCCGCTTTCTGTAGGTTTCTTGCCCGGTTATAATAACCCAGTCCCTCCCACATTTTCAGGAGCTTATCCTCATCCGCCGCCGCCAATGCTTCTATCGTCGGAAATTCCTTTAAAAACCATACATAATATTCTTTTACCGCTTCTACCCGCGTTTGCTGCAGCATGATCTCCGATAGCCAGACATGATACGGATCCGTATCTCTACGCCACGGCAAATCCCTTGCATGTGCCGGATACCATGACAGCAACGCTTCTGCGATCTGTATCCATTTATCCATATTTTATACCTATAAGCCGCAGGTTGATCAAGCACACATCCGTGTACTGTTTTATTATATCACATATCCCATCAAAAACCAACCTTCTCCAAGCATCTGCATGCCTTTCTGAACGTCTCCGATTCCCTGCCATCCATGCCGAAGAACGGATTTTCACTATATATTAACCGGTTTCCCTTCCTCTAAAACCTCGCATATGGTTCCGCCGCCTATGACCGATTCTCCCTGATAGAACACGACCGCCTGCCCTTTTGTGATCGCACGCTGCGGTTCGGTAAATTCCACGCGTGCCAAATGATCGTCCGTCTTTGTGACAACCGCCGGTTGTGCCTTCTGCCGATAGCGGACTTTCGCCTCGATTTCCATACTGCCGGCATCCGGATCCTGAATCCAGTTCACTTCCTCTGCCAAAAGCGTCGTATGAAACAAATCCGCATTACTCCCCAAAACCACTTGATTTTGTTCCGGGCGGATATTGATTACATAATAAGGAGCTTCTGCCGAGATTCCCAATCCTTTACGCTGTCCGATCGTATAGCCGTAATATCCCTGATGGATTCCCAATACGTTTCCGTGTTTATCGACAAATTCCCCTGCTTCTGCCAGAATACCATACGTCTCTTCCATAAAACGCTTATAATTGCCGTCCGGAATAAAACAAATATCCTGACTGTCCTTTTTTGCCGCATTCAGAAGCCCATGCTCTGCCGCCGTCGCCCTTACCTGCTCTTTCGTCAGTTCTCCGAGCGGAAATACCGTATGTGCCAACTGCTTCTGCGTCAGAGAATACAGCACATAGCTCTGATCCTTTGCCGGATCGATCGCTTGTTTTAACTGATAGGAACTGCCATCATATTCGATTCTTGCATAGTGACCGGTCGCGATGACATCGCATCCCAGTTCTTTAGCCGTCCGATACAAATGTTCAAATTTCAGATAGCGGTTACAGTCAATACAAGGATTCGGTGTCCGCCCCTGTACATAACTGCGAACAAATTTATCGATCACTTTCTCCTGAAAATCATCCTTAAAATTGACAACATAATAAGGGATTCCAATCCGAAAAGCCACACTTCTTGCGTCCTCTATATCCTGCAGTGAACAGCAAGTCTTTTCTCGTGAAATCCCTATATCTACATTATCATACAGCTTCATGGTAACGCCTATGCAGTCATAGCCCAGCTCCTGCATTCGCAGAGCTGCCACCGAAGAATCCACACCGCCACTCATGGCGATCAATGCTTTCTTGCTCATAGTCTATCATCCTCTTGTGCCATATCATAAAGATCCTTTTGGAGCTATCATATGGATTTTTTCAGTTCTTCAAACTCCTGCTTTGCCATCCGGAAGCATTCCAACAGCTTTGGCGAGAAGATCCCGCACTCTCCGTTCATGATCATCTCAAAAGCAACCTCCGGCTCATATGCCGCCTTATATACACGCTCACTCACCAAAGCATCATATACATCCGCTAATGATACCACCTGTGCGGCGATCGGGATCTCTTCTCCCTTCAGTCCATCCGGATATCCCCTTCCGTCATATCTCTCATGGTGATTCCGGCAGATCTCATAACAGTACTGGAAAAATTCCTTGTCGTTCATAAAGGAAATGGTATTGATGATCTCACATCCCTTTACCGTATGCAGTTTCATGACTTCAAATTCATCTGCCGTCAGCTTGCCCGGTTTCAGTAAGATATTATCCGGTATTGCCACTTTCCCGACATCGTGCATGGCGGAAGCCTGTACGATTTTTTCCACCTGTTCTTCAGAGATATGATATTCGCCATAATACTTTACTACATAGTTTAATAGAATTTCTGTAAATCCCTTGATTCTTTGGATATGCTCTCCGGATTCCGAATCACGGAATTCTACCACGGTTGCCAGCGTATCAATGATCTTACTATTGGTTTCCTTAAGCTGCTGATTTCTCTTTTCTAGTTTTTCCGTCTGTTTCTTTACTAAATGTTCCAGATTATTCTTATGATCCCAAAATGTTATGACATTCTCGATCCTTCGCTTGATCACATGCGGAACAAATGGTTTGCGGATCACGTCTGCCACACTGGCGCTATATCCTTTTTCTTCCGGCAGCAGCGTCGTATCTCCGGTGATCAAAATAACCGGCACCTTTTTCATAACCGAGTCTGCGATTGCTTCCAAAACCTCAAAACCGTCCATATTAGGCATAACGATATCCAACAGGATAATCGCCAGCCGCTCTTTCTCATCCTCGATCAGTTTCATGGCTTCCACGCCGTCTTCCGCTTCCAACATCCGGTAATCTTCCTTGAAAATCTCACATAAAATTGCCCGATTGACTTCCATATCATCTACTACCAATATTGTATCTCGTTCCTGCATGTTCCTTACACTCCTTCTCATATCTTATACATCGCAATATGGTTCTCTTTCCGAATAAAGTATACGCCTGTGATTTCTTTATTCAGCTTTAATTCATATGTATCAATAATGACGGAGACTCCGGCATTCACCGTTCCTCTTGCCGTTACCCTGATCTCATTATCGGACGACAGTTTTTGCAGTAAATCCTGCATCTGTTTCATACAATCCTGTTTTTCCTTCTTTTTGATCTGAATTGCCTGTAAGATCTTGGAATACACACCATGGGTCTCTAACATCGCCATACTGAGTTTGGACTCAAATTTTACCTTGCCTTCCTCAAAAATCCGGATTTCGGAATCTATTTTTGCCAAATCTTTTCTCAGTTCATTATAATGATCCATATTGTCTTTGCTGATTCCGCATTCCAGCACCGTAGGCAATTCCGCCTTATTGCCAAACGTATATGCAGAGATTCCTTTCAGCCCCTGCACCTTTCCGCCGATAATGGCTCCTTTTCTACCCATAGCCGTGACCGTTTCATGTGTAGATACCGTACAATTCATAAAATAATTTGCATGAATATCTCCTTTCGCCTGAATCTCGACCGCTTCAAAAAAACTACCCATAACATCGCCGTCCGCCAAGATATATCCATGTCCGCCTCCCTGCATGCCCTTTTTGACGATCAGGTTGCCGCCGCATTCCAAATAAGCGCTTTCGACATGTCCGCAGATCTGAATATCACCGGTGGCTTCGACACGCAATCCTGCTATCACATCGCCTTTGATAAAAATATCTCCGTCAAAGTTCAGATTACCGGTTGACATATCTACATTTTCTGCAATCAATAATACCCGTGACACTTCCAGACGTTCGTTTTCATATATGACTTTTCCGTCAAAGGCGGCATAATAATTCTTTCGATCCTGTGATACCACAAATCCGGAACCCCGCAACGGTTTCAAATCCCTGCCGTTCCTTGGGATCAATAAGTCACCGGTGACCGTAAATCCAAATTGCCCCTTTGTCGCTTCCGTATATTGAGCCAGCTTCTGTCCTTTCTTGACCATCTCAAATAAATCCATATTCAGATAATCCACCGTTCCGTCCGGCAATTCCCTCGGCGTGATCGTTCGTTCCATGCGGAACCCAAAATCATAGCTGCCGTCCGTTCCCTGCACCGCTTCCTTTCCGTTGGCGATGCAGACATCCATATAATATAACTGTTGAGTGATCATTTTCTGGATTGCCGCAACATCAATGCCTTGTTTAATTCCTCTTCTTTTTACAAAATCTATGACTTCTTCCGCCGTATACGTTTCTTCGTCCTCCGGCGCGGGAAGATTCAGAGTAGCGCTCATTTTATCAAGGGCAATCAGAACTATGGCGTTGGCTTCCCAGCTTTTTTCCTGCGAATTCTTTTCCATCCTGCCCTCCTATGTTCCGTTATTATGCAGTTGTTCCAATAACTGTTGATACATCTGTTCCATCCGCTCCGGCGAACAGCTCACGACTGCATAACTGCTGACGTCAATGCCTGCCTCTAAGCCTTTCATGATCCATGCCTTCTGTTCTTCACTGAACTCCGGTTCTGCCTGCTGCTCTCGCAGCATGTCCAAGCGGATCTCACGCATCTGTTCCGGTGAATACGGAATCTTAGCATAGACAGACGCATCCAATCCGTCTTCCAAACCCAGCCGGATCTCCTGCATCTGTTTCCAATCCAGTAATGGTCTGGTATAGATGGACACATCCAGATCCTCTTCCAAACCCAGCCGGATCTCCCGCATCTGAAACCAATTATATTCCCCTGTCGTATAAACGGATACATTCACACCGGATTTCAGCCCAAGCCGGATCTCCCGCAGTTGCGTTCCGAAATATTCCTGAGATAAATAGGAATCGATATCTAACTGTTCCCGCTTTGCATAACGGATCTCCTGAAGCTGCTCCGCATCATATCCTTCCACAGCATAATTGTCAATATGTATCCCTGCGCGCAACGCTTTGCGAAGTTCCCTTAAGATTGCTCCGTCATATCCCTGTGTGACATATGGTTCCAGATCCACATGCTCTTTCAGGGCTTTTCGGAATTCCCTCATCACCAAGTGGTCATATTCCTGCCGGGCATATGGGGTGACATCCACGCCTTCTTCCAAACCAACACGGATTTCCCGCATTTGAAACCAATCCAAATCCTTTTTGGCATACACTGACACATCCAGTCCCTGTTCCAGCCCGATCCGGATTTCCTGCATCTGTTGGGAAAAGAAATCCTTGTCTGCATATGCTGCAACCGAAATTCCGGCTGCCAGCCCTTTACGGATCTCGGCGATCTGCATCCAATCAAAACCCATTTTTGCATACTCGGAAATCGAAACTCCCTGTTCCAGACTCAGACGGATCTCTTCCATCTCAAACCATTGAAAGTCCGGTTTGGCATAGATACCGACATCAACCCCTGCTTCGATTCCTTTTCGGATTTCTTCTAACTGTGCCGTATCAAATCCTAAACTCTCATATAATTCCACATCAGCATGCAGGTCCTTTAACAGAGATATTTCATTGTCATGACTGATTTTCTCAATCAATAAATCTTCATATTGATTTTTTGATTCAAGCAATTGACCCATGGTATCTCCTCATAGATTATTTAGCCGTAATAATATGAACAAGCTCTAAATGCTTTTGGGTAATGTCCTTCATATATTCCTTTGCCTGTACGGCTTCCTCTGCCGTCAGGCTCTCGTGGTTCCGCAGCAGCTCCACCAGTAATTCCGTGCTGGCTGTCAGCGGATCCAGTCCTAAATTTGCACTGACGCCTTTTAAGGTATGCGACTGACGAAATGCCTCCGGATAATCCTCCTTCTGCATACTTTCTTCCAAGCGCGCAAAGGTCGGTTCCTCCGGAAATTTGTTTAAGAATTTTAAGTACAGTCCTTCGTTATTCATAAACCGTTCCAATGCCCCTTGAAGATTGACACCATACTCCATTAACTTCTGCTTTAACTGTTCTTCCATAATCCCATCCAATCTTTTAATATAGTACTACAAAATATATATAATCATTATATGTTATTTCAGGTGCTTTTTCAATATCTGCAATAGATTCTTTATATTGATCGGCTTAGCGATATGTCCGTTCATCCCGCATTCCAGACAATGCTGCACATCTTCCGAAAACGCATCTGCCGTCATCGCAATGATCGGAAGATCGGCATCCTCCCGTTCCATCGCGCGGATTGCCACTGCAGCATCATAACCGTTCATGACCGGCATGCGGATATCCATTAAGACCAGATCATAATATCCCACGTCGGACCGTCCGAATTTTTCCACGCAAATCTGTCCGTTTTCCGCGCGTTCCAGTTCAAAACCGGCTTCCTGTAACAGTGTTTCTGCAATTTCCCAGTTCAGGTCATTGTCCTCCGCCAACAAAATCCTCATTCCGGCAAAGACATCCGTGTCTTCTTCCTCTGATTCCGGCTCTATCGCCTCCTGTGTCACCATGTATTGGCTCAGTCCGAGGTATAGGTTGGATTTGAATAACGGCTTGGATATGAATCCGTGGATTCCCGCTTTTTTGGCTTCTTCTTCGATATCGCTCCAGTCATAAGCGGAAATGATCAGAATCGGAACTTCATCTCCCAAATACTTTCTGATCGCGCGGGCAGTTTCAATCCCGTCCATTTCCGGCATCTTCCAATCCAAAAGTACAATCTCATAATCATGATTCTCCTCATGGTGTTTTTGAACCATAGAGACCGCCGTTTTTCCATTCAATGCCCAATCCGCTTCAATGCCGATCTCTTTCAAAGCTGACACGGCGCCCCGGCATAAATCTTCATTATTATCCACTACCAGCATATTCCATGCCGGAAGCACCATATCTTCCTCTGCAACCGTTGCTTTTTCCAAATCTAACACAATATGGAATTCCGTACCCTGTCCCGGTGCGCTTTGTAGTTCTATGGTTCCGTTCATGGCATCCACGATTGCCTTTGTGATCGGCATCCCCAGACCGGCGCCTTCGATCTGATCTACCTGTGGTTTGTTTTCCCTTGCAAACTTATCAAATATTTCCCTCTGAAATTCTTCCGTCATGCCTATCCCGTTGTCTTTTACCCGAAAATGACATCGAACATACTGATCTCCTAACGGTGATGGTTCCTGATTCAAGTAAATATGGATCTGCCCACCCTCCGGAGTGAATTTTAGGGCATTGGATGACAAATTGATCAACACCTGATTCAAACGGACGCTGTCGCAATAGACTTCCTCCACTTCAATATCATGAATAAAAATGTCAAAATGCTGCTGTCTGGCTTTGACCTGCGGCTGAATGATCGTCACAATGCCGTCCATGATATCCCGCAAGGACACCTGTGACATATTGAGCGTCAGTTTTCCGCTTTCGATCTTCGACATATCCAGCACATCATTGATCAGTCCCAACAAATGCCTGCTGGACGAAGTAATCTTTGACAGGCAGTCTTTCACCCGCGCCGGATCATCGATGTTTGCCATGGCAATCGCGGTCATACCTACAATACCGTTCATCGGTGTCCGGATATCATGGCTCATATTCGAGAGAAACTCACTTTTCGCACGGTTCGCCCGTTCCGCTTCCTTCTGCATCTCATGCAGTTCCGTCATCTGCCGCTGCGACATTTTATAATATAAGACAAAAATCAATAACAGTCCCAACAGGATCACTAAAAACGTAGATGTAATGATCATTTGGTTCTGATTTACCATCGTATCCATGGTATCATCCAACACTCCAAACGGCATCACGCATACCAAATACCACTCCGACGTCGGAAGCGGCACGCATAAAATGTGCTGATAACTATCATCCATCTTGACGGTAGCGGAGTATTCTTCGTTACGATTAATGGCGTTTTGCAATTCCTGAGCATACTGGTTCGATGTCTTTCCGTCAATTTCCGAAAACATTTCCGTAATATGGGAAAAATAATCTTTTCCGTCTTCTCCGTTTTGCATGACAAAGGTTCCGTTTTTATGAATAATATTGGAATACACAAGAGATTTTTCATCGTTTAAGACTAAAACCGTATTCAGGTAATCCATGGACAGACCTGTTACCATCACATGGCTGGTCTGTCCGTCAGCCATCGGATATTCCACTTCGGTCACAAATAACAGCATACTTTCTCCGTTCTCATCAACGCCGCTGCAGACTCTTAAATCCGGATTCTCGATCACATTTAAAAACATATCCTCGTCGGAGGGCATAAAATCCTCTCCATAAAGGGTTTCGCCCTCTCCGTCCTGCGTATACAATCCTAACGACTTGAAATTCCGCACACGGGCTCCTCGTGCCAGCTTTGTGATCATATCCTCCCCATATTCCATCTCTTCCGGCGGATAGGCGTCTATGATGCCGTTCATCTCAATGATCTGCAGGCGGATCATAGCATTAAATTTTTGCTGGATCTGTCTGGATACTTCCGACATATAAATCGTTCCCACTTCGGACACTGCCTGCCGGCTCCGTTGATTGACTTCTATGCTTGTCATAACAAACATAATGACCCCTATGGTAAATAATAATAAAAAACTGATCGTTAAAAATTTTTTTGTATGTTTTGTCATTCGGTATACCCTTTCTGAATGTTTTATTTTATAAAGATCTGCATAGTCAGTTATTAGTATCTTATCATACTTCTTCCAAAATGCCTATGATTTTTAACAAATAAAAAAAACTATGACCTTTCACTTAAATTTGCTATACAAACCCGCGTAATTTTGATACTATTGTATATAATATAGCGTTTATGTACGAAGTCAGCGATAGAACGAATGGGAGGATAAAACCATGTTAAACGAACGATTACAACAACTGATTGATCTTTTACCGTTGCTCAAAGATTTATTTGAACATGACGTATTTATCACAGTCATGGATACAAACGGTATTGTGCAAGGCTTTTCCGTGCCGGACGGAGCCGTGCCGCAGTTAAAAGTAGGAGAAGAATTTATCGATCCGAGCGGCGCTTTTCAGGAAGTTATAAAGACCGGGAAAAAGAAACATAATTACCTGCCAAAAGAAGTGATGGGCGAGGCATTTGAGGGCGTTCTGGCACCTGTTGCCGACCACGGTAAAATCGTTGGCTGTATCATCTGCACCTATTCCGTTGACGCAAAGGAACGCATGGCAAGCGTCACGGCACAATTTCAGGAATCGGTTGATAACATACAGAGTTCCGTTCAGACGGTCATCAGTGGAATTGAAGATCTGTTCGGCATGCTGACGAACATGAACGATATGACCAATTACGTGGAAAACGATGTCCACAATGCTGTTGATGTTGTAAATAAGATCAGCAGCAATGCTTCCCGCTCCAATATCTTGGCTCTGAACGCTTCCATCGAGGCGGCACGGAGCGGAGAATACGGTCGCGGCTTTGCTGTCGTTGCAGATGAAATGGGTAAACTGGCGAAAGACAGTGACCATTCCGCCGGAGAGATCAAAACGACATTAAGTACCATCACGGACCATTTGGCATCCATTATCTCTTCCATCAAAGATGCAAATTCCGTGGCGGAAAACCATATGAACAGCATTCGCAATATCGAAGACATTCTAGCTAAAACTTTACAGCTCGCGGAACAGCTTGAACAGGATATCCAGAAATGCTGAGGGAACCTCTTTATAAGCGGTATCCGTTCTTTTCGAGAAGGACTCTGGCGGTATCAACGGAATCTACCCCCATCTTGTTTTTTACCGGGGCGAATTCTTTCTCCCGTTCCACTTCAAAGACAAGGCAGTCTTCCATTTCGTGGATCAGATCCAAAGCCAGCGTCTCGAATTTTAAACCGTTTGGTTTGGTCGGATTTACGATAACCCCTGCCTCATCCATGTACGGCACCGCTTTTTTTACCACATGCAGCGGCATGTTAATGTCTAGCGTTTCTTTTAGCCGTTGGATTGGGAACAGATAATTTAAAGTCACTCCAAAACCATATGCCAACGAACCATCCGCATTCGTCTGATGCTTCATCTCTTCTGACAGTTCGTAATATTCAATAATATGCGGTTTTCCGTTTTCCGTACAAATCGCTCCCACCTTTTCGTTGGGACCGCTCTTTCGTACCACCTTTGCAGCACACATTTTTCCACTGTCTACGGTCGCCCCGAGAAAGACCGGATCGGCGATCCGCTGCAGCACATTGTCCACGGAAAATACATTGATCCATTCAATACCGGAATGGAAAATCGGGTCCAGCAGCCCCGCACGGTCCATCGAATGAAACCATCCGCCGTTTCCGTTCGGCGACAATGCCAAAGACGATTTGGATTGCATGAGGATCTTTCCTTGAAAATCCGTGACCGGATTCATTTCCTGAATAAAAAAGTGCAGATGCTCCGGCTGATATCCAAAGAAATCATGTTCTTCAAAAAAAGAAACCGTATCCGCATGGTTCACCGCACTCGTCATGATATAAAGCGGGATCCATGTCTGCGTTTGTTCCACGATATCTAAAGCATGTTCGATCAGCAGCCTGAAAATCGATAGGTCTCTCGTGATTCCCATGTTAAAACAGCCCTTCGGTTTATCATACCCCAAACGGGTTCCCTGACCGCCTGCCAACAGCAAAAGACATAATTTCCCTTCCCGGATCACCTGTTCCCCTATCTCCCGATAGCGTTCGGCATTCCGGGCGATCTCCGGACAGGTCAGGGCATCGATCGATCGGATATCACCGGAAGAAACGGCTGCGTCCTTTTGTAAATACAACAGAAAGGACCAGTCAATGTTCTGAATCTGTGAAAACAGACGCTCTTTCTTTCGTTTGGATAACTCATCAATATATTTTAATAAATGCTCCTGATGATATTGTTTTAATAATTCTAAAATCGCTTCTTCCTTCATCTCATATACCATTCAGATCGTAGCATGATAATACTGGCTTTTAAATTCCTGCCCGTAATTCATCTCCCATTTTAGTTCTTTTTCGATCAAATGAAATGCAGACTCTATCACCTGATCCATATCATAATAGCGATACTCTGCCAAACGTCCTCCAAAGAGGATATTCTTTTCTTCCTGTGCCAGCAACGCATATTTCTGATATAAGTTCTGATTGTTTTCATCATTGACCGGATAATACGGTTCCATGCCTTCCTTCCATGTGGTCGGATACTCCTTTGTGATCACGGTCTGTTCCTGCGTGCCGAATTCAAAATGCTTATGTTCAATAATCCTTGTATACGGCGTTTCCCGATCCGTATAATTCATAACCGCCACGCCCTGAAAGTTTTCCACTTGCAGCAGCTCCGTCTCAAACCGCAGGCTGCGATATTCCAGCTTCCCAAAACAATAATCATAAAAGGAATCTAACGTTCCGGTATAAAGCACCTTTTCTCCCAAGGCATTATAAGTCTCCCGATCGGCATTGTAATCCGTTTCCAATTCTACATCACAGCCCTCAAAGAGCGCTTCCATCAGGACATTATAGCCGCCCTGCGGAATACCCTGATACATATCGTTAAAATAGTTATTGTCATACGTATAACGTACCGGAAGCCGTTCGATAATAAATGCAGGCAACTCCTTACAGTCTCTTCCCCATTGCTTTTCCGTATATCCTTTGACCAATTTACGGTAAATATCCTCTCCTACGAGCTGAATCGCCTGCTCTTCTAGATTCCGAGGTTCACCCGGAACCCTTGCCTGCTGTTCGGCAATTCTTTTCCTCGCTTCTTCCGGTGTCCGGACATCTTCCCAAATCTTGCTGAATGTATTCATATTAAAGGGGAGATTATACACTTCCCCATGATAATTTGCGATCGGAGAATTCGTATAACGGTTAAACGTCACCAGTGAATTCACAAACTCCCAGACCTTGCGGTTGCTGGTATGGAAAATATGCGGTCCATACTTATGCACATTGATATCGGCTATCTTCTCACAATATAAATTGCCGCCCAGATGTGGACGTTTTTCGATCACCAGACAGGTTTTGCCATTCGTGGTCGCTGCATATGCAAATGTGCCGGCGAACAGTCCGCTGCCAACGATTACATAATCATATTTTTTCATATATCCAGTTCCTTTTCTTCTATTCCACGGAATATATACTCTTTTGCATCATCTCCGGAAAACGCTTCCGTACTATCCGATTTCAGCAACACGATCACAGTCTGAAACAATAACTGCACATCCCGAAAAATGCTGTAGTTTTCAATATACATCATGTCCATCATCAATTTATCTTTTGGCGTTGTGTTATACTTGCCCGCAACCTGCGCGTATCCGGTCAATCCTGCCTTTACGCGGAGACGATACTTAAACTCGGGCAGTTCTTCCGTATAGGTGTAGACATTTTCCAACATCTCCGGTCGCGGTCCGACAAAACTCATATCGCCCTTTAAGATATTCAAAAGCTGCGGCAGTTCATCAATACGCGCCTTACGGAGAAATTTCCCCGGCTTGGTAATCCGGTTGTCGTCTTCTGTGACCGAATGGTTTTCCACATTTTCCTGCATGGTGCGGAATTTATACACGCGAAAGATCTTACCGTTAATCGTCGCCCGGTTCTGCTTAAATAAAACCGGACCGCCGTCATATGCCTTGATCACAATGGAACTGATGATCCAGACCGGAGCGGTGATCAAACCGACGATCAGGGACAATGCGATATCCATACATCGTTTGATGATCCGCTGTTCCATCGTCAGTCCTTTGACATTATAATTCAAAAGCGATATATCATCCAGCAGATAATATTCGGAACTGAATTCCATGATATCTTCGATCTCCGGATTGAAGTATACATTTTTACGCGTGCGGTAACAGTAACTTACCACTTCGCTTCGCAGGTGGATCGGAATATTATAGATAAAGACCGTATCCATATCTTTCAGTTTACGCAGCAGCATCTTATCGCGGTAATCAAATACTTCCACGATCTCATACTGCTTACGGTATTTCCGGATCCCCCGCACGATCTCATTTAAGTTTTCCTGTGAAGACGTTACCACGCAACATTTCTCCGGCTGATGAATCTTAAAAAACAACGCGTTTCCCGCATATACCGCTAGGATGATCAAAATAAGCTGGAGCAGAAATGCCAGAACCAATTCGCCGATGCTCCGCAGACGGAACGCATAAATGCTGGGCGTGACCGTATTCATGATCATTAATTGCAGATAAGAGATCACATCCGTACACAATACCGCTAATGCGAGCGAATAAATAATAGGCTTGCTTTTTCTTCTTCCGATATCATATTTACCGTAAATCGATAAAAACAACAATCCTACAATCACATACGTACTGAGCGTGATACCCAAGGTTCGGGAAAGCTGAGTCAATGCAAAGTTTGTCCTGCCCAGCAGCAGAATAAAGATCGCCATCAGACACAGATAAAGAATCGTCTTAATGACCATCCATAAAATCGTTTCAAATCTACGGAGTTTTGTTTTATTCATATGCACCGCCTACATTATCCCTCAAATCGTATCTGAATATTCTTTCTGCTAATTATTACCATTATAGTAACTATGTATTATTTTGTCAAAATTACATCAAAAATATACGCTGCTTCCTCCGCAGTAAAGCTTTTCGTATCGCTCCCGGCATTCCCGGGCAGCCCTTCCAAATATATACATTTCCCGTCAGTTCCGAGAATGAAATACTTCAGTTCCCCTGCGTAATCCGCTAAGATCGGCTGTCCGTCAAAGGTTTTTCCCGTATCTTCCAAGCGTTCCCGATAGTCCGGTATCGCCTCGACATGAACGACCGCCAGTTCGTTCCAGTCTGGAATTTCCACGGACATAAAAATACTGACGTCCTCATAGACTGCTTCACTGCTTGACGGAGAACACATAAAAAATCCGGAATATGACACGCCTTCCCGAAAAGCCATCTTATAGGAATCAAAAACAGGCACGGTACGCATTGCCGTGATCACATCCGTAAGCGTCTCGTCCTCCGACGCCGGCGTCACTGCCGTTCCCATCTGTGCCAACGCGCTATAGAGTTTTTGCAACGTAACGGTATGGTTGTCTACCAATTCTTCCCAGCCCGTCACTTGGAACGCAAGACCGTATACGGTCAGATACAACTCATCTTCCGCGTCTTCCTGTTCCTTTTGGTATATGGCTGTCGTTTCATCGGTGTAGACTTCTTCACAATCACTTGGAATCTGCCCTGTTTCCGTATCAAGCGGAGCGATGACCACCTTATTCCCCTTAACATTCAGCAAAAATTCCGTCCGGTATTCTGCCATGAGCGACTGACTGTACAGCCACAGCGTTTCCGTTTCCGTAAACACATATGTGTTTTGATCCATGACAAAGGAAAAATGTTCTCTTGTACCGGCATTTTCTTTCTCCGCACCGGGATCCGGTAACGTCTGCGCCATCTTTCGTGGATTGGAAACACCGGCAGGCAGAACCAATTCCGTACCCGTTCCGGTCGTATCCGCTTTCTCTTCTGTGGCATCCATCTGCTTACCGCATCCTGCCAATAGCAGGCACAGCAGCAACGCATATACCGGACAGCAGCGTTTCATTCCTACGACTCCTCCTTATTGATAATTGCGATGTCTAACTCTGCCAGTTGTTTATCATCGACTACATTTGGTGCTTCTGACATCAGGCAGGAAGCATCCTTCACCTTTGGAAATGCGATCACATCCCGAATGGAATCCTGTTTTGCCATCAGCATGATCATCCGATCCAAACCGTAAGCCAGCCCCGCATGCGGCGGAACCCCGTATTTAAACGCATTCAACAAAAATCCGAACTGTTCATAAGCCGCTTCTTTTGAAAAGCCCAGCGCTTCAAACATTTTTTCCTGAATATCGTTTTGATGGATCCGGACAGAACCGCCTCCGAGTTCCGTGCCGTTTAAAACGATATCATATGCTTTCGCCCGGACACGACCCGGTTCGGATTGCAGATACGGCAAGTCTTCTTCCATCGGCATCGTGAACGGATGGTGCATCGCCGTATAACGTCCCTGTTCTTCGTTCCATTCCAAAAGCGGGAATTCCGTAATCCAAACAAAACAGAATTCATCCGGATCCGGCAGACCCATCTGCTCCGCCAGTTCCACGCGCAAAGCTCCCAGTACATCATATACCACTTTGTTCTGATCCGCCGCAAACAGCAACAGATCGCCTGCCTGTCCGTCCATCGCCGCTACCAGCGCGTCCATCTCTTCCTGCTTCATAAACTTAGCAAATGAGGATTTATAGGTGCCGTCTTCATTGACCGCCACATACGCCAGTCCTTTTGCGCCATATCCCTTTGCGAATTCCACCAGCGCGTCAATCTTTTTCCGAGGCATGCCGCCTTGTCCCTTCGCGTTGATTCCACGCACGCTCCCGCCAGCTTCGATCGCGCTTCGAAAGACGGTAAACTCACAGTTTCGCACGATTTCCGTTATATCATGCAGTTCCATACCATACCGTAAATCCGGTTTGTCGGAACCGAATCGATCCATCGCTTCCTGCCAAGCCATCCGCGGAATCGGCAACTGCACTTCGACACCGATTGCCTCCTTCATGATCTTGGCAAGCAGACGCTCGTTCACATCGATCACATCATCTACATCCACAAAGGATAATTCCATATCGATCTGCGTAAATTCCGGCTGGCGGTCGGCGCGCAGGTCTTCGTCGCGGAAACATCTTGCGATCTGAAAATAACGGTCGTATCCGGAACACATCAATAATTGCTTAAACAACTGCGGAGACTGCGGCAGGGCATAGAAACTGCCGGGATGCACACGGCTTGGCACCAGATAATCTCTTGCTCCTTCCGGCGTCGATTTTGTCAGCATCGGCGTTTCAATTTCCAAAAATCCTTCTTCCGTCAAAAATGCGCGCGTCAGCATACATACCTTACTGCGAAGCATGAGATTGGCTTGCAGATCCGGACGGCGTAAATCCAGATACCGGTATTTTAAACGCAGTTCTTCTTTGGTCTTACTATGTTCTTCAATCGGAAACGGCGGCGTTTCTGCCTCAGATAAGATACGCAAAGAATCCGCGATCACTTCGATCTCTCCGGTCTTTAAATTCGGATTAACGCCTCCCTCGCGTTCCACAACGGTTCCGGTGACAGCCACTACAAATTCACTTCTAAGCCTATATGCTTTATGAAACACTTCTTCCGATACTTTTTCACTGCTAAACGTCACCTGAAGCAATCCGCTTCGATCCCGCAGATCCACAAAGATCAATCCGCCGGTATTTCTGGTCTTTTGTACCCAGCCCATGACTGTGACCTGTTCTCCGAGCTGTTGCCTGCTCAGTTCCGCACATCGGTGACTTCTTTTCAAACCCTGCATTGATTCTGCCATTTTCCTTCCTCCTACATGCGGTCGGTAAAGAATTCTCGGAATTCTTCGTATCCCTCTGACTGCATCTGTTCTTTCTGAAACTTTTTATTTTTTTTCATCATCACGATATTCACTGTTCTGCCGGACTGCCGTTCCTTCTTTGCTTCCTCAAACACCCGAAGCAGCTTATCTCCCGGCATGTTCTTTTCTACCAAAAATGCCAGTTTCGGCTCTGCCGGCACCTTGAAATCCCGTTCCATCAACAGCATGATGATCCGTTCAAAACCAATCGAAAAGCCGCAGGCGGCAGTCTCCTGTCCGGTAAATTTTCCTACCATTTCATCATATCTTCCGCCTCCGCCGACCGATCCTCCGTATTCATCCATGGAGATTTCAAAGATCGGTCCGGTATAGTAGGACATCCCTCGTACCAAGGTCGGATCAAACCGCAGTTGAAAATCAGTTGTCTTGACGTTTTCTACGCCGGCAATAATGGTAGCCAGATCGTCCGCCACCGCGGGATCGAGACAGTCTCCCAAGATCTCTTTTAAGTGTTTCAGCCCTGCCACGTCATCCGTTACCGTTCGAAACAGATTTAAATAGGCAGAGACCGCCTGTTGATCGTATCCGGCTTCCCGCAGTTCCGTTTCCACGCCTTCCAGCCCAATCTTATCTGATTTATCCAAGATAATAAAGACCGTATCGTAGTCGTCCGGCGAAAAACCACTGTATGCCGCCATGGCTTTTAAGATTCTCCGGTCGTTCATGCGGATCGTGAAATTATGAAAGTCTAATTTTCCCAGCAAAGTGGTAGTTGCCTGAATCAGTTCCATTTCCGCCAGATACGTCGGTTCTCCTAAAATGTCAATATCACACTGCATGAATTGGCGATACCGTCCTCTCTGCGGACGATCCGCGCGCCAGACATTTCCGATCTGCAATGCCTTAAACGGTACCGGCAGATCGTTGGAATTGTTCGAGTAATAACGGGAGAGCGGCAGGGTCAGATCATACCGCAGACCTCCGTCCACCAAATCCGCTTCTGTCTCCGCCTCTTCTAATCGCAGCTTTTCGCCGCGTTTTAATATCTTAAAGATCAATTTTTCGTTTTCGCCGCCCTGATTGCTGCACAGATTTTCTATATGTTCGACACAAGGGGTTTCCACCGACGTAAATCCAAACGCCTTATAGGTTTCCTTGATCAACCCGATCACGTAATCCCGTATTTCCATCTCCTTTGGCATAATATCCTTCATTCCGGTTACCGGTTTTTTCTTCATTGCCATGTTCCCTATCCTCCTGCAAACTACTATCCGTTTTTAACGGACTTCCTAAATCCAATGATTCAATATCGATAATGGTTTTCAGCGTGCTTTCCGTATGAATGACGCTTTGGAACGCCAAAAACACACGCATATCAAAATTTTTGACCTCGTCGATCAGCAGCAAGATCGCAGTATTAATATCAAATGCTTTCCGGTACGGACGGTCAGAGATCAATGCCGAAAACACATCGCACACCCGCAAAATCCTTGCCCCCAGCGGAATCTCTTCTCCTCTGAGATTATACGGGTATCCCGAACCGTCATAATTTTCATGATGATATAATACCATATTGCATATACTGTCCGGCATGCCCTGTTTACGCAGAATCTGCTCGCCCAGTTGCGCATGCCGGCGGATATACCGTGTTTCCTCGATCTGCATGGTATCTTCTTTTCTGCCGTAAACATAAGAACTGATCTTCAGCTTTCCGATATCATGCAGCATGCCTGCCATGGCAATCTCCCGGATCTCTGCCTGCGACAGCCCCAGTTCCCGCGCCAGCTTTCCTGCCAGACCGCTGACACAGATGGCATGTACGATCCCCGTACTGAAATCCTCACTCAGATATTCATTTACGGTATCTCCTACAAAAATATCTCTCTCTTCATCCATATCAACTCAACCGCTTTCTCATTTGTCTCTACTGCTGCATTGTATTTCTTTCATCAGCCCATCTGAAACCTGCGCATTTACGGGCGATCATCTCGTCCACCCGCAACATATATTCCTCCACATTTTTCACATTCTCAACCCGCTCGATCCGGTGATATTCCGGAAATGTCAGCTTCGTTGCGGTTCCCGCGCCTACAGCTATAATATCCATTTTTTCTTCCATAATCAAGACATTATACAGACATTCTTTCCCGGGTCTGGCATATCCCACGTTTTCTAAATTACCGGTGATATTTTTCTGCCGATACAGATAATATGGCTGCATGCCCATCTCCGACGCGAACGAATCTGCCAACGTCAACATCTCATTGGTACTTCCGCGCATGCTTTCCTGATACTGCTGCATGCGCATATTCAGTTCCGCCGCCCGCTTGATCGCCAGCGAATGCACCGTCAGGCTGTCCGGTCCCAGTTTTTGTATTTCCTCCAGTGTATGCCGGACATGCGAAATATCTTCCTTGGGAAGCCCGACGATCATATCCATATTAATATTATCCAAGCCGCAGTCTCTTGCCATATGGAACGCATCCGTGATCATCTGCGACGTATGATGTCTGCCGATAAACGCTAAGGTCTCGTCGTTCATTGTCTGCGGATTGATACTGATCCGCGTGACCGGCTTCGCCCGCAGCATCTCAAACATCTCTCTCGATAAGCTGTCCGGTCTTCCCGCTTCTACCGTGAATTCCCTCACATACCGCGTATCAAACAGACGGTAAACGGTATCAATGACATCTGCCAACTGGCTCGTACTCAGGGAAGTCGGCGTACCGCCTCCCATATAAATGGCAACCAGACGCTTTTGACGGCATGCCTGCGCTACAAACTCCATTTCATGGAACAATGCCAATAGATATTCCCCGATCCGATCACGATACCGCTCGATCGGATAGGCGGTAAATGAACAATACAGACACCTAGACAGACAAAACGGAATACCCACATATAAGCAGTATTCCTCCGTAAAATGAAATGGCTCTAACAATTCCTGTTCCCGTTTTGCTACCTGATAGCAAAGCTGCGCTTTTTGTTTGGTCGTCAGATAGACTGTTTCATACTCATGGATGATGGCATCCGCGTCCCAGCCTTCTTCCAGTCTTGCCGTCGCAAACTTTGTCGGACGCACGCCGGTCATACCGCCCCATGGCAGTGTTTTTTTGCAATAACGGCTCAGGAGATGATACGCGGCGGCTTTGATCGGATTCTTGGCATGCCGCTTATCCCGATAATCGCAGGATACGGTTTCTTCGTCTATCCGGTTTCCATGCTCCCACAAACGAAGCGTCACTGTTTGTTCCCGACACTCCGCTTCAAATGTCAGACGCGTACCTTCCTCGGTGATGACAATTTTTTCATTTGGCAGGAATGCCTGTATCATGGCACGAAAATCATTATTATAATCTTCTACATTTTGTTTCAGGTAAATCATATGGCATTCTCAGATCAGTAATCCGCCAAAAACGGATTTCCTTCCTTTTCCCGTCCGATTGTTGTGCGTTCGTTATGTCCCGCGTACACCTGCGTATCGTTTGGCAAAACCAACAGCTTTTCCCGGATGTCACGCACTAATCGGATGCCGTCGCCGGTCGGGAAATCCGACCTGCCGATGCTTCTTGAAAACAGCGTATCACCGGAAAACAGTAAGCCGTTTTCCTCAAAATAATAACACATGCCGCCTTTGGTATGTCCGGCTACCAAGATGCAGCGGATGCTTGTACCGAGCAATTTGATCTCTTCTCCGTCATGCAGGAGGATATCCGGTTTGATCGTCAGAAGCTGTCCGCTAAACATTTCAGACAGATTCTTGCGAGGATCGCTTAACACATCCTGTTCCTCTTCCGACGCATAGACCGGAACTTTATGTCCGATCAGCTCCATCAGCTCCGGCAACGCACCCATATGATCGATATGTCCGTGCGTCAAGAACACGGCTACGCAATTCAGTTGCTGATTCACCAATAAATTACTTAAAAATCTGGCGTTACTTGCCGGATCGATCATAATGGCTTCCCGCGTTTCGGAATTGTAAACCGTATAGCAATTCGTCATGAAATCACCCAGTTGGTTTGTTATCACGATAATGTTCTGCATCACTTGCCCCCTTTTCCCGTTCCATGCCGTCTAACCCATGGTACGTTCAATATCAATAATATCGTCTATATTTCGTATCTTTGCGATCACTTTGTTTAATTGATCGACCCCGTGAATCTCGAATGCCACATTGATCGTTGCCTTTCCCTGCCGGCTGGTCCGCAGGGTCATGCTGGTAACATTGATCAGCATTTCTGTAAATACTTTTGAGATATCGAACACGATATTTCTCCGGTCGATCGCATAGATCTTGATATCTGTCACATACAGATTATCCTGATTGTCGTCCTGTTTCTGCCATTCCGCTTCGATCAGGCGTTCCTTTTCTTCATCGGTCATGCCCAGTACGTTCACACAGTCCTTCCGATGGATGGAAACGCCTCTGCCTCGTGTGACATATCCGATGATCTTATCACCCGGAACCGGACTGCAGCACTTTGAAAAGTGTACCGCTACATCATCGATCCCTTTTACGATGATCCCGCCTCGCGTATGCCTTGGACGCGTCACTGTCTCCTGCGGTTCGGAAGCAATCTTTGATAAGATTTCCTCATCACTGATCGGATGACAGTGATCCCGCTCATATTCCTCTACCAAGCGGTTAATGACCTGTCCTTCCTTCAAACCGCCATGTCCGATAGCCGCACAGACGGATTCCCAATCCCGAAAATTATATTTTTCCGTTACCTTCGCAAGATATTCCGGCTTCGTATAATCGCTTAACTGTAATCCCTTGGACTTACAGTAAGCGTTTAACAACTCTTTTCCGCGTGTGATATTATCTTCCTTGTATTCCTGACGGAACCATTGATTGATCTTGGTTTTTGCCTGCGTGCTTTTTACAATATTCAGCCAGTCTCTGCTTGGTCCCTTTGCATTCTGGGAAGTAATGATCTCTACCCGGTCACCGTTTTGCAGTTTATAATCAATCGTAACCTGTCTGCCGTTTACTCTGGCACCGATCAGGCGGTTGCCGACCGCGGAATGAATGCTGTATGCAAAATCGATCGGCGTAGAACCGGAAGGCAGCGACTTGACATCGCCAGCCGGCGTAAAGCAATATACCTGTTCCGCAAACAAATCCAAGTCCGTCTTAATGGCACTCATGAACTCTTTATTATCATCCGTGTCCTGCTGCCATTCCAAGATCTGGCGTAACCAAGCCAGCTTGGCTTCTTCCCGCTCTTCACCGGTTCCGCCCTGCATATTCTCTTTATATTTCCAGTGGGCGGCAATACCGTATTCTGCCGTCCGGTGCATATCAAACGTCCGAATCTGTATCTCAAACGGTTGACCGGACGGACCGATCAGCGTTGTGTGAAGAGACTGGTACATATTGGATTTCGGCATGGCGATATAATCCTTAAACCGCCCCGGGATCGGTGTATACATTTCATGGATCACACCCAGTGCCGCATAACAGTCCCGGACCGTCTCTACCTTAATCCGGACCGCAAAAATATCATAAATCTGATCCAGTGTTTTATGCTGGTTTACCATTTTCTTATAAATGCTGAAGAAATGCTTGACGCGTCCGTCGATTTCCGCCGAGATATTGGCATTGTCGATATGCCGCTGTACATCTTTTACGATCTCGTTGATAAACGCTTCCCGTTCCGTGATGCGTTCATTGATCTGACGATTGAGATCCTCATATACATCCGGCATTAAATATTTCAGTGACAGGTCATCCAATTCCACTTTGATTTTTGAAATACCCAGACGATGTGCGATCGGAGCATAGATATCCATGGTCTCCCGACTCTTTTCAATCTGCTTTTGCGGCGACTGATACTGCATGGTACGCAGGTTATGCAGGCGGTCCGCCAATTTAATGATGATCACCCGGATATCCTTTGCCATGGCGAGAAACATCTTCCGAAGGTTTTCCGCCTGCAATTCCAGTTTATCCTGCGACAGATTTAATTTTGTCAGTTTTGTAACACCGTCCACTAAGAGGGCGATCTCCGGTGAAAATTCCTCGGAAAGCTGTTCGATCGTCATGTCGGTATCTTCTACCACATCATGCAGGATACCGGCTACAATGGTTTCTTTATCCATCTCCAATTCCGCCAAAATGATTCCCACACACAGCGGATGAATAATATACGGTTCACCGGATTTCCGCTTTTGATCTTTGTGAGCCACGGTGGCAACCTGATATGCCTTTTCGATCATAGAAGTGTCCGTAGACGGATGATACTGCCGAATATGCCGGATCAAGCCCTGAAACAATTCATCCGGCGAGGTAAAATCAGAAGGAGTGCTTAACGTCTTTTCTTTTTTCTTGCCGACCGTTGTACCGCCCAGCAGTACGCCGTTAAAATCTGTAAAAGTACCTGATTCACCGTCTTGCGCCTTATTCGCTTGCACGTTCTGTTCCATCGGAATATCACCACGCTTTCCCATGCTTTTCATATATCTTTCGTTTGTATAAGTATAAATTCATTCCCCTGAAAAATCAAGGGTATGTGGCAAATAGCTCTTGATTATGATCTGTAGGGAACGAATCCCGTTAAATTCGTTCACGGACGGATAATAAGCGATATCCAACGCTACCTGATTGATCCAGCCTTTCAACATCTGATCACATTCCGCCTCGCCGAACCACTGCCGGATATCCTTCAGAAATTCTTCCGCCTCAAAGTAGACGCCTTCCATCTGGCTACCCGCCTCACTTTCCAAGACCAGCTTAAGGAGATTACCGTTTCTGCCCAGCACACGGGCAGACAGCACGCGTAAATTCTTTTGGGCGAACACCGGCTTTTCATTTCCCTTACCGAACGGTTCGAGAATGTTGAGCTGCTCAATCAGGTCAAAGCGGATGTAATCAATCGGCATCGGAACATCAATATAGAGTTTCGGGATAAAATCTTCTTGAGTCAGTTCGCATAGAAGATTCAACTTGTGTCGAAAATAATCCAAATTCTTTTTTTTGAGCGAAAACCCTGCCGCCATCGGATGCCCGCCGTATTTGATCAGCAGATCTTTGCATTCTACCAACGCTTCATACATATTATATCCGTCAATGGAACGTCCGGACCCTTTGACGCATCCATCCTCAGCATCCGTCACGACCAGTGTCGGTCGCCAAAACGTTTCCCGTATACGTCCGGCAATGATACCGGCAAGACTTTCATGCGTATCCGGAAGATAAATCACTAATACTTTATCTAACTCTTCCGCCGACCGAACCTGTTCTACCGCCCGCTCCACTCCTTGCTGTGTCAGTTCCTTCCGCTCGTCATTAAGTCCTTTCAGATATTCGGCGCGTTCATACGCGGCGTCAAAGTTTTCTTCCAATAGCAGTTCCAAAGAGAGTTTCGCATGTTCCAGCCGTCCCGTTGCATTCAAACACGGTCCCAGAACAAAGCCCAGATGATGTGCCGTGACCGTCTTGCCGCTCAGTCCATTGACCTTCATTAATGCCCGCAATCCGAAGTTGCCGGTGCGATTCAATTCTTCCAGCCCCCGCCTGACCAAGATCCGGTTTTCATCCGTCAGGTCCATCACGTCGCAGACCGTAGCAACCGCTACGAACTCAATGAATGCTTCCGCTTCCTCCTTGTCGATCCCGCATGCTTCATATAATGCCTGAATGAATTTATAAGCGACGCCGGCTCCGCATAACTGCTTATATGGATACGGACAATCCGGCTGCTTCGGATCGATCACCGCATCCGCCACGGAATGTAAGTATTCCTTTTTTTCCTCCTCATCATATTCAAACGGAATATCATGATGATCGGTAACCACTACCGTCATACCCAGATTTTTGGCATATGCTACCGGAAGCAGCGCAGAAATACCGTTATCACAAGTCAGGATCACTTTGATCCCGTCATGATATGCTTCCCGTACCATGGATTCGTTCATCCCATATCCGTCGATCATGCGGTCCGGGATCCGATAATCCACATTTGCATGGCAACGCAGCAATCCTTTGTAAAAAATATAATTTGACATAATACCGTCCACATCATAATCGGAAATGATCCGGATGGGTGACTGACAGACGATTGCCTCCTTGATCAGATCGACGCCCCGGTCCAGATCTTTCAAAAGGTGTGGATCATACAATTCCGCTTCGATATTCAGATAGCGTTCAAATTCCTCCTCCGTCCGGATCCCACGGTTTCGGATGACTCTTACAATGACCGGATCGATCGAAAAGCGCTCTGCCAGCCGATAAAAATCTGCTTTTTTATTGAATTGTATCCATTTTTCATTCATGCCAAACACCTCAAAAAGGCTGTCCGAATTGTTTCCAATTTCAAACAGCCTTGTTCTCTGTCATTTATTTTCCTGTTTTTACGGCTTTTGCAGACGCCGCTTTCTTTTTTCCGATCTTCGTTTTCATGTAATACCATAACGGACCGGTAATACAGATTGAGGAATACGTACCTCCCAATACACCCACCAGCAGGGCTAAGGCAAATTCTTTAATCGCAGAAACGCCCAATATATACAGCACCAAAACCATGACAAACGTAGTCAGGTTCGTATAGATACTTCTTGTAAAGGTCTGGTTGATACTGGTATTTACGATTTCCTTTAAGTTCCACTTTCTCTCATCCTGACCTTTCAGATTCTCACGGATCCGGTCGAAGATAATGATGGTCGCATTGATGGAGTAACCGACGATCGTCAGCATACATGCAATAAAGGTGTTGCCGACCGATAAATGCGCCACCGCATACAACGTAAATACCACCAACACATCATGCAGCAATGCCAAGACCGCACTGGCGCCAAACCGTACATCCTGAAACCGGAAAGCAATATAGATCAGCATCAGGATGGTGGCAACGATTACGGAAACGATCGCATCCCGCTGCATCTCTCCGCTAATTGTGGAACTGATATTTTCAACGGAAAAGTTCTGTACGGTAAAGGATGCTTTTAATGCAGATTCCGCCGCCTCACGTTGCTCCAATGTCATCTGCGGCGTCTTGATCACTATGGAAGAAGAATTCTGCACATTCTGTAATTGGATCTCGGAAGCCGAAATACCGGTCGCATCGGTCAGCACCGGCAGAATCTCATCCTCCGCTTCCTGAAGCGTAAAGGTCTGATCGAACTCGACCGTCATGGAAGTACCACCCATAAATTCCATACTGAAATTCAAAGCATGTCCGATATTCGGATTATTTTTATTGATCGGCAGAAAAACAAATCCGACGATGATCAAAATAGCAGATAACAGGAAACAAAACTTACTGTTTTTAACATAATCCCGTGGTTTCCGTTCCTTTATTCTGCCATAGAGCTTTTCATTCGTCGCCCCTAGGTTGACAAACGCATTCATCAAAAGACGGGTTACGACCAGAGCGGTAAACATAGATAAGACGATACCCAGCGCCAAAGTCTTTGCAAATCCTCTGACGGAACCGGTTGTCATTACCCACAAAACAGCCGCTGCGATCAACGTGGTGATATTACCATCCAAGATAGCCGACATCGCCTTTTGGAAACCGCCCTTTACCGCAAGCTGAACAGATTTTCCGGCAGAGATTTCCTCTTTGATACGGGTGAATATGATGACATTCGCATCCACCGCCATACCGATTGATAAGAGAATACCGGCGATACCCGGCAAGGTCAATGTCACGTCAAACAGATTCAGGCACATGATCATTAAGATCGTATACGCCATCAACGACATTACAGAAACCACACCCGGGAAACGGTAAACAATGATCATAATGATCGCTACCAAAATCAAGCCGATCAATCCCGCCAGCAAAGAAGTCTGAATGGCTTCTTCTCCTAACTGCGCGCCTACTATATTCGACTGTAATTCTTTTAATTCCAACGGCAAGGCGCCGATCCGGATGGTGGTTGCCAGATTATCCGCCGTCTCGTAACTGCCCAATCCGTTGATGACACAGGCGCCGTCACTGATCGTTGTCAGGACGTTCGGGTTACTGATCATTTCGCCATTATACACAATATAGATCGGCTTTCCGATATTGGCTGCTGTCGCTTCCGCAAAACGCTTTGCCCCGTCGCTCCCCATTTCCAAACTGACCACATAATCGTTCGAACCGCTGGAGCTGTCGATGCCGGCTTCCGCTTTTTCAATATCGGCACCGGTCAGGACGGTCTCATATTCCTCTCCGGCAAGAAAATGACTGTAATTATCCGTGTCCATAAATTCCAAGACACCCGGTTCTCCTAAGTCTTCAAGGATCTGTGTTGCATTCTGCACGCCCGGGATCTCAACCGCGATCCGGTTATCGCCCTGTTTATAGACATTTCCCTCCGTACTGTAACCGTCTACACGCATCCGCAAACGTTCGATCGTGTCTTCTACCGCTTCTGCATTCGCATCTTCATCCGCGATCTCATAAACAATGCTGACACCGCCTGCCAAGTCCAAACCAAGCGTAATATCCTCCGCTTTGCCGGACCCCATCAGTCCGAAGATATCAATATAGGCACATCCTACCGTCAGCAGCAGGAACAGTACGATGACCAATATACTTTTTCCCTTTTGATTTTTCATGCTTCCTTTTTCTCCTTTTCTTCTTGGTCTGCCAAAGCAGCCTCTATCATAATCGCACATTCGATCCGTTTTTTCTGCAATTCGCAGCCGATATCATAGGCATCCAAAATGTTGCCGTGAAAATGATAGGCGTTCGCGGCGCAGCCGCCGCTGCAATAAAAGCGCGCAAAACAGTTTCTGCATTTCTCTTTTGCATACACATTGCATAGTTTAAATTCGTCCCGGACGGCTTCCGCCTGAATACCGTCGTATACGTTGCCCAGTTTAAATTCTTCCTGTCCGACAAACTGATGACAGGGATACAGATCTCCCCAAGGCGTCACTGCCAGATATTCCGTACCGGAACCGCAGCCGGATAAACGCTTCGCCACGCACGGACCTTGACTCAGATCGATCATAAAATGGAAAAACCGAAAACCGTTTCCATTCTTGTTCCGTTTTATCATTTCCCTTGCCAGCTTGTCATATTCCTCCATCAGCTTCGGCAGATCCGATTCCTGTATGGCATATGGTTCTTCCGGGCCCGCCACTACCGGCTCCACCGAGATCTGTTGAAATCCCAGATCCGCCAAATGCAGGACGTCTTCCGAAAAATCCGTATTATAATGGGTATATGTGCCGCGCACATAATAATTGGTCTGATTTCTCAGCTCCGCAAACCGTTGAAACTTCGGCACAATGATGTCGTATGAGCTTTTTCCGTTCTTTGCGGGACGCATATAATCATTGACCGACTTTCTTCCGTCTATGCTTAATACAACATTTGCCATTTCCCGATTTGCAAATTCCATCATCTCATCGTTGAGCAAAATCCCGTTTGTAGTCAGCGTAAAGCGGAATTTCTTATCATATTGCCGCTCTAGCTGCCTTCCGTAACGAACCAGTTCTTTAACGACTTCGAAGTTCATGGTCGGCTCACCGCCGAAAAAATCCACTTCCAAATTCCTGCGGTTTCCGGAATTCGCGATCAAAAAATCCAATGCCTGCTTTCCGACTTCCACGCTCATTAAGGAACGATCCCCGTGGTATTCTCCTTCTTCTGCAAAACAGTACCGGCATCCTAAATTACAATCATGCGCTATATGCAGGCATAATGCCTTCACCACGGTTTTGCGCCGTTTAAAATCCATGACGAACGATTCATACTCATCTTCTGCAAACAGTTCGCCCCTGCTTCGCAGAGTTTCGACTTCCTCCAACGCCTCCTGCAGGTCTTCATGGGAATACTGCGTCAGTTTATCCGTCAAAGATGTCAATGTCGTCTCACGCGCATTCTGATTATTTTCTTCATAGCAGGCGATCACGTCATAGAGCAGATCATCCACGACATGAACGGCGCCGCTGCAGACATCTAAAACAATATTATAACCGTTATTTTTATATTGGTGAATCACTGTTTTCTCTCCTATAGGAAATGACACAGAAAAGAGGACAGCTCATATGCAGTCCTCTCTTCTGCTCATGCCGAATCTCCAATCAATTATCTCTTATTCTCGCAAGTCTGGTTTCCTACCGTACAAGAAGTCTTACAAGCTGATTGGCAGGACGTCTGGCATTCGCCGCATCCGCCTTTTGCCATTGTGCTTTTCAATGTCTTATCCGTCAACGTCTTAACGTGTTTCATCACAACATCCTCCTTTATATCTCATAACTTTCATGAGTATAGCATACTTTTTCAACGCATGCAAGAACCGATGCTGTCAGATTTTAATCAGCTTATCAGCATAAAAATCTTCTATCACCTTACAAAATGCCTCTGAATTCCGTTCAGCCATACAGAAATTCTTCTTTTGGTTTTCAATCGTCTTCTTAAATGCCAGCAATTCGTATCGGATTCCTTCTCCTTCCAGTTGATAATAGTATCGCTTATTATCAGCCGGATTTTCATACCGTACCTCGAAATAATCGGTTTTCCACCATGGCGCCGGAACATAAACGTAACCTTTCGTTCCCGAAACGATCAGTTCTCCTTCCGACTTCACGCCTTTCCCTACTTTAATCGACGCTACGGCATGCGGATAACAAAAATCAATTTTGGTAAACAGGTCATTTCCATCCTCGTCAAAATGGGTATAAATCGTCTTATTTAAATATGCCGTTCCGAGGATATCAAACACCGGAAGCATTGCCGTAGGACCCCATTCGCAAATGCTGTTCCATGTATCTTCGTTCATTTCCCGAATACTTGTGCAGGTAGCATCTACTGCAAACACATCCCCGATCTTGCCAGCTTTGATCAAAAGCAGAAGCCGTGCGTATGCCGTAGAAAAAGCCGTTTTACAGGAATCCATTAGGATACAGTTACGATCGGCGGCGATCTCTAACAGTTCTTTGTATTGTGCCACCGATAACGCCATGGGAGATTCACAGAGAACATGTTTGTCCGCCTGCAAGGCTGTCTTGACGTGTTCATAGTGATATTTTGGCAGAGAGGCGATATAAACGGCATCCGAAGCCGACAGAAACCGTTCCAACTCTTGTTTGTCCATATCGTTCCGCAAGGATACATCACTGATCTCCAGTCCGTTTACATATTTACTTTCATGGGCAAATTTATCAACCAACAGAGCAGCGCCGACACATCCCAGCCTGATCTTTCTCTGTTCCGCCCGTATGTCTGAACTGGAAACCCCTTCCGTGCGTTCCAAATAGATGACCTTGCAATAGTCATTCAGATAATCAAACTGTCCGAACCAATCACTCCCCACCGTAAAAATATCGATTTCATAGCGGCGGATGTCATCGATTTTCTGCCCCTCATATTCCTCAATGATGATCTCATCTGCCAAACCGGTAGCGCGAACCGCTTCTATTCTTTCCATCAGCGACTGACGGACATTGATCTTACCGCGTGTTTTATCATAGTCATCCGACGTCACGCCTACCACCAGATAATCTCCCAACGCCCTTGCCCGTTCAAGCAGGCGGATATGTCCGCGGTGCAGGAGATCGAATGTGCCATAGGTAATTACTTTTATCATGCGTACCACTCCTTACTGATCCAGTTGAAAAAGTGCTTCCGCAAACACTTTCATATATTGCTTTTCGCCAATCGTGATACGAAGGCAATCCCCAAAATCACCGACGGCAGAGTAAGCTTTGATCAATATCTTTTTTTCACTCTTCATCCGTTCCACGATCGACTTGGCATCCGTTCTCGGCTTGATAAACAAAAAATTCCCTGCCTCGCCCTTATGCCTGTAACCGTTTGCATCCAAGACATCAATGAGATATGCCCTGCCTTCTTGAAATTTACGGATCAGATCCTCCAGCATCCCCGGTGTTTCCAAGACCGCTTCCGCAAATTTCATGGCAATCGCATTGATATTATGCGGTGTACAGAGTTTTTGCACCATTTGAACGCCTTCCTGCCAGCCTGCAACATACCCAAGCCGACAGCCAGCCATCGAAAACAGTTTGGAAAACGTCCGAGTGACAAAGACATGTTCCCGTTCCAAAGCATATCTGATAAATGTTCCGGGATAAAAATAATGATACGCTTCATCCACAAGCACCGTGATCTGCTTTTCTTCTGCCACAGCCATCATCTGTTCAAACTCATCCTCTGTATATACATTTCCCATCGGATTATTCGGATTCAAAAGGATCAATAGCTGTGTATCATTGGTCAGTTGGGCAAGAATATGATTTACATCCATGGTCAGGTCATCCTGATATGGCACCGGGATAAAATCCCTCCCATACATCTCGGAATACACCTGAAACATGAAGTACGACGGCACAACGCCGACAATCCGACCGTGTTCGGAAGTATATGCCTGAATGATATACCGGATCCCTTCGGCTGAACCGTTGACCAGACAGAGCCGGTTGACATCCGTTCCAAGATGATCTGCCAATACCTGTTTAAAATGCAAGGTTTCCGGATACTGTGCAATGCACTGCGGGGTTACTTCCGCAAGCACCTTTTTGACAAACTCCGGAGGCAGTCCGCCCGGATTTTCATTTAAATCAAGACGCAGGTATCCCGCTCTTTCATTCTGATCAAATATTCTGTACAGGTTCACAAGATTTGGATTGAGATAATACATTTTCTTCCTCCGGCTCCAGTCATCAGCATCACGCCCCGCTGCCTTTTTTCTTAGGATTCCTGATATTCCACCACGCCACTTTTTGACGGTTTCCCCATATATATTTCGAGATCAGAAGCCTGATCGTCGGTCGTTTTGCCCATTTTTTATTCAGCGACTGATAATCCATTGCTCCCTCTAAGTCGTGCATGAATTCGCCCCGCATCGGATTTTCACTGATATGCTTATACATGGGACCCTGATATTTTAAAGCCTCTTCCAAATTCAGTTCGTGACCGTACATCATTTTTGAGGCTTTTTTGAACAGATCTTTTCCGTTTTCCGTATTACAGACCACAAGGGAAGCGCCGCCATTTCTGCCGTATAACTCCGGACAATATAGATGCACGCCCCACAAATCCCCGAGCGTGATATCCGCAGCACGGTCCGTTGTCGTAAACTGGCATTGATAGCAGGACGGTCGGCTCATTAAATGATCTAACCATATGGACCAAAACGGATTCACCCAACGATCCCGTTTGATGGTCTTCTTACGTACTCTTTTATCCGCATACTGAACATCTCCCTGCTCCCGTCTGCCGGTTTCGTCTCTCCGCTCGGAAATGTCTGTCTTTTCCGCTTCAAAATCCCATCTTCCGGACGCAAACAAGGATTTACCGGTATATCGATAATCGATCGCGTCAATTCCACAACCGTATTTTTTCTTTAAATGACATTCATACTTTTGCATATAGAGCGGACTCGGAACTCCTTCACATATCACTTCCACGGTCAGCAATCGTTCCTGATCACAGTTCCCCAAATATTTCTTTAACCCCGCGATCTGGCAGGGAGTGCCGGAAAAAAGCACTTTTTTGCCTTCTTTTAAAAACTCTTTACATTGTCTGTACGAATGTCCGATGTTGCTTTGGGAATACTTTGATTTTTGAAACCTATGCACTTCCCTTATGTCTGTAATATAACTATGGAAAACCAGTAATCCCTTTGCTTCCGCTCCGAACACTGCATAGTTTTCATCACAAAAGGTTTCGGCAATGGCTGAAAATGCCCCGCCGGAAGTCGAATCAAACCGCACGCCGGGATCTAAATGGTATCCGCCCCAAACATACTTCTGAACGGTGTTCTGCATGGTATTCCCGTATGGACAGACATGCCGGCACAATCCACAGCCGATACATCGATCCGTGTCGATCACAGGATATCGGAAGCCTTCTTCATCCTCGAGCATCCTGACGGCGTCTTTTTCACATACCTGTACACATGCCTCGCATCCAAAACATTCTTGTTTCTCTCCGGTATCCAAATACATGTCATTCACCTAACGCTTCCAGTTCATATGCCAGAAATTCCAACGAATCCTTCCTTGCCGCCTCCAGCTTCTTATGCACCGCATCATAATCGATTACCTGCGGTTCCCCGCCGGCATCCTCTGTGATCAAACGGTCCGACAGTCCCAATGAGTTCAACAGCTCCGGTATCTTAACGCCGCTCTGCTCCCGTACAAAGACATAAAACGGTTTCCGATACTGTATGCAGAAGATCGATCCATGGAAAGAATTCGTCACCACAAATTCGGCATATTTGATCAGTGACAGAAACTCTTCGACTCCCGCCTCATAACACATAATATGGCGGTCAGCATAATCTGCACGCAGACTGATATCCACGACCTTCCATCCATTCTCCTGTGCCAGCCTGTCCGCATAATCGTACATGGCTTTATTATAACGTCTTGAATACAACAGCAGATATCTGCCTTATATGATTCTCGGCGCAGCGATCGCATCGTAATCGGATGCTGTCAGCAAAAGTGTCGGATCGATCACCTGCCGTACCGGCGCCGTCGTATGGTCTGCTACAAAGGAAAGCATCTGCCGCTCCCGCAGCCCGATCGCCTTAAAATTACCCACACGTCTGCCAATCTCCCGATAAATCTCTTTCGTCAGAGTCGGATCGCCAAAGCTGGCGGCATACGCTACGGAATGTCCGATCATATTTTGAAATTCCGCCCAATAACCATCGTCGAATCCAAACTCATCCGGACAAAAAATCGTATCGCTGCCGCAGATGAATTTTTCAATTTTCTCATTTTCGGAGATCTCCAAGAAATTTGCAGAGGTATATTTTTGACCTGTCCTTACAAAACGCTCTCTGTAAAACCTTTCAAATTTATCATAATTTTCTCGGATCGCAGGCATGGACCATTCGCACAGCCTGCGGGATTCTTCGTCTTGGTCCCACATATTCCGAAACGGATTCAACGGATCTTTATCCAAAAGAATATCCGGACAGTAATCCACTAAAACCGGCTCATATTCTCCCCGGCTTTGTCTTGCCAGCGTCGTATACAATGCCCATGACTGCAGTGCAGAACCATAGTTTGTAAAATTGCAGTAAATATTATATGAAACTATTCCTATCCTGTACGCCATACCCTTCCTCATTTGCAGATTATTGTTCATTTTTTACCATTATAATATAATATCATCAGGCAAAAATCAAGGATACATATCGGCAGACAGCGTCCTGCCGATACGTATCCTAATGAATGCCATGAATCCTGCATGTAGGTTTTCTTAACTTAACATTCCTCCCAGCATACCGCCTCCCAGACAAAGCAGACAGGCGGCAATACTCGCGGTCGAGATCATATCCATACTGGCGCTCAGGATCAGGGATACGCCGTAAATGATCAGAATATACAGCCCTCCTAACAACAGCCCCCAGAAAAACTTCCGTTCCTTTACCCGCTTACCGGTAATAAACCCGCCGATAAACGACGCAAGGACATAGATCGCCATGATCACTATATTGACAACCGTTTCCGTTAAGCTCCATTTATAAATGGCAAATGCCAATGCCAGAAGCGCAATCCCCGTAAAAATATACGCCGCGACCAGCGATTTGATAACCTCCAAAACTTTCATTGATTTTGACACATGATCCCGCCTTTCTGCATATATAAACTCCGTTTTCATTCAACCATATTAAAGGTTATGCAGAAGGTTGTATCAAATAGAACCGAAAAATGATATTCGGAATGGAATTGTGATTTTATATCCGATATGGTACAGTAACAGCAAATGATGATCTTGGAGGTATATCATGGCAAATACACAGGAACATGCAATTCAGGATTGCTTGCAGAAAATGACACTGGACGAAAAAATACATCTGTTGACCGGAGGCAGCTCGTTTGGAAGTTATCCGGTGGAACGTCTGGGCATTCCACGTATTCAATATCTTGATGGCGGAACCGGTATGAATTGGGAACAGTTAATGGGGGACTGGATGAATCTGGACGCAGGCACGGTCCGCAAGATCCTCTCCCACTTTAATGAACCGGAAACCCTATCCGATGACGAACAGGCTATCCGTCAGGATTTTCTCCGTCTCCTGAAAGAACATGGATGCACAACCGAGCAACCGGACTGCTATCCGCCCGGCATCCTGCTCGGCGCCACTTGGAGTCCGGAAACCGTCTATGACTGCGGCAGAGCCTTAGGCATGGACGCTTTGAACTACCATGTTGATATCCTTCTTGGCACCCCGAACGTCAATCTGCATCGGGATCCGTTAAACGGTCGTCTGTTCGAGGGGTATTCGGAGGATCCGTGTCTAGTCAGTACGCTTGCTCCCGAACTGGTAAAAGGCGTCCAATCATCCGGCGTATTAGCGAATGTCAAACACTTTGCCGCCAATAACTTAGAGGCATACCGTCAGGGGATTGACGAACATATTCCCGAACGTGTCCTGCGTGAACTGTATTTACCGGGATTCCGGGCATGCGTGCAGGAGGGCGGCGTAAAAACGCTGATGACCGCTTATAACAAGATCAACGGAACCGCATGTACGGAAAACCAGTGGCTGATTCAGGACGTCCTGCGTGACGAATGGGGATATGGGGATCGTCTGGTCATTTCCGACTGGGGCGCCGTTTATCACCAAGATGCCGCGATTGCGGCAGGCAACGATATTGATATGCCGGGTCCCAGAGACGAATCTGCCGTATACGAAGCCCTTCTAAACGGCAGTCTCACAGAAGACGCCGTAAATACAGCCGTCCTGCATATGTTACATGCCATCTTTTCCACACCGACCGGACATGCCTGCCTGTCATCGTCCGATCCAACGGATCCGAATCCGGAGGATTCCTCCGAGTTCCGAAAACAAGCCGCCTACCGAGCGGTCACGGAAGGGGCGGTCCTGTTGAAAAATGAAGCCTTTGCTTTACCGATCCCTGTCGGCAGCCGGATTACATTTGTAGGACCTGCCACGGCTCATTTTCATGATTGCGGAGACGGAAGCGCAAGAGTATACACCAATAAAACCACCGGTCTTTATGAGTCCTTCCTATCGGACAGCGGCTATACCTGCAGATACTTGGAGCAGGTAAAACCCGATTGTTTTGCCGATTGTGAATATGCCGTCCTTACCGTTTTTGTTCAGGGTCAGGAAGGCAGAGACCGTGAAAGTCTGCAATTATCCGACGCCCAGCAGCAGGAAATCCTGTCCGCCATCGCTCAATGCAGGAAATCCCATACGCGGATCATCCTACTGCTCAACGTGTGCGGACCGGTAGATCTGCGATTCTGTCTTGAGGATATCGATGCGGTCCTTTGTATCTTTTTTCCGGGCATGGAGGGCGGACACGGCGTAAAAGACCTGTTGACCGGAGCCGTGAATCCGTCCGGCAAACTTCCGCTCACTTTCCCGAAACGGATCGAAGACTGTCCGACCTTTTGCAATCGTCCGTCTCCGGACTGGACGTTAAATTACGGAGAAGGTTTATATGTGGGATATCGATACTATGATAAAAAAGATATAGAGCCTCTTTATCCGTTCGGATACGGATTGAGTTACACGACTTTTGAATTATCCGATCCGCAACCCGCCTGTCCTTTTGTGCTTTCCATGGAAGATGAGATCGTCATCTCCTGCCGATTGACCAATACCGGTCAGCAGGCAGGCAGCGAAGTGGTACAGCTATATGTCAATGATACGGTTGCAACGCTTGAAAAACCGCTGCGGGAATTAAAAGACTTTCGGAAAGTGTATCTCACACCTTCCGAAAGTCAAGAGATTCTCTTCCGAATACCGGTGCAGGCACTTGCCTGCTTTGATCCGGTCTATAAAACATGGGCGGTCGAAGCCGGTGAATACCGGTTCTATATCGGCACTTCTTCCCGTCAGCTCAAAGAGCCGGTCTCTCTGACCGTGCAGGGAAAAAGCTGCTATGATTTCCAAGCGGAAACCGCGTTTATCCGTATCATGGACCACCCTTTGGCTTATCCTGCTCTTTTGGACGCCTGTGCCAAATACGGCATTACCGAATCGGATTTCCAAGGATTTGCGGTGTATACCCCGTATTTCAGTCTCGAACGCGTATTAAACGGCGTCTTGGGCTGGAAACTGAAAGGAGACGCCTTAGAAGCCGCCAAGAACGAACTTTATCGCTTATTGGCAGCGATCAGGTAAATCACCAAACCGGCTGCCGCTACCGCCGCTCCTATGACGATCCAGAGAAATACGAAACGTTGCCGGCTCACATATGTAAAGGAAATCACCTGCGTATTTTCGTTTCCGGCTTCGTCTATGGTGTGTACCTCCACTTCATAAAGACCATAGGAATCAAAGGTTAAATCATAGGATGACGATCCGGCAGTGAATTCATACGGTTCTCCGTTGATCAGAATACTGACAATGGTATCATTTTCATTTTCCAGCGACAGATTGAGATTGACGGGGGACGTATAGGTTTTGTTATTCTCTGCCCCTGCAAAAATAATCTTCGGCGCCGTGTTGTCGATCACAAATTCTATCGTCTTGCTTGCCGTCAGCCCTAATTCATCCACCACTTCTATCACCAAGGTATATTTGCCGTCAGCCGTTATTTCCCTGCCGTCATATGCCTCGCCGTTCAGTGTCATCTTGACGGTCGGAACGGACAATTCAATGATCAGATCTTCCAGTTTTTCATCCAAGCGGAAAGAAGCCAGATATTTTCCGTCGTACTTACTCAGATCACCGATGATCGGCGGTTCAGTGTCTATGGTAAAATGAATGGTCTGCGATTTCCGATTGCCTGCCCGGTCGGTCGCAGTGATCGTAATGGTATAATACCCATCCTCCTGAAATTCCTGACGCATTGCACTGGTCTTTCCGGTATTCTGCCAGCCGCTGAGCCGGAGGGCTTCCGTCCTGCCTTCTGCCGTCCTTCTAGTCCCCTGTATCTGTACCAAATTGGTCTCAAAATACGATTCAATCACCGAAAAATCCAATACCACTGCCTCATTGGTCACAAAATAATCCTGTGAACCGGATAACGTAACCACCGGCGCCGTGCGGTCGATCGTAAACGATAATGTCTGGGTGACAGCCGCATTTCCGGCAAAATCCGTAGCGGTCATAGTCACCAGATAATCTCCATCTTCCAAAAACGTTGTATTTAAATAGGACAACTTTCCTGTATTTGTAAAATCCACGGTTCTTCCGTACGTCTTTCCTTCCAGCTTGCGTTCCACGCGGATTGAAACCTGATCGGTCTCAAAAAAGGATTCTATCGCCTGAAAACGTATCGTAACCGGCGCGTTGCTGTAGGTTCCGTCTGACGCTCCGCTCATGGAAAGCACGGGCGCCGTTTTATCTACGGTAAAGGAAATCGTTTCCGAATCCGTGTTGCCGGCGGCGTCCCTCGCCGTTACCGTGATCTGATACAATCCGTCCTCGCTGAACAATAGCTGCATCAGATGCGAAGCATCCGTCACTGTATATGGTTCATAATTCATATTGGATGTCGTCCCGTCAATGGTTTTGGTCGCGGAAATCGAAACGGCGTCCATTTCCTGCCAGATATTTTCCACCGTCGTAATCCGCAGCGTACGATTTGCGTTATATACCCCGCCGTTTGTGATGCCGTTAAACTCAAGCGATGGCGCCTGTCTGTCTACTTTTACCACAAAATAATCGGTCGTCACATAACCGGATGCCGCAGTGACGCGAACCTCGATTTGCGTACCTAAGTTGGTCTCGGAAGAATCTTCTACGACCAGACTGCCATTATAGACACTGCTTTGCTCCTGCGTATCCGTCTTCACGACCGTTCCGCCGATTAAGTACTCCACTTTCACAATTCCAGTATAAAAATCCGTTGCACGCACCTGAACCTCGACCGGAGAAGCACTCCAAAAATCATTACCGCTGATGTGGATCAGGGCGCCTCCTCTATTATAAGCAAACGCCTTTTCAACCGTTGCCGTTCTTCCGCAGACATCCGTAAAGGTCACCCGAACCGTCCCTTTAAAATTACCAAGATCCGCCGCCGGATACGGACAACTCGCCGTATTTCCCGCGACGGCATCCGTGACGACGGTACTCCTCACGATACCCGTTTCATCCACAAACTCAAACCGGATATTGCGCAATCCGGAACGGGAAACCGCGCTCGCCGTAATATTGAAGTCTTCACTGAACGAGGACTGCCCACTGCCCAGTATTACTACCGGATTGACGATTCCCTGCCGATCCAGCAGGATATGTTTCGTATATGTCGTCGAATTTCCGGCATGGTCCGTCACCGTGACATTCAGCCAATGTTCACCGTCCTCAGTCAACGCATACCGATAACTTCCATCTCCCAACTGCGTACCGGATATTAATTGATCATTATCTGTCACCTGAATACTCTGTACACCGGATATCTTTTCTGTATCAGCGTCTGCCGGAGATCCGTCAGCCGGCGTGATATCAACCGTAACGGCAAAACTCTGCCATGCGGACTCCGGATCCGTCAGACTTCCGCCATTCTCATCCCGATAAGCCATCTCCGCTTTCGGATCGGTCAGATCGAATTTGATATGAGACAAACTGACTGCCTTTGTGACTGTGTTTCCTGCCATATCTTTCAATGTCAGGTTTAAGGTCGAAAACTGTGCCTCTTTTCCATAAGATATCGCCACCTCGGTCTGTCCTTTTGATATCGCCGCTGTGACCGCCGTGCCTGCGTCGCTTCCAAAATAATAGGTCAATTCCGTGGCACCGCTTAACGTATCCTGTACCGGAACGACGATCGACGTACCGGTTTGGTTGATCCAGATATCCTGCGAACCCTCGACCGGTATACCGTTTACCGTCACGTTTCCGATCACAGGCGGTTCAAAATCAAACAAGATATCCGGTGAAGATACCCATTCCGAGCATTCATTGCTTCCCGTATTCTTCTTGCGTACAAATACATGCCGGAGAGACTGGCTGCTGTCCGCTGTCACCGTAACGGCATATAAGCGGTTTCCGGTCTCAGTGGTATAAGTAGCTGTCGTGCCGGAGTCAGAACCCAACGGCAGTTCATTGCCGTCTTTGACGATGAATTCCAACTCTTCATCCGAACCGACCTGACTCTCTCCGATCTGATAGATGATCTCGGAATTCTCATGATAGTATGGTTCGATCACAAAGGTTCCCTCCGGCTTTGGCGGCATCGCCTTGCACAGCAACGTCAAAGATGTATCTTTGTTCACGGAATATCCGGCTCCGGAATAAAGTTCGTTATTTATATAGATCGCATAATTCGGATCCGTTGCCGAACATGTCAGTTGAAAACTTTCCTCGCCGATCGGCTTATAAAACTCCGTATTCGATTTTTTCCAAGGATCCGGAATCGTAACCGTCAAACCGCTTCCTGCCGTCACGCTGCCCGTTTGGTTAGCTGTCAGCCGGATGGTCAGGGTTCCGCTTGCATCACGCAGGTCTTGCACGGTACCGGTATAGGTGGCGGTCCGGTGATTCTGCACATCTAATGTTTGACCCAAGGTCACGCTACCTGCTGTCGTATCAGCGACATATGCCACATTGTAAGAAAATGCGATCGTAACAGTCTCAGTACCATTCGCAGTCTCCGCAACCGTAAATTCATTGCCCGTACAAGTTACGCCGCTTCCGCCTATCGTGACCTGCGTGACTTGAAATTCCGCATCTGTCTGATCGGCGCTGACTGTCACGGTCAAATCCGCAGTCGGCAGTGCAAACGCGACATCACCAAGCGGCAGGATAGCGATCCAAACTGCCAGACAAAGTGCAAGCGTGCTTTTTATTTTTTGGTTTATGGTCTTTGCATGTTTCTTTTTATGCGTTTTGCTTCTTTGCATCCTGTTTCCTCCCTAACTGATTGTATCCCCGGTATGCGTCACGATCAGATCCAATATGTGTACGACCGTTCCCGCCTGTGTTTTGGTTTCTTCCGGCAAGAGCAGTACGCCGTCTGCAGTCGGTTTCACCAAAGAGACTTCCATGCCTGCCGCTCCCAATATCGTGGTTTCTTCTTCCGGCAGACCGGCGTTTAAGACCGTTGTAACTTCCGCGTCTTTAATTTCCTGCGTTGCGGCTGATTCTCCGCGTTTTTGTCCGGTCGGCGTCTGCTCGTCCGGCAGCTCATTTGCCTGTACCATGTCATCCGACGTCGTCCGGCGGACTGTGATCTTGCCGGAATGTCCCTTCCGTTCCGCCGCAGACTTATGAATAGTCGCCTCATATCCTTCCTTTTGGATCCGCTCGATCGCCTTTTTCTGTGTACGCCCGGTCAGATCTCCAAAGACCTTAGCAATCTTCCACTTTATGAATAACGTGATCGAGACTGCCAAGGAGATGACAGCCAGCGTCAGTCCGCCATAACTCAGTATCGCATAGATGGTTGTCATCTTATTCCTCCTCTCCCTGTGTTGAAGTAGTATTGTCCGTATCTTCTGAATCCAAAATTGTTTCTCCGTCCGCCGGTCCGTCAGACGGAACCGCTTCTTCGGAAGAATCTGCAGACGGTTCCGTATCCGCCGGCGCACGGTTCAAAAACGGCTGTAAACTATTCACCAACGCTTTCCATTCAAAATTATCTGCTATTCCCTGCACCTGACTGCCTGCCGTATATACTTCCAAAATGTCCGGAGCGTTCCATGCGGAGACATCCGGATTTTGCGCTTTATATTGGTTGTACAGAAACCGCAAATGACTGACATAGATCGCCTGACTGGATGTACCCATCTCATTTTCCGCTTCTTCATAAACCTCTACCGCTTCCGCCGTGTTGCCCAATGCACTGTAGATCTCCGCCTTATCGATCAGTATGCTTTCGAAAACGGTAGGATTTTCTTCCCGGTCGATCTGTGAAAGCACGTTATCGCAACAGGCGATCGCAGAATAATAATGCACCTCCGTCATATCGGAATCCTCTTTTTCCGCAAGGCTCCGATAGGCAGTGATCAGATACAGATTATAATAATAGTAGTATGCGGAACTGTTCCCCAGCACGGAACCGTTTCGATTCAGATCCTCGAGAGCTGTCGTCAGAACACGCACCGCTGAGGTATCTGCATCTTCTATATTGTTGATATTGCGCACATACATCATGCCGAGAATCTTATAATTCATGAATTTTGCTTCGCCAGTTGCCATACCCGCATTATTCGCCTCGAATTCTTCCAAATCTGCTTTCATTTCCGCATAGTTTGGATTCGGTTCCGACATCATCATTGCCATGGCAATATAATGCTGCGCATTTTCTCCGTATTCATCAGAACGCTCGTCGATCATCCGGAAATACTTCAAGGAAGCGTCATAACTTTGCAGATCGAAATATGTCAATCCCATCTGGTATAACAAACGGTTATTTTTCGATAAACTCTTACTTCCGTTAATATACGAAGCAATCGTCTCCAATCCCATTTCCGGATTATTTAAGTGGTTGACATAAATATCCAAAATTTTGATATAAGCCTCTTCGTTCTTCGGGTTCACCTGAATGGCTTCCTGATACGTCTGAATAGCTTCTTCATAGTTTCCCGCATATTTATAGTCATCACCGGTATTGATCGTGCTGATATAATTCTGATTCAATAATGTTCGTTGTCCCATAAAACCAATCGCGGACACGGCGGAAAATACGCATGTCAGTGCCGCCATAGTCATAAAAATCCCAAATTTCCGTTTTGATTGTTTTTTATACCGCTCGTCCAACTCATCATAATGATCCAGAGCATATAACAATTCCGAACAAGACTGATAGCGGTCATTCGGATTCGGCTGCGTACATTTGATCAGGATTTTTTCCAATCCGCTGGAAAGAGACGGATCCCACTGCCGGATCGGCTTGATTTCATATGGCGGCTCGCATGGATTCATGCCCGTTACGATATGATAGAGTGTGGCTCCCAAACAATAGATATCGGTTCTGGCATCCGTATTATAGATGCCGCGTCCCTGAGCGTCCCCGAACTGCTCCGGTGCGGCATATCCCCGCGTGCCGAGAGCGGTAGTATCTGCGTTATTTTCAATCTTATATTCCTTGGCAGTTCCAAAATCGATCAGCTTTACATTGCCGTCCGGTTTTAACATGATATTGGACGGTTTCATATCCCGATAGATCACCGGCGGCTTCATGGAATGCAGATAATCCAATGCACTGCTCAACTGCTTTGCCCATTCGATCACCTGTTCCTGCGGCTGCGCTCCCTCCTCCTTTAAGATCTCACTGATCGGGCGTCCTTCTATGTAATCCATGACAACATAGACTTTTTTGTCCTTTTGGATAATATCAACAATACGAGGAAGTACCGGGTGATCGACTTTTTTTAAGATGTTGGCTTCCCGCTCCAAGCCTTTTAAGAGAGTCTGCGTATCCTTGGAACCGTCGTCCTTGATTTCTTTGATTGCCCATTGTTTATTTAAACGCAAATCCATGGCAACATAAACGACCGACATTCCACCCCTGCCGATTTCTTTTAATATTTCATATTTACCGTCTAATACCGTACCCTGATCCGTCATAGTCTCTCCTCAATCAATAGGTCTTTAAAAGAATCAAAGAAATATTATCCTGTTCGTTTCTACGCTTGGCTAAATCAGTCAGATACATGCAGTTCTGCCGCATGACCGTAGGATCGGTACATGCCTCCGGACCTAGCTGCAACATCATTTCCTCCTGTGTGATCTCATGGCAAAATCCGTCAGAACACACCACATAAGAAGTCCCCGGTAAAACGTTCCCCTGATATACCGCTGCGTCCACGGCTGCAGATGCGCCGATACATTGCAAGAGAATACTTCTTCTAGGATCCCGCAGTGCTTCCTGCTCGGTCAGTTTTCCTTCCGCTATCTCTTTTGCCACGACCGACTGGTCCTGTGTCACCTGCCGGAGTCCGGAAGCCTTCAGTTCGTAAATCCGGCTGTCGCCGACATGAACGATAAAATACTGATCCTGATATAACAGCAGTGCCGACAATGTAGTCCCTAATCCCGCCTGTTTTTTCGATCCGTATATGCCCAGTCTGGAATTTTCCGATACTGCAAGCGCTTTCCACTCTTTTAAGACCGTATTGCCGTCAAACGTACCTGCCGTGACCGCTGCAGTAAAGGACGTGTCAAACCAATGGCAATAAGTCGTGATCACTTCTTTGCTAGCCAATTCTCCCGCCGACAGTCCGCCCATCCCGTCGCATACGACCGCCAATACGGCTCTCCCTCCCGGCGTGTCTAAGACTTTTACCGCCAAAGAATCCTGATTGGTGTTTTTTCTAATTCCTACATCCGTATGATAGGCGATCAAACAATTCATGAATCCTCTCCTTTTGTGTCTTGCTTCTACCACAGACTATAGATAAATTCTTCATTTCCCAAAACCAGCCTGCAATTATTCAGCAACAGCTTCTCTGTATTCGGAAGCACCTGTTCCCCATTGACATATGTGCAATTCGTGGACTGCTCATCCCTGACATAATACACACCGTTCTTTTTTATGATTGTACAATGTATCCTGCTGATCGCATTGTTATCCGCAATGGTATAGTTCACTCCGGTCTGCGATTTTCCGATCACAAAATTCCCGTCCGGCAAGGATATGCTTTCGCCGGTCTTCACCCGGATCAAATGCGGATGCGGCACGGTCTGTGGACCCTGATTATGTATCGGATCCGGCATCGGCTCCAATCCGACATCCTGCGGCATGATCTGCGGCTGTGGCATCACAGTCGGCTGTGCATGATTTACCGCTTGCGGTGCCTGCGGCATCACGTTTGGCGGTGTCTGCGGCATCACGTTTGGTGGTGTCTGCGGCATCTGCTGAGTAACGCTCGGCGACACATCCTGCGACGGTACCGTCTGAGTGGTCATCCGCCGGATCTTGGCATTCAACGCCTCAGGCATCGGTTCAAATTCTATCTCCTCTTCTTCGATCACGCTGACAATCTGCGGCTGCGATACCGTCTGTTCTACCGCCTCCGGCTCTGCAACCGGCACGGTCGTCGGCTCCGGCGTTGCGATCTCCGGCTCCACTACCGTCTGTTCTACCGCTTCCGGCTCTGCAACCGACACGGTCGTCGGCTCCGGTACTGCGATCTCCGGCTCCACTACCGTCTGCTCTACCGCCTCTGGTTCTGCAACCGGCACGGTCGTCGGCTCCGGTGTTGCGATCTCCGGCTCCACTACCGTCTGTTCTACCGCCTCTGGTTCTGCAATCGGCACGGTCGTCGGCTCCGGTGTTGCGATCTCCGGCTCCACTGCCGTCTGCTCTACCGCCTCCGGTTCTGCAACCGGCACGGTCGTCGGCTCCGGTGCTGCTGCCTCCTCACTTGTCTCCTCCGGAATCTCTATTCCGGCGTCCATCATAAGTCCGTGGATGCAACGCAAAAAGGATTGCAATTCAAATTCCCGGTTCAAAGCGGATAACAGCTTTGCCACATAATTTCCATCGTCACTATTTAAATAAACTGCATGGGCTAATATCGTCCGAAAGAAGTCTGCCACAACATGTTCACCGGCAGCCGTCGTTTTCAAAGGCATGCAGATCAACCACGCTTTTTTGCATGCTTCATCCATATAGATATATCTGCTGTCCAAGACCGCATACGCCAGATTTATCCCCTGTTCCTTCCATTGTATCAGGCTTCGGGTAATACTTTCAAAAACCGTTAGCAGCAATTCCTGTGTCACGACATCACCTATACATGCAGCCAACGGCTGTTTGCGATCGATATAAGCAAACATATAATTATGACCATCCTCATAGACCGCACCCATCTGCAATGCACCGCTTACACTGCCTTCCTTACATTGTTTCAAGACCAGTCCGTCCATCAATTCCCCTGTGGAAAGCCGGTACTCCAACGCCTGCCTGTTATCGCGCACGGCATTTTTTAATAACTCTACCTTCATCTGATACCTCCAAAATATAGTTGTGCAACTTCCAAAAACCCTTATAAATCCCTACTGTTTTCATCATATGTTACCCCATTTTAATTGTCAACCTATAATCCTTTAAATTTTTCTTGCACTTTCTTATATTCCATGCAACACTTTTGCATATAAGTGACACTTTTATAATAGAAATGCGTTTCAAATGAGGTGAAGTCATGGACCAACAAGACGAAACAAGACTAGTCGAACTGGCACGCAACCAAGATGCAGATGCCTTTGCAAAACTATATAGTACCGTATACAAGGATTTATACCGTTTTGCCTTTTATGTCTTGGGCAATCCGGAAGATGCCGAAGACCTTGTCATGGAAACGGTAGCCGACGCTTTTTCCGATATCCGCAAATTACGCACCGCCTCTTCGTTCCGTCCATGGATTTTTCGGATTTTAACGAACAAATGTAAAATGATGCGAAAGCGGTATCTGCAGAAACCGACTGCATTAACCGTGGAGCTTCCGGTTCCCGACCGGAACTATGCCGAAATTCAGGATGTACGCGACTCTTTTGCTAAGCTAAATGAAAACGAACGGCTGATCATATCTCTGACGGTCTTTGCAGGTTACACCAATGAAGAAGCCGCAAGGCTTATGAAAATGAAATCCGGCACGCTGCGTTCCATCAAAAGCCGCGCCATGGACAAATTAGAAGCTGATTTATTTATGTAATGAATGATAGAAGGAGGAATCTCTATGAACGAACAGGAGTTTCAACAACGACTGCGGGAACAAACCGATACCACGCCGATTCCTGAATCTCTGGCGCCGGAACAGATTCGCGAACGGTTACATCAATCATCGCCATCCAAAAAATGGTACCGAAATCCTTGGTTTTCCGTTGCCGCAGCCTGCATTGTCATCGGTATTCTCTCAATATCCGTCTTGCGGATATCCCATCCCCTCACCAAGTATCCGGAAAACGAAACGTCCGACCCGGTCGGCGATCCGGTATCCGAACCATACGCTTCCGAAAAAGAAGGCATCGCAGATGACATACGTATCATTCCCACGGCGGGGAGCTATCGGCATTTATACCGCATCCTCGCCGATCACTACCAATACGATCAATTCTTTGACGTTGAAAATGGCGTTGAAAGTGCCGTTGATGGAGATGCCGCTGCGGCAACGGGATCGGAGAGTGCAGCGGAAGACTCCTTAGACTATTACGAAACCAACGCTCAGGTCGAAGGAATCGCAGAAGCCGATATTACCGTGACCGACGGTCAATACATTTACTCCTGTTTCCCGGGAGAGGGATCTTATACCAACAATGAAGTTGCCATTGTCCGTGGAACGGACGGAACACTGGAAGGATGCTGTATTCTTTCATCCGATCGATTGACGGCGGATCTTGCCTCCTCATACACGGGCGACGCCGCCCAGTTGCATCCGGATATCGCCGAAATGTATATCTATCAGGACACCCTGATACTGATGTGTAATGTATTTGATGAAACGCTAGATGACGTTTTCTATTCCTGCCAGAGTACCTGCCTTCTTGTCTATGATGTCACAGATGCCGAACATCCCGTACATCTTTCCACCCTGAGACAGGACGGCACCTATGAGAGTTCCCGTCTGACGGACGGATATCTGTACACGTTTTCCAAATCTTATGTATATTTGGATAAAACCACTACTGATGTTCAGGATTATGATCAGTATCTGCCACATGTGGGAGGAGATTATATGGGTTGTGATCAGATTTTCCTGCCGGAGTGTCCGAACGTCCCTGCTTATCAGATCGTAACCGCATTCCGGATTGATGATCCTGCTCAGTTTACCGATTCTAAAGCCATTTTAGCCGGCGACGGTATCTATTATATGAGTCCGGAAAACATTTATTTTGCGGAATCTTACTGGGAAGACGGCAATCGTTCCACAGAGATCATGAAATTCCATTATACGGACGGGACCATCCAGCCGCAAGGCAGCATCTCCGTGAACGGCTATCTGTTAAATCAATTTGCAATGGATGAATATCAAGGAAATCTTCGCCTAGCTGTCACGGTCATGCCAAGTTATGATGATACCGGCATCGAGCCTTACCGTTCAGCCACGGACGACGTGGCGTTCATCGGCGGCGGACAGACCAACGCATTATATGTGATCAGCTCCGATATGGAGCTTGTGGGAAGCATTGAACACCTTGCAAAAGACGAGCGGATCTATTCGGTACGATTTATGGGAGACACCGGATACTTTGTGACCTTCCGTGAGACTGACCCTCTCTTTGCCGTTGATTTATCGGATCCGGAACATCCAACCGTTATGGATGCCCTGAAAGTCACCGGTTTTTCCAACTACCTGCATGCGTATTCCGAACATCTCCTGTTGGGATTCGGTGAAGAAGTCCATCCGGATACCGGTGAGATGCTTGGGTTGAAGCTCTCTATGTTTGACACCTCCGACCCGTACCATATCCAAGAAATCGATAAAACCGTCCTGCCTAACAGCTACTACTCAACTGCCCAATACAATCATAAGGCGTTGCTGATCCAGCCGGAACGTAACCTGATCGGATTTTATTTGCACTCATACGATGAAGAAACTTTTATGCAAACATGTGAATATGTGATCTATTCTTATACGGAAGGCACGGGATTCCAAGAGCAGTGCCGAGTAGATATCCAGAGTGATCCTATTTTGTCGGATACGCAGGATTCATCTGCCTACTACTCTGATCAAGTCCGCGGTATCTATATCGGTGATTTTCTCTATCTGATAAACGGAAACCGCATCTGCTCTTATTCACTGGATACATTCGAAAAGCAGGAAGGACTGATCCTGCCGGATCACGATGAACCCGTACATGAAGTCTATCCGTAACCTATTGCGTCTCCACATGTTCTTCATAGGTTTCCGTAAAGATATGACTGCCGATCGATTCATCATCTACATGATAATATAAATAAGAATGGACTGCCGGATTTAAGACTGCCCGTAGGGAGACTTCTCCCGGATTACAGATCGGGCCTACCGGTAGTCCGGTATATTTATAGGTATTATACAGGGAGTCCACTTCCAGATCATCATAAGTCACATCGGTTTTATCGTAGATTCCATTCGTCACCGGATAGAGAACCGTCGGACACATCTGCAGCATCATACCCTGCTCTAACCGATTATTGATCACGCCCGCTATGATCGGACGTTCTTCGTCCAGTTTTGCTTCGCGTTCCACAATCGCGGCACGATTGACGACTTCAAATGCCGTATAACCCAGTGCATCCGCGCTTGCCCGCATATCAGGATCATAAACTTCACCAAATTTTTTCAACATTTCATCCACCAGATCATGTGGCGTTGTATCTTCATAGATATCATATGTTGCCGGAAATAAAAAGCCTTGGAGCCGGTAATTGACATTCACTCCGTCCGGGATGCTGTCCAAAAAATCATACTCATATGTGTCTTCCTGAACGGCTTCCAAAAATTCTTCCTTTGTAAAAATGCCTTCATCCGACACACGCTGCGCAATCTGTTCAATCGAAAACCCTTCCGGTACCGTCAGTCTGGCGATTGCAATTCTGGTCGGCTCGATATAACCAAGGGTTTCAATCATTTCCCACGTACTCATACCGGTATTTAACGTAAACTCTCCCGGCTGTAAGATTCCGCGATATTCCGATTCTTTTACACGTTTTACAAAAGCAGAAGGATAATGAATCAACCCTTTATCTTTTAAGATCTGCGCGATCTGTTTGGTTGTCGCGCCTTCCGGAATGGCAACCACGACATCCTCTCCTGCCGTTGATTCCGTTCCCTGATATTCTTTCTGCCAGATTTTATATTGACTATATCCATAGATTAACACTGCCAGTATGATCACCAATATAATGGCAGTCACAATTAACGGTTTTGTTTTTTTCATTTGTACCTTCCTTTACATTGTTTTCGGTTCCGGATAGTCTACACCAAACGTCTCGACCGTGACCGTCGCCATGATCTGCGGTGTTAACGGTCTGTCATTGTAATCCGTAGCCGTTTCTGCGATCCGGTTCACAACATCCATGCCCTCCGTAATCTTACCGAATGCAGCATAAGAACCGTCCAAATGCGGAGCGTCCTTGTGCATGATGAAAAACTGTGATCCGGCAGAATCCGGATCCATAGCACGAGCCATAGATAACACGCCGGCAGTATGCTTGAGGTCATTTTTGATTCCGTTTGCGGAAAACTCACCCTGAATCCCATAGCCGGGACCGCCCGTTCCGTTCCCTTCCGGGCATCCTCCCTGAATCATAAATCCACGGATGACGCGATGAAACATCAATCCGTCATAATATCCCTTACGGATTAAAGAAATAAAATTATGAACGGTATTCGGTGCGATATCCGGATACAATTCCGCCTTCATCACATCTCCGTTCTGCATTGTAATAGTAACGATTGGATTACTCATGATCTCCTCCTGTCTCATTCCAAAATCCTTCTAATGTTGCAAAATAATCTTCCGGTGTTTCCGCACGCCGGATCAGCTTTACACTTCCATCCTCACACAATAAAAGCTCAGCGGACTTCAGCTTGCCGTTATAATTATATCCCATTGAAAATCCATGCGCTCCGGTATCATGGATCACCAACAAATCACCGATCTCAATCTCCGGCAGTTTCCGGTCGATCGCAAATTTGTCGTTATTCTCGCAAAGACTTCCAACCACATCATATACATGGTCACAAGGTCGGTCCTCTTTTCCCATCACCGTGATATGATGATACGCCCCGTACATTGCCGGACGCATCAGGTTGACCGCGCAGGCGTCCACGCCGATATACTCTTTATAGATATGCTTTTCATGAATCGCCCTGACCACCAGACATCCATATGGCGCCAGCATGAAACGTCCCAGTTCGGTAAAGATTTTCACGTCACCCATGCCAGCCGGACGCAGGACTTCGTCATACACTTTCCTGACGCCTTCCCCGATCTTCATAATATCATTCGGCTCTTTATCCGGCGTATACGGGATGCCCACACCGCCGGACAAGTTAATAAAATCGATCTTCACGCCGGTGGTTTCCCGAATCTCTACCACCAGTTCAAACAGGATTTTTGCCAGCCTCGGATAATACTCGTTCGTAACCGTATTGCTTGCCAAGAAGGCATGAATCCCAAAGGTTTCCACGCCCAAATCCCGTAACCGGCTATAGGCTTCCAATAACTGTTCCTTCGTCATGCCGTACTTCGCATCGCCGGGGTTGTCCATGATATCCGTACCCAGTTCAAAGACGCCGCCCGGATTAAAGCGGCAACTGATCTTCTTCGGGATGCCTGCACATTTCTGCAAAAAATCAATGTGCGTGATATCGTCCAGATTAATGGTCGCATCCAGCTCCCGTGCCTTCTGAAACTCTACGGCAGGCGTATCGTTGGATGAAAACATGATATCGTCTCCACGAAATCCCACCCGTTCCGCCATCATCAGTTCCGTTAGAGACGAGCAATCCGTCCCACATCCTTCTTCCTGTAGAATGCGTAATATGGTCGGGTTGGGTGTTGCCTTAACTGCAAAATATTCCTTAAATCCCTCATTCCATGCAAACGCCGCTTTCAGCTTCCTCGCATTTTCACGGATTCCTGCCTCATCATATAAATGAAACGGCGTCGGATATTGTTCCACGATTCTATCTAACTGCTCCTTCGTCACAAAGGGTGTCTTTTTCATCTTAACGTTCATCTCCTATGTTTCGTATGTTCTTATCGTATGAATCATACTATACTTGTCCTGAAATATCAATCTTCTTTCACATCTGCGTCCGCTTCAGCCCGTGCCTCTTGCCCGTTTTCCTCCGCCTCACGTCCGTACACTTCATCAAAATCCACATCTACATTAAACTCATAATCATCATTCTTGATTTTTCCGTCATCTTCATCAATATATCCGCTTTTTTTAAAGAGACGTTCAAAATTATACACCAATAAATATCCGACTACCCCATTGCCAAACAAAATCATAACGCATACTACGAACCACGACACATAACAAAGAAATCCCAAAAGCGCAAATAACAGAATGATCGCGATCGTAAACGGCAAATGGCTCAACGCGATCAGGAACGCATTTTGGATAGTTTTTCTTATCGTATTCTCAAATCGGGTCTGTAACGGAAAGACATACAGAACTGTGATCAGCCATGCAAATGTCAAAAGACCACTGACGATCAGCATGACTACAGAAATAGAGGTACCCGAGTTCATCAGCCAAAACACGATATCCACGCCAAAAATGATCCCCAATGCCAGCATGATGAGCCAAATACCCGTGGCTTTTTTAAAGTTTTTACCGAAGCTAACAAAATACCGCTTAAAAATATAGCCGTCTTCTTTACGCAACGAATCCATCGCCGTATAATAAAATGCACACAGTGACGCTCCGATCGTAACGATCGGCAGGCATGTCACCAAAAACAAAAGCCCCGTCACCATCATATCCGCAAACCGGTTAATGGCTTTCCAAACCGGATTGTTTTCACCAAAAGTTCCAAAGTTCGACATATTCATTCTCCAATCTCATATCATCTGTTCCGTTTCCTATATATCATAGAGGAACACCGATTGAAATTCAAGTAAAAATATTCTAAACAAACGTCAGTAACGGACGCGGAATGCCGTTTCGCCTTCCACTTCCTGCATATCCGCGACGGATTTCGTGTCGATACGGATCCAATTGGTTCCCTCGTCCAGATTCCGGACGAACAGATCCACTGCTTCGCCGCTTCCCTGCACTTCCATTTCCACCGCGCCGTTATATAGATTTCTGACCCAGCCGGTCAAATGATATTCCAAAGCCAGATTCATCGCATGATAGCGGAATCCGACCCCCTGTACCCTGCCGGTCACATGGATATATTTACGCATCCTCTTACACTTCCATTTTCCATTCCACGCACGCATCTAATATACGATCAGATGAGCGATCATATCTTCCGTGATCTTTCGGAATTCTTCCGTATTGATCTGCTCCGTGATATCGTTTCCTTCGTCGTCCACAGCCCAAACCACACTGTCTGTCACATCGATACGAAACGCATTCTGCACGACCTGCTTCGTCTTATAATATACATGGCAATTCTTTCCGTGAAAGGCAGCCATATACGGATCTCCTACAAAGAGCGTCTGCGAAAATGCAAATTGCCGTTCTTGCGCTCCGCCGAAAAAGACCGGCAGGTTCCCATCCGTACCTGCATAATCATACGGCACCCCGCCCAAACGACAGATCAGCCCTGCGTAATCCGTAGTCTGGATAATCTCGTTACAGGTTCCGTGTAGACCGTTTCCCCGTATCAAAAGCGGTATATTGGTCCGCTGCCACGACATAAACGGTTCCTCATTGTCTACCATGAACGAGGTCCCGTGATCGGAAAACAACGTAACGACCAGTTCATCCTCCGAATAATGTTCATTCAGATAGGCATACAGAAGCGACAGATACAGATCGATTCTCTGCATCTCTATGATGTACTGCTTTTCCTTATTATAGGAGCGACCCTGCTTGATCGTTGTCGCCCATTCGTTATCCTCCACACGGTCTTCCAGTTTTGCCTTTGACTGTACGCTGATCGCACGCATAAACCCGCCTGCTACCGTATGCAGATCCCCGATGTCCAGCCAGACAAATTGATCGGCATCCTGAAAGGTCTCCAAGTGTTCGATCGCATCCGTCACTACTTCTTTCACCGTCATATTCTCCGCGTCATACTGAAACAGGTAATAATCCGTTCCCCGTATATATCCCATGGTCGGAGTGATCGCATCGTTTCCGCCTAACTTAGCCGTCACATATCCGGCTTCCTGAAAATACTCCATGATGGTCTTCGTATCACACATGAAATCCCAGCGGAACTCATTTGCCAGATTCATATGATGTGACGCCTGCTTACCGGTCCAATAGGTCGCGATACTCGGGCAGGTGTATTCTGAGCAGGAATAATACTGGTTACAGGTCAGTCCGTTCTCAAAAAATGCCTTGGTATGCGGCATGACACGTTCCCAGCCATATCTCTTGACCGCAATCTCATTAAAACTATCCAAGAAAATGTTTAGTACCAGCCGCTTTCTCCCCGCCGTCCGTTTCTGACGTAACGGTATCGGTCTACAGAATACCGCAGGATATGTCGTCTCAAAATCCGCCTTTTTCTCTACCGGAAGATAGAGATAGCGGCAAACCGCGTTATCTCCAAATACCGCTTCCGGTATCCCTTCCCGGTCTCGGATCGTATTTCCCGTCGTATTATCCAAATCCGGCACTAATATGATCGGAACCAGCAGCGTTTCTCCTTCCCGTGGTTCCACCTGATAACTGGTCGAGAGACTATCCACCGGCAGGATGGCACATTTGGTATGAAAAATATCCCGGTTCGCTTTTGCAAGAAAATACGCATCATGCCAACTATGATACCGTCCGACAAAATACATCTGCCGATTGGTATCCGTGATCATGGATCCCACCAGCGGTGCCCCGCTTCTCCAAAACGGATCCCGCACGGCATATTCAAATCTTGCATCCGCATAGTCGATCTCACTGTTCAACCCCTCCTGAACCAACGCCGCATGCAATTCTTCGACTTTGCTCATTAATTCCGCTCTTTCCACAACAACGGTCTGATAGGTATTCTGAAAATGATTCGTCCGGATATAATAGGCGTACGCACCACTTAAATCCCCTACCAGTTCCGCACACACCGCATAGTTATAGTTTGCCTCGATATCGAACGGATTCAGAGAAACCGCCTGTTTTGCATACTGCATTGCCGTATCGGCATCCCCCTGTATCAGATGATACGAGATATAATAGGAATAGAGGTCAAAATCCTGTGGATGCACCTGCTCATACTGTCTGATCGCCTCTAGTGCCGCCTCGTGATCCTCACGCATCAATGCCTCTTCAATCGCTTTCTTCATCCTTTCGTCCTCCTGACTTTAGTTTTTTCTTCATGATTTCTTCCGCTTTCATAAAATCATCGGGCGTATCGATATCCACGGAATCTTCCCGGCTCATAATATACGGATATTCATTATCATTCAGGCTTGTATGTTCATTCAGCCCTTCATCGATCCGGTTCAGATAGATCGAACCGTTTACCTTATAGACTGTCGGAAAATCCTGTCTCCTGACCGTGCTGCCTCCCGCCAAAATCGGAATCAGTCTTCCCTCCTGATCCAGTGTGCGCATCAAAATCGGATGCTCTTCCACCGGACAGACACTGACTAAAGAAGCGGCGCCGGAATCCACTATCCTCTCGATCGCTTCCGCAAGCTGCCGGCTCGTCCGGATCGGCTGGGTCGGCTGCAACAGCAATAAATAGTCAAAGATCTGTCCCCTTCTTTTTAATTCTGCGATTCCATGCAGCAATACATCAATCGTCTTTGCTTCGTCCGTTGCCAGTTCCGCCGGTCTTAAAAACGGAACGTCCGCCCCGTATTGTCTGGCACAGGCAGCGATCTCCTCGGAATCCGTAGACACCAAGACGGAATCCACATAGTCGCACTCCAATGCCACTTCTACGGAATATGCCAACAACGGTTTGCCACACAGAGGTCTGATATTCTTTTTTTTGATCCCTTTGCTTCCTCCGCGTGCCGGAATGACCGCTAAAATCCGTTTTCCTTTATACATAAATACTCCTTAAAATCCCCTATCCACAAATTGTTTTTGTACCTGACAGGACCAGATATCCGTTCCGTGGATGATCCCGGAAAAAATCTCCGTACTGTTCCCTTTCCCGAACTCCGAACTCGGCTGGCATTCCATCCGCTCCGCCTGTTCGATTGCCGAACGGATTGCTTCCGCATCTTCTTCCACATGCAGGATATGTGATGCGCGGGTCCTGTCGTAACGTCCGCTCTGACGGCTCCCGATATCGACTGTCGGAATGCCATAAACGCCGCTCTCCCGTATGCCGGAACTGGAATTGCCGATCATGACATCCGCTCCCCGCAGCAGCGTCAGAAAATATTCAAACCGCATGGACGGTATCAGTCTGAAATTCGGATTTCCCTGCAAACGCCCTAATTCCCGTAAGATGATATCCGTACCGTTATCATTGTTCGGATAGATCACGACGAACTGACGGTGGGAAGCGATCAGACCATCGACGACCTGAACGACTTTTTGCGGCAGAGCGTCCACCTCGGTCGTGACCGGATGATACATGAAAATCCCGTATCGTTCAAACGGAATCTCATAATATGCCTGAACCTCTGAAAGCGGAGGCAGGGAATCCGAGAGCATGACATCGATATCCGGCGAACCAAACACAAAGATATTTTCCTCTGACTCTCCCAACTGCATGATCCTTTTTTTCGCCGTCTCGTTCGCCACCAAATGATAATGCGCAAATTTTGTAATGGCGTGACGGATGGATTCATCGATCGTACCGGAGATCTCCCCGCCTTCGATATGGATTACCTTGATATTGTTAAACGCTCCGACAATCGCTCCTGCCAATGCTTCCAACCGGTCGCCGTGTACGATGATGGCATCAGGCTGCTGCTCGGCAATATAATTACCAAAGCCCAGAATCGTATTGCTTAAGATGATATCCATGCCCATCCGTCCGCTTTGATTAATATAAGTGTAGAGATTCCGATACCCGTCCTTGATGATCTCCTGATAGGTACTGCCGTACTTGGACAGCATGTGCATGCCGGTCGCAAATATATAGGCTTCCAATTCATCCGAATCCTCGACGACACGGATCAGCGATTTGATTTTTCCGTAATCCGCCCGCGTACCTGTCAAAAATACGATTTTTCTCTTCATTGTATATCTCCCCAGATTAACTGTGTGCCGTTTGGAATCGCACGGCTCGCCGTCTTTCCCAATATCTTCTCGAAATCAACTGCAGGAATCTCTCCGGTCCCCGGTCTTTTTACCCAGATATTATCCATGGTAAACGTGTCGCCTGCCTGAATATCGGCAATCGCAACCACGGTCGCAAAAGCGAAATCAATCGTTACCTGTTCCTCCGGCAACGCCTGCTTGACACCGCCCCGCATCATGGCGATCTCACGGCTGCCCTGAATCAAAGCTGCCAGTTCCGCACCGTCCATGGAGCAGATAATGTCCGGACCCGAACGATATTTACTGTCGGTAAAATGTCGTTCCAAAATGCACGCGCCCAATGCCGTCGCCGCCAAACAGGCATTGTTATTCAGGCTATGATCCGATAAACCGATCACCGCGTTTGGAAACGCTTCCTGCAACTGTGTCATGGCTCCCAAGCGAATCCATTCCGGCTTCGTCGGATACAAATTCGTACAATGCAATAAGGCATATGGCACTTGACAGCGTTCCAAAATACCCACCGCCTTTTGCACACTCGGGATATCATTCATCCCGGTCGAAAGGATCACCGGTTTCCCGAATCTTGCAATATGTTCGATCAACGGATAATTATTACACTCTCCCGAGCCGATCTTATACGCCTGTACGTTCATCCGCTCCAAACGGTCCGCTGCCGCTCTGGAAAACGGTGTGCTGATAAAGAGCATGCCTTTTTCTTCCACATACCGCTTCAATTCCGTCTCTTCCTCTTCCGTCAATGCACACCGTTTCATGATCTCGTAAATGGATACATCCGCGTTCCCCGGAATCACCTTCTTCGCGGCATCCGCCATCTCGTCTTCCACGATATGTGTCTGATGCTTGACCACTTCCGCTCCGGCTTTCGCTGCGGCATCCACCATTTCTTTTGCCACTTCCAGATTGCCTTCATGATTGATGCCGATCTCCGCGATCACGAGCGGCGGCTGTGAAGGACCGATCATTCTGTTTCCGATCTGAAATTCTCTCATCGTATCTCCTCTTTCATTCTGTATTGCCTGTATCTCAAGATTCCGTGTCATCTTTCCCGTGCAGCCAGTCGTGCAGCGTCATCACGGTAAATCCTTTCTTTTTTGCTCCGCCTTCCGTCGCATCGACCACCGGCATGGTCACATCCGGCTGTGTGATCCGCCGTTCCATCCATAGTCGGTAACGGATAAACGCCTTACTGCTGCTGACTTTGCCTCCGTCGATCCCTTCGACCTTCTCATATCCAAAATCCGGCAATGTCTCCTGCAGGGTTCCGGTCGCATGATAACGGGTTCCATCCAGTGCCAAATCCAAACCGACAAAGGCAATGGATGCCGCCCTCATCCGGATCGCCACATCCAGTGCGAGTGTGGCAACCGATCCGCCGCTGTCATAACATGTATATCCCTGTGCTTTGGCATACTCCGCAGCATAAGAATATCCCTGCTGACAGATCAGATATGTTTTACCCTGATACCGTCGGCTGACTCTCCGGTCCGCACTTGCCAACAACAAAAACGGAATCGTCTGCCGTTCCAACCCTTCAATTTGTGGAAACATCTGCACATCCGAAGCAATCACATAATCAATCGGTATCCCTTTTGTCAGCAACTGCCGGAATACGGTTCCGACTGCGATCAGAATCACATCATCCGGTTTATCTTTTAACTGATCCAGATTCTTATCCAATGACGGACCGCCGGCTGCGATTACCACCCGTTTTCCTTCGATCATCGGTCGCAGTGCATCCACATACCCGTCGCAGCTTCGGATGTTCTCTCTGGTATTTTGGTAAAACAACCGCTCCACATCCTCGATCGCCGCTTTTCGGTAAAGAATGTCCGAAAACTGTTTCCGGATGTCCGCCTCCTGAAAACAGAACAATTCCGGTTCCCAACACACCAATTCCCGGTTTTCCCTGAGATCGCTGCCGATCCGGCGCCAATCCGGCTTCCATAAAATGCGGACGTGTTCCAAGATATCCCGTGCATCCTGACAGGACAACGAATGATATAAAATCCCGATATCCGGCTCCACGATGACCAGATCCATCTCCGGATACATCCGGAGCAGTTCCCGAATATGATACGCCATACCCCAGCCGATCACCAGATACCGCTCCTCTTCCAAACGGTAAACCCGCTCCGCGAACAGCCGTGCCTCCTCGATCGGGTTAACATTGCTGCAAAGATAGCGTCTGTCCGTACCGGATGCGACCGCTAACGTGAAACAGCCGATCGTAGTCGGTTCCAGTGCATACTTCGTACTGTCATCCTTGACAGATGCCGCATCGGATGGATAACGGCGTATCGCACCCGCCAGTCGAGGATCCTGTATCCCCAATGCCGACAGATTCTGTGTCAGCCATTCCTCCCGTATGATCGGGATCTCTAATGCCAAAATGGCATTCTGCATATCCTGTAGAGACGGCAGTAGTAACTGCTCATAAAAATCCGCCATTAATACAAAATCCTGTTCTTCCTGTGCCTTCGCGATCTGCTTCATCTCGGATAAGAGTGCTTCCTGTTCCCACGGCAAGCCTCCGGACTGTAGATATGGGTATCCTTGTGCAAACTCTGAGAGGCTGCCTGTCAGACAAGCCGTGACTTTCGACATCTGCGTGACCATTCTATGCGGATTCTGAATCCGGACCGCACGGACCAACTCTCGGATCGCATCCATAGTCTCCACATTCTTCCAATATAAATCTCTCAGAATTTCTTCCATACCGGTACTCTCCTTGCGGCTTTTATTCAAATCCATAGGTATCGTTGATCTGTCGCATGACCGCATTCCATGTCGGCAGCAGTTCCTCTACCGCACCCAATAATCCCTCTAAATAAGTCTGCATCTTCCCATACAGGCGGATGCTTTCCTGTTCCAGATTTTCATCTGCCTCCAACAGATCGTCATTTAAAGTGATGTCCGTTTCGATCATACGCTTGACCAGCATCAGCATACCTTCTTTTTCCGCTACCATCTGCGTGATCGCGTCCAATTTTTTATCGATGGCTCTCAGTTCACTCGCCTGATAATTTCCCCGTTTTAATAAAAAGACCGCCCGCTGCGTCCAACCAATACCGTCCTTTAATTTCCGCCGGAGGCTTTTGAAAAACAGATACATATCCTTGATTTCCCAATACAGATCCGCCTTTTCTTCCATACTGTCCCATACTGTCGGCACTTGGTCTAACAAAGCTCTGACATCGCATTCTTTCTTACAATAGGTATCAACTGCTTCCTGCAGTGTCATCTGTACCGCGCCGTTTAGCTTTGCACCGCCTTCGGTCGCATTGATCACCGTCTGTTCCTTTAATTCCGGAATCTTTAAATTATACCAATCAATGTAGCTTTTGAAATCCGAACGCGTCATGATTTTTCCGCCATTGTACGCATCGACCGCCATCAGGTGAAACGGCAGATCCTGTTCCGTCAATGTTCCCATACCTGCGTGCGCTTTCGTATCCGTAAAGGCAAGATCCTGTCCGATCAGAATAATGGTCTTAAATCCCAGATTTACGCCGATCTGAAAACAAACCGTCGCAACCGAGCCGCCTCCGTCAAAAAAATCTACCTGATGCCCCCGATCCCGAAAGAGCCGCTGGATAAAATCGCTGGTCGTAGACAGATAAATCGGCATGAAATCTTCTACTAATTCCAACGCCTTATAATTGGAATCCGTAGAGATCAACATTGGCATCCCTTTTAATTCCTGCCGTGTAAAATGAACCAGTTCCTTTCTGGCATCCACGGTACATGCGATATCCGGTACAATACCCCGCTCCAAGAGAAAATTCAATGCCGTATCGACCGCGACAATGACCGCTCTGCCCTTTGCCTGCTTTAAAACATCGACGTTCTTTTCCAAGGACGGTCCCGCCGCCACCACGATATACGGAACATCCTTCGGGAACACGTCCTGCAGGCTGTCCAATGCCTTTGCATCCATCATCCAGCGAAGTGCCTGAATCTCGTTCTGCAGACCTACTTGCGCCAATATGATCAGGGTATTCATTTCCGCTTCATAATTATTCATCATGCGTTCGTAAACGGTACACACGGTCTGAAAGGATTCACGAAACAGAGATTTGTATTTTGACAAACTGACGAAACGATGCAGCCGCCAGTTATGATAATTGATTTCTTCATATAACAGCTTTTCTAACCGGTCTCCGTTTAGCCCTTCCACGAAAATCATGAGCTTGGAATCTTCGATCAGTTCCCGTATGTCGTATTCTTCCAGCACCTTACGAAAGATCTCGACCGACGGTTCATACACAATACACTTATTCATCGGGCAGTCTTCCGAGCAGAGAGTCCTCACAACCTCGATCTGTCCCATTCCAAACAAAACAACGGCGCTGTCTCCCCATTTTTCTTCAAATTGATCCGCAAACCGGTTCGCTTCATGCGACGGATGATAGGTGCTTCCTAACGGTATGACGGTTTCGCCGTCTAGGACCGCAAGGAATTTTTCACCGTCCAGAGCGTCGCCTACCAGCACCGTAAGCGGATCTCCCTGCGGTTCCCATGCTTGAAGCGCCTCATACAGTTCCGGACGTATCTCTTCTAATTTCATCAGATTTTGTTCATAAATGGACATGGATTCACCTCTTATTTCCTGTAATCTTATCATTCTTCGGCAAGAAAGGCATCTGCGATGTCAAACGACAGGACATCTGCAAGCAGGACATAATCCTGAAGTTCCATCGCTTCCATCACGCTCTTTAACGCCATCATATACTCCTGCTGCCTGTCCTGTGACAGCGTCGGTGCAAATGTGGTCAGCTCCCGTATCAATTCTTTTAATTTTTCACTTCCCTCACCCGCCCGATTCTGATAGTAAAGGTCTGATAATTCCTGTATATGTGCCAATAATAACTGTTTTGCCTGATCGTTCATGTTCATTTCTCCGCTCTTCTCAATATCCCTAGATACAAATAAAGCTGACCCAAAGGGCCAGCCCTATTTGCAATAATCTTATGTGATTACTGAAGTAATGATAATACACCTTGGTTAGACTGATTAGCCTGAGCCAACATAGACTGTGCAGCCTGCTGTACAATCTGTGATTTACTGTAGTTAACCATTTCAGAAGCCATATCGGTATCACGGATACGAGATTCAGCATCTGTCAGGTTCTCAGCATAGTTCTGCAAGTTGTTCACCGTATAATCCAAACGGTTCTGAACAGCACCCAATTTAGAACGCTGAGCGGATACATCTTTGATTGCTTTCTGTACAGCGGAAATTGTCTTGCTAGCAGTAGAATGTGCGCCTACGCTCTTTGTAGCTAACGTTACGTTAACTTTTACGGTAATCTTCATCTCGTCGCCATTGTTAGCACCAATCTGAAGATATCCTGTGAAGGACTTCAGTTCCTTACCGTTGAACTTCGCGCGAGAAGCGATTGCCTTTAACTCTTCATCCAACTGATCCATTTCATCCTGAATCGTAGTACGATCTTCTGACTCATTGACATCGTTGGCTGCCTTAACTGCCAGCTCTTCCATTCTCTGAAGGATAGAGTGCATCTCGTTCATGTTACCTTCTGCAGTCTGGATTAGGGAAATACCATCCTCTGCGTTGCTGACTGCCTGATTCAGACCACGAATCTGAGCTCTCATCTTCTCTGAAATAGAAAGTCCTGCTGCATCATCTGCTGCTCTGTTTACTCTGTAGCCGGAAGCCAACTTCTCAGAAGACTTCTTAACTACCTTGACATTCTGTCCCAGCATTCTGTTTGTGTTGTTTGCCTGCAAATTGTGTTGTACTACCATAATAATTCCTCCTTGAATATAATGGCGCGTCCCTGCACCATGTACTAACGCTTTCGCGTCGTGATTAGTTTCAGGTTTCTCAACCCTTGTATTATATATATCGGATGGTTTTTCCGATACTTAATACCTAATTTTAATTTTTTTATTTTTTTTGATCCAGAAAATACGAATCCGCCGTCTGGGTGTTCGACATGGACTTATAATATGTGCTTGCCACCTTACTGGTCGTCTTGATCTGCCGCAGTTCTTTCTGCTGTGTTGCAAATTTCACTTCCAGTTTTGCCTTGTTGCGTTCCTCGACCGCCTGAATCTCCACACTCATATCGGTGCATTTCCGGATCAACTGCTGCAACGTCTGTATGTTCGCCGCATAACGATCCCGATTCTGCTTCACTTCCGTCTCAATCTCCTGAAATACCGAATGAAATCCATGATCCAGTTCTTCCAACTGATTGAGCAGAGCGTCCTTTTCGTCTAATGTCGCTTCAAACGCATCCAAGTCAAAAGCATCCGCCTCCGCCAGTTCCGTCTGCCGACGGCATGCCTCCAATAAGGCTTGCAGCACCGATACTTTTTTAGTCAGCGATTCTTCCAGTATCGTCAGATAATTTGAAACATCTTTCATGCCCTATCCCTTTCCATCCGTTACATCCTCGGATCCTTTGCCGTCCGCATGACCTGTTTCCACACATCCCGCATATCCCGAAGCTGGTTTAACGCTTCTTCCAAAATCTCCGTATCCTTTTTCATATTCGCCTGAACCAACGTGCGAAAGATATAATCGTAGATCACGTCAAACTCTTCCGCTACTTTATAATCGTGATTTAAGGTCGTCTGTAACTCGACCACGATATTCCGCGCCTTCTGAATATTCCGGTTCGCCTTCTCGTAATCTTTGTTCTCGATCGCTCCCATTGCGATATTGCAGAATTTGATCGCGCCTTCATATAACATCAACGTCAGTTCCGCCGGAGATGCCGTCTCTACTTTTCTTGCACCATATGCTTTTGCAGCATTACTTACCATATGTCGTCCACCTCAACCTGTTCATCATTTAGCCAAAGAAGCCGGAAAGGCTGGATGAGTTCGCCTGTATCTGCGCCATGGCGGCTTCCATCTTGCCAAACTGCTTATAATACCGGTCTTCCGCTTTGTTCATCTTGTCCTGAAGCTGTTTGATCTTGGTATCATAATCTTTGATCTCTTTATCCATCAGTTTATCTTCAAAGAAGCTCATGGAACTCTTATAGTCCGAAGATTTGATATATGTCTTTTGGAAACTGCTATACAAATCTTTTCCTAGCTGCGTCAGCGTCTCGATCAGTGCATCCGGATTCTCTTCAAGGGCGGCACGCAGCTTGTTATCCATATCCGCATATTCCGCATCATCCGCATCGCCTTCGATATGGAGCATGCCGTACTCGTTCCACTTACCAGTTGTGATTCCGAAGCTGGCAAGAGAATACCGCTTCGTCGTACCGTCCGAATTCGTATAGGTAATGGATTTATTCAATGTACTACGCATCGTAGACAGAAAACCGCTGATGGTATCGTCACGGCGAAGCAATGAGGCTTTGATCTTGTCTTCCCATTCCTTGACTTCATCATCCGACATTGCTTCCTTATCGTCATCGGAGAGCATATTATATTCTTTTGCACTATCTGCGTTGTAAAGAGCGTTCATCTCTTTGATCAGGTCATTGTACTCTTTTACAAAGTCCTTGATCGCATTATAGACCGCATCCGTATCATTTGAAACCGTAAGTTTGATCGGTTCGTCTTTCATCCTGCCGTTTGCATCTTCTACTTCCGTCACATCATTCACCGTGAAATTCAATCCGTTCAGACTGAATTCATTAGAGGACTGTTGGAAGGTGGCACCGTTATATACGATGATCGCATCCTGCGCATCCACCTTTGTCGAAGAACCGGCATCCAATCCTAAGACCGAAAGGGCATTTTCATCGCTGGCTGTCAGTTCAAAATCGAACGCCTCTCCGGATTCCGTTGAGTTGATAAAGAAACGTCCCTGCTTCTGATCGTAACTTGCCGTTACGCCCATCTTTGAGAATTGAGCCGCCAAGCTGGAAAGTGTCGTCGTCTGATCGATCGTATAGGTATATTCTTTGGCATCGGCGCCCTGTCCGACTTTCAGTGTAAACGTCGTGCCGTTTGCAATCCCCATATCCGTCAACTTCGTCGAACCCGTAACCGCCGCTTCCGTGTCTGACACGCTCTCGGTATTGTACGCGTTATTCATCGTCAGGATATTCTCGCCAAGATCGGACAACTGCTTGCTGACAACCACACCCTTTTCGCTGATGCCAAGGGCTTTTGCCGACTCTGAATCAGTAGCCGTTAATGTGTAATCTACGCCGTTTTTATAGCCGGTCACATTACCTTCGGCATCTTTTTCCGCTTCCGCCGTATTGTTGACGAACTGCAAAGCACCCTTTGCGGCATTGTACGATACTTCCATATCAATGCCTTTTTCTTTCAGCGACTGATTCATATTATCGATCATGCTCTGTAAAGTGCCGTCAGCGCCAACCTGAGCAGTGATCGTTTCGGTGACTGTCTCTTCTGAACCGTCTTCTCTGGTAACCGTATACGAAACATCAAAGCTCTTGCCGTTCAGATCTACTGCATAACCTTTTGCATCACGCAGATCACTCACCTGCACATTGGCATCGTCCGCCGCATGATATGTGGTTGACTTATAGGCTTTTCCACGCAGATCGGCACCCGTCAGATACGCGGAACGGGCAACCTGTTTCACCGAAATCGTATGCGATCCGGTCACTGCGTTGTTGCTGGATTTTACCGTAATCTTGGAATTGTTCGAAGCCTCAACTTTCTTTGCCTTGTAGGTGCTGACAGATTGAAACTTACTCAACGCACCCGTATAGAAATTCTTTAACTTTGTATTTAAAGAAGACCAAGCCTCTTTTTTCCACTGTAGCTTTTTCTGCTCCTGTTGGGCATTCTCTACTTTTGTTTTATGTCCACTGATCAACTGGCTGATAATGGTTTCCGTATCCAGTCCGGACACCAAGCCGGTCATTCGCATTGTCATAACAATCCCTCCTATCTCTTTTCATCCACTAGGATACCCGCCAATTCCAATGTCTTTGCGATCATATCCAACGTCTTCTCCGGCGGTATCTCGCGGATCACCTCTCCGGTCGCCTGATCCAAAACCTTAATTGAAATCCGCTTTGTCGCCTCATGATAAGAAAACTGACATTCGGTGTGTGTCGGACGTATCTTTGTGTTGATATCACGGAGAGCATTTTCCACTTTCTCCTTTGATACTTCCTGAATCGGAACACCTTCTCCGAGCATCTGTTCCTGCTCTTCCGGATATGCGGTCCCGTTCCCGTTATTGTTACTGTTACCACTCTGTGTTGGCTTTGCTACCCGTACATATGTCTCCGCAACCGGAGTAGTAGTCTGTACGCTTGTAACTTCCGGCGTAGCCGTTTTTGTATTGATATTACGGATGCTGCTGGATGCTACACTTGATTCGATTCCACCAATTCCCATATCTTTCACCTCCATGTGAATCTCTGTCTTATTGTTCCTTCAATAAAATAGTATATAAAGCTACCGCTAACTACTATATCGACTACATTCATGAATATCTTAACACATTTTTTCTTTTTTTCAAATATTTGGTATGAAAAAAACGATTGAAAGGAGTTGTTTTACAACAACCCCTTTAAATCCTCGATCGCATTTGCCTGTTCGATCGCCTCTTTGTTGGCATCTTTTATCTGCACATACAATTCTTTTCGGTAAACCGGAATAGTCTTCGGCGCAGTGATCCCAATTTTTACCTGTTCCCCTTTAATCTCTAAGACGGTGATCTCGATATCATTTCCTACTACAATCGATTCATTTTGTTTTCTGGATAATGCTAACATAATCACTCACCCGCCTTCCGTTTTTGAATCGCATCATATACGTTAAACTTTGCATCATAGTCCTGATTTTCAACAATGATCTGTCCGCCTTTACAGGTGGCAGAATTGATCACGATCGGCGCTTTCATGTTTGCCGTCACCTTCGTGACGTCTTTTGAAATAATCAGGGTCAACAGCACAACCATATCCTCATCCTTCGGATTATCGATCGTTTCTAATATTGAATCTTCAATGATCGGATTATACTCATCCAAAATCGCAAACGGTTCGATCACCGGCATGGCTAAATAAGGATCTTCCATGGACTGCAGCCAGCGGACCGCCGTATCAGACCCTTTATCTATATCATAGATAATGGCAAATTTGCGCATATGTTCGAATCCGATAATACCGTTCGGAAAGTTCAGTATCTTATCGTCATCGATCGTAACTTCCCCAAAAAATCTTGTTTGTGCTACCATAATTTATCTCTCCTTCTCTTAAATGAAATCCAATAATGTCTTCTGCAATACGTTGCCGGTCACCTGAAGCGCCGCATTATACACGACCGCAGCAGAGGAAAACTCAATCGCCTTATCTTCATATTCCACTTCTTCATTCGCTGACATCAGATCGTTAAAATTCGTATACTGGTCTGCCACTCTGGATTTGATCATATCCAATTTTGCAGTTCTGGCACCCGAATCGGACTGTAGGGAAGTCACATCCGTCTGGAAGTCTTGAAAGATCTTAATGTGGCGATTAAACAGATTCTGCATCTCCTGATTCTTCATCTTGCATTCGTTTTCCGCATCCGAAATCATATATTGTATCTGTTCGACAGCCGCAGGATCATTCGCATACTTCGGATTATCCAGTAACGCCTTTAGCTGCGACAGTCGTTTTTCCGCATCATCCACTTCTTCGACTTTGCTTGCCAGTTCTTCGATCGCACGTCCCATATCATGTGTGATCAAATCCCTGCCTCTAGTATTCACCCGGATCTTCTGATTGAAGTTGACCTCATATTCAATATTCTGGTCGTCATCCGTGATCTCAAAATCGACCGTTTCACCGGTTTCCTTATTTGTCTGTACACAGTTAAAATAATGTTCCGGGCGTAAATCGTTCTTCTGGAACGTATCTTTTGTGTAATTGACACTGATATCCTCCACACCCTGAAGTTCCGTATAAATATTCTTTCCGAATACCACCTCGCCGGTTTCCGGGATGTAACGTACTTCATCATCCCCCAGATCTTTATAGTATTCTTTGGACTGCGTGCTGTTTAAGGTAGAAGTCACGTTGACCGTATGTTCCGCTCCGTCAGCCCCCGTATAGGTGATCGACGGCACCTCCCCTTCCGACAGCCCGCTATACGCGAGCCGCAACCGATATACCGTCTGCTGTTCCGGATACGCATCCGTTCCATAAGTCAGCGTGTTATTCAGATATTTATCCAAATCCTCCGGATCTACTTCATTGACGGTCACGGTCTTGATATCAATATCGCTGCTGCTCAGGTTTTCCGTGATCGAATACGAATACTTTGGTGCATCCGCCGCATTGAATACCAGACTGGTATCGGTCTTATATCCGGAAAAAATATATCTGCCCGCAAACGTTGCGTTGCCTTCCGAATAGATCATATCTTTATAAGAACGAATCGTCTCCGCGATTGCCAAACGGTCCGTGTTGTTAAAAGAGTCCGTAGAACCCTGCGTACAATAACCGGACATATACTCGATATAATTTGAGATATTTGTAATGGAATTTTCCGTCAATTCCATCCATGATTCGGCGTCCTTAATATTTTTTTCCTTGAACTGCTGTAATTGGGCTACGGTATTGCGCAGCTTTAACGCCCGGACGGCGACGACCGGATCTTCACTGGCGCGCTGAATCTTTTGCCCGGATGTCAACTGCTGAATCAAGGTATCTACTTTTCTTGTACTGGTCTGCAAATTCCGTAAGGAATTGTTGCTAATCATCTGGTTTGTAACACGCATATCCTATCCCTCCTAAACTCCGGTTCCGTTGATCAGTTTGTCATAGATTTCATCCAATACGGACATCACTTTACATGATAAGTTGTAACCGTTTTGCTGTATGATCAGACTGGATGCTTCTTCATTGGAATCCACACTGGATTCCGACATCCTCTGCTGGTTGATGCTGTACACTATATTATCCTGATGTTCCATGGATACTTTACACTTTTTTGTCTGAACGCCTAAGGTGGAAATGATGGATTCCAAATATTGGCTCGGACTCCCCTGTTTAAATATCGTCGTACTGGTCAAACTATCCTGAATTGCCGACAGAATCTCACAATCTTCCACATTTCCCTGTTCAATGGCTCGCTGTTTGGAAACCACTACTTTATTCGGATCTTCCATCACTTCTTGGTGAATATCCCAGTTCAGGGCATTCAGCCGATAATAAGACACTCCCTTTGAAGAAAAACCGGTATCACCGGTCGTTGCGGATAGATTCAGGCTGTTCCCGTTCACATCCACCATATTCAGCATATCTAAACCTGCTTCACCGTTTGCATCCACTCCGGAGCTGCACAAATCGTTGATATGGCGGGAAAAATTGCGCACAAACTCGTTTAATCTCGACATGCAGTATGGAACTCCCTGAAAATCTACGTTATTTCCGATCCTTGCCGTTACTCCGGCAGTGATAGTTGCAGGATCCGCAGGCTGTTGCGTGACTCCGTCCTCCGACAGTATCTTTAGATTATGGAATGTATATCCGGTAATCTCTCCGGTTTCGTTATTATATGTCGTTTCAAAATAATCGTAATAATAATCCACGCCCTGTATGGTGATCTTGCCTTCCGCCGCAATATTCAGGTCATTTACATAAAACGCTTTGTCGGTTTCCATCGTTACCGTCGGACCGTCCGCGCCCATACCGCTTCCTGTCACTTTTCCAACAAATCCATGATTGTTATTTCCATCCCTGACCGCCAGCAGACCTGCCAGTTTGCCTACCAAAGTCGGGCTGTTCAGATCAAAATCGTCACCTGCGGTTCCGTCGGTATTCCTCCATGATAATTCATACAGTCCGTCGATATCCGTTTCATTTACTTTTTCATCCCTCGGAACTGCCATTAATTGGCGATACTGTAAATCATCCACCAGCAAGGCTCCGTCAATCCATACCGTATAGCGGGTGGCGCCCGAATCATGACCGTCCGCCGCCAAAATCGGCGTCTCCTGCGTCGTTACGTTGACGATCTCAGATAATTGATCGATCAACAGAAGCCGCTGATCCCGCAAATCATTCGCATTCCCTCCGCGCAGTTCGATACTTGTAATCTGATCACTCAGTGCAAACAACTCCTTGGCGATGGAATTAATCTCATCCACCCGCACCACGATCTCATCATTGATACTCTTTTGTGTATCCTGAAGATTGGTTGCCATCTCGTTAAACAATTCCGTATAACTTTGGAAATCGTTTACATATTGCACTCTCGTGGTTGCACTGGAAGGATCGTCTGCCAGATCTTTCATCGAATTCTGTAACTGTGTCAGCAAAGTAGTATAACCCGTGGCAGAGTTCATTTCGTTAAAATAGGTCTCGATCTCATATGAATAATCATATTTGCTGGAATATTCTCCCCGCATACTGTTGTTTCTCCAATACTTGATATCATAGTACGGATTCCGGATCTGCTCGACGCCTGTAATCGTAACTCCTGTTCCCTGCATACCTGCGGATGTTCCCAAACGTACTGCATTCGACGCCCGGCTGATCACGCTTTGTCTGGAATATCCTTCGGTTTCCGCATTGGAAATATTATGCGCCGTCGTATTGATCGATGCCTGATAATAATTCAGTCCCGATCTTGTCGTATTCAACCCTAAAAAAGTCGCTGCCATTCTCTCACATCCTTTATCTTTTTATTGCTGTCTCTATGCTCCCAGTTTTTCGATTATATGCTCAATCATTTCCGCAACCACCGTGATATATCGGGAGGATGCGTTGTATGCGTGCTGATAGCGTATCAGATTCGTCAATTCTTCGTCTGATGCCACTCCCACGACCTCCTGCCGCTGATTGTTCACTTCATTGACCATGACCGCCTGTTTATCGGCAATTCCTTGATATGTGTATCCTTTATTGGCGTAATCACCAACCATGGTGGCATAATAATTGTTGTAGTCATTCGGAACCAGCGTATTCGGATCCAAGGTCGCAAAATCTTTGTTCCATAATTCCAACAGATCATCCGCGACATTTTGATATTCTTCCCCGTTGATCTTGGTCAAAGGCAGTAATGCCGGATTTTTCACCAATACATCATTGACTGTGATCTGCCCAAGCGTATACAGAGAATAATAATCATTCGGATCTTCTTCGTTATATACCATGACTGTCTTTGTCTGCGGCGTTCCGTTCTCATCCAGTACCGTGATCGTCTCTTCCCGATACCGCTCATATCCTTTACGGCTAAACAATTCCGTACCCTGTACTTCATTTCCGTCTCCGAATCCTTTGCCTGCCCGCTCCGTATCCAAGATCGTATAGGTATTACCGTTGATGTCCGTCACAGTCGTATTCGGGCAAAGAACATCGTTGATCTGCGTCACCATTCCGTGAATCAACTGGTCAAACTGGGCGATCAAAGCGGAGACATCCCGGTTGCTCAACGTCCGGTTATAATTCAGCAATGCACTCTGATAATCCGCTTCCGTCCCGAAATTCTCCCGCAACGGAATATCCGTATAATCCGGTGTATAATCACCACGTGCAGACAGCAGACCTTTCAATGAACCGGCATCCGAATTATCACCTGCAACACTGATCCGCTTTAAATTAAACACGTCGGTATCATCCGCTTTCCAGTAGACCGTCAACAGATCGGATCCTTCTTCCACCGGTCTCGTGGCGATGTCAAATGTGCGGTCATCCGATACCAAGAGATGCTCTTCTGCATATACGTTCACTGTACCGTTTGGCTGTTCCCGAATCTCTATGGAGATCAAAGATGACAGTTCATCCAGCGCCTGATTTCTTGCATCTCGGTAATCGTTGGCTGCTTCAAGATCTCCTGCCTCATATTTCATGATCTGCTGATTCAGGTCATATATTTTTTTTGCGAGTCGATTGATTTCGTCTGCCTGATCCTGTATCTCATCATTTAGGCTTTTTTGATAATTGACTAATTGGGAATATATTTCATTGGCACGATCGATAAAAGAACCTGCCGTCGCCACCAATGCCGTCCGCTCCACAAAACCGTTTGGGGTTTTCTGCACTTCCTGCATCGCATTCCACAGATTCTTCATATAATCCTGAAACGTGCTGCCCTGCGTTTCTCCGAAAAACTCTTCCACTTCTGAGATCACGCCTGCTTTTGAAGAATAATACGTCTGTCTGGCATTCTGCAGACGGTATTTATTATCCAGAAAATGATCTCTGGTGGTTCTGGTCTGATCTACTTTCGTACCTAATCCGGTCTGATTGATACCCGTCTTTGTATAACCCAGCTTCTGATAAGCCAAGTCTTTCAACAAGACCTGCTGTCTGGAATAGCCTTCCGTGTTCAGGTTTGTTAAATTATGTGCGGTTGTATTGATCGCATTTTGGTTCGCCTGTAATCCGGATGTACCAATATACATTCTCCCCATTGTTCCAGCCATAAGCTCATCTCCTAACCTTTTTACTCATAACTTGTCGGATATTTTCAAATCAACTCTTACTGTCAAATTGGCTGTGTGCGACGCCCAGCATGTCGCCGCTATATGATTTTTTATCATAGTTAGCGGTTTCCGGCGCCTGACCGGCGGTTTGGAGAATATTGATATTGAACTCCGTCATTTCCAGTGCGTTTTCCAATAAGCCCCGATTCTGCGCATTCACCTGCTGAAGCTGCATAACCACAGACCTCAGACGATGATGCAGCTCACTGAGTGGTTTTTGATATTCCGGCTGATGTTCCATCACCCGTATGATATCGGCGACTGTCATATCTTTGTTTTTTTGATTCAGGACCACAGCGATATTATCCACGATCGTCTGGCGCCGTTTTTCCAGCACCAACACTTTGTCAATCACATTCTGCTCGTCATCCGTAATCTTCTGGAGCTGTTCAATGTCACCTTTGATGATCGCCTGCGTCTTGGTATCCGATACGCGAAAGAGATTCTCATATATGGTGCATTCCTGCTCCAGAACATCCATTAATTCCTCAATCAAACTAGCCATGCCGATATCTCCTATCCTTTCCCTTCATCCTATAAGGTACGAGCTGCGTAAGCTGACAGCAGTTTTTCTGCAAAACTTTCGTTGCTCACATGATATGTGCCATTCTGAATGGCGGTTTTAAGAGCATCTACTTTGTCCTGACGAACATCCGGCACATTTGCCAACGCCGCCTTTGCAATCTGCATATCCTTACCCATAGAAGAAAAAGATACCTGATCCGTGGTACTTGTACTTTCGGCATATCCTGCTTTGCCGGCTTTTCTGGTCTTACTTACGCCGTATAACTGATTGACTTGATTATAAGCATCTATACGCATAATAGCCACCTTCCTCCTTGAAATAATTCTTCTATACAATATTTATCGTCAGATTCCGCATTAACTTTAGATTTTCCGTAAAAATAGTTTCTGCCATTAACTAGAAACTGCCGATCATAAATGCCGTTTCCGCAGAACATGTCATATACCCGTCATGTTCCGCGTCCGTACATTTATTATCGGCAGCCATCTTAAGATTCAACAGCTTTTGTCCGTTTTTTATTGTTCCGGCAGCGACGTTTTTTCCGTGACCGTTACCTGCTGGTCATAGCAGGCAAAAATCTCGTCTACCGCTTCCTGCTTCATTTTTGGCGTAAACAGGCTGACGACCGGCACAACGATCAGTCCTGCCACCATAGCGATCGCTCCCGCATTGATCGGCGATGCGATAAAATGGAAAAATAAATTTGATACCGTCAGCCCCACTCCGACAGCAAAACTTGCCCAGACCGAAGCCTTTGTCACCTTTTTGGAGTAGAGTCCGTACATGAACGGCGCCAAAAACGCGCCTGCCAGCGCTCCCCACGAGATTCCCATAAGCTGTGCGATAAAGGTCGGAGGATTCAATGCGATCACAACGGATAATATAATAAAGAATGCGATCAGCACGCGCATGATGATCAGTTGTGTCTTTTCTTTCATATCTTTTACGATCGCGCCTTTGATAAAGTCCAGCGTCAAGGTCGAACTGGAAGTCAGGACCAGAGACGACAGCGTGGACATAGAGGCAGACAGCACCAAAACGATCACGATTCCGATCAGGATATCCGGCAGCGTAGACAGCATTTCCGGAACAATGGCGTCGTACATAACCGATCCGTTGGCATCATAGATATCCGCATCTGCGAATAATCTCGCAAACCCGCCGAGGAAATAACAGCCGCCGGAAATGATAATGGCAAATACGGTGGAAACGACCGTACCGGTTTTTACCGCACGTTCATCCTTGATCGCATAAAATTTATGTACCATCTGCGGCAGTCCCCATGTTCCGAGCGACGTCAGGACTACGACTCCCAACAGACTCATCACATCCGGACCAAAGAACGATGTAAAGGCTCCCTTTTGTCCCAAGGTAACGGCTGCATCGCTTTCCCATTCCGCCAATTCGCGGATCGCCTCATAGAATCCGCCGTTGCCGTTCAAAACGGCTGCAATGACCAAAACGATTCCGACGAGCATGATGATGCCCTGAATAAAGTCGTTGATCGCCGTCGCCATATATCCTCCCAAGATCACATAGACGCCGGTCAGCAGCGCCATGGTCAGAATACATACGGCATACGGAATATCAAATGCCATCGCAAATAACTGAGATAACCCTTTATAGATGGACGCTGTATAGGGAATCAAAAAAATAAAACAGATCGCGGAAGCAACCAGTTTCAAAGCCTGACTGTCATACCGTTTGCCAAAAAATTCCGGCATGGTTGCAGAATCCAGCTTTTGGCTCATGACTCTGGTTCTTCTACCTAAGACCACCCACGCCAGCAGGCTACCGATAAACGCATTCCCCAAACCGATCCATGTGGACGCCAATCCAAAGTTCCAGCCGAACTGACCGGCATATCCGACAAATACCACGGATGAAAAATACGAAGTTCCAAAGGCAAATGCCGTCATCCACGGTCCGACGCTTCTTCCTCCCAATACAAAATCATTAACATTTGTTGCTTTTTTTCTCGCATAGATCCCCACCGTCACCATGACAGCAAAAAAGACCAACAACATGATTATCTTTATAGCCATGTCCTCTCTCCTAACCCTTCATTTGTTTTTTGTTTATTTCCCGTCCAAAAACCGCATTCTTGCCGATTCCTTTTGTTTGATCGTCGGCTTGGCTTCCTCATGCTTAATCGCACTGGAGAGATTGTTCTGTAATTTCAGCTTACACTGCTCGCAAAATCTGCCGATCTTGATCAGCGCCCCACAGTTTTCACATTCCAGTCCTACCATGGACGCATCCGCGAACGATAACCGCTCCTGACGCACCCAGCGTTTGATCTGGTTCACCGATACATTGTTTTCTTCTGCCACAATATTGATCGGAGCGTCTTTATGGTCTTTTATGTACTGCTTGACTTCCTGAAATTTGTCTTCCAGTTCCTTTTCGCAAGACGGACAGATCGGCTTTCCGATATAGTTAAACATCTTATTGCAATGTTTACAATTCCTTAATTCCATGTGCATACCTCCTACATTCTATATATAGCCTTTTCCGATACAGATGCTGGTATAATATACATCCGATACGCCGCCCTGATGCAAAGCCTCCGTACATGCCTCAATCGTAGAGCCGGTCGTATAGATATCATCCACCAGCAGGATTTTTTTTAATTTTACCTCATTTTGACGAAAGAAAAAAGCCTTTTTTAAATTATTCATTCTTTCTTTATCATTCAGGTCTTTCTGCGGCGTCGTATACGCCGTCCGAAGCAGCAACCCCGTGTAACAGGGCAGATTCAGCCGCTTGCTCAAACGCGCCGCAAGGCATTCCGCCTGATTATATCCCCTGCTCCTCTGTTTCCGCCTGTGCAGCGGAACCGGTATCACACCATCCAGATCCAGTTTCAGAAATTCTTTATGAAACTGATCCCACAGCACATCCGCGTAAAAATCGGCATATTCTCTTCGATTATGATATTTCAAAGCCGCTACGCTTTCCCGTACTGGTGATTCATAATGAAAGACCGGATATCCCCTGACATATTGTTTCGGTATCCGGATACAGTCTTCACAATATTCCTGTTCTTCTGTCTCCAGTTGCTTTCCGCATTTCATACAGCGCGGTTCCGTAACATACGGCAGCCGCTTCCGGCAGGCAGGGCATATCTGTTCATTGTCCGGATTCGGAGTCACGATATCGTGACAGACCGGACATCTTCTCGGATAGATCAAATCAATGATCGGTAGTGTTTTCAGTTGCTTCATCTCTCTTTCTTTCGTTCATATCCGTCTCTACGATCGCCTGCTTCAGTCCGGAATATCGTTTTTGTTCATCGGCATTGTCTACCATCTCATGAATCTTATAGCCGTTCCCCACAATGACGACACATTTTTTTGCCCGTGTGATCGCCGTATAAAGGAGATTCCGATGCAGCAGCACTCTCGGTCCGGTTAAAACCGGCAGGATCACTGCCGGATATTCGCTTCCCTGTGCTTTATGGATCGTGATCGCATACGCCAGTTCCAGTTCATCCAGCATCTTAAATCCATAAACCACCGTCTTTTCATCCTCCATACATACCGTGATCTCTTCCGCATAATGGTCAATGGACTGTATGATGCCGATATCCCCGTTAAATATCCCCATTCCTTTTTCCACTTCAAAATAACCCGACGGATCCCGAATCGCCCATTCCAGTTTATAGTTATTCTTGATCTGCATGACCTTATCCCCCTCCCGAAAAAGTGTATGATGGGCTTCGTACTCCCGTTTATCAGGGGAAGCGGAATTTAGGATCTCCTGCAGCCGTCGATTTAACTGTTCCACTCCCAGTTCTCCCTGACGCATCGGCGTCAACACCTGTATTTCATAAGGCTTTGCCTGCACATAGTTCGGCATCTTGGTCGAAACCAGCCGCCCTACTTCCTCCAATACCGCTTTGGCATTCGTACGCGGCAGAAGAAAAAAATCCCGACTCTTGTTATCCATCACCGGATATTCCCCCCGATTGATCCGATGGGCGTTCATGATGATATCACTGTCCTGTTCCTGCCGGTAAACCGTCGATAATTCGATTACTGGAAAAACACCCGAAGCGATAATGTCCTTTAAGACATTTCCGGCTCCCACACTAGGAAGCTGATTGACATCTCCGACTAAGATCAAATGCGTGCCGGCGACGATCGCCTGCAACAGCGCATGCGCCAGATAGATATCGACCATCGACATTTCGTCAATAATCACGACGTCCGCTTCCAACGGGTTTTGGGCATTCCGTTCAAACCGATAGTCCTGTTCCCCCTCGATCCCGCCGTTTAATTCCAGTAACCGGTGGATCGTCTGTGCTTCATATCCGGTCGCTTCCGTCATCCGCTTGGCGGCTCTCCCGGTCGGCGCCGCCAGACGCAGTTCCAGTCCTTCCTGTTCAAAATAACGTATGATAGAGTTGATAACCGTCGTTTTCCCTGTTCCCGGTCCTCCGGTGATCACCAGCAGCCCCGATGTCGCCGCCCGATAGACCGCGGTTCTCTGCAAATCATCCAGCACCGGTCCGGAAGTCGTTTCTATCCTGTCCAAAACCGCTTCCACTTCTTTTTCGGATATGTCATATGTCAGATTGAGTTCCCGAAGCATCCGCGCCGTATCCAGTTCTTTATAGTACGGAACACTCCCGTATACCGCGACCATGCCGTCAAATTCTTTTAAGATGATCTTTCGTTCCAACTGCAATCCGGTCAGTTGGCACTCGATCGCCTCGCCGTAATCATAAGCAAACGGATCACTGCCTTCCGGCGCCAAAAAAGCGGACACTTTCCGAATCAGTACGTCCTTCGGAAGAAACGTATGTCCGAGACTGCCGGATTGATTCAGCGTATACAGAATCGCGGAACGGATCCGAAATTCCGAATCCAAACCGATTCCTGCCTGCCTAGCAACCGCATCCGCAAATTTAAACCCGATTCCCGCTATATCATCCGCCAGTTGATACGGGTTTTCTTCCAGTACGCGATACAGGCGGTTGCCATATGTATTGTAAATCTTTAATGCCAGATGGGCATTGATCCCATACTTGCCAAGATACATCATCGCCTGCCGGACATCCTGCGTCTCATGAAAACGGATGCCGATCTCTCTCGCCTTGCGTTCCGAAATGCCTTTGATCTCTGCCAGACGTTCCGGTTCAAATTCCATGATCCGAAACGCATCCCGTCCGAATCGCTTCATGATATTCATCGCCAAAACCGGACCGATACCCTTAATCGCTCCCGAACCCAAATACCGCTCCATGCTGTCCGTATCTTCCGGCATGCGAAGTTCATATGACGTCACCTGAAACTGTTCATCGTACTGCGGGTGGTCTACGGTTTCCCCTTCTGCGGTGATCCATAACCCTTCCGCCGCTCCTTCCATGTAACCGACAAAGATCTCGGAATCGTCAGCCGTCTCATCCGTGATCACCGACAATACCGTATAGCCGTTTGTTTCATTCCGGTATATGATTTTATCAATGTAGCCTTCTCGTCTCACTTTATCTACTCCTGATATGTTTTTCCGATCATTGGCACAGGATCCTTCTATATACATACAAAGAGCTGCCGGAATGCCAAACCAAATTTCGTTTTACATTCGCAGCAGCCCCATACTTACGATTCTTCCGTTTTGATCGTTGCCGTATTCATATTGTTTTTCATGGCTTCGTACAATGTCTGTGCAATGCCTAACGTCCCCTGTTCCGCAATTATGGAAGAATATTCCTGAAGCATCATATCCCCGAAGTAATCCAAGTATTTGTTATCCTTTTCTTCCTCGGATTTCGGGATACTCTTTTCTACCTGCTTCATTACCTGCTCCACTAAGTATGCCTCAAATTCTTTGCAGGCTTCCATCATTTCCTCATCGGACGCCTCTGACATATCCCGGTTTGTCAGCTTATTTTCCAATGCCGCCGTCTTTGCATCGGATGCACTGCTTTGCATTTGCTGGGTGTAGAAGCCGCTAAGCACATCGCCCACTGAACCTGTCATCCGCTACACCTACCTTCTTAAATTGTTCGCCTGCTCCAGCATCTCATCGGATGCCTGTATAACCTTGGAATTCATCTCATATGCCCGCTGCGCAACAATCAAATTTACGATCTCATCCGCCACCTGTACGTTAGAAGCCTCTATGTACTTCTGATGCGTAGCACTTCTTTGGATCCCCGCCGTCTGCGATTCCTCCATCGGATCGCCGGATGCTACCGTCTGACGATAGCGGTTTCCGGAAGCCTTTTCCAAACCTGCCGGATTGTTAAACTGCACCAATCCCAACTGCACATTATAAAGCGGATTGCCGTTCGCATCGTTTTGTACTAAATTCACCTGCTCGCCGTCCGTTCCCGTAACGGTCAGCGTGCCATCCTTCGCAATCCCGAGCGTAGTGGCGTTAATACCCGCCGGGATGATGATCGGATTATTATATTGATCCAAAACCGGATTTCCTTCCGAAGTACAGAGTAACGTGCCGTTTGCCACCGGCGATACCGCAAAATTACCGTCTCTCGTATATTGGATCTCTCCGTTTTCCACCTGAACTTTAAAGAATCCGTCTCCTTCGATCGCCACCGCAAACGGGCTTTCGCTTGGCGTTAAATTGCCCTGTGTAAACTTACTGGTGATCGCTGCAGTACGGCTTCCCAAACCCACCTGAGCGCCTACCGGTTTTTCATCGCCGACATTGTTCGTAGAACGTGTCTGCAGTGTCTGATACAGCAGGGACTTAAATTCCGCCGTCTCTGTTTTATATCCGGTCGTATTCAGGTTCGCCAGATTATTAGCGATCGTATCTACATTTTCCTGCTGAGCGATCATACCGCTCGCCGCCGTCCATAAAGATCTTACCACGTTTTGCTCCTTTCCGCTGCTTACAAAAAGCAGCCGTCATCACTCATGACCTGTCATCCGATACCGCCTTGAAATCATACTTTACCAATTTCATTTACCGCTTTATCCAAGGTTGAATCGATCGTCTGCATCATTTTCTGATTGGTCTCATACGCTCTGGTGATCGCGATCATGGAAACCATTTCATTAATGACATTTACATTTGATGTTTCCAAATATCCCTGACGTGTCAATGCCGTTCCGGCAACCATGCCCGCTTCCGGCAATGCTTCAAACATATTCTCGCCATACAGCGACAGTGCATCGTAATTTTCAAAATCGACAATCTGGAATTGTCCTACCCAAACTTCATTGGCAAAAATATTGCCCAAGGAATCCATCGAAACCCGTGCCGTATCGGCTCCCGGAATCTGAATCCTCTGATTGTCGGTACCAAGCACATAATCTCCATCCTTCGTCACAAGATAACCATCCGTGGTAACAGTGAATGAGCCATCACGCGTATATCGTATATGTTCTACTCCACTCTTGTCTGTTGTGCTAATGGTAAAAAATCCACTGCCCGCCAAAGCGACATCGTATGCCCCTCCGGTTTCCCGGAAACCGCCTTGGGAATAATCGGTATACGTCTCTCCGATCTTGACGCCCAGACTTACATCGCCGATACCCTTTGCCAGATACGGATCTGCATCATCATCCACCCGCAACGCCAGCTGCTCCGTAAAAGACTGTGATGTAACGCCCATTTTTTTGTATCCAGTCGTATTGGCATTTGCAATATTATTTGCAATGACGTCCATGCGTTTCTGCTCATTCCGAAGTCCCGTATAAGCTGTGTATAGGCCTTTTACCATTCGTTCCACTCCTTCTTCAAATGTCCTGCATATTGTATTTGCAGTGCCTAGAGCCGTTCCCTGTTGTCAACCGCTAAGAACCTTAATCCCGTTTGCCGGATAAAAATTCAATGTATTTACCCGTACCGATCGCAACCGCCGTCAGCGGATTGTCTGCCGTGATCGTCGTAATGCCTGTCTTCTCCTCGATCAGGCTTTCCAAACCGTTCAAAAGCGAGCCGCCTCCGGTCAGGACGATACCACGATCCGAAATATCAGCCGCCAATTCCGGTGGTGTCCGTTCCAACACGCTATGCACGGCTTCCACGATCTGCGCAGTAGTCTCCCGTAAGGCTTCTTCCGTCTCTGTCGAAGTCACGGTGATCGTTTTCGGCAGACCGGTTACAAGATTACGTCCCCTGACTTCCATCGTAATCTCTTCCGGACGTCTGTAACAGGTTCCGATGTTGATCTTGATCTCCTCTGCTGTCCGTTCACCGATCAGTAGATTATGCTTTTTACGCATATAACGGACAATCGCTTCGTCAAAATCATCGCCTGCGGTCTTCACAGATGTACTCACAACGGTACCGCCCAGTGAGATTACCGCGATATCCGCCGTACCGCCTCCGATATCGACGATCATATTTCCGCATGGTCGTGCAATATCAATCCCTGCCCCGATCGCTGCCGCCACCGGTTCTTCAATGATCGATACGTCTCTGGCTCCCGCCTGATAGGTGGCATCTTCTACCGCTTTTTTCTCTACTTCCGTCACGCCGCTCGGCACGCAGACGCTGATGCGGGGTTTTCTACCAAAGATACTTCTGCCTACCGCTTTCTGGATGAAATATTTCAGCATTTTCTCCGTAATCGTATAGTCTGAAATCACACCCTGCTTTAAAGGACGTACCGCTACGATATTACCCGGCGTCCGTCCGAGCATCAGTCTGGCTTCCTCGCCGATCGCTTTAATTTTGTTGGTATCCCGGTCAAAAGCAACAACAGACGGTTCTTTTAAAACAACGCCCTTTCCTCTGACATATACCAAGATGCTAGCGGTTCCCAAATCAATTCCAATATCTGAACTTGCCATAATAATCCCCTTTCTGATGGACAACATTAAATCTTTTTCTCATATTATAAACACTCTGTAACGTTTTTCAAAGCGTATTTCAAGATTTCAGCAAATTCACCGATAAGGAAACTAACTCATTCTTATATATCGACATTTTGCATACAAATCTTTACTTTTATTTTAACCACATTTCTAAAATTTAACAGCTATTTTCCCGCATGATCACCATCTTTGCATCTTCGCCGTTCTGCCATTTGATCGATATCTCCTGAATATTCATGATCTTATTGATCCTGCCAATGTAACTCTGCCATTTGATGTCTCCGATCGGGCGGATCCCTTCTCTGGTATAAAGCGGCGCCGGCACCGATAAAAAGGTGTGGCTGTCCATGCCTGTCACATCTATGCCAAACAAGGTCTCCATCGCTTCATTAGCAAACAGCACCTGACCGGTCTGGTTATCTTTTACAAATACGCAGTCCGATACAAAATTATACGCACGCAGTAAATCTCTGTTCAGCTCATATACATGATGCGCATTCTGATCGCGTTCCAAGATTCCCTGAATGATATCCACCACGTCGCGGCAATATGCAATTTCCCTGTCGTGAAACACCCGCTTTTCCTGACTGGTAAAGATCATTCCGCCATATAGTTTTTCATTTACCAAAATACCGAATGCCATCACCGCGCCGGAATGTGTCTGCGATGCCAGTTGCTTTAACTGCGGAGCCTTTTCATTCGCATCATAAATGATATAACCGCCGGAAGCTACAATGTCGTTGGTACGGCAGATCTCAGCCATCCGCCAGCTATGATCCGGAAAATCCTTATAAAACGCATCCGGCATGATGGATTTTGCCAAGCAGACATATGCTTCCTCCGTCAACTCTCCACAATAGATGAGGATCGACGTCATATGCAGCAGTCCGCATGCCTTATCGATAATCTCCTGTATCGTCGCATTCGCATCGTTTTTCATATGGGCAAAGGCACGGGCAAGAATCAACTGCCCTTCCAGTTCCTCACTCATAACGCGTTCTGCCAGCCGGCTCTTTTTGGAGTCCAATTCCAGATACCGATTATTAAATCCGGTCTGAATGATCATGGTGATCATCGTCTGCAGAGAGTCTATCGCATTATGCAGTCTCGAAACCGCCTCTTCGCCGAACGCGCAAACCAAGCAGGATGCCACGATATCATCTGTCTTGACGATCGGCACCATGCCGATCTGTTTTTCAAAGGAATCGTCCTCGAGTCCCAGTATGGTAAACTTACGTTTTGTATTCATCATATCCCAAGCGGTCTCCAGCTTGTCCCGGTACTGTGGGCGTTCCAACATATCATAGAACTCTCCTAAGTGATTCATCGGTCCGGTAGGAGTGGTCAATGCTTTACCGTGCCTGTCTATGATCACGGTATATAGCTGGTTATTCACTGCAAATGCGTCCATGAATTTTTGCAGATCCTCTTCCTGCAGAAAATCTTCCAGTTTCCATTCGGCTTCCGAAATCTGGTTGCTCATAACGTACTCCAGTTTTTCTTCCAATTCCCTACGGGTCTGCAAAAGATTCTGTTCGTAATCATTTTCCTGCGTCGCATCACTCATAAGCAATTCGACGTCATACATATATTCGTCAATGGTCTTTACGGAAATACAGAACTTAATCCATCGTACAATGCCGTCTTCCCCACGCACCCGGCATCGGTTCATATAATTGCTAACCGGTATATTCTGTGCATTCATTAAGATATCCGTCACCATCTGGCGGTCTTCCGGAAGAATATAATCCGTAAACGTTTTTCTGCCTTTGCGCAGATCTTCTACATCCAGTCCCAGCCCGACAGCATTGGAAGATACATATTTTACGCTTCCCTTTTTATTTAGAAACCGTTTCACCAAGACTACATTTTTACTTTGTTCTATAGCAGACCGCAGATACTGGTTTTCATCTTTTTCGAGCTTTTCCCCCGTTATATCGATCATAACCGCTTCCATGCCTTCAATCTTGCCCTGTGCGTCACGAAGAAAATGCACGTTGCACCGCACATAACACACTTTACGGCTTTCCGTTACGATCCGATATTCCATGCCGTCATCATCTCTGCCGTCTTTCGCACGTTCCGCAAAACTCCCCATGATCTCATCGAAATCATCCGGATGAATCAAATCCTTAAACTGCATCTTTCCGGTATAGAATTCCTCGACGGTATATCCGTATCGTTTAATGTTGCGGCTGATATAATTCAGTTTGATCTCTTCCAGTCCCTCAAAACTCATATAAGCGACGATCACATTGCTGTTTTCGATCATGCGTTCCAGCATCCAGCTATTGGAGCCGAATCCCGACCGTTGATCAAAAAGCACCATATACATTTGCTTATCGTCTACTTCAAATTCATTCACCAAACCCCTGACCGGAAAATTCCGCATACCGTTCGAAAGTATGAGCTGATGCTCCGCCACCGCTTTCCGGTCATGTAACTGCGTCCAAAAGCGACCGATATCGCTTCCACGATCCAACAGAATGCTGATCGTCTCCGTTTTTTGTCCGAGCATGAGCTTCGCCTCATAATTCATGATCGTCACTTCACCGGTCTCTGCCCAAAAAGCGACTACCGGAAATTCGATTCGCTTTGCAAATTCCTGATAGCAATCAAATCTCAATTTTCCCATCTGCTTACTCCTTTCTGTGTCTAAAAAAACAAGGCTGCCCCTCAGAGCGTCCATGGGGCAGCCTTACACGTCCGGTCCTATATCTCATTCAGATCGTCATTTCCGTATTCCGACGCCTGTGCTTCCTGCACATCCTCATCCATCGCCTGCATATCCGTTTCTTCATCCGAAGCCTCCGCAGCCGTCATCTCTTCCTCTTCCTGAAACTCCGCAAACCCTTTTGCCGCAATCTCCCTTGTCCGGTTACATGCCCTAGCAAGTTCGTCTATCGTCAACATCATCGTTTCCATATGCGCATTGACATTATCACACTGTTCCTGAACATGCAGCCGAATCATTGCCGCCTGACGTTCGGCTTCGGACAACATCTTCTGACATTGTTCTCTGGTGACCTGAAGCAATTCATTGCATTCCGCCTCCGTCTGCGCCATCTTTTCATCCTGAATCTGTGTTGTCGTTTGAATCAGTTCTGCCCGTTCCTCTTCCGCCTGTGCTGCGATTCTCCTGCTTTCTTCTTCGGCAGCCGCCACCACCTGATCCGCCCGTTCCCGCGCTTCGATCAATGTCTTGGAAATAGCTTCGTATTTACCGGCGTAAGATGCTTCTTTTTCCCGCATAGCCTCTAACTCCTGTGCCATACCCGCATATTCGCCGTTCTTTTCCTCCGTCTCTGCCATGATCCGTGAAATCTGCGCTTCATATTCCTCCCGCAATTCCTCGATCGTCCGGCTTTGCTCATCCCGCAACGCCTGCATTTTGGTCTCATACTCTTCCCGCAAAGCCGTCGTCGCTGATTCCTGTCGCGCCATGGCTTCCGCCATCTTGGCTTCCTGTTCCGCCTGAACCGCTGCGAGCCGATCACCGCCGCTCCGTGTTGCTTCGTCGGTCAGTTCCCGTTGTTCATCCAACTGCCGGTTCAGATCTATGCACATCGCAATCCTTTCATCCAGCTTTGTCTGAAGGTCGGCGATCTCTTCCTGCTTTGCATTCAGTTCCGATTGCAATGCTTCCTTTTCTGCCGTCTGGGCATTCAACTGCCGCTTCACGGCATCATTTTGTTCAAATGAACTCTCCAATTCTAATTTTAGCTTTTCTATATCTTCACTGGCAGCCGTCTTCACCTGTTCCTTTGCGACCTGAAGGGAGCGCACGGTCTCACTTAACTTCCCAATAGTCGTTTTCAAATCCGCCACATCATTTTGATGACTTCGATTTGTTTCGGCAACATATTCGTCCACGATCGCCTTATCATATCCACCAAATGATACTGTTTTGAACAACTCATCCTTTGCCATAACATAGCCCTCCTATCGAAATCTGTATAAACTGCAATAATTATAGCATAGGCTATAAGAAAATGCACGAAAAAAAAGAAAAAGGACTTATGAAATTAAGTCCTTTTCTTTTATATCTTTTTTCTTATCTGAGCCGCCAGTTCCCGAAGCTCTGTCTGCACGGATTCCTGTTGTTCCCATTTCAAAGAGATATTGTCTCCTTCATAACGCGGAATCAGGTGTAAATGAAAATGAAAGACTGTCTGCCCTGCTATGATGCCGTTATTCTGCACGATATTCATCCCGTCACACTTCAGAATGCTTTTCATCGCGCGTGCCACTTCCGTCGCCAAAGAAAATAACTTCCCCGCCGTATCGGCATCAATATCAAAAATATCCTTAAAATGCTCTTTCGGAAGTATCAACGCATGTCCCTTGCTCGCCGGCGATACGTCTAAGATCACACGAAAATCTCCGTTTTCGTATATCGTCGCTGACGGAATCTCTCCATTCGCGATTTTACAAAAAATACAATCTTTTTCTGCCATTCCTGCCGTCCTCCCTTATGATTGCTTCTTCCATTGTAAACCGAATCGAGATTTTTTACAAGGTATTTTTCGAACCAATGTTATGCCTGTAACCCCCGCTTTCGACCTTCCAGCGGATTACAGCTTTCATTTAAATATCCTTTTCCATAGGTTAAGCCGGCATATACCTGCTGTGTATTTTCCATGATCGGAGAATCATTGTCCGTCCTGCTGATCTCTAAAAAGGAACTGCGCAGCTTTGTCAGGATCCTTTTGCTTTCCGTCAGATGAACCGGCTTTCGTTTTACGACAGACATCAGAAGCTGTTTATCCACAAATAAGTACAGCGACATCACATCACATGCCACCTGTGAATCCATCTTGGACATCGCCATCAGTTCATGCAGAAACCCTTTTGCCTGCTGCAGCGAGTGTTCAAACATCGCCGCATCTCCCGCCTGATCGCGGGCTTCACTTTCCTCTATACAATCCAAGATCATATCATACAAAACCACTGCCAGCGAGGAAGCGTTCGACTGCGTGATCCTCATGGTATAAGTATTGATCTGCTCCTTTGTCATGCTCTCTTTCCTCCGTATCCGGATCATCCACGAAAATCGATATGTTGTCCCAAAGATTTTTCCTCTTCGGTCTCGATTTCATCGCTTCGTTGTTCCCATTTATAGTTTTCGATGTTACGGAGCAATTCATCAATCGATGAACCGGTCACCGTTACCGTGTCCTCTTCTTCCCGCAGCGCTTCTTCTTCCTCTGCGTGATTGGCACGTTCCGTCTTACGACGCTCCATACGTTTTTTTTCTTCGGCTTTCTTCGCTTTCTTCTTGGCTTCCGCCTTTTTTTCGGCACTCTTTTTGATTCTTTCTTTTTGTGCTTTCGAAGATTTTTCCAATACGGCAAAGAATGAAGTCAGTCCGCCGTCATTCACCTGCATCCCATACGTCTTTACTTTGTTACCGCTGCTGTTCAGGCTTGATTTTAACTGAGCCAGTTGTAAAGTCGCATTACTAATGATGCTCTCATACTGCTTACGGTATTTTTCATCCGTCGCCATGCGTTCAATCTTATCCTCGTCGATCAAAACGACCATGCGATTTGCATTCGCATAATTGCCCGCATTCGCCTGCGCAACTGTTTTCATGTCTTCACTTACCAAAATGAAATCCATGTTTGAATACTTTTTCTTCAGTTGCTCGTAGTATTTTTTTCCTTCTTCACTCAGCTCCGGCGCGCCGATGGTTTTCCCATAATTTGCCTTCTGCTTCTTTTCGGTCTTCTGGGCTGTCGTATACCCTTCGACCGATTGTGTTCCCGCTTGAGAAACCGCATTTGCATTCATAGTCATCATCCTCCTTGATTCTGTATGTTGTAAATCCGTTTACTACATATAATATATCGGCAACTGCATGTCGGTTGTTTAGAGCCGGTTTTCATGCCCGTCGATCTCTTGCAAAGAATCCAGTATCTTGTACAGCAGCCGATACAACTGCGCGGCTTCTTCCGGCACCAGATGCACGCAGCCAGCGATTTTTTCCGGAACATGAACCGCCTTCTTTTTCAATACTCTTCCTTGGTCCGTCAGAGCCGCATATAGTACCCGCTCGTCCTGCGTGGAACGGGTACGCGTCACATAGCCCTTTGCTTCTAAGCTTTTTAAAACCGGCGTCAGCGTGCCGGAATCCAAAAACAACTTTTTACCCAGTTCTTTGACATTTATGCGTTCCTCTTCCCAAAGCACCATCATGACAAGATACTGCGTATATGTCAGATCAAGTTGTTCTAGATAAGGTCTGTACTGTTTGATGATCTCCCGTGAACAGGCGTATAACGGAAAGCACAACTGGTTCTCCAATTTTAAGCCATCCCATTCCGACTTACTCATAACCGTCCTCCAAATGCGTGTTTCGTTTCTCTGTTTCCCGTCCGGGCTGTGTCATACGTTTAACAATTCCCTGATCGGCTGTTCTATTTTTTCCGGCGTGACCGTAGAGGCAAAGCGTTCCACAACATTGCCATGCCGGTCGATCAGAAATTTCGTGAAATTCCACTTGATCTTATCTCCCAGAAAGCCGCCTTTTTGTTCTTTCAGATACGTATACAACGGGTGTTCTCCCTCGCCGTTCACTTCAATCTTTGCAAACTGTCTGAAAGTCACCCCATATCTTGACTGGCAAAAATCCACGATCTCTTCTTCCGTTCCCGGCGCCTGATTGCCAAACTGATTACACGGAAAATCCAAAATCTCAAACCCCTGTGCCTGATACTTTTCATACAGACTTTGCAGTCCAGCATATTGCGGTGTGAATCCGCATCCGGTTGCCGTATTGACCACCAACAGGACTTTATCCTTGTAGTCGCTCAGATTTACATCCTTTCCTTCTGCATCTTTTACTGCAAAATCATAAATACTCATATCTCTGCCTCCAACTTTTTATATAATTTAATTGTGTTCAATTAAATTATAATCAATTTATATGGAGACGTCAAGATATTAAAATATCCCCTTTTCCACACTTTGCCATGTGGCGGCAAACACCTCCTCCAATGAAAAGCCGCATATTGTATCTCCCAGCGCTTTCCGGAAGTCCTCATTGCCCATTAATTCATGCAGGCGGGCTTTTGCCGCCTGTATCGACCGGAAGTTCATAAACTGCTGTGTCACCGACATGCTATGCTCCATCTGTTTTGCCTGCCAACGCTGCATATAATATTCATGCCGCATCATCCGCAGTTCCCAAAATGTCGGCAGGTCGTCATCGCTTCCGCTTTTTGAATATGTAATCCTGCCGGACGATGAAGAACAGACATTTGCAATGTTTCCGTCTTCTCCGATCACGATGCTTTGCGACATCTCCATCGTGATACCGGGAAGAATCGCTTCGTTGCGCACTGCATCAAAGGTAAACCATGCTTCGATCCTTGCCATGATCTCATCCGCGTATTCCGAGTCCCGCTCCATCCGTTCCTGAACTTTCGGATGAATCACCACGGCTTTACTGCGTGGAGGCACCTGTCCCAATGCACGAATACTTGCCGATTCTGCATACGGCGGATTCGCTCCCTTCGGCTGCCAGTTTTCTAACGCCTGCGTATCGATGTTCTCCTGATATAACAAATAATGCGGATAATCATTTCTGGTACGCCAATAACCGGAACTTCCGTCAAATACATGGTACACCAGTCCCGGATACTTTGCCTTGAGGCGTTCTTCTAACGATATTGCCTGCACGTCTTTTGTTCCCTGCACGGTTTCCGTCCTCTGGCGATCCATCGTCTGAATTGCCGTCTGCCAAAAGGCATCGCCTGTCTGATACGCCTGATTGCGCTTTGCCGCCTTTCCGACAGCATTGCCTTGTTGATGAATATACAGCGACCAATCTCTTAATTCCATATCCGATTCTCCTCTCTTACTTGTATTGTCTTTCTTCTCGCTTTACATCAACAGATTTAAGGAAAATAAATCAGCCTCCGGATCCGTCTCGCCTGCCATTGCTTTTGCGGACACTTCGCCCAGTTTTTTCTGCGCCTCTTTCATCATGTTCCGCACCTTCGCCACTTCATCTTCATCGCACATACCGTTTTCCACACCGGCTTCACAATCCGATAAATCTTTTTCCAGCAATGCCATGACGGCTTTTACCTGTGCCGGCGTCTTGGCAGCCGCCAGTTGTCTCGCCCGCTTTTCCGCATTAAAACTCACCTTGCCGGAAACATGTTCGGAATCTTCCGTATCCGCGTCAAGATCTTCCGCCTTTTGATATTTGGCGCCGACGTTATCCGACCGCATCTCTTCATAAAACGCTTTTAACTCTTCCGCCTTCTGCTTTTTCCTCTTTTCCGCTCGTTTTTTCTCCTGCCTCTCTTTTAGTCTCTGCGCCTCGGATTTTACCGGATTCGATCTGTGGTTTTTCCTCATGCCACCCGTATCCATATGATCATATAGAAAACTCATACTCCGAACCTGCACATGAGAAGAAGTGCTGGAATAGCTGTGATCAGATGTACAGCTTCCCCTGTACGGGATCCCGTCCATACTGTCATATGCACGGTTGTTTTCCGACAGTGAAAATATGCTTCCGGTCAAGTGTGCGGTCACATTCCGCCCGTCACTGTATTGTAACGTATAACCATACTTACCTTGTAATTCACTGTCCATCAACCCATATACCTTTGCCCGATAAGCAGGATCCGACGCCATTTTTTCCATCTGCCGCTTGTCGATATACAGATAAAACGTACCCTGTCTTACGCTTTGCGGTTCCGTGTCCGTCAGGGTATATTCCGGAAACCATTCCTGTATCTCCTTTTTTAATTCTTCCGTCGTCAATACCCCCGCTTTATCCCGTTCGGATATTTTCTGAGCGTAATAGGAGACCGCCTGTTTTTTATACGCCTGAAATCCTGCATTCATATCTTCGAGATATTGATAGACTTTCTTTGGATTCCAAACCGGTTTTTCCGCAGATCCTGTTTTTGATCTTCGGTATACGCTTTCCGCCTGAGAGGCTGCTACCGCTACTTGGATTGTCATAATGGATCCCTCCTTTCTTTTCTATTGTATCGACCGATGTTCCCCTCTTTTATGCCTATATGTAGTAAACGGACTGCAAATTGTAGTAACTGGAACCCAATCAAAAAAACACACCACAGCCAACCTTTGGGAAAGTTGGTGTGATGTGTCCTTTTATGCCGCCTTATAAATACTTTCGGATGTCTTTTGCCAAAGTCTCCTCCAGCTTGATCAGCTTTTTCGTGATATCCTTTGTCCGTTCTTCCGCCGCCTGATATTGATTCAGATACCGGTTCAGGGACTTGACGCCCATATTGCATCCGTCTGTGATCAAATCTGCAATCGTCTGATCGGATTCATCCACTGCCAGTTTGACGTTGGTTTTCATCCATGACATTCCTTTTGCCATCGGGTTCGGTTCTCTGCCGTCATCATGGTATTCATCCAGCAGATCCTGTATCTCCCGCTGCAGTTCTTCATGCTCATCCCTGCACCGGTTCAGATATTCCCGAAATTCTTCTCTCTTTACATACTCCATCACTTCATCAATGGATGACACACCCATTTTAACGCCTGAATCGCATTCTCGCAGTAGTTTAATCGTGTCCGGTTCTATCATTGGAACACCTCCTCCATGTTTTCCTATTCGGTAGTATTCCCATTTTTCAGAAAACTATCAGGGTTTCCCTGTAGCGTGACAAGAATCCGAAACCTGTCGCCTTCGACATGGATTTCCATACTTCCCAAATGTCGTTCGGCAATCTCCCGTACATTTCTCAAACCGAAGCCGTGTTCATCCATGCCATTCGATAAACCGTCCGTTTTTGTTGACTGCAGCAATCCATCTTTTTTTGTGATCAAAGGCTTTCCATCGAAACGGTTCTCAACTTCGATCATCAAAAACGGCGTCTTCTCTTTTACATGCAGACGGATGTAGCGGTTCCCTTCTTCTACACGCTCACTAGCTTCTAGGGCGTTGTCTAACAGATTATTTAACAGGATCCCAATGTCAAAGGAGGGAAGCGCATCCGTTTCCGTATAATCAAAATCCATGGTAAACGTGATTTTCTTTTGCTGCATGATACGATATTTGTCATTCACGATCACATCTGTAACGGGATTTCCGGTTCTATATGTATAGTCCAGCGCCTCGATCGTTTCATCCAGCTTTTCGATATACTTTTCCACTTCCTTATATTCTCCGCCTGCTGCCAAACCCTTAAGGTTCATCATATGATTTTTCATTTCATGCCGCACCTTACGGACATTTCCATATAACTGTTCGACTTCTTCCAAGCGCAGCTGCAACGCTTCCGCGCGCTGCCGCTCAATAAACCGCTGTTCTTTTTCTTTTTGCAGATGAATATATGATTGATACAGATAGATCGCAGTCATTTCACCGATAAATAACAAAATAGCCAAACACGGGATTTTCCAGATCATCTCTTTGCGGTCGTCATACAGGGCAAATACCCCTTCTCCCATGGCAACCGACACCTGTGACAAATCCGATATCATATGCGCGAGCATGGCTCCCACAACATTTAAGACACATAAAAACGGGATATCCTGCCATTTGATTTTCCAATAAATCTTCACTACCCTGCCGCAGATCATGATCATCAGCAGCAAAGACGCCGAATAAAATAGCAGGAGAAACCCCTGAATCAGCGCAAGCCGCCAATAAAAGGCATCCAGATCGACCGGCTGCTCGGTCACGAACGCATCCAGCCATGTTTTCGAATGTGTTTGAAAGGCACTGACTGCGATCATAAAGCTGAATGAATGGAAGCCGTAAAACAACGTCAGCAAAAAGCAACCTCTGCCGGAAGGAACCCCCTCTATCCGACTGCTATAGACAAACAAGATCGCTCCGGAAAGAAGGAAGCGCGTACCAAATCGGACCGGCAGGAACACTATGGTCAGATTGACGGCAATCAGTAAAACGGCTGTTATCACAGTGAATGTCTTTTGTGACTTATTTCTATCCCGGAAGCTCATCCGCATGCCGTCCGGTATGGCGGTACGTTTCCAAAGGATGTACCAAGCAAGACCATCCAATATGACCAGATATAGGGAACAGATATAAGAAAAAAGGTTATATTCTTCCGGCTGCATCGTCATTCTCCTCAGATAGATAGCGCAGATATGCTTTCGCAAAATCATGGTATTTATACTTGGAGATCAAAATCACATCTCCGTTTTTCATATATAGCTCCGAACGGTTGTATCTTTGAATATATTTCATATGTACCAGATACCCTTTATGAACCCGAAAAAAATCCGGCTGTAAGATCCTTTCCAGCTCGCTGATCTTTTCATAATATTCGATCTGCTCCTGATCGAAATGGACGGTCACTTTCCGATTATGGCTTTCGATATAGCAGATCTTCTCTATCGGTATTTTCCGCACCTGCGACTTCGTTTTGACCGTAATCTCTTTCGGCGGCATCGCCTTTCCCTGCCGCATATGCCGATATTCCTGAACTGCCTGCCGGAACACCGCCTGAAATTCCGTCTCACGTACCGGTTTCAGAATATACTGAAACGCATGGATCGCAAATGCCGACCGCATGTATTCCGGTGATGCGGTCACGAATATAAAAAGCGGCAGACTGCTCCCGTCTGCCTTTTGCCGTTCTTGGCTTTTTTTACGGAGCTGTTTCGCCGCTTCCATACCGTCCATATCCTTTAATGCAATATCCATGAATACGATATCGATTCCCTGAAATCCATGCTCCCTTTGGTCTTGCAGAAATTCTTCTCCGGAAGAATATTCCGTGACCGTACAATCCGCTACCTGCGACTTTACCAGTGTACGCAGGTAGGAACGGATTGGTTGTTCATCATCACAAATGCCGATATGCAAATTCTTCACCCCGATTTTATTGCAGAAGCTGTAGAACACTTTCCGGATTCGCATTTGCCTTTGCAAGCATATTCGTAGCGGTCTGTGTCAGGAGATTCTGCTGTGTGTAGTTCGTCATTTCTTCCGCCATATCCGCATCCAAAATACGGGATAATGAGCTTGTCATACTTTCTTCAAAGATTTCCAGATTATTTTCCGTGTGTTCCAAACGGTTCTGATATGCCCCCAGCTTGGCACGGACATCGGATACTTTTTTAATCGCCTCATCAATCTTTTCAATCGCTTTGCGGGCATCCACGCCTGCCACCACATTGATATCTTCCAATCCCAATGTCTTCGGTGAAACTTCCGGAATGGTCACTGTCATCGTCTCTTCCTGATTTGCCCCGATCTGGAATACCATCTGACCCGCACTCAGCACATCCACTTTGGCAGTAAACGATGTACCGCCTGCCGGCTGCGCATTGGCAACGCCATTCCCCATGACCGGATCCGTAAACTCCGTCTCGCAGGCTCCCTGTTTTGCTTCCAGTACCATTTTAAAGCCGCTGCTGTCCGTCACCGTGATCATATTACCGTCGCACTTTACGGTAGCAGTCGGCGAGAACCCATCGCCTAACGTCACTTCCACATCCGTACCGACCGTCACACTATCCTTCAAACCTAACAGATTTCCCAGCTCCTCATTACTGCAACTGATATTGATCTCTTCTGAAGATCCATAATGATCGGAGACGATCACCAACTGGCTTCCGGTCTGAAACGCCGTATCTGTCGGCGTATATCCTGCATTTTCCGGCAAACCGGCTGTTGTGTCCAAACTATCCGTAGTAAAGGCTTTATTTCCTGTCCATTGGCATAATTCCTGAAGTTTTTCATATACCTGATCGGCGGTATCGCCTTCTTTGATCTCGATCGTTTCTCCGTTTATCGTAATGGTGCCTGCCTGCTCTTTCGTAATCACATCTCCCGGCGCCAGATTCATAGAACCTCCTACCGCAACCGCCTGTCTGGCATCCTGCGATACCGTAAAGGAATATTCATCCAGATTCACCACATCTGAAATCTCAACGGTCTTTACCCCTTTGACGACATCTCCCGTATCGATGTAACTGGCACGTCCGATGTCTCCGTTTAACAGCTTCTTTTGGTTAAAATTCGTATTGTCCGAGATTCTCTGCATTTCTTCCATCATGACTTCGATCTCATCCTGAATCGTCTGACGGTCTTCCGGTGAGTTTGTATCATTAGCCGCCTTGACTGTCAGTTCTTTCATTCTCTGCAACATGGAATGTACTTCCGTCAAAGCTCCTTCTGCCGTCTCTATGACAGAGATCCCGTCGCCGGCATTCCGATTTGCCTGCTGTAATCCACGAATCTGTGTTCTCATTTTCTGTGAGATCGCCAGTCCTGCCGAATCGTCCTTTGCATAATTTACCCGATATCCGGAAGATAACCGTTCGATCGCCATGGACATCGCGTCATGGTTCTTATTTAACGTGTTATTTGCAAGCATTGCTGTAATATTGTGATTGATCCGCATATTGTTACACCCCTTTTTTATAAAGGTTCTTCATAAGCTATCATCCTTGATCCGTTACTCCGAAACGCTTTTTGTTATGCTTAAGATATCGGAGTTCCCTGCCAAAATCTTTAGACCAAATATAAATATACCAGCATGAAATGACAAAAACTGCCGCCTAAACAGAACAGATGAAAAATCTCATGTGTGCCAAACTTTTTAAATTTTTCATTGAAACGCTTTCCTTTCAGCGCGTAGATCACGCCGCCGACCGTATAGATGATCCCACCTGTCAGCAACCAGCCAAACGCCTGATTGCCTATATTACGTATCAAAAACGGAGCCGCTATGATGCACAGCCACCCCATCACGATATACATAACGGATGACAGCCACTTCGGGCAGGTCACCCAGACCATTTTAAACGTAATGCCCAGTGCCGCTATCGTCCAGATCGTGGTCAGCAGGAAATACCCCAGCCGGTTGCCCAACCCGATCACGCACACCGGCGTATACGTTCCTGCGATCAAAATAAAAATCATCGCATGATCCAGTTTTTTTAAGATCGTATTGACCTTCTCCGAAATGTCAAACGTATGGTATGACGTACTGGCGCCATATAGCAAAATCATACTGACAATAAAGACGACCACTGCCGGAACGTGTTGTTTGCCGATCCCGTTTCCCGCTTTCCAGATCAGTGGAGCTGCGGCAGCAGCCGCCATAAACATACCGATAAAATGTGTAATAGCACTTCCCGGATCTTTGATCTTAAGTGTCCGATTCGTTTCCACATACATAACCTCCTTTGGTTCATCAAGAAAATCACTTGTTATTGTCTCCTGCCTACGATATAATGAGCATGAATCAACGGACAACAATATCCGTTTCAAACTACGCAAGAAGTATATGTTTATATTTCGACATGTAGTTTTGAAAACTACTTCTTGTTGTTTTGATAATATCATATGCGGTTATATAATGCAAGTGTTATTATTATTTTTTCAAAAATTGGAATTTCTTATGCACGATTTCGTTTGAGAGGAGCGGGGTTTATGAAAGCAGCTTTAACGCAAATGAATATCCGTTGGGAACAGCCGACGGAAAACCGCATGATCTGCGAACGTCTCGTTCAGACCGCCAGTACCGCCGGATGCGACTGGATCCTGTTTCCTGAGATGACGCTTACCGGTTTTACCATGCAGCCGGAACGATTCCGCGAACCCGTGGAGAAATCGCCGACAAAAGCTTTTTTTCATGAACTGTCCATCCGGCATTCCATTTCGATCGCATACGGATATATAGCTTTTTGCAACGGTCACAACGAAAACCATCTGGTGTTTGAACATAACGGACAGATTGTAGCAGAGTATGCAAAGATTCATCCGTTTTCTTACGGAGAAGAATCCAGACACTATACCGCCGGTTCCCAAGTGTGCATCTGCCAAGCGGGAACTGCCAAGACGCCCGTTATGATGTCGGGGGTCATTTGCTACGACTTACGGTTTCCGGAACTTTTTCAGATCGTTTCCAAGCAGGCGGAGGTCATCCTTGTAAGCGCCAACTGGCCGGAATCCCGCATTGATCATTGGCATACCCTTTTAAAAGCAAGAGCCATCGAAAATCAATGTTTTATCCTTGGCGTCAACCGTACCGGTGAAGGCGACGGCATCCGTTATCGTCACAGTTCCGTGGCATATGATCCTTACGGCATTCGGCTCACGCCCGATTCCGAAGCCGAGCTGCTGCTTGTAGACCTGCAGCCGGATACAGCCAAACGATATCGACAGGAATTCCCGCTCCGGTCAGACCGTAAAGAAGCGTTCTATTATCAGGAATATGGAAAGTTTCTCTAATTAATTTTCCGCCTTTCACCGAAATATATGGTATAGCTTACTGATAGTTTCGGAAAAGGAATGGTCAATCATGTCATATCAATATAACCACACATCTACATATGGAACATACGCGGACGCTACCCTGCCGTTGGGATCGCAGACGCTGAACCGATACGAACAAACTATAGGCGGAACCTCCGGGCAGGCACAACAACCTGCGCCATCGTTCGGTACGGTCGGAGATATCTTAACGGGTACTGTCGTGCAGGGCGGTTCCCAACCGATCGTCGAGATGAACGGAACACCGATACAGGTACGCTCCACCGCTTTGCAGAACGCCAAATCCGGCGACCGGATCTATCTGCAGATCACGCAAAGCAGTTCTTTAGAGATCACTATGAAGTTAATGGATCCGTCCACGATGTCAACAGCCACCCGCAATCCTGCCGTACAGACCGATATATTAAAAAATACGGCAAAGTTTGTGGAGGACTGGAAGCGGCACATTCAGGAACACTCATCCGAATATGAAGATTGGACGAGTGATTCCGCATATTTACTGCAATCCGTATCGGATGAGGAAAAAGACGCTTTACGCAGAATGGGCGTGGAGATTACCGATTCCAACCTGACTTTTGTAAAAAGTCTGCTCAGTCAGATGCGTGGCAAAGAACAGGATGAAGAACTTCAACGCGCGATCAACAGCGTACGCAAACAAATCATCATCTCAAATCCGGAGGAAGCGCCGGAGCAGCTTCAGATGATGCTGCACGATCAGAGCATCAATCTCTCCGAACTGACGGAAGAAGCAAACCGTTTTCTTCCTATTTCCGAGGAGCAGACCGTATATCTTCTTCAAAACGAACTGCCTCTGACGATGGAGAACCTATATAAATCCGAATACAGCGCCTCAGCCATGCCAACCGGCACACCCCTGTCAGACGACACTTTGCAGCAGTTACAGCCTCAGGTCGAGCGCGCCATCCGCACAGCCGGTCTGACCGTCAACGAGGATTCACGCAGAGCCGCAGACTTCTTACTGCAACATCAGCTTCCGGTCAACACAGAAACATTACAGACCTATACCGCGATTCAGGAAATCAACCGGAACGGGTTTCAGGATACGGTACTTGCCGAACAGGCAACAGACCATCTTGCGGAACTCTATTCCGTATCGGAGCCGCCTGCCGCGATCAAACCGGACGCATTTCAAGATATGAATCTGTATTTTCCTTCTTCCGCAAGCATCGCCGACCGGATCTCGGATGATCTGCAACATATTACGGAAGAGGATTTTTGGGCATTTGCAAATACCGGTATGGCGTTTACCCTTCAGAATTTATCCGCATTTTCGGAAACAACTCCGTCCGATCCCGATGCTTTTACATCAAAAGCCTCTACGGCATCCATCGCGGCTCTGACCGCTCATCGACAGTTGGAAGAAATCCGCCTGAAAATGACATGGGAAGCCGGCTATCGTCTGGCTTCGGAAGATATCCATATACGGACGAAGGAATTATCACAGGTAGTAGAAGCCTTGCGGAATCAGGAACGTGACTATTATCGCCAACAGTGTCTGAACGAGGATATAGAGCCGACTGCGGACATTCTCAAACAACTTCAGGAAACCAATCAAAAAGTACAGGAATTACCATATTTACCTGCTTCTTCTTTAGGCGCAGTGCTTTTTTCAGGCGGCGTCACGGTGGAGCGGCTCCATGAAGCCGGCAGACAGGCATTATCACAGATGCACCCTGTTTCCTCCAAAACGGAAGCCTATGAGACATTGATGACGCAGCCGCGACGCGATCTTGGGGATTCCATACAGAAAGCATTTCGTAATGTGGATGCGTTACTGGAAGAACTACATTTACCGGTCACGGAAGAAAATCAGCGTGCAGTCCGCATTTTAGGCTATAATCAGATGGAAGTCACACCGGATACAGTGCGTCAGGTCACTGCCGCCGATCTTCAGGTGCAGAATTTAATCCAAAATCTACAGCCTTCGGTTGTGCTGAATCTGATCCGTAACGGGGTCAATCCTCTCCAGATGCCGGTGGAGGAACTCAATTCGCTGATTCAGGATTACATTCATGACGAAGGCATTATCGAGGAGGAACGGTTCAGTACGTTCTTACAGAAATTGGATCGGCGCGGCGACATTACGGCAGACGAACGAAAAGGATATATCGGCATTTTTCGTCTGATTGACAAAGTGGTGCGGTCCAAGGGCAAAGACATCGGCACATTAGTTCGCAACGGGCAGCCGCTGACTTTACAGAATCTGCTGACCGCCCACAGGAGCAATCGCGCTGCCGGCATGGATGCGGTATTGGATGAAACGTTCGGCGGGTTCGAGCATGCGAACTCCGGTGAATCCATCAGCCAGCAGATCGAAGCCGGATTTACCGAACGTTTATACTATGGCATGACTCCGCATGTGATCGATCATATGGTCGAAGAAGCCGCCAACGGTACGACATTGGAAGAGTTTTTCGATACGATTCAGGAACAATTAACGGATCCGGAACCGGGAGAATCCGGTACGGGTGTCTTAAATGACGGCTCACAGACGGCAGGCGAAGCATCCATACAGGAAATCCAACTGCAGGAACTGGATGCGTTTGACGAAGCAACCTATCAGTTTATGAAGTCTATGGATGTATTTCCGTCGATCACCAACATGCTTGCATCTACCGACATTCTGAAAGGAAACGGAAGGCTCTTTCGGAAAACCGCCGAACTGGATAAGCGTATACGGAATATCCATACAACATCACTGAAATCGGAATCTTCCGGTATTGAGGAACAATTCCAATCGCTTCCCGACCATTTAAATGCACCGGAAGATATGGAGCAGGCGTATGCCCAATTAGAACAGACGATCACGGAAACCGTTCATCAGGAAGACGCCGTTGATACCATTACCGCAAGGGATATTCAAGCCCTGAAACAAATTCGCGCGGGTTTGCGGATCATGCAAAAAATGAGCCGTAACGATCAGTTTCAGATACCGTTTTCGATAGACGGTGAATGGAATCTCATGAATCTTTCCATTGTGCAGGATGCGGAAACAAAAGGCGTTATCGAAGCGACGGTCCCGACACAGGAATACGGCACCATTACCGCCGTACTGGCATGGAACAAAAACCACTGGGATGATTCCGTAACGACGGATACCGAAAAAGGAAAGGCATTCCTCGATCGGAATGCCCATGTAATCTCAGATGGTCTTGCACAGATAACCGCTGCGGATACGCAGACCGAAACGGAACCTACTACGCAAGACTTATATCATATTGCTAAGCGGCTTGTCATGATGATGAAGCGCTTGGATTATAAATAATTCGCCGGATTAACCGCTACTCCGTTGACAATGATCTCAAAATGGATATGCGGTCCGGTGCTGTCACCGGTATTCCCTGTCAGGGCGATCACCTCTCCCTGATTTACATATTGTCCGTTGCTTACCTGAATGGAACTTAAATGCGCATATCTTGTACGCACACCGTCTCCATGGTCGATCACTACACAATATCCATATCCGCCGGACCAGCCTGCTGATACGACGGTTCCCGCTCTTGACGCGCGGCATGCCGTACCAACCGGAACGCCCCAATCCAATCCCTTATGGACGGTACCCCAACGCGGACCGAAGCCGGAGGTCAAAGTACCATATGTTGTCGGACGGATATATGTCGGGAGCGGTTTGGTACCCCGTTCTATGATCTTGGCAACCGCTTCTGTATTGATCTGCTCTTTAATGATTTCCCGTCCGGTCTCCGCGCCGTTGTTGTAGCTGACGATCGCCGTTACCGTCCGGTTGCCGGTCTGCGGTTCCTGAATCACCGTATCATCACCCACATATTTATCCGGATTATCCACATACTGGACTTCCGCTTCATAGTCTTCCGTATATGTTGTCTGCTCCTGCATCACAACGGACAATTCCGGTTTCGGAACCATGACCACGATCTGATCGCCGATCAAGATATTGGAATCCGCTTCCAATCCTTCATTGATCGACAGCAGCTCATCGGTTGACATGCCGTATTTATCCGCGATGATCGACAGACAATCTCCTGCCTGTACCTGATAGATCTCATTATTTTCCTGTTCTTTTGTAATACCTTCATATGCGGTCTGTACGTCTGACAACTGATCTTTGCCCGCATATGTTTCAATGATCTCGATCGGTTCCTGAAAATTTACCGAAAGGATCCCGTCTTCTCCGACATTTCCCGACGCATCCGCCGCTACGGTTGCATCCGCGCCGTCGGCTGCCGCTACGACTACCGGATTGTTGGCGGTTTTTGAGGCATTGATGACGTTGGTCGTCATAGAACCGACCTCCTGCTTGTCCTCGGATGTCAGTTCGATCACAAATTCATTATTTACATCATAGGCACTCTGTACCTGTTCCAGCAAAGCCAATACTTCTGCTTCGCTGCTTAACGTGACCGTATAATCATTGATCTTAACGGTATATGCCAACGTCTTTTCCTGAATCAGGCAATCCGTCAACTCGTTATAAACCTTCTGTGCCAGCTCCGCCTGCGTCGATACATGGGATGCTCTCGCTTTTACCGGCTCATATGACACGTCCGCATTCAGCAGCGTTAAGTTGTCCGATTGTGAATTCAGAGTCAACCTCGCTTTTTCATATGCTTCCACCGCCTCTGCCTGCGTTTCCGCGATACCGACGGCTTTGCCGTTAATCATGATCTGACAGCGTTCGGTCGTCAAATCCCCCTGCGCCGCTACCGGAAACGCTAAGAGAGACACTCCGGTCGCGATCAATAAAGCACGATACATTTTTATCTTCCGACGTTTTACCCGAATCTGACGTCTGTTCACCATAATTCCTAACCCCTATCATATCCAAACGTGATTTTTGCATCATCTGTAATATTTTGTAACATTTTCGTAATATATGATAACAAATTATGATCCGGAAGTAAAGCCTTTCTTGCAGATTTCGAGCAAATTATATCGCTTTTGCCACTTCGTCCATCAATTCTTCAATATCGTATCCTTCCGCATCTATCACGATATCGGCATATTTTTCATATAACGGGGTTCTTTCGTCATATAAATCTTTCATGCTCTGACCGTCTTTTAAGACCACGCCCCTGCGGCGGATGTTCCCGAGCCGGTTGCAGATCGTAGCATAAGATAGTTTCAGATATACAATCTTCCCGATATCATGCAGATGCTGCATTGCCCGCTCCGAATATACCACGCTACCGCCTGTGGCAATCACATGTCGGTCCGCTTGTATCCCTGCATTCACAGCCTCCTCCACTTTCAGGAAGCCGTCTTCGCCTTTTTCAGCGATGATATCCCGCAGCAGTTTTCCTTCCTTCTTTTGAATCAATAGATCCGAATCCAGAAAATCATATCCCAAGACTTTTGCCAATACGACGCCTATCGTGCTTTTTCCGCATCCGGGCATTCCGATCAGAATGACATTCTCCATAACCGTTTTCTCCTTCATTGTCCGTCCGCCTGAGCATTCAGGATTTTTTTCTTACGGAATATCCAAATGTACCAAGCTGCTGCCCCATCGCATAATATTTACCGTGAGAATAAACCAACGGTTCTGCGGATGCCAGCTGCAGGGTCCCGTTTTCATCCAGACAGCTTTCACTGACCTGCACATTTACGACTTCCGCCAGAAACATGTCATGACTGCCAAGCGGCATAACTTCCTTCACTTTGCATTCCAGATTCACCGGACTTTCCATGATGATCGGAGCATTGATCTTTTCTGCTTCTCCTTTTGTCAGTCCCGCCGCCTGAAATTTATCCTCATCTTTTCCGGAGCGCACCCCGCAATAATCCGTTGCCCGCAACAGATCCTGTGTCGTCAGATTCACGACGAATTCTTCCGTCTCTTTTATCATCGGATACGAATAACGTTCCGGTCTTACCGAGATATACAGCATAACCGGGTCCGAACAGACCGTGCCGGTCCATGCCACGGTCAATACGTTATCATGCCCCTGCCGGTCTCTGCAGGTCACCAAGACCGCCGGCAGCGGATATAATAAATTGCCTGCTTTCCAACTTAGTTTTTTCATACAAAACCCTTCTTTCCTGTTCATGTTTTTACTTGTGATAGAACATCCATGTAAAGAATACGGTTTTTTCCTCTTATTCGCAAGCCTTTTTTGATTTCCGTACTTTCGCATCTGATTGTCCGTCTGAAAGAATCCGAAAAACGAAAGGAACCTATTGTAATCATCTTTCATTATCGGTATAATATCAAAAGATAGTTCTTTCACAGAATGTAGGAGGCGTGTCATGTCAAAGTATTTAGATATTGAAGAAGTTCCGGAAACCTTACAGAAAAAAGTACATGAAAACCTTGCATTTCGGACCGGCAATTTCGTATGGCGCGTCAAATTCAATACCCCTCTAAATCCATCGACGGTGAATGCGACCAATATGTATTTAACCAATGAATTCGGCAACAGCATCAAAACGCATATCCGTTATGATATAGACCATAATATCATTGAAGTCACGCCATTAGAGCCTTATGCGGAGGGTATCTTTTATTATCTGAACATCACGACGAAGGTACGTTCCAAGGGCGGACAATACCTAAAAGAACCCGTCAAGATCAAATTTAAACTATAAAAGCGGGGGAACTATTCCACCGCTTCTTTTACATATTCGACAAACATCTCCCACTCTTCCGGATGCTCCACATAATATAACGGGCATTCCTTGCCGGTCACATCATAATGCCGGATGACATCCGATTCCGGATCCAATTCATAATATTTACACAATGCCGCCGTTAAGGCAACACACTGATTATACGTTTCCGTTGTAAACTCTCCTTCGTCATCCGGATGGCAGCATTCAATGGAGATACTGTAAGAATTTGCCTCATTTGACGCATATGCGATCTCATTGAGCGGAACACATTGCAGGATCTCTCCGTCTGTTCCGATCACAAAATGACTGCTGGCTGACGTTACCGGATTATCCGCCAGACTTTCAAAATAATCCCGATTTGCCTGTGCCGTCGTCGCAGGGTTCCCGGTATAATGTATCACGATCTTATCTACCTGCTCCAGCGGAGTACCCGGACGTGAATATTCGTTGATTGTCAGAAAATCTTCCCGAATATCCAGATCCGGAAATTGCCCGGCTGCCGACACGATCGGCTCGATATGTTTCAGCGATCTCCAAGCAGGCAGGGCGGACGCCGTATTGTCTCCTGCATTTAAATCCTTATTCCCTTGTGCTACGTTCAATAAAAAAATCACGCCTATCACCGTTGCCAGACAGCCTCCGGCAAACGGCATCCATCGGCAGAACTTTGCAAATCGTTGACGGCTTTTTCTATTTCTTAGCATCTTTGCACTTCCTTTCATCCGAACCGGTATCTTATATTTCCTGTTTCTTTCATGTCCGCCGCCTGCCGGTATATCGGCATATGCCACTGCACATCTGCCCTATGTATTCCGTGGCGGACACTTACCGTACAGACAATCGTCTCGCACGGTGTGTCCTCCTATATACAAAGCAGTCGGCGAACTTGTATATCTCTTAACAATCAATGACTACGATTCCCGCAGCCACACAGTGTAAAACGACTGCTGATCTGTTAAATCCCTGATAACATATCATATGTCGGCATTTTAAAATAGTTCTGTTTTTTTGTTTTTCCGTTTTCCTTGGAATATCCTGATGACAGTATGATACAAAATAATTCTGAAAAACTTTATGCAAAATTCTGATATTTTTCTTAATGTTTTTTACACCGCCTGACATATTTCTTGAATCGTCACACCCAGTATTGTATAATTTAAGAAAATACGATGAATACTACAGATATTTCCATTCTTTCCATTTCAACCACATGCCAAGGAGGAATCATATGCTGGAAAAGGCAATCGAAATTGCGGTAGAAGCCCATCGCGGGCAGATCGATAAGGCGGGAAAACCATATATTTTACATCCTATGCGGGTGATGCTTGCAGGAAAAACCGAAGAGGAAATGATCTGCGGGATCCTGCATGATGTCATTGAAGATACTCCCGTATCCATTCAGATGCTGGCGGATGAGGGATTTTCCGATACCGTATTGGAAGCCTTACGATTACTGACGCACGACCGTTCCGTTCCGTATCAGGAGTATATCGCATCCCTGACAGAAAATCCGCTTGCGATCCAAGTGAAATTATATGATCTGCACGATAACCTCAATCGGGACCGGCTTGGCGTTTTAACCTTGGAAGATGAACGGCGTATGGAAAAATATAAAAAATCGCAACAATTTCTGTTGCGATTCCTTGCATCTTCTTCCTCATGTCCCGTGTGATCAGCCGCCTGCGGTCGGAAGCTTTCTTATTCCGCAAAGCTTGCCTCGATCACGGCTTCCGCTTCTGCGGTATCGTCACAGACACATAAGATCACATAGTTTCCCCGTGTTTCGATCAGAGGATTTTCCAGCTTCGGAACTTCCGCTGCATTATAACTCTCAAAGGATTCCAACTGCGCTTCTACTCTTGCCTGTACACCGGCTTCCAAATCTGCCGCCCGATCTTCGGAAACGGCTTCCAATACCGCGATCTCCTCTGCTGTCGCATTGGTTCCCATATACACCTTGCCTGACGCCACCGCATCTTCCTGAATGCCATATACGCCCAGTGCTTTACTCAGTTCCACTTCTCCGAGTTGATCGTTCCATGTTACCTCGGAACATAAACGATCCGCCAAGGCAGCCGTATCCACGGTCACTGTCGCCTGATTGCCACAACCGGTCAAAACCAAGGCAAGCAGACTTAGTCCTGCCGCTGCTTTCATCCATTTTTTCATGTTCTTTCTCCTTTATCTCTTATACTTGCCATCGATCATACACGACCCAAAGGCTATTTGATCTGATAGGTATTATTTTTCAGAAAATCCAACCAGATGCTACAGTATTCTGCATTACAGTGTACGCCGTCCACGCTTGCATCCTCCGGCAACGCTCCGTTTTCATCCGCCAATGCCGACGCAACATCCAAAAAAATGACATCCTGCTCCTCGCATACGGATTCGATGATCGTATTAAACCGGGCAACGTTTTCATTATTATAAATCGTATCTTTTGCCGAGCGGGAAGCCGCTATCGGGATGATATTTTCAACATAAATCAAAGCATCCGGCTGCAACTGACGGATATCCCGCAACATTTTTGCATACTGATCCCGGAACAGATCGTCATACGGCCAGCCCAATTCATTGACACCAAACATAATATATATTTTGTTAAATTTCTGCTCCTGAAGAGCTTCCATCACGGTCAGTTTCCGTCCGTCGTCCATCGGGACGATCGTATCGGTATAGATTCTCGAAACGCTTAAGCCTTTTGAACAATATGCGTGAATATTGCTTAACGGGGAATATAACACAAATCCTTCTGTCCGCGAATCTCCGATAAAGAGCGCATCATCAAAATAGGAATCGTCTACCGTCACATCCTCACGCACATATTCATGTTCCGGCTCGACGTCCGCCGGATTCACCCTTGCCACGCCGACCGTATATAGATAGACCGGCTGCCGTTCGAGCGCTTTTCCCCGTTTTGCCGAACTGCCAAACCACTGTCCGGCGCTACCGGATTCTGTCGTTACATCCGAAGAAGGTTCCGGTTCTTTCCGCAGGAGCAGACGTTCCAAAAAACTCCGCGGCGTATCACCCGATCGGAAATTCAGATACAAAACCGTACCAGATGCCAAAATAAAAACCAGTACAATAATTGAAATCGTAAGGATTTTCCGTCGTTTCAATTTTGTTTTATAGCTTCTCTTGTAATCCAAAGGCATCTGTGTATTTCCTTTCCTTCTGTACCATTGTGCATCCCGTCATTCCATTGCGTGCTTCTTCAAGTCTTATATTATAACACGTTTTATTTGAAATAACTATCCCTAATTCTTACAGATTTTAAAGAAATCCCTCTTATTTTTTAGTCGATTTTCCCTTGATTCTATGTTACAATAGAAATACGAATAGCGATTAATACCCGTAAGAGATCAAGTTAGGAAACGGAGGTTTGCATATGGACTTAACAACAGCACACATTATTGACTATAAGGGAGCATCCTGTATCGAGTTAAAGGCAGGCGGATATCTTGCACTCATCGCGCCGGAAATCGGCAGTAATGTCATTCGCTTCCGTGATGAAACGAACGATATCGAAATCTTCCGCTTTCATGAGAATACTACGATTGAAGAGATCAAACAATCACCGGAAGTGTATGGTCTTCCTTCTTTGTATCTGCCGAACCGTCTCAACGGCGGCAAATTAAAAACAAGCGACGCCGTTTATCAACTGCCTGTGAATGAACCACTTCTTGGCAATTTCATTCATGGTTTTCTTCATAAACGACCGTATTCGGTAATCGAAGTGTCAGCGACGGAACAAACCGCTTCTGCCAAGACGGAATATCTCTATGACGAATCGGATGAATTTTTCCAATATCTTCCGATCAAGTTTAAGGCAGAACTTACCCTCACCTTATCTTCGGACGGGCTGGAATATGCCTTTACCATGACGAATCTGTCTTCCGTCCAGATGCCGTATGGCGTATGTACGCATACGACTATGATGGGACCGTTTACTTCCGACGGAAAGGGGGAGGACATGCGCCTGTATGTTCCGATCGGAGAGAAATGGCAGTTAAATAACCGGTGTCTGCCGACCGGTGTGTTTATGCCGCTCGATAATCATGACAAGCAATATCTGACCGGTTCCATGGTTCCGGTTAAACAGATCATTAATAACGATGTCTATTACGCCGAAATGGGAGACATCGACGACCAGCCATTCTATGGCATTGTCGCAACGGACCTTGCAAGCGGAAAAGAAATCCGATATGAGGTCTGTCAGGACTATAAATTCTGGATCATTTGGAATGATTGGGGCGAAAAGGGATATTTCTGTCCGGAACCAATGTCATGGATCATTGATGCGCCGAATCTTCCATTAGAGCCGGGGGATACCGGTTATGAGGAATTAGCGCCAAACGAAAGCAAGACCGTCACGCAACATTTTTATACGGTTGTTTAATTTTTAAAAAGCGTTTTTAATGCTTACTTTTCCTTGTTTTTATCCCCTAAATAATATATAATGCTTTTATGAGACCCTACGAAGGTCAGCTAGAACAAAGGGAGGTACATACACACATGAAATTCGGTTATTTTGACGACCAAAACAAAGAGTACGTGATTACAAATCCTAAGACCCCGTATCCTTGGATCAACTACTTAGGAAATCAGGACTTCTTCTCACTTATTTCGAATACGGCAGGCGGTTACAGCTTTTATAAAGATGCCCGTCTCAGAAGAATTACCCGTTATCGTTATAACAACGTTCCGGTCGATATGGGTGGACGCTATTTTTACATCAATGAAGACGACAATATTTGGTCACCGGGTTGGTCGCCGGTTAAAAAGGAATTGGAGTTTTATGAATGCCGTCACGGTATGGGTTATACCGTCATCAGCGGCAAGAGCAACGGTCTGAAAGCGGAGATCACGTTTTTCGTTCCAAATAATTACAAGGGAGAGGTGCAAAAGGTCTCTCTGAAAAACGAAGGAACTTCTGCTAAGACCTTTAAATTATTCTCATTCCTAGAATGGTGCTTATGGAATGCAGAAGATGATTCCACGAACTTCCAACGGAATTTTAATACCGGCGAAGTCGAAGTGGAAGGTTCTACCCTGTTCCACAAGACGGAGTACAAAGAACGCCGGGATCATTTCGCTTTCTATACCGTCAACTCTGAAATCGAGGGCTATGACTGTGATCGCGAAAGCTTCATCGGTCTGTATAACGGATTTAATAATCCGCAGGTTGTTTTGGCAGGTAAGGCAAGCAACTCCAAGGCAGACGGCTGGTCGCCGATCGCTTCACACTGCCTGAATATCAGCTTGGCTCCGGGCGAAACCAAGGATCTGGTATTTATCCTCGGCTATGTAGAAAATCCACAGGAAGAAAAGTTCAATGCAGACGGATCTATGAATAAGTCAAGAGCCTATGCCATGATCGAACAGTTTAATTCCGTAGAGAAAGTCGATGCGGCACTGGCAGAATTAAAACAGAGCTGGTCGGATCTTCTTTCAAAATATGCAGTCAAGACACCGGATGACAAGATGAACCGGATGGTCAATATCTGGAATCAGTATCAGTGTATGGTTACCTTTAATATGTCCCGTTCCGCTTCTTACTTTGAGAGTGGAATCGGTCGTGGTATGGGATTCCGGGATTCCAATCAGGATCTGCTTGGTTTTGTACACCAGATTCCGGATCGCGCAAGAGAACGTATTTTGGATTTGGCTGCTACCCAGTTTGAGGACGGCGGATGCTTCCACCAGTATCAGCCGCTTACTAAGAAAGGAAACGATGCGGTCGGCGGTGATTTCTCGGATGATCCGCTTTGGATGATCCTCTCAACTGCCGCTTATATTAAAGAGACCGGCGATTATTCGATCTTGGATGAAATGGTTCCGTATCGGAATGACGAATCACTGGCACAACCGATGATGCACCATTTACAGCAGTCTTTCTATCGGATCGTAAACAATTTGGGACCGCATGGTCTTCCGTTAAGCATGCGTGCCGACTGGAACGACTGTCTGAATCTGTCCTGCTTCTCAAATACACCGGGCGAAAGCTTCCAGACGTGGACATCTCCGAAATATGGAGACGATAAGTATTCCAAAGTAGCGGAAAGTTTATTTGTTGCTACGCTCTTTACATATGCGGGACCGGAGTATGTGGCACTCTGCAAATATAAGGGTATGGACGATGCCGCAGCAAAAGCACAGGCTGAGATCGATAAGATGAAAAACAATATCATCGAGCATGGATATGACGGAGAATGGTTCCTGCGTGCATATGACGATTTTGGACGTAAAGTCGGTTCCAAAGAAAACGAAGAAGGAAAGATCTTCATTGAACCTCAAGGATTTGCCGTTATGTCAGAGATCGGTAAGGATAAGGGTTATGACCTTAAGACATTGGAGAGCGTGGACAAGTATCTGAATTGCAAGCATGGTCTTGTATTAAATAATCCTGCGTTTACAAAGTATTACATTGAATATGGTGAGATTTCTACTTATCCTGCCGGTTATAAGGAAAATGCAGGTATCTTCTGTCACAATAATGCTTGGATCATATGTGCGGAGGCGTATGTCGGACACGGCGATAAAGCATTTGAATATTATTCCAAGATCGCTCCGGCTTATTTGGAAGATATCTCCGATCTGCACAGAACCGAACCGTATGTATATGCACAGATGATCGCCGGTAAAGATGCCGGAAGATTCGGAGAAGCCAAGAACAGTTGGCTGACCGGTACGGCTGCATGGAACTTTGTAGCTGTCTCCCAGTATATGCTGGGTATCATTCCGGATTATAACGGATTAAAGATCGACCCTTCGATTCCGTCCGCATGGAATGAATTTGAGGCAACCCGTCAATTCCGTAATGCAACCTACAACATTCACGTTACCAATCCTTCCCATGTCAGCAAGGGTGTCAAACAAGTAACGGTTGACGGTAATGCCATCAGCGGAAATGTGCTGCCGGTATTTTCAGACGGCAAGGAACATACCGTAGAAGTGGTATTGGGTTAAACGACATACATGAAATAAAATACAAACAAGGGACTGTACATCTGTACAGTCCCTTGTTTACTGATATCATTTTCCGCATGATGATCTGATATCCGTCTCGGTCTCCGATCAAGCCTCGACGCCCAATCCCTTTAAGTATTCAATGACATCCTCTACCGTATTTAAATCCGAAACTTCGTCCGCCGAAATCTCCAAATTAAATTCATCTTCCATTGCCATAACCAACTCAAATAAATCTAACGAATCCGCATCTAAGTCATCTTTGAAAGAAGTCGTTAATTCTATATTATTTGCATCCACGCCCAACTGCCGTGAAATAATATCTCTCATCTTCTCCAGCATAACGAATTCATCTCCTTTCATTTCGAACTCTGCTGACCAATCGCTAATACACATGTACTATACAACAGTCGTATATTGATGTCAATATAAACATGTATCCTCCCAAAATATTTATAACAGTCCGTTTGCGGCAGGAAACCGGTTCTTCTATCTAATAAATCATATGTAAGCCTTTTACATTTCATACATCCCAATCAAAAAGGCGTATTCGCATTGAATACGCCCTTGCTTACCGGCTGTTTACGGCTTTCTATTCAATCTGTAACACTTCCATCGGATTGATCGGTTCCCCGTCCTTGGTCATCGCAAAGTATAGATGAGAGCCTTCTTTTTCATAATAAGCTGTCGGTTCCGCTACAGTACCGACAATGGTATCGTTCCACACTTCATCTCCGACAGCTACGTTGAGATTCTGCAACTGTCCGTACATAGCCGTATAGCCGCTTCCAAGGTCTACCGTTACCACGGTTCCATGCTCTTTGGTATCCTGAATATCCGTTACCTGTCCATGCCAGATGGATGTCACTTCCGCATCTACCGGCGCCTGCAATAGCATTCCTGAATTACAGCGATAGGTCCCTAATGTCGGGAAGTAAATCGTCGTATCCATACTGTACGGCAAGATCGTATTTCCCAATACTGGCATCGTCACTTCTTCCAAACCGGTAAAACTTAAATCCGCCAGCGGTTCATACGCAAGCGTTTCGTTTGACATTGCATCTTCTGTCTCCGGTATTTCTTCTGCCGGCGCTTCTGTATTCTGCGCTACTTCCTGTGTTGTCTGCGTCGTTGGTTCCGCCTTTTCTTCTGTCGTGTCCTCCGTTATCCACATATCCATAGGTACATCCATGTCACCATCCAGAATGGTTTCCTGAACCTCTTCTGTTCCTTGTGCATCAGCGATCTCCTGTTCCATCGGTTCATTCAAATTGATTTCCTGATTCTGCTGTTGCTCTTTGTTGGCATTCACGTTGTATATAGCCAATGCAGCTACCAAAGCCACTACACCGACTCCGAAGGATAAGTAGAATCCATTTGCCCTAAAAAATTCTGCTACGGATTTCTTCATTTTCATCACCTCTGCTACTATTGTTGCCCGAGGTCATAAATTTATTCATTTGATTGATAAGAAAACATAAAATTATATAAAAATTTACTGCTTACATTGCCGTATCGGTCTTTTGCCGTGACCAAAACGGTATAGGTATCCGTATCTGACTCCCATACCCAAGAAATCCGCACCTGCTCTACTCCGCTTTCATGATCTTCTACCGGGATCGCCTCTGCAAGCTGATCCCTCAGATCCTGTTCCGTCACAGCCGTAAATTGTTTTCTGAGAGGTTCCCGAATCAACGGAGCCTGTCGATCCAAATGTACCAGAATCTCGACCGGTTCCGAAACATTTCCGCTTGCATCCGTTGCTACTACGGTAACCGGAAAACTTCCTCCCGTTTTTCCCTCCAAGCTGCTGACATCCGCCTGAAGACAATCCGACGGCAGAACCTGTCCACTGTCCGTCGCTTGAAAGTGCGACAAAATACTGGACATACAGTTTACCTCCGACGCCTCTACATGATTTAACTTAATCGTTGCATCATCAAACACAATCTCCGGCGCAATCGTATCCTGTACGCGGAACAGAGCGGTCGCTTCCGCCGTGCGTCCCTGCGCGTCCTCTACGGAATATGTAATGCGATAATCCCCCACGGTCATGATATCAACGGTTCCTTCTATCGTGATCTGATCCGTCAGATCATTTCCATCACGATCTACCGCCACAATTCCACTGGAAACGCTATAAGACCATCCCCGTTCCAACACTCTGGTTCCGGTTCCCAAAATCCTTGGTCCCTCTTCATGCCACGGATTATTGACATCCGGATCGGTCGGATCCCAGCTCGAACGTTCATCATCGCTATCGAGTTTTTCCGCAACGGGTTTTCCAAGCGGTCCCGCATAATCATCATCATAGATCGTCACGATGGTCCCACGCGGGCAATTATCATAAATCCATTTTGCATCCAGCACCGATAAACGCACGCAGCCCAACGAAGCCGCCTCGCCCAGCTTATTAAACTCTTCTGTCTCTAAGCTGCCCTTGTTCATAGTATAATAAGGTACGGAATGAAACATGATCGGTCCGTTGATGCGATACGCATACTGACCATAGACGCCGCCGACCAAAGAACGCCATTCATATTTATCTCCCGTCACAAATGTACCTGTCGGCGTTGCTTGATTGCGACCGACGGAACAGACCATGGCTTTGACCGGTTTCGTATAATACCCTTCGTCATCCAACGCATAGACGGTCACAACATTTTCCTGTCGGTTTACTTTCACATAATATGGCAGTCCGTTATCCGCAGGAGCAACGGAATAATCCTCTCCATCCATCAACGGAGTGTCCATATCGTTCTGCACACTGCTTTTGAAAGTCCCCTGCTGCCGTTCGCCGCCGTCCGCCATCACATCCACAGACTGCATGCACGCTTCTTTCCCTGCCTGATTTTCCACCGTATATTGCGACTGACGCTCCATAAGCCACAAATGCCGTTTCGGCATCAGAAAGATCCCACCTGCGGTAAGGATCGATAAAATCAGAAGCGTCAAACCAATTACCTTTTGTATCTTCATTCTTTCTTCCTTTAATCGTTCCTGATCGGGAATCGATTCTCCCGATATCGTTTTTCCGTCTCGTTTCTTTATCATACACCATATAACCAATAGAAGTAAAGGCTTTCATGCAATCATTTTTCTGACAATTGCGTGCCGACATAATAGTATGCCAAAATTTCATCGAAGGTTTTTCCTTCCAATGCCATTACATTTGCGCCATAAACGCTTAATCCCAGTCCATGCCCGGTTCCCAGACAGACGATCCGGTATTCTTCTCCCATATCCTCAATATAAAAATGGAGAGAGGATAACTGAAAACGCTCCTGCGCTTCTTCTCCCGTCAGTTCCTCACCATCGCAGGACACTTTTTTTACATACCCATGTTCTGTCTGTTCCAACACGGATAGACTTTGGACCGTTTCTTTGGAGACGGTCACGATATTCATGTAATCCTTCGATTCTACATCATGTCCACTGACAACGGAAATCAGATATGGAACCGGTTCTCCAAACAATTCCTCTGCGCTGACCGTACTGCCGATGGAAACTTTGTGATATAAAGCATCGATATACTCCCCGTCATATAAAAGCGTCATACCGGCAGTCGCCATAATGGCTTCTTCCATGGTTTCCATATATGCCTTGTAATGACGTTCTCCCCATTGTTCACAGATTTCCTCCTCCTGTAAATAATACGTCCCTAAATCACTTTCATCCACATTTCCCCGTCCGTTCATCTTTTTATATATATTAGTCCGTTCGATGACTGCCATCGCTTTCCAGACTTCCAAATCTTCCGAGCCATCCAGCCGGGCTGGCAAAATCCCTGCCAAATAGGCTTCCACATCCATGACAACATATTGCCCGTCCAATTCTAAGGAAACCGTTTTCCCCGTATCCAATTCCTCGACGGTAGCCGCACGGATCCCTACCGTTCCGGTCAACGCCATGGTACCCAGATATGGTATCATGACCGCCAAAATTACCATGGCAAATGCCATCGTCATTTTTTCCCTCATGCTTCCTGCCCCCTGCTTTCAGTTTATTCCAAACCGATATTAACTATTCCTTGGAAGGCGGAAATCAAAAAACAAAACGCTGCGATCCACCGACCGCAGCGTCATAAGAATGTTTAATAATTCTCTGCATGTACCTCGAAATAACTTTGCGGATGATTGCATACCGGACAGACTTCCGGCGCTTTCGTTCCGACGATGATATGTCCGCAGTTACGGCATTCCCAAACTTTTACCTCGCTCTTTTCAAATACCTGTGCAGTCTCCAGATTCTTCAGCAATGCACGGTACCGCTCCTCATGATGCTTTTCAATCTCGGCTACCATACGGAACTTTTGAGCCAGATCTGTAAACCCTTCTTCTTCCGCCGTCTTGGCAAATCCTTCATACATGTCCGTCCACTCGTAATTTTCACCGTCTGCGGCTTCCTGTAAATTTTCCGAAGTATTACCGATCCCGTTCAGTTCTTTCAACCATATCTTTGCATGCTCTTTTTCATTATCCGCGGTCTTGAGAAATAAGGCTGCCATCTGCTCATAGCCTTCCTTTTTGGCTACGGATGCAAAATATGTATATTTATTTCTTGCCTGCGATTCACCGGCAAATGCCGCCTCTAAGTTCTTTTCTGTCTGCGTGCCTGCATATTTGGATTTACTCATCGTTATACTCTCCTTTTCTTTTGATCTACTAAAATATTCCGCCTTCGTGCGTTTCGCATTCCGACCGTATTCTTATTATGGGATACAGGACAAGTGTTTGTCAATCATAATCCGCTTGCGTCTGTACATTTCCCCATCTGTCCATGCCGTCGTCATGCAGTCATACGCGTCTAAATCCGGAAGCATTTTTGAATGTCACGGATCCCGCCGATCACGAACACTATATCACCTTGCAGGATCTGCGTATCCGGCTCCGGAATAAATACTTCGCTGTCTCTTTTCACTGTCAGAACATTGAGTTTGTATTTCTTTCTGACGTCGATCTGCGCAAGCGTCCTTCCATACCAGTCTTCCGGAGCTTTCAGTTCATATATGGAATAGTTACTGTCCAGATGGATAAAATCCAGTATACTGTCCGAAGCATATTTTGTAGCAATGTGTAACGCCATTTCTTTTTCCGGATAAACGACTTCATCCGCTCCGTTTCTTAATAAGAACTTCATCTGTACATCATTTGCCGCACGCGATATCACCGTTTTTGCGCCCAATTCCTTCAGAAGCGACGTGGTTTCCAAGGACGTCTGAAAGGAGTTGCCTAACGCGACGATGCAGACATCAAAATTATCAATACCGAGCGAACGCAGAAACTCTTCATTTGTAGCATCTCCGATACAGACATTGGTCACATAGGGTAATATTTCCTGTATCCTTTCTTCGACCGTATCCACCGCCATGACTTCGCAGCGAAGCTCTTCCATGCGTCTTGCGATATGAACACCAAACTGACCGACTCCGATAATTAAAACTGTTTTCATTTTCTTCTCCTTATCCTACTGAAATCTTTTCAAGCGGCAGACGGGAATTCTGAGCGTCTGCTGACGGTAATGCAGCATAGATCAGCGTCAATCCGCCCACTCTTCCAAAAAACATAAGTATCATAAGTATCCCTTTCGACAGTAAAGATAGTTGACTGGTGATGCCTACCGTCAACCCGACCGTACCGACTGCCGAAGCGGTTTCAAACAAACAGCTCAGAAGAGGAAGCCCCTCAACCCTGCTGATGACGGCGCCGCTGATAAAAAACAAAGAAAAATACATAAATAAAACCGCGCCTGCATTGCGTACCGTTTCATCGGATATCCTCCGTTTGAAACATTGCACATCATTCCTTCTGCTAAAAACCGTAAGAGCCGATAAGAACAGCACGGCAAACGTCACCGTTTTCATACCGCCTGCGGTCGATCCCGGCGAGCCGCCGATCAGCATCAGGATAATCATCACAGCCGTACCGGATTCATTCATCTGTGCAAGATTCTGTGTATTGAAACCGGCAGTCCTCGTTGTGACAGACTGAAACACGGAGCTGAGAAACCGATGCCCGACCGGAAGATCCGCATATTCAAACCAATAAAAATACCATACCGGAACACAGATCAGTATGACTGTAGTGATCAGTGCAATTTTACTCTGTAAGCTATATTTTTTCCAGCGGTTCTTGTTCACAGCAATATCGCTCCACGTCAGAAAACCGATCCCGCCTATAATGATCAGCAGCATGATGATAACATTGAGATAATAATTTTCACTATAGGAACACAGGGAGGAAAACGGTTCTTTGACGCCCATCAGATCAAATCCGGCGTTACAAAAAGCAGAAATCGAATGAAATACGGAATACCATAACCCTTTTAGGATCCCGAATTCCCTGCAAAACACCGGAGCAAGCAAAACGGCGCCAATGCCCTCGATGATCGCAGACGTTTTTAATATAAATCCTGTAAAACGGACGATCCCTCCTACTTGCGGAGCGGAGATCGACTCCTGCATCGTACTTCTTTCCCAAAGCCCTATTTTTTTCCCGGATGCGCGGATAATGGCAATTCCGATCGTGATGACCCCCATGCCGCCCACCTGTATCAGGAGCAAGATCACGAATTGACCGAACATAGACCAATAAGTAGCCGTATCTTTCACGATCAGCCCTGTAACGCAGGTTGCCGATACTGCGGTAAATAATGCGTCCGAAAAAGGAGTGACGATTCTGTCCTGAGAGGAAACCGGAAGCATCAGTAAGAGTGTTCCTGCCAAGATCATAATCATAAAACTGATGATAATGATCTGAAAGGAAGTCAGATTTTTTCGGTTGTTTGGCTTTTCCCTATGTAACATACGCACCTCTGAGTTTTGTCTTTATTCCATGACGCTATAGCCAGCCAAAGGCTGAGAAAGCACGCGTCCGCGTGCTTATTTATTATAACATATAACTTGTAAAAAAGGTTGATTTTTGAATATGTAACAACGATTGTACCGTCAGACGGACAGTCCATATGATACAACAGCTCCAACTGACCGAAAATCTCTTATTTCGTATCGGTTGGAGCTGAAGCCGTCATCATTTTGTTGTTTTTGGCAGTTTCACGCTTACTTTCTCTAAGTGCCAGATATCATCCACATATTCCTGAATGGTACGGTCTGAGGAGAATTTTCCGGAGCATGCCGTGTTCAGCATCGCAGATCTTGCCCATGCTGATTCTTCCCGATATGCTGCATCTACCTTTTTATGCGCTTCCGCATATGAGTCAAAATCTTTCAGCGTAAAGTATACATCTTCCTTTGTTAAAGAATCATACAGTTCACGGAACAGATCCGGATCATCCGGCGAATAGAATCCGTTGATCAACTGTGTCAAAACGGTACGTACCGCCTGATTGTTGTTGTAGATATCCATCGGATGATATCCGCCTTCCCGTTCATATTTCATGACTTCATCCGCTGACATACCAAAGATGAAGGCGTTTTCCAAACCGACTTCTTCTACGATCTCCACATTTGCGCCATCCATCGTGCCTAATGTCAAAGCACCGTTCAACATGAACTTCATATTACCGGTACCGGATGCTTCTCTGGAAGCCGTGGAAATCTGTTCGCTGACGTCTGCCGCCGCAAAGATGATCTCCGCATTGGATACCCGGTAATTTTCAATAAAGACGACTTTGATCTTGCCTTTGATCGATTCGTCGTTGTTGATCACATCTGCGACCGAATTGATCAGCTTGATCGTCAGCTTTGCACGCTTATAACCGGCTGCCGCCTTTGCGCCGAAAATAAATGTCCTCGGAACCATATCCATACCCGGATTGGTCTTTAATTCATTGTATAAGTGCATGACATGTAAGATATTTAACAACTGTCTCTTATACTCATGCAGACGCTTTACCTGAACGTCGAAAATGGAACGCGGATCCACATCCACTCCATTATGCTCCTTAATATAATTTGCCAGACGTATTTTATTCTGGTATTTGATATTCATGAATTCCTGCTGGCATTTCGGATCGTCCACATAGACTTTCAATTTGCTAATCTGGCTTAAGTCTGTGATCCATTCGTCGCCAATCTTATCCGTTACCCATTCTGCAAGCAACGGATTGCCGTGCAACAGGAATCTTCTCTGCGTAATTCCGTTTGTCTTGTTATTAAACTGCTCCGGACGCATTTCATAGAAGTCTTTTAATTCCCGCTTTTTCAGGATCTCCGTATGAAGCTGTGCGACGCCATTGACCGAATAAGAACCTGCGATCGCCAAATGCGCCATCTTTACCTGCCCGTCATAAAGGATCGCCATATTCTTGACCTTAGACGGATCGTTCGGATATTTTGCTTCAATTTCCGCTACATAACGACGATTGATTTCCTCTATGATCTGATATACACGCGGAAGCAGTCTGGAAAACAGCTCAATCGGCCATTTCTCTAATGCTTCTGCCATAATGGTGTGATTGGTGTAAGCGCAGGTATGCGTTGTGATCTCCCATGCCTCATCCCATTCCAAACCTTCTTCATCCATTAAAATCCGCATCAATTCCGCCACCGTGACCGTAGGGTGCGTATCATTTAACTGGAACGTCAGCTTTTTCGGTATATCGTGTAAATCGCTATTGTTTTCTTTGAACTTGCGGATCGCCGTCTGAATAGAAGCGGAAATAAAGAAATACTGCTGCTTTAACCGCAATTCCTTACCTGCATAATGATTGTCGTTTGGATATAATACTTCTACGATCGTTCTGGCAAGATTCTGCTGCTCTACCGCCTTTTGATATTCGCCTTTATCAAACGAATCCAAATTAAAATCCTGAATGGCTTCCGCATCCCATATCCGCAGGGTATTCACTACATTATTACCGTAACCGATCACCGGCAGATCATATGGAACGGCACGGATCGCCTGATAGCCTTCCTGTGAGAAATAGTTTCTGCCGTTGCGATTTTCTACCCGTACATAACCGCCGAATTTGACCTCGCAAGCGTATTCCGCGCGACGTACTTCGAACGGATTACCGTCCTTTAACCAATCATCCGGTTTTTCTATCTGATAACCGTCTTTGATCGCCTGTTTAAACATACCGTACCGATAACGGATCCCGCATCCGTATGCCGGATATCCCAGTGTAGCAAGGGAATCCAAAAAACAAGCAGCCAAACGTCCCAGACCACCGTTTCCCAGTGCAGCGTCCGGTTCCTGATCTTCAATGACATTTAAATCAAAGCCCAGCTCGCTCAAGGCCTCTTTAATCTCATCATAAAATGTCAGATTGATCAGGTTATTTCCCAAAGCCCTGCCCATCAGGAATTCCATGGACAGATAATATACAGTCTTTACATTTTGTTTTTCATATTCTTTATGTGTTGCAATCCAACGGTCAATAATATCATCTTTTACCGCATAAGCAACCGCCTGAAAAATCTGCTGCTGCGTTGCTTCGTCAATGGTCTTACGATAAAGCGTTTTTACATTATTAATTACTTGCTTTTTGAAGCCCTCTTTGTCAAAATCACTTTTCTTTTTCATTCCCCTTACTTGCCTCCTTAGCATTTTTCCTTAACATATCCATAAACACATTCCCATTTTATCAGAAAGGAAAACATTCCACAATACCTAATCCTCTCTTCGATCGGAAAATCCTTTCTGTTACTCAACAGAGACCCGACGGACTCCTAAGCGAACCGTTTCCCCATTGATATTCCATTCTTTTTCATAACCTGACATTTCACCGATGTGAATCTCTTTCGCCAGCGTATCATTTTGTATCGTCTGCCCGTTCTTTTGGATAACGTCGGCAATCTTTTCACTGTCTGACACATAAACGATGATCTGATCAGTCACTTGGAAGTCTGCTTCTTTCCGCATGGTCTGCAGCTTAGATACAATTTCCCGCACAAAGCCTTCTTCTTTCAGCTCCGGCGTCAGCTTGGTATCCAAGACCACCGTAACAGCGTTATCCTGCTGTGTCACATATCCTTCCGTCTGCGCCGTTTCGATCAGCAGATCTTCCTCCGTCAGAGAAACCGATACGCCATCCACATCAAAGCACAGGCTGCCGCTTGTCTTTAATTCGTTCATCGCCTGATTGCCGTCCACGGCGGAAAGATAGCTCCGGATACCGTTTAACTGCTTGCCGTATTTCGGTCCGACCGTGCGAAGCTGCGGCTTAAAGCTGTATGAGATCAGCTCTGATACATCTGATTTAAATTCCGCCTGCTTAACGTTTAACTCATCCTTTATGATATCCACATAGAATGCGGATAATTCCTTTGGCGCCTTGATATACATGGTGCCAAGCGGCTGACGATTCTTAATGTTAGCCAGATTCCGTGCCGCGCGTCCCAAAACGACAATATGCAGAACTTCATCCATGGCGCGTTCCAATTCGGCATCGATATAACGCTCCGTCGCACACGGGAAGTCACACAAATGGATACTTTCCGGCGCGGACGCATCCAGACCGCAGACCAGATTTTGATAAATATCTTCCGTCACAAACGGCACCATCGGAGCCGATAGCTTACAGATCGTAACCAAAGAAGTATATAGTGTCATGTAAGCGTTAATCTTATCCTGCTCCATGCCTTTTGCCCAGAAGCGGTCGCGACAGCGTCTGACATACCAATTACTCATATCATCTACAAACTCAGCCAATGCTCTGGTAGCTTCCGGTATCTTATAAGAACCGAGTGCATCATCCACCTCTTTGATGACCGTATTTAACTTTGACAACAGCCATTTATCCATTACCGATAATTTGTCATATTCCAAGCGGTACTGCATCGGATTGAATTGATCGATTTCCGCATACAACACATAAAACGCATAGGTGTTCCAAAGGGTTCCCATGAATTTCCGCTGCCCTTCTACCACCGCATCTTCATGAAATCGATTTGGCAGCCAAGGTGCGGAATTGCTGTAGAAGTACCAGCGGATGGCATCCGCGCCGAATTTATTCAATGCCTCCATCGGATCCACGGCATTTCCCTTTGATTTACTCATCTTCTGTCCATCTTTGTCCTGAACATGTCCCAACACGATGACATTCCTGTATGGCGCTTCATCAAACAACAATGTGGAAATTGCCATCAGAGAATAGAACCAGCCTCGTGTCTGGTCAACCGCTTCACTGATGAAATCAGCCGGAAAATTTTCACGGAAGATGTCTTCATTTTCAAACGGATAGTGCCATTGCGCAAACGGCATGGCTCCGGAATCAAACCAGCAGTCGATCACTTCCGGCACCCGTTTCATCTCGCCGCCGCATTTTTCACAACGGAACGTAACGGCATCGATAAATGGACGGTGTAATTCGATATCTTCGGGACAATTATCGGATAATTCCTTCAATTCCGCAATGGAGCCGACCGCATGGCGGTGTCCGCATTCGCATTCCCAGATATTCAACGGAGTACCCCAGTAACGGTTACGGCTGACTCCCCAATCCTGAACATTTGCCAGCCAGTCGCCGAATCGTCCCTTTCCGATACTCTCCGGAATCCAGTTGACTTTGTTATTATTCCGGATCAGGTCATCTCTCACTTCCGTCATCTTGATAAACCATGATTCCCTTGCATAATAGATCAATGGCGTATCGCATCTCCAGCAGAACGGATAATCATGTTCAAATTTCGGAGCATCAAACAACAAGCCCTTTTTCTCCAAATCCGTCAGGATCATTGGGTCTGCTTTTTTCACAAAGATTCCGCCATATGGCGTGTTATCCGTCATATTTCCTTTGCCGTCTACCAACTGTACGAACGGCAGATCATAATTTTTACCTACTTTTGCATCATCTTCACCAAACGCAGGAGCTATATGAACGATACCGGTACCGTCGCTCATGGTAACGTAAGTGTCGCAGGTAATAAAATGAGCATGTTTTCCCTGCTTTTTTGCCAGTTCAGCCGCTATCTCAAATAACGGCTCATATTCTTTATGCTCTAATTCCGTACCCTTGTATGTTTCCAGAATCTCATAAGCCGGCGCTTCTTCCGTCGCCAATTTCCCTAACACATTGTCCAGTAATGCTTCCGCCATATAGTATACATAACCGTCCGCCGCTTTTACCTTACAATATGCTTCGTCCGGATTGACGCAAAGCGCCACGTTACTCGGCAAGGTCCATGGGGTTGTCGTCCATGCCAAGAAATATGCGTCTTCTCCGATCACCTTAAACCGCACGACCGCCGAGCGTTCCTTGACCGTCTTATATCCCTGTGCCACCTCGTGTGACGATAACGGCGTTCCGCACCGCGGACAATACGGTACGATTTTGAATCCTTTATATAACAGGTTCTTATTCCAAATCTGCTTCAACGCCCACCATTCGGATTCGATGAAATCATTATGATAAGTAACATATGGATTCTCCATGTCCGCCCAAAAGCCGACTTTACCGGAAAATTCTTCCCACATGCCCTTGTATTTCCATACGCTTTCTTTACATTTTTCTATAAACGGTTCCAATCCGTATTCTTCGATCTGTTCTTTTCCGTCTATATTCAAGAGTTTTTCTACTTCCAACTCTACCGGCAGTCCGTGGGTATCCCAACCCGCTTTTCGAATAACCTTATGTCCTTTCATTGCCTGATACCGTGGGATCATATCTTTAATCACCCGCGTCAGGACATGCCCGATATGCGGCTTCCCGTTTGCGGTCGGTGGACCGTCATAAAAGGTAAAAACCGGACATCCCTCTTTTTCCTCAATACTCTTTTCAAAAATATGCCTGTCTTTCCAAAATTGCTCGACTTTTGCTTCCCGCTCTACAAAGTTCAGGTTTGTGGATACTTTTTCGTACATGCTCTTCTTCCTTTCCTGTTCATGATCTAACATAAAAGGAACCCGCATCCATTAGGACGAAGGTTCCTGTGTTCGCTATACCACCTAATTTCAAACGTGCCGTACTCCGGCACAGTTTTGCCGGTTTCCTACACGGTATCCCTTAACGCAGGAATGACGTCAGAGCCTACGAAGTCTGCGGCTATGCAACCTGCCTACTTCTTCGGTCTGCGGCTCCGGAGTGATCTTCGCGTATTTCCTACTGGTACCGGGCTTCCATCCTCTCCGGCTCGCTGTGACGTTCATGAAACCGCTACTGTCTCCATCCATGCTTTTTATGGTCGTTATTCCTTTTATGGTCTTCCTATCCGGAAAACCGAATCAATTACACCTTACAATAGGAATTGTCATTTGTCAAGAATCGGAATTCTCCACCGCCTGCTGTAACCGCTCATGCAGTTCCGGATACAGCCGTTTCAGGGAAACCGGCTTGCCGGTCCGATCCACAAAACAATGTTTGCTTTGTCCCGTCGTCCGAAGTTCTCCGGTCGCTTTGTCCCGAACCTCATAATCCACATAGAACTTCACTCCGGTATAGTCGTGAAAACGCGTCTCGATCTGAACCGTATCCCCAAAATGAACCATCGACTTGTACACGCAGCTCACTTCCATGACCGGGCTTAAAAACCCGAGTTCTTCACATGTTCTGTAATCTATCCCGATTTCCTTCAAAAAATGTACCCTTGCCGATTCAAACCAACGCAGATAATTGGAATGATGAATGATTCCCATCTGATCGGTTTCATAATACTGTGCCTCATGTTCGTAAACGATCATTCTGTCCTCCTAACGCCTTTATCGATTTCCTTTTCCCGCGAAAATCTCTTTTGCCACGGCAGGCAACTCCGCAAACCGATGGATCACCGGTACGTCGGCATGGACTTCGCCAAACCCATATTCTGCCCAAATAAACGGGACGCCCGCCCTGCATGCGGAATCATAATCTCCTTGAATGTCGCCTAAATAAACCGCCTGTTCCAAATGATTCCGTTTGCAAACCAAACGGATATTTTCCCCCTTTTGCAGTCCTGTATGTCCAAAACTCTCATGATCCGCAAAGTAATCCGTTAAGCGATGATGCTCTAAAAATGCTTCTATATAGCCTACCTGACAGTTGCTGACGATCGCCAAGACATATCTTTGCGACAAGTCTTGCAGCACCTCTTCTACCTGTGGGAACAGTATCCCGCCGTGCTGTCGAATATACTCGTTTTCATATGCTTCACAAGCGGTCATAATCTCATGTATCCGTTTGTCCGACAACCCCTGCCCCCGAAAACACCGTCTTCCGATCTCATCCATCGGCAGACCCATAAACCCTTTCATGTCATCCATCGTCAGACGGCGCGTGACATCGGATTGCTGTGCAAGAACCTCATTCCATGATTCCACTACCTGTTGGCTGGAATCCCAAAGGGTTCCATCCAGATCAAATATGATTCCGTTCATCCTATTCTTCCTTTTTGTTTTTTATACGATCAGATTGGCATTGTGCCAAAGTGCATGCACCAAGGTCCGTACCCATTCCGAATCCGGATCGATCACGGTTCCGTAGATCACGATACATCCCGGTATTCCAATGAGAACTGCAAGGATGCCAGCCACAACCGCTACTATGGCGCCTGCCGGTCTGGTACCGTTTGGTCGTTTTGCCCTAAATCCCAGTACGATGCCTGCGATTCCCATGAACAATCCGATCCCCAGAAAAGCCGCAGGTATCCCCGCCACCGAAAGCACGCAGGCGGCAAATGCCATTTTTTCCGCCTTACGGATCTGTTCCATCTCTGCTCCCTGATAAGGTCGGATCCGTTGTTGTAATGAAACCGGCTTTTGTTTTCTGCTCATAGTATCCATACCCCTTTCCAGCCAATCTTATGCTGCCGCATTGTCATACTGCCGTTCGGAAGAATGAAAAAACACTACCTGTGCTGACACGGGTAGTGTTTTTCATTCATACTTTTGCCGGCATTACTTCAAAATATGAATCTTACCGATCAACGGAACTTCTTTTTCCTGTGCCTGAATGGCAAAGACCAGACCCATGATCCAGCATACAAGCATAAATAAATCCCAAAGACCTCCGATAATCCAACCGACAAACGGAATTGCCGTCACTATGCCGCCTGCGATCGAAAACAGGAAAATAACCAACGCCTGATTAATATGGAACTTGGCACCTTCCTTATCGCCGGCTAAATATGCGATCAAAAGACCAATCCACGTCAAATAAGCTACGATTCCAGTTGTTTTAGTATCCATTTCTTTTTTTCTCCTCCATCCTTTTATTCTTTTGGATTCCTTAATCAAAGCATTCAAAAGAATTTAACAAAAAGATAGCATATTCTTCATAAAAAAGCAATCTATATTTAGAATAATTCCTATTTTCTCGCATTTTTTCCGTTTCCGGATCCGCAAGTTTATCAATTTCCTTTCCTCTTGTTATTGTTTTTTTTCCGGTTATTTTGTATAATAAATCAGTTGTGATTACACTTGTAGAGGAGGACTGTCTTATGACAAATATCACCGGAGCGGAAGCGCCTATTGAAAAATATGCCGGTATCTTAGCGCATCCGACATCTTTTCCAAGTCCCTACGGCATTGGCGATCTGGGAGACGGCGCTTACCGGTTTATTGATTTTCTTGCACAATCCGGATTGAATCTATGGCAGGTACTGCCGCTAGGGCATACCGGTTTCGGAGATTCTCCCTATCAGCCGTTTTCATCCTTTGCGGGACAGCCGCTGATCATCAGCATCGATTTTTTGAAGCGCATTCATCTCTTATATGACAGTGATTTCAATGATATGCCGGCTTGGAACCCGATCAAAGTTGATTACGGAACCTTAATTGATTTTAAGACTTCTCTTTTACATTTGGCATATAAACGTTTTTCGGATGACGGCATAGACGACGCATTTACCGGCGATGCGGATCTCATGCAGCAATATCAGTTCTTTTGCGAGAACACTCCTTGGCTGGAAGATTACGCTCTGTTTATGGCGGGAAAAGACTATCATGATGGCATGCCTTGGTACATGTGGGAAGACTCTTTAAAGAAACCCACAACGAAGCAGCGCGCCGCATGGATACAAAAACTGGAGCCGGAAATGGGATATTATAAATTTATCCAGTTTTTATTCCACCATGACTGGTTTGCCCTAAAAGAATATGCCAATGAACGCGGCATTAAGATCGTTGGCGATATCCCTATCTTTGTGGCGTGGGACAGCGTGGACGTATGGCGTAACCCGAGTCTATTTAAATTGGATTCCAAAGGATATCCGACCGTGGTTGCCGGCGTACCGCCAGACTACTTCAGTGCCACGGGACAGCTTTGGGGCAATCCGCTTTATAACTGGAAAAACCATACAAAGACGGGATATCAATGGTGGATCAACCGTATCAAATATCAACTGACCTTAACGGATTTTCTGCGTATTGACCACTTCCGCGGTTTTGATAAATATTGGGCAGTTCCATACGGAGACGAAACAGCCGTCAACGGCAAATGGGAATCGGCACCGGGCGTGAATTTCTTTACTACGTTGGAAGCCACCTTGGGATATAACCTGCCGATCATAGCGGAAGACTTAGGCGAGATCGATCATTCGGTCGTGGAACTTCGGGATAAATTCAGTCTGCCGGGAATGAAGATCTTACAGTTTGCTTTCGAAAACCCGGAAGAAAATGATTTCCTCCCGCATAACTTCACCAGAAACTGTGTCTGCTATACCGGTACGCATGACAACGATACAACGCTTGGATGGTATCAAAAAGCCTTTGAGGCTTCGAAAGATAAATTGCGTCGTTACTACAGTACCGACGGAAGCGATATCTGCTGGGTCATGATCCGCTCCTGCTTTTCGTCCGTTGCAAACATGGCGATCGTCCCTATGCAGGATGTCTTATGCTTGGATTCATGGGCAAGATTGAACACGCCGGGCGTAGCGGACGGAAACTGGAGCTGGCGGTTTACGGATGAAGATCTGAACCGCAAACTGGCAGAACGTCTATTTGAAACCGCCAAATTGTATGGCAGATAGGAGGCAGGCATGAAAACGAACTTGAGAACGGTACTGACCCTGTTGTTCGTCGCACTTTTTTTGGTGCTTTCCATGCCACTGCACTTGGTACTATGGCTGATCGGGAAAAAGCATCCTTTAAAAAAGTATCGGGCTTCCTATCAGGTGATACGCTGGGCGTTTTCCTGTGTCTTGGGGATTGCGGGAGTCCGATGCCATGTGATTGGCGCCGAACATATCCCTCAGGATACGCCGGTATTATTCGTCAGCAATCACCGGAGCAATCTGGATATTCTGCTGATACAGACCACGGCAGGCGTTCCGATTGGGTTTGTAGCGAAGACGGAATTAAAAAAAGTACCGCTTTTGGGACTTTGGATGGATGATATCGGATGCGTGTTCCTAGACCGCGCCAATATCAAATCCGCCGTCAAAAGCATCGCCGACGGCGCGGAACATATTGCAGCCGGATGCTCCATGTCCATCTGCCCGGAGGGTACGCGCAGTCACGGAGCCGACATGCTGGAATTCAAAGACGGCAGTCTGAAAATGGCGACCAAGGCAAATGTACCGGTCATACCGACGGCTGTCCTTGGAACCGATGACTGTCTCGAAAACAACGAGGGGATCAAAATCACCAAAGGCACCGTTACCGTCGTTTACGGAGAACCTCTGAACATCCGCGATTTAGAACCGGAACAAAAAAAGCACCTCGGCGCCTATACACAAACCTTTGTAAAAGAATTATATGATACACATTTGGCAGAACACCTTGCCATGAACCAAAAAGCAGAAAGTCAAAAGAAGGAGGGAACCCTATGAGTCCTTGGATGATTATAGTCATCGTACTTGCAGTTGTCATCATCGGAATGATCGTGTTAAATATCATCGGACAAAAGATGCAGAAAAAACAGATGGCGCAACGGGAACAGATGGCGGAAGCCGCACAGCCGGTCACTATGCTGATCATTGACAAAAAGATCATGAAAATGAAGGATGCAAAACTCCCGAAAGTCGTAATGGATCAAACGCCGAAGCGTTATCAAAACGCAAAATTACCGGTCGTAAAAGCCAAAGTCGGTCCGCAGATCCTGTCGTTGATCGCTGACGATGCCATTTTTGATGAATTGCCGACCAAAGGAGAAGTCAAAGCCATGGTCAGCGGCATTTATATCGTCAGCGTCAAAAATATCCGCGGCAAGATGGAAGCCGCCGATGAGAAGCAAAAGAAAAGTCTGGGCGCAAAACTGCGCAAGAAACAAACTGAATATCAGAAATTAATCGCAGAAGAAGAAAAAAACAAAGAGATCGAAAAAGCTGCCAAAGCCCGTGCCAAGGCACAGAAAGAGGCAGCGAAGAAAATCACAAAATAATCCACGGTCATCCGCTTCCCACTTATATCGGATTTTGGAATACATACATCTTTTCATCCGTGTCTTCCAAATAATTCGGAAGCCGGATGACCCTTTTCTGTTTCCAACACATTTCCCGTATGATCTTCATGTAATCCTCCGAAATATAATATAAGATCAATGTCACCACTCTGGAATACTCTTCAATCGAATGGACAATACGCTCCAAGATCGAGGCAAACAGTTCCGGCGCGACCGGATTAAAGAAATAAAAGATATTATCTTCCTTTGCGATCGGGTAATCTTCCGCGCGCATATGATACAGGTCGATCATAGATTCCCGTTCTTTGAAGCGTACCGCGTAATAAGCCTTGTTATCTTCGAGCTGCCGGTATAACTGGGCATCATGTTCGATCCCCTTGGTCCTGCAAAGATAATAGTTATTAAAAAAGAATAATATCCTGCCTTTTCCGCAGCCGAAATCTACGATACAGTCCGTCGGCTTAATATGGAGCTGCTCGCAGGTCACGCTTAACACATCATATGGAGTCACTTCATAACGGTTATACGTTTCCGGGATCCCTTCTTCTACCCATTCTTCTTCCTTGGTATCAATTCCCAAAAAGGCATCATACATTCGTTCATAATCATATTCGAGCATAGATTTGTCCTCCGTTTCTACGCATTCCCGCTCCGGCAGCGCCTGTTCATGTTCGTCCTACTTTTGTATCACGTGGATCCGCACTTCGTTTTCTATCGAATACGCAAACTGAATATCCATATAATATTTAATATAAATATCTATGGACTGCTCCTGCTCTGTCATTCGATAGGCGGTAGTCGTGACATTCACGTTCAATGGTCCTGCCGTCGTCGTATAGTACGTGGAGATACTCTCTTGCGGTTGAAACAGGAAATGTGTATTGACCGCTCCCTTTTTTGTGATCTCAAAAAAATTTTCATCAAACCGGATCGTATTTTTGACCATTGCCTGCTCATCTTCCGGCATCTCATAAAATATGATGAAATGGCGTCCGTTGCGTTTATAATAATCCGCTACGGTTACGATCTCAATTTTATCGCCATCCGCATCCTTGAATTGATTCCCAGTAATGGATACTAAGACCTGCTTTGCCATATCTACCTCTTTATCCCTTCGTTGTCATCCGTCAATCAATAACTTTCAATGTCAATTACAGTCGCCTGATCCACATGGCAGGGCAGCACTCGAGCTGCAAAAGAACTGAACTTTTCCACGCCGTCGCTGACATAATATTCATACTGCGCCATTTCTCCGGATTTATTCAAGATATTTTGCTCTGCCAGCATCTGTTTTAAGCTCTTCGCCGTCTCGTATGCGGGATTGATCAAGGTCACTTCTTGTCCCATATATCTCGCGATCGCATTTCGGATCAGCGGATAATGCGTACATCCCAAAATCAAGGAATCGATTCCATATTCTTTGAATTCATGCAGATACCGTTCAATGACATCATCCGTAATCCGATCTTCCAACAATCCTTCTTCCACCAGCGGAACAAACAGCGGACAGGCTCTGGATACTACGGTAATATCGGAATGGATCTTGCGGAGATATTTTGCATAGATACCGCTTTTGATCGTACTTTCGGTTCCGATAATTCCGATCACATTTGTTTTGGTACTTTCCGCCGCCATTTTCGCTCCCGGTTCCACCACGCCGATCACCGGCACCGTCAATTCCTGTTCGATCTCATCCAAAGCCAGCGCACTTGCCGTATTACAGGCAACCACGATCGCCTTCACTTCCTTTTGCTGGAGAAAGTGAACAATCTGTCTTGCATATTTCAATACTGTTTTTTTCGATTTGGAACCATACGGCACTCTGGCTGTATCGCCAAAATATACCATATTTTCTTCCGGCAACTGCCGCATGATCTCTTTTACCACTGTCAATCCGCCCACTCCGGAATCAAATACCCCGATCGGTGCCTGTGTATTCATCTGCATCTCCTACCTTTTCCTCTCATACGCCAATGTGATTAATTTTGCCACCAGCGATTCTATATCCCATCCTTGCGCTTTCCAAAGCATCGGATACATACTGATTCCGGTAAAGCCCGGTAATGTATTGATCTCATTAAAAACGACCCGATTGGTATCCTGTTCCAAGAAAAAGTCTACCCGTGACAATCCAAATCCGTCTAACGCTTTGAAAATCGTAACCGCCGCCTGACGAATCTCTTCTTCTTTTCCGGCAGGCAGTTCCGGTCCGATGATCGTCTTGGAAGCGGCGTCATTATATTTTGCGTCATAATCATAAAACTCTGCCGCCGCCAGAATCTCACCGACGCCGGAAGCAGAAACTTCTGCTCCGCCCAAAACCGCACACTCTAATTCGCGTCCGATAATGGTCTCCTCCACGAGCATCTTCACGTCATGCTTTGCCGCTTCTAGCAGTGCAGGTCCGAGTTCCGTTCGGTTATGTACTTTGGAAATGCCTTTGGAAGAACCGGCATTGGAAGGTTTTACAAATACCGGATACGTCAGTTCCCGCTCGATCTTTGCTTCGGCTTTTTCCATATCCTGAAGCTCTGATTTCATAATCGGAACATACTTTGCCTGCGCGATCCCTAAGGTATCCACCACGATCTTCGCATATAATTTATCCATTCCCAATGCGGAAGCGATCACGCCGCAGCCGACATACGGAATATTTGCCAGTTCCAGTAAGCCCTGTACGGTTCCGTCTTCTCCGTAAAGACCGTGCAATACAGGAAATACCACGTCTACGGATATCGTCCGCACGCCGTCCGCCCCCATGCAGATGATTTCTTTCCCTACCGCATCCGGAGAGATAACGGCGGTAGTCGTGCTATCCTTCCATGTACCGCTGCTCACATCTTCCGTCGTGGGAACATACAGCCAACGTCCCTCTTTCGTGATCCCGATCCTGACAATCTCATACTCCTTTGTGTTGATCGCATTCATAATAGTAACTGCAGAGACACATGACACCTCATGCTCTGAAGACTGTCCGCCAAATAGTACGGCTATGGTTTTCCGATTCATGCGTAATATCCTTCTTTCGTTTTCTATCATTGTATTCCTATGTCTGCCAAAGTTGAACCATAAATAAGATACCATATCCTTCAAGGGATGTAAAGAATGGTAAATTTCTTGAAAATATATCTGTAATATGCGATAATATGACCAGAATTCATTTCATTTAAGCATGATGACCATGCAGGATTATTTTTTATGAGGAGGATTAACAATGGCTTGTTTTATCGTACCGGTTGCTGAAGCAGTGATTACCAGTATTGCATTGAAAACCATGCACACAGAAGAAACCGCATCCACTACGGATTCTCAGGAAACATCTGATGGAGCCTTGACACCGCATATTCCGTTTAAGAAAAAGCTCGGGTGGCTTTCCAATATGCTATGGGGAGGTTCTGCCCTGCTTGCGTTTGAACATTTATGGCATGGCGAGATCGTACCTTGGTTTCCGTTCCTGACTGCCGCTTCCAATCTGCAAGATACCATGGCGATGCTTCAGGAAATGGCAACTACCGGAGTGACCATGGCAGGGATGGTGACCGGAATATGGCTGGTTATCGTCGGAATTACTTCCGTTATGGAAAAGCGGGAACTGAACCTGCGGTCTGCCGCAAAATAAGAGGTGCATGCTGATGACGTTACTGACTACTGTTTTTGCCGCTATTATCAGCACGATCGTCTGGTATCTGAACACATCCCGCAGGGAACTAAAACTCAGCGTGCTGTGCTTCACATACTGGGGTGCTTCGATCATGTGGTTTGTAGACGCTGTATTTGAGTACATAAGACTGCGGGAAGCGTTTTTTACCCCTGCGCCGGCGGATGTATTGAACGACCTGTGTTTAGGCTTATCGGCTGTTGCGCTCGGTTTGATCATTTGGCTGGCAGTCCTTTTGATACACGACCCAAAAGGGGTCATCCGAAATGCTCTTTTTCAAAAAAAGGATTGATCAAAAACGGCTCTGCCGATCGGCGAGCCGTTTTTAGATATCAGATCCGGTTGGGAGGTTTGCCATGAAACATATGACGAAAACAATTCTCGAAGCGGTACAGCGCGGGGAGATGACAGTCGATGAAGCCTTGCTGAAGCTCAAGACGGAGCCTTATCGGGATATCGGATATGCCAAAGTCGATCTGCACCGCCCGATACGACAGGGAGCCGCGGAAGTCATTTACGGCGCCGGAAAAACACCGGAACAGATTTCCGGTATTGTGCAGACCATGGCCGATCAAGGGCAGGAACCCATCCTGATCACGCGCCTTTCACCAGAATCCGCGGCTCAAATCGGAACCCGGTTTCCCCTTTCCTATCATGCCGATGCCAAGATCGGTATAATCGGAACCCTTCCCGAGCCAAACGGCATCGGCAAGATCGTGGTGGCAACCGGAGGCACAAGCGATATTCCGATAGCGGAAGAAGCCGCTTTGACTGCAACCGCTCTCGGCAACGAAGTCATCCGCTTATATGACGTAGGCGTTGCCGGTGTCCACCGGCTCCTATCGCAAATGGATGTTCTCATGGAGGCAAGCGTTGTGATCGCCATTGCCGGCATGGAAGGCGCACTCGCAAGTGTGATCGGCGGACTCGTTGATTGTCCCGTTATCGCCGTCCCGACCAGCGTCGGTTACGGTGCTTCTTTTCAGGGTTTATCCGCACTGTTATCCATGCTGAATTCCTGTGCCAGCGGCGTATCGGTCGTCAATATCGATAACGGATTCGGCGCCGGATATTTTGCAAGTATGATCAATCATATGGAGGGAAAATCATGAAAACATTATATTTGGATTGCGGAATGGGCGCCGCAGGCGATATGTTGACAGCCGCTCTTTTGGAATTGCTTCCGCATCCGGACGATTTTATAGACGAACTCAATACTCTCGGTATACCGGACATCGAATTCCGTAAATCCAAAGATGTAAAATGCGGCATCACCGGCACGCATGTTTCCGTTACCTATCGGGGTATGGAAGAAGGCGCAGAAATGCACCGCCATACTGAACACACACATGCGCATGCACAAAACGAATCACACCATGCCGCCCATGCACACAGCGACCTGCATCAGATCGAACATATTATCGGACATCTGGCATTACCGGAGTCTGTGCAAAATGACATCCTCGCCGTCTTTCAACTGCTGGCAGAGGCGGAAAGTCATGTACACAACATGCCGGTTTCCGATATCCATTTTCATGAGGTGGGAACCATGGATGCGGTTGCCGATATCACTGCCGTATGTATGCTGATACATCGGTTAGCCCCGGACGAAATCATCGTTTCTCCTGTGAATACCGGAAGCGGACACGTACATTGCGCACATGGCATCCTGCCGGTTCCGGCACCTGCCACCGCCTATTTATTACAGGGAATCCCCATGTATGGCAGCGCGATCCAAGGCGAACTTTGTACGCCGACCGGTGCCGCTTTGCTACGGCATTTTGCCACGCGCTTTGGCGAATTGCCGGTCATTCAGGTCGAAGCGATCGGCTACGGCATGGGAGTCAAAGAGTTTGATACTGCCAACTGTGTGCGCGCCATGATCGGTACGACCGGAGCTGACACGGATATGATCTATGAACTTGCCTGCAATGTGGATGACATGACGGGAGAAGCCATCGGTTTTGCAACCGAATGCCTGCTTATGCACGGAGCTTTAGACGCTTATACCGTTCCGATCGGAATGAAGAAATCCCGTCCGGCTACTATGATCTGCGTGTTATGCCATGAGGCGAACCGGCAGGAACTCTTGTCTCTGCTCTTTCAGCATACGACAACGCTCGGCGTGCGTGAGACTCCTTTGCACCGCTATATGTTACACCGCAAAACCGACATGCTGCATACCGAACTGGGCGACGTGCATCGCAAAGTCTCTTACGGATATGGGGTCTCCCATTCCAAATATGAATATGAAGATTTAGCGCGGATCGCTAGGGAACACGGCAAAAGTTTGGCGGAAGTACAGGAATTGCTGGACCGTTCATACAAGAATTAAACCAGCAGTTTTTCAAAATCTTCCTGACAGACCGGCTTGGAATAGTAATATCCCTGAAGCAGGGATACATCCATCGTCCCTACAATCTCAGCCACTTTGCTGTTTTCCACGCCTTCCACAATGGACAGGCATCCTAAATGCCTGCAAAGATCCAACAAATTATCTATGATCACATAATCAATGTCATGTCCCGGTTCCGAAAGTTCCCTGACAAACGAATGCTCTACCTTGATGTAATCTACCTGAAGGCTCTTTAACATTTCCAAGGAAGCGTATGCCGTCCCAAAATCATCCAAGGCGATCCGAAATCCCCGCCGCCGCAAGCGGTCAAACATAGCGGCAAGCTCCTTCGGATTGTCTACGGCGCAGCTTTCTGTCAGTTCAATGATCATGTATTCCGGTTTTGCACCGTACGTTTTTGCATAAAAATCTAACCGTTCCTCAAAAGTCTCATCCATGAACTGTTGATAAGAAACGTTGAAACTCACTAAAAGATCCTTGTAGGTATCCCGCCATTCCACCTGCTGTCTGATGGATTGTTCCATCACCCAGAACCCGACTTCCCGAATTCCGCCATAGTCCTCTAAAACCTTAATGAATTCGCCCGGATAAGAATCCTTGATCTTATCCCCTTTCCACCGGAGCAGGCACTCGCATCCTACGATCGTCTGCGTTTCCGAATCAACAAACGGCTGATAGTATAATTCAAATCCCTGAAAATCATTTTTGATACATTGCTTTAGGTCATCTCGGAGAATCTGTCTCCGCTCATGCGTCCGGACGATCTCCTCAGAGCAAAAGACCAATGTTCCCTTGTCGATATTCTTCGCATATTCCAAAGAATTCTCCAACTTATTGATGAGATGCTCTCTCGTGTCGGCATCCTGCGGAAAACAGACTGCACCGGCAGAAGCGGAAATCCCCACTTTATGTCCGTCTTGTAATTCGATCACATCTGTTTCCCGGCAAAATATTTTATAAAAATCTTCGATCTCCTGACGGTCTGCCGAAACCGCCAACAGCAAAAATTCATCTCCGCTAAACCGGAGCAACTGCCATCCCGGATGACAGAGAGTTTTTATCTTCTTAGAAAATTCCACCAAAATCTCGTCGCCTGTATTATAACCGTAATGACTCATTACCTTCCGGAAGCCGTCAATGCCGATCAGTACGGCAACCCCGGTCTGTGCGGCGAAATCGCAGCTATGCAGCCATTGGGTTGTCAGCAGTCCCGTCAGATTGTCATATTTGCTCTGTCCGTCTATTCTCGTCATCAGTCCCGCAAAAATTTTAGGGGTCCCTTCTTCATCGCGAATCACACTGCCCTTACATTCTACCCAGACATATTCTCCCAAATAGTTTTTTGCACGGTACTGACAATTATGTGTCTTCTTTTTGCCGGCAAATACTTTTGTAATGTCGTCCATGTAAACATCCAGATCATCCGGATGAATATGCTTTGCCCACATATTTGCCGCGTCTTCGATATACTCGCTTTCCAACGCCCAATAGTCTACCGAATTTAAGGACCAACGGGAAATATCGGTCTTCATATCACAGACATATATGTATACATTATCAGATGCCGATGCAAATGCCTCGAACAATTCATTATTAAAGATATCGCTCATACGTCACCTGTCTTTCCTTAATCCATTCGAACAACCTGATTCTTTCCGTTTGCCTTGGCAGTATATAACGCTTTATCCACTCTGGTATAAATGGTGTCCGCATCTTCTCCGTCCTTCATCTGGGTCACGCCGATACTGACTGTCTGCGGTCCCGCAGTTTCATAGGTAACAGCCGCAAATGCCAAACGAATCTTCTCCGCCAGACGGACTGCTTCCTCTGCATTACTTTCCGATAGCAGGACCATGAATTCTTCTCCGCCCCATCTGCCGATAAAGCAGGAATGTATGCCGATCGTTTCCTCTCGCAGGACATCCGAAAGCGCCTGTATCACATGGTCGCCTTCTTTGTGTCCATAGATATCATTTACCTTCTTAAAATTATCAATGTCAAGCATGATCAGTGAAAGACCATGCCCCATCCTATTATTTGCCCGTTTTTCTAAAGCACTGTGAATTCTTCTCTCGATTTCCGCTCTGTTATATAACTTCGTTAAGCCGTCCGTGATAGAAGTCATGGCAAGCTTCATATTGATTTCCTCAAGTTCCGCCGTAGATGCTTCGATAAACGAAACAAATCGCCGTATGATCGGTATTTTTTCTACATTGTCCAACTGGGTATCATAGATGCTTACAATCTCATTCGTCTTGGGTTCCCCTTCCCGCATGGCGGCGATCACAAGCGTAACATTGAAATTGAGCATGTCGCCATGTATGCGAAGAAACTCTCCATGTGTATAAAAGCCTGTTGTCGGCGCGACACCGCGAAACGGAAAAGTCTCATCGCTGATGTTTTCATCTCCCCAAAAGGCTCTTCGCGCGGCGCAGGAAAAAGTCTGGATGACCTCCGGACGGAAATTTGCAATCGTTTGTCCATCCCGCCTGATACTGGACAGAATGGTTTCCGGGTCACCGTATGCCAGTCGGACGATGGTATCTTCCTGCATATCCGATGACATCACCAAAGAATCGTCATCATTTACCGCAAGCGGACACCGGAGGATATCAACGTCGTCATGCTCGACAAACAGCGGAAATTCCAGTGTGTTTGAGAAAAATTTATCGTTCTTATTGATATTTAGAAACTTTTGATATATTTCGAAAGCCGGTTTTCCGTCTAATTCGTAAAGAATCTCTCTGTCTGCCTTGGTAACGCGAAATCTTCTTTTTAAAGGTTTCCAACCGGAAATAAACGTACTGTATGTATGGAAATCCTCGCCGCCCAATAGCAGAAACACAATCCCATGCTCCAAAAATCCGTTTCCTTTGGAAAACACGAACGCCCTATCATCATCCATATTGGGATTAAATGCTCCACCGCCAAACACCTGTATCTCTTTTGGCAGCTTCGTCATTTCGTCACAAAATTCTTTCATGGACATATCCATGATCGTCGCGTGCATCTCCACGGCTTTTACCCACGGATGATCTGCACAAAAATTCCGTAAATTCTCTACGTCTTCTTTTACCGTTTCTTCCGTAAACGGGAACTGCAACACCTTTGCCTGCGTCGTTTCATATTCAAATATGGTACAGGTCAGTATAAACTTGGCGTTCACCAACACTCCGTCCAAGATATTTGCATTAGACGTACAGCCAAGATAAAGCGCATCCGGCATTTTTTCATTCAGGATATCACAAATCTGTTTGATATGGTCCAGTTCCATATCTTCCGAATATATCCTGACGATTTTTGTATATGCCGGATGGGTATCGCACCACTGATTGATCTCATCTAATTTTTTACTAAGGATTGTTTGGTCTGTGAATGAAATTTGAAATTGTTGCATAACTTTCTCCCTGTTCCGATTCTTGATCATTATATATAGAATATTAAATGCTTCCGTTTCTTAAAGTATAAATGGTTTTTACTCATTTGACAAGGGCGTCTATTGGTTTTCTCCCAACAGACGCCCTATTTTTGTCAGCTCGTCCACACTTCCGGCTTCCATCACTTAATGAATGCTGATCGTTCTGATCAATCCCAGCCAAATAAGGTTTCCCATAGCAGGCTTTTATATTCCACTTGCATATCCTCCGGCGGAGCGATCAGTAAGTTCTCATATTCTTCCGGCGTTAATACTTCCTGCAATGCTTCTTTTCCGTCATCGCTGACGACCCCGCCGACCGCGTCGGCAAAACATAGTCCGGGATACATGACGCACCACCAGTTTTGCCCGTCTTTATCTCCGATGTCAATGCGAAGCGCCTCATATTCACCAGCCGGAAACAGAATATCTCCGTATGCTTTCATTGGAAATTTTTCGACGGTTAGATAAGCCTCCACCCCATAATCGTAACCGGCTTCCTGAATCAATTCCTTGCTGATCTGCTCTATTTCCTTCAGATTCTCCTCCATAATGTCTCTGGCTTCCTGTTTGGAATCCGCATCGGACAATTTCGGTTGCAGAAAGTCCAACACGGCGTCACGAATCAGCAGTTTTAACGCCTGATCTTCTTCGGAATCCGAATTTGCCCGTACATGGAAACGGATCACCGCATCTTCTACCCCTTGTCTGTCATCCGGCTGATATGCCAGATCCAATTCCGCATCGTCCAAGGATACGGCATCCATCCGTACCGGCTCCTCTGTTTCTCCGTCTAACATGGCTTCGATCGTTTCCATGCTCATTTGCGATTGTGCATTCAGTGCCTCGGCATCCTCCTTCAGCCTTTGATAATTATGGAACATGTGTATGCCTACTCCGCCGACTATCGGCGCCAATACGAGTGCCGATAATGCTGTTTTATATATATTCATACTTTAATCTCCTTTCGTTTATGGAGATTATTTCCAATTTTCCCGGATTTATTCCGGATACCAGCTATCCACTGGTCTGCGATCGCTCACTTGTTATTCCATCCCTTCTTTTAGCCAATCTCCCAGCTTTTCATCTTTCTGATCTCCGATCTCCACGCCTTCCTGATAAATCGGCGTGGATAGCACAACCTGTGTTTCATCCCATATATCCTCTAAGACGTCTTCCGCTAACGTCGGTTGATATAAGGCATGATCCAGATAGATCCCCTCTAAATGGGAGTAATCCAACTGGCTTCCGGTCAAACGATAAAAGTCCTGATTGAAAGATGCTATATCGTCCGCAACTGCCGTGTATTCATTGCCGTCATCTGAGGAATGACCTTCTCCTGCCATCATAACGGCTCCCTCCATACCCTGTTTGTCCTCACTGCTGTCAGAACCTTCCTGCGACTGATCCGTTCCTGACACGCCTGCTTTTAACTGATCCATAGAATCCTGATTCACATATGCTAAGATACACTGATATTGATAAGCATCTTCTACCGGTGTCACATGCAGGCTTTCCACATATGTGCGATCCTCCAGTGACGCCTGCTTATTACAGCCTCCCAGTATGCCTAAACCGATCATCCAAACGACCACCCAAATCCCCTGCTTCCAATGAAATGATTTTTTGTCTGCCTGATTCTGTTTCATTTTTCTTTCCCTCTCTCATATGATTTTCCGGCGGCGCTTTGCTTCACGAATTCCTTAACGGACGGTTCCGTTTCCATTGTTTTTCGCTGTGTCTTGGCATACCGCAGCTTGTATATGCACCAAATCAGTACCGGTAAAACGATAGACAGCGGCAGATCGATCATGCAGGCATAAGATACATACCAATCCGACCATGTCTCCGCATCTGCAAAGCAATAATAAACCGCCAAAGTAACCAAAACCATCGGAATCACCGATAGCAGACTATGACTTCTGTCGGAGACTATCCGTTTCCATAACTGCTGTCCTTGGAAGATATAAGCACTTAACGTGATAATGCCGCCGATCAGCCAAAACAGGATCAATAAAATATCCAAGCGTTCCAAGCCTCCGCCCCGTACCGTGATCAGTTCCATCGCGTCCGTTACGCCGAGCAGAGTATCATGCCCCCAATCCGGTCCTATGATGCCGATCGTCACGCAATAGACCAACAGCAGCCACAATCCGGCAAACAGAATCCCTTTCATGCCGCTGACCCATGCCTGCTGATTCTTTCCTTCCAATGCAGACATGCGGAACAGCAAGAATTCGAGCGGTAAAAATAATGCCATCAACCGGTATTCACCAGACAGCAATTCGGAAATCCGGATGTCCTGAATCGGCGCCGCCATATGAAGATCCGCTTTCCATAAACCGGTTAAAAACAACAAAATCAAAGGAACCATCATCCACCAAAATAATAACTCCACAAATCTTGCCCGCCCAACTAAGGTGCGTACGGAAGCATATACGCAAATAACAAGCAGCGGCAGGATGATCATCAGACGGGAACCGTCGAATAACGTTTCCCGAACCAAGTATTCCAGATACGAGAGAATCCATGCGCCGCGTATCGCAAACCGTATCATATAGATTCCCCAGACTATCCTCCATAAAAAGCCGGATAATGAACGCTCCGTAATGGCAAAAAAGCCGCCGTCCGTTCGTCCGATCGCCATTAGGATCCCGCCATATATGAGACTTGCAATAATACTGAACAAGACCGTCAAGATACCATTTTGGTATCCCGACCAAGCCGTTACGAACAGACAACCGATCGAGCCGGTCTCTAAAATGATCATTCGTTGAAGCTGTCTCGGAGAAATCCGATATTGTGCTTCTTCCATGTTCTATCCTCCATTTTCTTCGAAAGATTTTTGTTTGGCATATGCTCTTTACCGTTTGCCGCCCTCCGCGTAACGACGCAGGCGGGTCCGTTCTCCTTCTTTCGTAAAAATCGGTCGTTTCTTCATCAGATAGATCGGAAGCCGTAAGATGAAATCTTTTTTGCTTTCATATTCACCTGTGCCTGTGCTGACCGCCGGCACCATATACGGCACCCCGTAACTAGTCAGCCCAGATAAATGAATCGCGATCATCAGCATACCGAGAATAAAGCCATACAGCCCCCAAACCGCGCTGGTTGCTATGAGAAAGAACTTTAGCAAGCGATATGCCGATGCAAAACTTTCATTCGGGATGGTAAAGGACGCCAATGCCGCCAATGCAACCACGATGACTACAATGGTACTGACCAGTCCTGCTTCCACCGCCGCTTGTCCTACGATCAGACCGCCTACAATGCCTATGGTATTTCCCATCTGTCCCGGCAGGCGGATCCCTGCTTCACGCAGCAGCTCAAATTCCAGTTCCATGAGCAGCACCTCCAAGACGACCGGAAAGGTGATACTGCTTCTTGCCTGTGCGATTGCAAAAAGCAGTTCCGTCGGCAGCATTTCCAAATGAAAACCGGTGATCGCAATATAAAAGCCCGGTAGCCCGATCGCCAAAATGGATGCAATATACCGCAAGATCCTAGCAAAACTTGCGACGGACCATTGCGTGTAATAGTCATCCGAAGCCTGAAAGAATGTATTAAATGTAGCAGGAATCAATAATACTTCCGGTGAATTATCCACCGCGATCGCTACTCTGCCTTCCAAGATAGACGACGCCACTTTATCCGGTCGTTCCGTACTTTGAATGACCGGAAACGGCGAGTACCACTTACGGCTCATAAAATGCTCCAACATGCCGCTGTCATAGATCGCGTCTGTCTCAAACGCCGCCATCTGATCCTTAATATTATCCACCAATCCGTCCGGCACCAAATCTTCCATATAGATTAAGGCATAATCCGTCCGTGAGCGTTCTCCGAACTTATTCTGCACGACTTTGCATTTCGGATCCTTGATCCGGCGGCGTATCAGAGCCGTACAGGTACGGATGCTTTCATTAAAACTGTCCCGCGGTCCCCGCATCACGGCTTCCGTTTCTGATTCCTGAATACTTCTGACCGGAAGCTTTTTGCTGGAAATGATAATGACTTTTGCATATCCATGTACGAACAGGGCGGTATCTCCTTTTAAGATGCTGTTGATTACATTTTGGAAAACGGTTTCTTCCTTGATATCCGCCATATTGATCTCGCTGTGAAAAAACGCATCAAAAATATCTCCGCTCTCTTCTCTCTGCTGCCATTGCAGCGGCGCGATAACATATTCCTGTATCATGTTGTTATCCGTTAAACCGTCCAAATATACCATGTACGCCGAGATCTCGTCTCCGTGTCTTCGGAAGCAGAATTTTTTTTTGACGATATCGTCGCAATCCTGAAATAAGGTCTCAATGACTGTTTGGTTTTCCGCCAAATCCTGACTTAATTCCGCGATCACTTCATTTTTTGCGTTATATAACTCTTTCATACTCATCCCACCTATTGTATCAATCGCTTTTTCTTCTTTTATTATGTATAAAAAATAAACGCGTTATACTTTCATTTCCAATACCGGAAAAATTCTGACGCGTCATATCATAATTTCATGTTTTTCTTCATATTTGCATATTATTTCAGGATTGTATATAGAAGCAAGTATTTTAGATACTTATTGTATGTAGACTCTTTGTATTCAATCTGATTATACTGTATGGATAGAGGTTGATCATTATGGATATTGTGAAAGTTTTTGGTACAAATTTAAAAAAATATCGGATGGCACAAGGCATCTCACAAGAGGCATTTGCCGATAAATGCGGCATGCATCGAACATACATTAGTGCTATTGAGTGTTTCCGCAGAAGCATATCTCTTGAAAATATTCAACGTATAGCAGATGCCCTTGGAATAGAACCATATCAATTATTGATGGAAGGAGAAGAGAACCAATGATTTATACCCTTGAGGATTTTATTGATGAATTTACTAAGATCAAAGCACTAGGTTGGATTCAAACGCATCGTTCCGGACCGACTGGTATTGGTAAAACCTTGGAAGATTTGCTTGGAATACCGGAAAACAACCTTGATGAACCTGATTTTGGTGAATATGAGTTAAAATCTTGCCGAATAGATTCTCAAAGCATGCTCACGATGTTTACAAAAGCACCGCAACCCGCTAGAGCCAATACATATTTAAGAGAAACGTATGGTTACTCCAGTGGTGCCTATGATAATGAGGAGAAAGTATTACATGCCACTTTGTCAGCGACACGATTTACACCTATTTCTGACACAGGCAATCAATTAAAACTTTCGTGTGACATTCATGGTATTTATATAATGTCACAAAATGGCAGGGAAAATGTATATTGGTCAAAAGATACACTTCAACGTTGCTTTGAGAAAAAATATAAGAATAAATTTGTATATGCAAAAGCCATATCAAGAGGTATCGGAGCGACAGAAGAATTTCACTTTACTGAAGCTTATAAAGTATCCGGATTTGATTATCAATCCTTTATAGATTTGCTTGAAAAAGGAAAAATCTATGTTGATTTACGTATTGGTCAGTATCACACTGGCAAAAACAAAGGAAAAACACATGATCACGGTACCGGGTTCAGAATACGTGAAAATGATCAGTATCTATTATTTAAAAACATCCAAAGAATCGTATAAACAGGAATAGCAGAAAAAGCTTCATTTCATCTTTATTTTTTCCTCAAGACAACAATGTGTTCGTTTGTCATCGTTGCTGATTTCATACCGCTCTCATTTGTCGGGGAATTCAAAGAAGGCATCACTTTATTAATAATATTTCTATCCACTGTATATATATGTTCAAGGTCATAATGATCAGCAATTTCAGAAATGATCTTATCCGTAAAAAGCAATTCGCCTTTTACGGTTCTGTTCCCCACTACCCAAAACTGATATCCGCCTGCTTTAGTCTTATTCGATATTGAAGCTATCGCATTTGATAAATCCAAATAAAAACTATATACATCCCCTGCCCGTTCCAAATCGATGTTCCTGATCCGCTCAAGCGATCTTCTCAAAGTGGCACTCGGCACAGTATATTCAAATCCGTTTCTGTACTTGTTGCCACCCATTAACGTTTTATCGATAGACAAAATCTCTTTGTCAGACATCTTAAATTGATCCATCCACTGCAAAGATAAACGGCTATACTCTCCGTATGCTACCGTTGTCCTGCTATCGCCATAAGGCGGTGAAGTAATAACAAGATCTATTGAATCATTTGGAACATCTTCTAATGTTGTTGCGTTATTATGCAGAATGGAAACTACCGATTGGTTATCCAAGTTTGCACATGCTTTATCAAAATCATTCATCTTTTCAATATTACGATTTAATATTTCCGTAAATTCCTTTATGACATCCGGTGCAAATTGATCTACTTTATCCGCCGGCATACGAAACATCTTAAATTCACCATTTCTTCTGTTTGATACAAAACGTATGGTTTCACTAAATGCAGCAAATATAAATTCTTTTACATCTTGGTTAGTAATTTTATTAATTTCATTTTTGAGTAAAGAAAGCAGTAAGATTACCCGCGGTTTAAACCAATATCCTATATTCTTAAAATCTGGTATTTCAAGATCAATGTCAGGAAGAACTTTTTCTTTATATTCCCGTAGATATTTTGGGGCATCACTCCCCCATCCATCTCTTGCAGTTACATCTAAATTGTAAACACGCCGCATAACTTCGTCTGAATGATCAATCTGTAATGTAAAGCGGCTATAAATCTCATTGACACGATTATATAAAGATTGTGCCTCCTGCTGTAATACCAAGGAATCTAACCGCGTTGTCTTTACTTTACTGAGATATAATGCAAGAGGATTGATATCGTTGCCATATATTTTTTTTATGCCGGCAAGCATACCTTCGACCAATACTGTCCCGGAACCGGCAAAAGGGTCAAAAATGGAATTGACTTTTTGTATGTTATTGACCAATTTGATAATATTACGACTAATCGGACAGACCATCATTGCAGGATAGTTGTGAATACCATGCGTATACTCTCTGACATCATGATCCTTGAAATCCCAATAACCTTTCGGCAATGAATTTAGCGAAGAGATAAGCTGCTGATCAGCTTGCGTTAATGTAATATTCGTTACTTTTTTTTTCACCATGTTTTGCGTGTTCCCCTTCGTGCATTTCAACTTCCACTATAATACGATACCCCGATAATTACTTCTTATGTTTTCGGATTGCGCGCCGCACTGTGTACATTCTGAATGACGATGGCTTCCTGATTATAAATATGCTTTCGCATCACTTCTCTTGCCATATCACCGTTTCCCAATAAAATCGCATTCGTAATCGCATCATGCTCACTGACTAATACATCATGATAACTGAAATCTTTCACATATTCGACACGATAACGGTAAACCTGCTCCCATAAGTTATGAGTCAGCGTGATCAGCCGATGATTTTGAGTTGCCTCAAAAATAGCATCATGAAATGCGATATCACTGTCTACTATGGATGGCACATGTTTGGTACTGATGGCTTCGCGAAACGCTATACAGGCAGTCTTTAACTGATCTTTCCCTTCTTTTGTGATCCGCTGGCACGCCAGCACTACTGCCAGTTCTTCCAATGCGCAACGCACTTCCAACGCATCCCGCAGGTCTTTTTCGGTAATACGGGCAACTTCTGCGCCGCGACGCGGTATCATCACCACCAGACCTTCTAATTCGAGCATGCGAATCGCCTCTCTGACCGGAGTGCGGCTGACTCCCAGCGTCTTTGCCAAAGGAATCTCCATCAGCCGCTCACCCGGTGCGATCTCTCCGGTGATGATCGCCTGCCGCAGCGTCTGAAACACCACATCCCGTAGCGGCAGATATTCATTTACATCGAGTTTCAGATTCATACTCTAAATCCTTTCTACCGGCTGCGTCACATAAATCTGATCCGACCATTTTGCCCTGCGGATCATTTCTCCGGCTTCCTCTGCCGTTTGTTTGTTGTCATAGAGACCAAACACCGTCGGTCCGCTTCCGCTCATCAATGCCTGTAAAGCTCCATGTTCCCGCATGGCATCCTTGATTTGCTCAATCACCGGATATGACGGGATCGTAACACATTCCAGCAGATTCCCTAAACGATCCGCAATGGCATATAAATTCTTTGCTGCGATCGCTTTTTGTATACCGTCAATATCCGGATGTTCTGTTTGATCTCTGAGATTTAAATTTCCATATACAAACGCGGTCGATACGGAAATCGGTGGCTTTGCGACCAGAATCCAGCAATCCGGCATCTTATCAAGCGGCGTCAGTCGTTCTCCGATGCCTTCCGCAAGAGCCGTTCCGCCCATGATACAGTACGGGATATCCGCTCCTAACGTGACACCTCTGTCACATAACTGCCGTACGGACAAATTCAGTTGAAACAACCGGTTCATTCCCCTAAAAGCCGCCGCCGCATCACTGCTGCCGCCTGCCATCCCTGCTGCGATCGGTATCCGTTTTGTAAGTACCGCCTCTACGCCTTCTGCGATTTTGTACTCTTCTCTCAACAGATGAATAGCCTTATATATCAGGTTTGATTCATCCATCGGAAGATCATCCTGTTTTATTTCGCCTGCCGGACGCAAGCGGATCACCGGCTCCGGTATCTTGCGTAATACCAGAGTATCAGCCAAGGAGATGCTCTGCATGATCATTTTTACTTCATGGTATCCATCTTCCCGCTTCCGCAATACATCCAGCCCTAAATTGATCTTTGCATATGCTTGTAACGAAATCGCATCCATATCAAAACCTCGTTGTCTATTACTGACGATCTATAAATATGTTTTCAAAATCTCTACCTTATCCAGTTTTTCCCATGGCAGGTCCAGATCGTTGCGTCCAAAATGTCCATATGCCGCCGTCTGCTTATAGATCGGTCGGCGTAAATCCAACATTTTGATGATGCCTGCCGGACGCAAATCGAAATTCTCACGGATCACTTCTACCAAACGCTCATCTGACAGTTTTCCGGTTCCGAAGGTATCCACCATCACAGATGTCGGAGAGGCAACTCCAATCGCATAAGATAATTGAATCTCGCATTTATCTGCCAAACCTGCGGCTACGATATTCTTTGCGACATAACGTGCCGCATATGCTGCGGAACGATCTACTTTCGTGCAGTCTTTTCCTGAAAACGCGCCGCCGCCGTGTCTCGCATAGCCGCCATAAGTATCCACAATGATCTTACGTCCGGTCAGCCCGCTGTCCCCATGCGGACCTCCGATTACAAACCGTCCGGTCGGATTAATGAAATACTTGGTATCCTTATCGATCATGTCCGGCGGCAATATCGGTTGAAAAACATATTTCCGGATATCTTCATGAATCTGTTCCTGTGTCACTTTTTCGTCATGTTGTGTAGAGAGTACCACGGCATCCAAGCGGAACGGTTTTCCGTTTTCATCATATTCTACCGTTACCTGTGTTTTGCCGTCCGGTCTCAAATAAGGCAAGGTTCCGTCCTTACGTACTTCCGTTAATTTCCTTGCCAGCTTATGCGCCAATGCGATCGGGTACGGCATGAACTCTTCCGTTTCATTGACCGCATAGCCGAACATCATGCCCTGATCGCCTGCTCCAATGGCTTCGATCTCTTCATTCGTCATATCCGCTTCTCTAGCTTCCAGTGCCTTATCGACGCCCTGTGCGATATCACCGGACTGTTCATCCAAACTTACAATGACACCGCAGGTATCCGCATCAAATCCATACTTCGCCCTGTCATAGCCAATTTCACGGATCGTCTTGCGGACTGTTTTTTGTATATCGACATATCCTTTTGTGGTAATTTCACCCATTACCAATACCAGACCGGTAGTCACGCATGTCTCGCAGGCAACCCGGCTCATCGGATCCTGCTTCAGCAGTTCATCCAAAATAGCATCGGATATCTGATCACAGATTTTATCCGGATGCCCCTCCGTCACAGATTCAGAAGTAAATAATCGTTTTTCCATCTTGGTCCTCCTTACCATTCGTTATCACTCTTTTTGACATTCACCTGTTACGATTTCGGTTTACAAAAAAATAAATCCGAATAATCGGACCTGAACAGAATCAAATCCTCTTATTGCTCGACTCATCTTTCCAGATACGGTATTCGGGATAACCCGTAACATACAGCTTATCCGTCACACACGTTCGCTCAGGTTGGCACCTTCCACAAATGGGGTTGCCACGGCTTCACAGGCCCTTCTGCCTCCACCGTTCTGAATAAGAGAAATACGTTATTATGCAACTATAGTCTCACCTTACTACAATTATCCCTCCCCGTCAACTGCTCTTTTCCGAAATAAATATAAAACAGCGATTCCGCCATCTTAGCAGAACCGCTGTATATTCTCGGATATCTTATCATTCCGATCAGTCCACAAAGGTACACATTTTACTAAGCAGTAAATCCCTGTCTTCCTTTTCTATTACCGTTCCGTCCAGATACACTGTTAAATCGTATCCGCCCTGCGAATCCAATGTAAAGACCATCTGCAAGGTAGCATCCTCATAGATACCGCCGTCGGAGTTCTCACCGATCGTAATATCGACGTTGTCACCATTTGCCTTGATAATTTTCTGATATGCACCGGTAGCTGTAACATTCGTCTCATATGTCCAGTATTCATGTGCCGTCACAGCATCCATGATCTGACCGTATGTGATCGTATCCTGACCCAATACCGGCGTGTTCTGTACCACTTCGATCTCGGCAAACTCTTCTTTATCAAACATCTTCATCCTGTAATAATCAATCACGTTCTTCATATTCTGTGGTAACAGAAAATAAACTGCGACTACAATTATAATTGCGACTACAATGCCAATTAAAACCTTTTTCATACTAAAAGTCCTCCTTAAAATAATTCTCTTTCTAATTCATTTAAGAATTCTTCAATGCACTTCATCCGCTTGGTATATTCTAAACGACCTGTAGCAGTCTTGCATCGCCTGATTTTCGGTTGATTGATACGGTAATAATTCTTAATCCGGTAATAAGCCTTTTTGTAGCTCGACTCGTCTTCGCAAGCTGTCGCCATAGAATCCCACAGAACGCTCATCGCCCCTACTTCATCTAACAGATCCGCATCCATCAACACTCTGCATTCAATCGACAAATCATCCTCTGTATCTTTATCATTATGGCGCAGGATGATATTTCCGATCCTTCCGATCTTCGCCTCGTCATATCCCTGTTCCGCCAAGTATTCCACTGCCATCTCGGCACTCACTTCTTCATGAGGACGTCCTTCTTCCCAGCCGATATCATGAAATAATGCCGCCAATGTGATGATCTCCAGATCACCACCTTCTTTTGCCTGAAGTTTGATTGCCCAGCGGTAGACTCGCATGATATGTTCATAACGACTGCGAAACGGATAATTTGCCGGACGTCCGTTCTGTGCCGTCATTGCTTTCACATATTCCATGATTTTTGTGTAATCCATCCGCCTTACACCCCTTAAGCATCAGTTTCTTCCTAACATTCCAAACATAATGTTATCATTTTTTCCGGCAAAACGCTATCTTTTTTTCAGGAACAGTACATTTTTTCTAAAAAATTTATATTTATTTTGAAATCTGTGCGAACTGGGTTGTGAAGTTCTTCATAAACGTTACCTTTGCAGTTCACTCCGCTCAGGCGTCCTTACGGCACATAGAACATCCCTCTTAGTGCTGCTCCGTTCCCGACCTGACACGGTTCGTGGGTATCTATTGCGTAAGACCCAAGCTTCAACGCCACTTACAAAGGGCAGCTTTATAAAAAAGCGACCCGAACCAGTTCATCGCCCCTGCTATAGCGGATTGCAGGTACAGGGCACCGCTAACTCCCCGGTTGCACAGAAACTTGATACTATATTTTGTGTGCTATGAATATCCTTTATATTGACCTTTAGTATAGCGAAAACTTCTTGTTATGTCAACGTCTATGCGTTTCCGCTATTCATGCAGATCACGATACCAGCAATGGTTCTTTCTTCCGTTTTCCTTTACATGATACAATGCCTGATCTGCACAATGAATCAGTGTTTTCAAATCTTTTGCATCCCTTGGATACACCGCCAGCCCCGCGCTAAAACTAATCGGAAGCGGCGTGCCATCCTCCAGAACCAGCCCGTTTAATTTCATCCGTACAGTTGCCAGCATGGAATCCATATCTTCAACGGAGAGCGGCTTTTGCACAAAAACATTAAACTCGTCGCCGCCGACTCTGGCTACGATACCGACATCCTGAAAGGTTTCTTTCAAAACGGCTGCCACGGTACACAGCACATAATCTCCTGCCTCATGACCATACCGGTCATTGACATGCTTAAAGAAATCCACGTCCAAAAAGACAAACGTACATCTCCCCAACGCCGCTTTATCAGCAAATAACGCTTTCATCATACCATGAAAACCGCGACGGTTCATGATCTTGGTCAATGGGTCCGCATCCGACAGCTTTTGCAAGACTTCTGTCTTATCATGCTCCCTTCGATATAAGGTAGCCGCTAATAATAAGGTTGCGAGAATCAATAATGCCGCACCGATCGCAATACTGATAAAATACTGCTGCATCGTATTTGATAATAACGTGATCGGAATGCGAATGACCAGATTCCAGTTCTTCATACCATCTATATGGACATACGCCTGCGAATATGCCTTATTGTCCTGCCGGTAATTAATGATATTCTCATCGGCATTCTGTTTCATGTTGTCAAGCCATATGTCATAATCATATCCCTGAAAACAATCGATCTCGTGTTTGACCAAACGGATATTGCTCCAAGTTCCCGATGGCTGATTATCAATCACAGAACAATTGACAAAGTTTCCGGAATACGGATTCATCAAAAATACCGCCGTTTCTTCTGATAGGATATCGGTGTATGCCAGATTTTGGATCGTTTCCAGATAATATGTCACAAAAATACTTCCGACCCGTTCTTCATCATGATAAATGGGAGCAAAAATGGAGATCATATTACTGCCTGTCACACTGGAACGATACGGTTCCGAAATGAAGATATCCTCCGTACTATTTGCCGCTTCTGCAAAATTCTGCTTTTCCATATCAATCCGTTCACCGGCAGTCCCATATACGTTTCCGTCCATATCCAATAAACCAACGCTGAAATAAGGCATGTTGACCAAGGTCTGCTGCAGTTCTTCATAATTATCTTCAAACGAAAAAAACTTTCTCGCCGATATCAGATCCGCAGCCTCTTCGATATAATCAATCATCATCTCAAAGGATGTGTTTACCTTCTCCGACATCAGGCTTAAGATATTATTAATCTGTGCCGTATTGTTTTTACTTATGTATCTGCTTAGCAAAATCACAACCGTCAGCAATACCACCAAACAAAAAGTGATATATGCAATGATCAAACGCATATATCCGATATTCGGTTTTTCCTTGTTTTTCATTTGGGATTTCATTTGCCGTCTCCTGTTATGGATTGCTCATATGTCAGATAATTCTCATGGTTGATCACACGGGTCCCCGTGTCTACAAATTTATATTCCGGCGCGTGTCCGTTCAGGATCTCAACCGCTTCCATCAAGCCGTCATATCCCATATAATATTGGCTCTGTACCACTACGGATGCCTGCCAGTCTTCCGATTCCACCAACCGCGCCGTTTCATCCGCATAATCAAATCCGACCAATATCACATCCTGACGTCCCGTCTGTGTCAGTCCATTCACAAATCCGACCGTGGAGCTGTTATTACAACCGAATACCCCTTTGACATCCGGATATGATTCCAAAAAATCCATGCAATTTTGCTGAGCGATGCTGCTGTCGCCGTCATTTTTCTTGACTTCATCCAATACGATCCACTTCTTTGGCGCATTCGCCGACCAGTATTGATTAAAACCGGCAAGTCGGTCAATAACGGTCTGTGAGGATGCGGACGTGATCTGTATGGCTATGCTGACCGATGCGTCCTCCGATATGCCGTTTTCTCTCAAAAGCCGGATCATTTCCTCCGCCGCCAATTCTCCCGCCTGCAGATTATCTGTCATGTAGCAGGTATCGAAACTGTCCGTGTCATTTAATATGGTATCAACCAAAATAACCGGTACTCCCTGACTGTGCAGGCTGCTGACCGTTTCCGACAGGGCGGACGAATTACCGGGAGCAAGTATGACTGCATCCGCTCCTGCCTGTTCCGCCTCTTCCAAAAGGAATTTCTGTGATTCCCAATCGCTTTCACCCGCCGCCGCTCCTACATAAACATTACATCCCGCTTCCGTGCCGGCATCCCGGATACCCGCTACAATATCCTGCCAATACTGGCTGGTCAGCACTTTTAAAACCACATAGATATCCGGCTGTCCGTCTTTGATCTCCGTTACTGCTTCATATTCATAATATGCCGGTGCAGCGGATTGTTCCGGTGTCTTGTTCCCGCAACCGGACACTACAGACTGGATACATAGTAAGAAAGCAACACATAGATATTTTCTTTTTTTCCTCTTGATAGACCCAACGTTCATGATCCTGACTTCCAAATTGTAAAATTTTTCTAAATATAACACAATGATAATTATTTTTCAACTGATATCTGTTCCTGCCCATATCTTCTGCCGTTACTTATTTTTCATACGCAATCCGCGAAAAAACGAAGACAATAATTCCGAACATTCTTCCTGCCGGATTCCCTTCACGACTTCCACCTGATGATTAAACGCCTGTACCTGCAGCAGATTCAGAACCGAACCCGCGCATCCTGCTTTCGGATTCATGCAGCCAATGACGACTTTCGGGATCCGCGCCTGTACGATCGCCCCCGCACACATCTGGCAAGGCTCCAGTGTCACATACAGCGTGCATCCTTCCAGCCGCCAGTCACCCAGCGCTTTAGACGCCTTTGCGATCGCATCTAATTCCGCATGTGCCAAAGTCGTTTTTTTCAGATTTCGTTTGTTGTATCCTCTTGCAATGATATGGTCTTGATACACGATGACGCAGCCGATCGGAACATCTTCATGAACCAATGCCTTTTTTGCCTGCGCGATCGCATATCCCATATATCGTTCTTCTTGTGTCATACTTATTGCATACCCTTTCTGATTGGTGTACTATGAATGTGATCATGCGATATTCATTCTTATAATAGTAGAACCATTATATCATAAGTTTTATGCCGATAACATATATTACTGTAAGATATGGGGAGGGACAACGAATGCAGCCGGTCTGTGAAACTGCAAGATTAAGACTACAGTGCCTGAACAGCTCTTCTGCTTTAGCCGTTCGAGATTTTTATTTAGAAAATCAATCTTATTTTGATATATATGAATTAACTCGTCCCAGTTCGTTTTATACGCTCGCCTTCCAAACCTCGGCTTTGGATTGGGAATGGAAGGAAATGAAAGAAAACCGCAGTCTGCGGTATTATCTGTTTTTAAAAGACGATCCCCGCACGATCATCGGTTCGATCAATTTTTCCGATATCCGGTTCGGCTGTCTGCAAAAGGCCTCTCTCGGCTACAAGATCGACCACCGCTATCAACGGCAAGGATATGCTTATGAAGCCTGCGTCAAGTGCCTTGATATCATGTTCCGGGATTACGGGCTGCACCGGATCGAAGCACATATCGCGCCGTCCAACTATCCTTCCATTCAATTAATCCAAAAGCTCGGGTTCCTTTATGAGGGTTTGGAACGTGAATCCGCAAATATCAACCGACAGTGGCAGGATTTACATCGCTTTGCCAAATTGAATCCTCAACATAGCTAGTTTATGTTAATTCCACGATCCAATATCCAAAATTACCGGTTTTGATATTGGTATGCTTGACCGGTACAAACATCTCGAATCCAAAAATCTTGGCTATATATTGTTCTTTGTTATCAAACACCCCCGGTACCCCTAACACCGCTTTTACCGCTCCGTCTTGGAACCGCAACTTTCCGAGCATGAGGTATTTATAATTATAATAGCCGTGCGTCAGAAAACTATTGACTCCCAATCTCCAGTTTTCCATTTCCAACAGCCCGATATCATTCGGCTGTATCCGAACACAATCAAAGATTTCATGATTATCGAAGTCTGGCAGTTTCGGTCGGCTACGCATCAGGCGAAGGGTTAAATCCGAAATACTCTTACGGGATTTCGGCTTTGTCGTTTTTTCTGATGACTGTAACTGTTCGACTGCCTGCTCTAAAACAGTGGTCTCCGGAGGTTCCGGCGCAGCGCCTTCCTGCCGTGCCTCATGCGCTTCGAGTACGGCGGTTTCCATCGGTTCTTCCAACGACCTCTGTTCGATGGTTTCTGACGACGCCTCCTGCCCGTCCGGTACGACCGTTGGCACCGGTTCTTCTTGCGTTTCCCCGGCAGCCGTATCCGCCAAGGTCTCCGTCGTTTCCGGTTCAGAGGTGTCCGTCACGGTTTCTGCCGCTTCCGGTTCAGAGACGTCCGCCAAGGTCTCTGCCGCTTCCAGTTCAGAGGCGTCTGCCAAGGTCTCTGCCGTTTCCGGCTCAGAGGTGTCCGTCACGGTCTCTGGGGAGTTCCGCAAAGTGACTTCTTCCGACGGTTTTGGCGTTTCCGGAGATTCTGACGACACCTGAATGCCGCCCGGTCCGGACTGTGCGGTCTGCTTCTGTGGCAATTCCGCAATATGCCTTGCCAATCCGTCACTTTCTTTTATAAAAACCGGCTCCGCCGCCAGTTCCGTTTTCCTTGTATCCTGCCAATCCTGATACGTCAAAAACCGATCGGTTCGTACCGGGATCTCTTTCCAAGGGCTGATATACATATGCGCTTTATCATAAATGACAATCACTCCGTCAAAATCTTCTATCCGATGATTGGTGTTCCATACATTGTCACAAGTTGTCTGTTTCCGCAGTTCCCCGCAGTTTTTGCGGATCGTCAGTTCATCCAGATAATAACCGATCGGTATATGCTCTTGATTTTCCTTATACAGATAAACTTTATAACGACCATCCTCTATGCTCTGCCGATCCTGTAAGCTTAACGTCAAACGGCAGATACCCTCTCGTTGCTCACAACGGATATATCCTACATTGACACCTTTTTCACCGGAAACATACGCATATAGATATGAAATAAACCTCTTATATTCCAACTTGTCCCTCTTCCTTTCATATGTATTCATGTTACTTCATTCTATGAAAGAAAGGGCTAAAATATACCGGTTTTTATTCGACACTTTCCTCTGGGCGATCGCGGCTTTCATCACTTTCCAGCGCATCGCTCAATCTTGCAAAATCTTCCAAGTTGAATGCTTCCCCACGCACCGATTCGGAAATTCCAAGCCGTTTTAACGCCTGAGCCACATCCGCTTTGGTATAAGGCAGTTCCGCCGCGTTTCCAATGCCATTAACCAGTGTCTTTCTTCTCTGATTAAATGACGCCCGAATGATCTGAAACATCAGCGTTTCATTGCGTACCTGAACCGGCGGCTCCGAATATCGTGTCAGCCGTATCACGGCGGACGCTACACTTGGTCTCGGGATAAAACAATTTGGCGGAACATTTGCAACCAGATACGGCTTGGCATAATACTGAACCGCCAAGGATAAGGCACCGTAATCCTTTGTACCGGGTCCGACCTGCATACGCTGCGCCACTTCCTTCTGCACCATGACCGTAATACTGTCTAACGGGATTTTTCGTTCAAACAATTCCATAATGATCGGCGTTGTGATATAGTATGGCAGATTTGCCACGACTTTGATCGGATTTCCCTGATGATACTTGTCAACCATTGCCTGTAGATCCATCTTTAAAATATCCGCATGGATAATTTCGACATTATCATATGCGCTTAAGGTTTCTTTTAGGATCGGTATTAATTGTTCGTCGATTTCTACCGCAAGCACTTTTTTTGCGCATTCCGCCAACGACTGGGTTAAGGTTCCGATTCCGGGACCGACTTCCAACACACAGTCCTCTTTTGTGATCTCTGCGGCATCTATGATCTTTTCTAACACATGGCGATCGATCAAAAAATTTTGTCCGAATTTTTTCTGAAAATCGAACCCGTGCTTTTTTATGGTTGCGATCGTCACTTGTGGATTGATCAGCTTTTCCATGTCTTCATCCATCCTTCTCCTGTCTGTATGATCCTATTGTGTCAGTGTTTGGATACGATATAGCCGCAGGGCATTTTGAAAAGTGATCTCTTCAATCTCCCGGGGAGTTTTTTCTTTGATCTGTGCCAGTACTTCTACCACATACGGTAAATTCAGGGAAGAATTTCGCTCGCCCCGATGCGGCGTCGGCGCGAGATATGGGCAGTCGGTCTCCAAGACAATTTTTTCAAGCGGTATATAAGAAACCGCCTCTTTTAACTTTTTTGCGTTTGAAAACGTTAAGACACCACCGATGCCAAAATAATAATCCATATTTAAAAACTCGCGGGCAAATTCTTTCGTATAGGAATAACAATGCACCACACCGCCGATTTCTTCCGCATGGTTTGCTTTCATAATATCCGCCGTATCCTGCGCCGCATCCCTGCTATGCACTATGATTGGCAGCCCTACTTCCCGCGCCAGATCCATCTGCGCTTCAAACCACCGGATCTGAACGGCTTTCGGAGGTTCCGGATAATGATAATCCAAACCGATCTCTCCGATCGCCACGATTTTTTCCCATGCGGACCATTGCCGTAATTGGCAAAGATCTGCCTCCTGCATGCCGCCTGTTTCATTTGGATGCACGCCCACCGCTCCATAGATAAAATCATAGGTTTTCGTCAGTTCTACCGTGTGGGCAGATGTTTCCATACTGGCTCCGATATTTACGATCCCGGCAATACCATGCTCCTGCATACTGCTTAAGAGCATATCTCTATCTTCATCAAATGCTTCGTCATCATAGTGCGCATGCGTATCGAAAATCATTGCATATCTCCTTTTTCATCTTTATCTTTCCTTATGCTAATTCATGAACCGAGCAAATGCAAGTAAAAACTTCATAATATTCTTATCGCCAAACAAATTGATATGTGGTATACTATCGTTACTTATGAAAACGATAGGAGGCATACACATGAAATCAAAGGGAAAAACTTATTTATTGATATTGATACTTCCGTTACTCCTTGTCTCACTGACCGGCTGTTCCTTATTTGGCAATGGCAAGAAGGCATATGCAAATTATGTACAATGCCTGTTAGATGTAAATTATAAAGCTGAATTTACCGATTATATGAAGATCACGGGGGCGACACAGGAAGAAGCGCAAAAGGTTTATGACGACGGTTTGAACTATCTGGCAGACTCTCTGATGACCGCATACGGTATTACCGATGTAGAAGGTTCCGACATCAAAGAACAGTTCACGGAATTAGCGAAAAACATTTACAGCCATGCCAGCTACGAGATTACGGACGTAACGAAAACAGACGGGATCTATCAGGTGACCGTTACGATTTATCCGATCGATATCCTTCTGATTTCTTATGATGATGTGGTCGCTTATATTGAGGATACCAATGAACGCGTACTTGCCGGGGATTACAACGACTATGAATTAGATGAATATGAGATCGAATATGCCCAAGGGATCATTGATATCCTGAATGATGCCCTGCCGAACGTAGGGAATGGGGAAGGCGTGCCGGTAACGGTTACCATCTTAGACAATGATGAATATTATTATATCAGCGATGCGGATTTTGTCACATTGGACAAAACCATTCTGACCACCACGATCGTGTCCGACAATCCTTCGACTGCATCCGATGCTGCCGATTCTACTGTTGATTCTACTGTCGATGCGACCGATTCGTCAGACACTTCCGCGGAACCTGCTTCCGAAGAAACCGATACTACCGTTGAACCTGATTCCTCTGATTCTTCTGAAGCAACCGCTCAATAGCTATCCTCCCATATCAGGGATTCAAATGTCGGTAAATCCGAAAAAGAATGCGTTTCATCTTTTCCGTCATCCTGACATTGGATCGTATAGCTTTTCACCAGACAACCTGTCATTGTCAACGTAATGACATGACTGCCTACCGTCTTATCAAATGTACAAGGGATTGTTCCTTGATATACGCCATCCACATAACAAGAAGCACCGACCGGTTTTTGAATGGTAACGGTGTTTTTTGTTGTCTCCGCTTCCGTAGAAGTCACCGGTGTATCGTCGTCCGTACCGTGTTCCGTCGCATCGGCATCTTCTTCCGTTGTCCCTGTATTTGTATGTTGTTCCGTAGTGCCTGCTGCCGGCGGAGGCGTCGATGTCGTTCCCGTACTGCCGGAATCTTCTTCCGTGGATACCAATTCGATCGTCATGATCTTATATGCCGCATCCACCATAATATATCCTTCAACCGTGCGGTATCCCAAGGCGGACACCTGAATCTGGTGCCGACCGTAGACCAGTTCGATCGTCTGACTGGTATCGATCGTTTCTCCATCAATGACTACACGCGCGTCTAACGGCGTCAGATCAAAAAACAGACTTCCGACCGGATCCGGTGCGATCTGCAATTCCTTTAAACTAACCGTACATTCTTCATCTCTTGTAACCACGACATTTTTATAACCGCTGTGTTCGCCTTTGGTGATCTTTAACTTATAATTGCCCTCCCGCACGGTCAGCAGCATATCTTCTGTGACCGGTACGATCACATCATATCCGATCTCGATCATACCGCCAATGTATGTATCGTAATCTTCCAACTTGACATATCCATGTCCCAAATCAACCGTGAGCGAGCAGAGTTTCCCTCCATATCCCCTTGCAGTCAACTGATCTTCTTTGCAAACCTCATTCATCCCGATCAACGTTCCTTCGGATACGATGATCAGATCACTCGTATACTTATAATACTGGTTTAGGATCTCCGCCTGCTGGTTGGCGCGGTCAAACTCAAAGCCGGAGATTTCACGCACTTCCCACGCATCCGGATTGACAGCGATCTTTAGCAGTTTATGATTGTCCGTATTATATACGATATCCACAATCTGTCCGACCGCCAGCATCGTGCCGGACATGATATCATCATATTTATTACGGACATCTACCCCGTTGTTATAGAGCAGGTCATATTGTTGACCGTCCTCGATATCAACAAAGCTCATTGTTCCGGCTTCCAAATCCAGACTTTTGATCACTACCGTCTGCTCCTGTGCATTCGCATACGGATCATATGTTTCTGTTGTCGGTTCCGAATTCTGCTGTCCGCAGGCAGTCAGCCCTAAGAAAAGCAGAAAAAAAATAAACCATATTTTCTTATGTTTCATGGAATTCTCCTATATATCCTATCATAAGCATTTTGAAGTTTCTTTAGTATAGCATACTCCACTATGTTTGTAAATTCAGCGCATAATGCTGCCGGTAAGTTTCCAGCAATTCCCGTTTTAAAGCATCCTGACGGATCACCGTTTTCAGTTTTTCAAACGTCTTTGGCGGTATCCACGCCTTGTTCATATTATTATATTGATTGGATATTTTCCAAAATTTTTCCGGATACCACAATAAATAATACAAAAATATGTAATCTTCTTCCGACAGACGGATGATCGCATCGTATGTCTCGATTAACCGAAAAAGTAAATCCGGCTGATACTCGTTCTTTTCCATTGCTTTTCGCAGGAACGTGTATAAATCCACCAGTTGATTATCCACCATGAAGCGTTCAAAATTCACGGTAGCGATCGAATCTTTACATATCAGAATATTATGCTGATGATAAGAGCCGTGGCAGTAATACCAACGATTCCGCATAAGGGATTCCTGCGACTGTTCCAAATGGTCCACCACTTCCAAGCCCTGTTGATAAAACATATCAAAGCAGGATACATACAAGTAGTCGAAGTCTGATTTTGTGGGGATCTGCCCCATATAGTTTCGAACCCGTTTCATTTCTTTATTATGCCGCTGGAAGGTATGCAGCGTTTTGAGTTCTTTTCTTTGTACTTTGGGCTGCACCTGCTGCAATGCCCTGTGTAAATTCGCTAAATTGGTCACCGCCGCCGTCATGTCACCTTCCAAACGGATATTACATTCTCTTCCGTCAAAATACTCTTTTAATACGTATGGCGTATGATAACGGTCACAGGTGATCAGTTCTCCGTCACGATTTCTGATATAACGGTCTATCTCATGATATCCTGCCTGATAGAGTTCTTCTTTTAATTGAGCCTCTTGTTCTAACCGGCTTTCAGAGGTTCCTAATGGCTGTAACACCCGCATACCTTTGTCCGTTCGGAGAATTGTGATTCCACGCCCCTTGTACATACTTGCGATGTTCATATCATAGCATTCCCATACTTCAGACAACTTCTCAGACAAAATCATCCCCCCATAAGCCTTTCTACGTTCTATCTTATGAGGGGATATACCATTTCATTCCTTGTTATTCTGTTTTATTCTGAAGGTAATCCTGTACCGCTAAACGCTCCAATTCCTCTTTTGTATTCTTCTCCGGACAATCTAAGACCTGCTCTAATAGATCATTCAAAACCTTTCCCATCTCCGGTCCAGCCGGAATGCCTAACTCCATCAGACGCTTCCCGTCTATACGTAATTCTTTGACGGAAAGACACTCGCCGTCTTCCTGTATTTCCCGCCACATTTGGGACATTCTGTTCCACTCCTGCAATTTCTCTTCCCGTCTGTAGCCGCTCTGTCCCAAGATATCCGCGCGGCGAAGCCTGCTATAATCTTCAAATAGATCCGGTCCCATATGATGTAACGCTTTGCGGAATGCCCGCTTTGAAAGATTTCCCTGCAAACCGAAATCATGCCATTCCACCAGCCGCTCCACACGATGAACCGTTTCATTATCTAGTTTCATACGACGCAGCACCGCATGCGCCATTTCTTTTCCCTTCGCCGGATGCCCGTAAAAATGATCCGCCCCCTCTGCATCCGTCGTCCGGCACAGCGGCTTCGCAACGTCATGCAAGAGTGCCGCCCAACGCAGAACCGGCTTCGGATCCACATGTTTCATCACTTCTATCGTATGACGCCCTACATCATAGCAATGATGCTCCGTATGCTGAGGCGTCTCCATCATGGCATCAAATTCCGGCAACACCACCTGCGTGATCCCCAATTCATAGGCTTCGATCAATTTTTCCGGATGATCGGAGGTAATCAGTTTTGTCAGTTCTGCCTGTATGCGTTCCGCGCTGATCGCGCGCAAAGATTCCGCCTGCTCCCTGATCGCCCGCCGGGTATCCTCTGCGATCACAAAATCCCGCTGCGCGGCAAAACGTACCGCCCGCAGCATGCGCAACGCATCCTCCTGAAACCGCTCCCGCGCCGTCCCGACGCACCGAATGACACCCCGTTGTAAATCCTCCATCCCATGAAAGATATCGATCATTCCCTCCGCGTCATTGTATGCCATGGCATTCATCGTGAAATCCCTGCGTCGCAGATCTTCCGATAGGCTGGCGGTAAACGTCACGTCCTTTGGTCGCCTGTGATCCACATATACGCCGTCGATCCGATACGTCGTCACCTCAAAACCGACCTTGCCGATCATCACCGTTACGGTTCCGTGTGCGATTCCGGTGTCTACCGTCCGGCGAAACAATGCCTTTACCTGTTTGGGCGTGGCGGAGGTTGTAATATCCCAATCTTCAGGCGTCCTTCCCAACAGACTGTCTCTGACACAACCGCCGACGATATACGCTTCGTATCCATGTCCGGTCAATGTATTTATAATGTATTTCGCCTCTTCCGGCATCCAAACCTTCATACCATTCATCTCCACGTTCCGAACCGTTTCCTGAACGGAATGCCCCGGTATTTCGGGGATTATTTTCGATCCGGCTTTATGATCTCTTTGCTCCGCAGCTTCTTTGCCTCATACAGATCATCATCCGCGTTATCCAGAAATGCAGCCAACTGCCCGTCCGGCATAAAACTCTGTGTATATCCCCCGATCGTCATTCTGATATAATATGGTTTCTCGCAGGCGGCGTTAAACATCTCCATATGGTCGGATACCTGTTGCCGGAGCATTTTCATATTCACCGGCTCTTCCCGAATGGCAAGGATCGCAAATTCATCCCCGCCGATCCTTGCAATCACATCTTCTTTCTCAAAAATATCACCCAGCATTTTTGCAATGGACTGTAAGGCAAAATCACCTTCCCGGTGTCCGAACCGGTCATTGACAATCTTTAAGTTATCCATATCCGCATATACCGTCAGGATATATTTTCCCTGATTATCATTATCCTGCAGAACCTCCTCTGCTTTCCACTCAAAGCCCCGCCGGTTCAGCAAACCGGTCAGCATATCCCGCTTCGAAACGGTATCTAACTGGATATTGTTCTGTTTTAACTGTTGCAGGCTTTCTTCCAGTTGTTTCTGAGTTTCCTCCTGAACCTGCATCAGACGGAGCATACGGACAGCGGCACCCATCTGGTATGCAATCGCTTCCATATGAAAATACTTATCAAACGGTACTTCCATTAAGATCAGCCCATGCTGTGTATCTGTGGAAAACAGATCCATCAGCACCATCGTATAACGACGGTTCCTTGGCATATATCTATGATGATACAGCTTTTCGATCGGATACCGCTGGCTATGTCTCGGAATGGATGAAATCTTTCCGTCCCGCAAACACGCCTTTAAAAGAATTTCTTTCGGCGGCACCCATGTTTCCTCCGGCAAGTGCAGAGTCGCCTCCGGAAACAGGTACAGATAACATGTCTGAATGCCCAACGCTTCCAGTCCGTCTAAGAGCTTTGTATAGTTCTGATCGACATATTTATCAAAGCTGAACATATTACTGGAAATCAGATTGGCTGCCCGGCTCTCTCTTAGAATCCGTTCGATCGACGCGTCAAACAACGGCTTCATAGTCTCCGGCATCTGTCCGGTTCCCCCTGCCGAAGCTCTCGGGATAAACTGCACCTTCACATCATGATCCATCGGTTGGTGAGTCTTTAGTTTTTGTACTCCTCCGAGTACCGCCTGTCGTCCCAGATTACTTGCGTCTGCCCGTACGGTAGCCAGTGGAGGATCCATTTTGTAAGCATACGACAGATCATCAAAGCCAACTACTGCAATATCTTCTCCGATACGGAGATTCCTCTGTTTTAAAACTTCATATACGCAGTACGCCACCTCATCATCCACACATACAATGGCGTCGATATCCGGGTTGTGATCCAAAAGGGCATTTACCGGTCCCTCACTCCATCGCGTCATATTACAATGCTCAATCAATTCTTCCCGCACCGGTATCCCGTGTTCCTGAAGCGTCTGCCGATAGCTTTCTTCCCGCTCTCTGGCATCTTCATTTTCCTGATACCCTGCGAGGCAGCCGATATGCTTCCGTCCGTGTTTGATCAAATACTCTACCGAATCTTTCACTCCGGCAGCATTATCGTAAATGACATATTCATATCCATCCTCATGCGACGCAAGCGTAATAATGGGGATATCGCTAAAGTAATCCAAAAAGGCTCTTCTTCGTTTGATTGTGGAAGAATAACCGATCGACCCGATCGCTATGATCAGCAGATCCAGTTCTTCCGGAAACACATACGTAAATAATGTATTATGCTGATATTCAAATTTAATATCGTTCGTATTCTGAAATTCCCGGTCAAAATATTTTCCGGGAAAGACAATCAGGTTCACATCCGCTTCTTCTGCCGCGATCATGGCTCCTTTATAGACATCCCGACTGAAATCATCTGCGATATCACCCACAAACAAACCAATATTTAATCTTTTTTCACTCATAACCGCTCCCTTTATAAATAACCAGATACTGTTTACAGTGTAACACGGAATGGTGCCACAGGCAATTCGTTGTTGCCATATAAAGTGACGATCCCGTAATTGGTCCACGCGTATCGCACAGCCACCGGCAGCGGCACTTCCTGACAAACCACCGCCACCTCATTTGGAGAATGAATGCCTGCATCTGCCGGATGATACTGACCGTCTTCCCCTGCCAGTTCAAACAGCGTGATTTTTTCTCCACGGACCGATAATTGTTCGCAGTCAAAGGCAACGATCACCGTCTGACCTTCCCGGCGGACGGTCTGCACCGACGGAGAATCCACATGCTGAGCCAATCCATATACATGTCCTAAGCATTGCAATGCCAACCGCCAACCCACGGTCTGTTTATCCGTCGGATGAATGTTGTCCAATTCTCCACAGTCAATCAGCACCGTCAGATAGGTATTCGGCATCTGCCGCGCGGTCAACATCTGCTGTTCCCGCAGCACCGCCCAGCACCGGTCATCCACGGCTCCTGATTCGATAAACATCGGCAACTGATGTATGATAAACGGAGCCGATTCGTCCTCCCATTTTCTTCGCCACAATTCGATCAGACATTTCATCAAAACGCCGTAGCTTTCCGCCTTATAAGTATCCTCTTCTCCCTGATAATACCAAAATCCTTTTACCGTATACGGGATCACTCGCTCCATCATCGCCTGATACGGATTTCCGGGACGATATTCCGACGTCGGACCGGCAGGCGGCGGCCAAGGAGCAGGACCCAAGCAGGCATTCAGCTCTTCGGCGGAGATATCCGGATTTTTTTGTTTCTCCCGCTGCGTTGCCGCATCCCGTTCTTCCCATGCGCGCTGGAACTGTGCCAGTTCCGCTTCATACTGTTCCTGCGTTTTTCCCGCGATGGAAGCATCATATGCCTCTACATACCCGCGTGTTTCCGGCGTACTCATCAACGTGTCACGATCCATCCAGCAGGTTGCCGAAGTCCCGCCGATATAGCAGTCGATCACTCCGATCGCCACGCCCAGTTCCTGATGTAATTTACGCGCGGCAAAATAGGCAACGGCAGATACGTCCCTGACTGCATCCGATTGACAGATCCGCCACTGGGACCGTAGCTGCTGTTTCATGACTTCATCTGTGAGCTTACCCGTTTTCACCACGTTGTAAAAACGAATCCCCTGATAATTCGCATGCTTTAACTCCTCCTGCGCATTGTCGCAGTTTTGCAGCTCCAGTTCCATATTGGACTGTCCGCCGGCAAACCATACCTCACCGATCATGACATCCTGAAACATAACGCTCTGTTCTCCACAGGATACCGTCATCCGGTACGGTCCTCCCGCCGGCATCGGTGCCAGACGCACTTTCCATGTTCCGTTTTTTGCCGTCGTTTCCATATGCGTGTTATCGATCATAACGGTAACCGCCGCATCTTCCGGAGCCTCTCCCCAAATCACTACCGGTTTGTCTCTCTGCAAAACCATATGGTCGCTAAACATCGGCGATACCCGAAATAAACCCTTCTCCATAATCATCCTCCTGCAATACAGAAATATCTGTCTTCTATAATACCTGTTCTTTTTAATACTTTCAATCATTGAAAGATGGTTTTTTACTAAATTTTGGGATATACTAGCAGTATCATATCAAGGAGGTAATCATTATGTGTACTGCAATTTCATATGCTACAAAGCATCATTACTTCGGAAGGAATATGGACTTTGAGTATTCCTATCAGGAAACCGTTACCATCACTCCCCAGAAATATCCGTTTTCCTTTCGCTGTACGGGAACCATGGACACCCATTATGCCATGATCGGCATGGCATATATATCCGATGCTTATCCGCTCTATTACGATGCGACCAATGAAAAAGGTCTCAGTATGGCGGGCTTAAATTTTCCGGATCATGCAGATTATAAGCCCGAAGCATCTGACAAAGATAACATCGCGCCGTTTGAGTTCATCCCGTGGATCTTAGGGCAATGCGCCAATGTAGAGGAAGCACGAAAATTACTCACGCGTATCAATCTCGTAAATATCTCCTTCAGCAAAGAACTTCCGCTTTCTCCGCTGCATTGGATCATATCCGACCGCACGGCATCGATCGTGGTGGAGTCGGTAAAAGAAGGCTTATTTGTCTATGACAATCCGATCCACGTACTGACAAACAATCCTCCGTTTCCATATCATCTCTATCATTTATGCGATTACATGGGAGCATCGCGGGAAGCTGCCGTCAACCGCTTTTGTGAAACGCTTCCGCTCAAGCCATACAGTCGGGGAATGGGCGCCTTTGGATTGCCCGGCGATCTGTCCTCCGCATCCCGTTTTGTCAAGGCGGCATTCGGATTGCTGAACTCCGTGGCAGGAGAAACCGAAGCGGAAAGCATCAGTCAGTTTTTCCATATTTTGCAGTCGGTTGCCCAGCCGCGTGGCAGCGTGCAAATCGGCGACTCCTTTGAGATCACCATCTATTCATCCTGCTGCAATACGGATTTAGGCATTTACTACTATACAACCTATGAAAATCAGCAGATTTCCGGAGTCGATATGAATCGGGAGAATTTAGACGGTTCCTCCCTGATCGCTTATCCGCTCATTTCCCAACAGCAGATCCGGATGCAAAATTAGTCGTTTGGCGTTTTCAAAAGAAAGACGAGAATAAACGGTATACTGATCAGACCTGTGAAAATATCTGCCAGTGGCTGGGAAATCTGTATACCAGTCAGACCCCACCATTTTGTCGTCAAAAGCAGCGTCGGGATAAACATCAGACCGGAACGCATCAAAGATAAAACAGAAGATAATGCCGCCTTTCGCGTACTCTGATAAAGCATGTTGACCGGTACGGAAAGCGTCAGAAAAACAGTCCCGACGCAGGCACAGCGGAGCGCAAATACACCGATCGCGATAACCGTTTCTTCCTTTTGGAAAAAATACACGATCTCTTCCGCAAAGACGAAGCCAAAGGCGGCAAGGATCGTCATCATCACGAATCCGACCGCCATCGTTACGAGCAGACCTTTCTTCACGCGGCGATATTTTTTCGCCTGATAATTAAACGCCGCTACCGGTTGGAATCCCTGACCGATTCCCAGACCGACACACATCACAAACGCGCTGAACCGGTTGACTACGCTCATGGCGGCAATGGCGGCATCTCCATAAGCCTTCGTCAGATGATTCAGCAAACCGTTCGAGATGGAAGTCAAACCCTGTCGGATAAACGCCGGAAATCCTACCCGTATGATTGTCAGGTACACCGCCGCCTGCCTGCTGACAAAAGCAAATGAAATCTTACTCAGTGCCATCTTTTTGAAAAAATAAAGCAGGATCCCAAAGCTGATGAACTGCGAGACCGCAGTAGAAATGCCGGCTCCCAAGACGCCCATATCACATAGTTCGATCAATAGGTAATCCCCCAAGATATTCAGAAGTCCACCCGTTACCAAACCGATCATGGCATAAAATGCCTTTCCCTCGTAGCGCAGATTGTTATTTAAGATAAAGGAACCGATCATCACCGGACAACTGATCAGAATGCACATGCCGTACTGTCTTGCATAAGGCAAAATGGTTTCCGTACTGCCCAGCAGCCGCATGAACGGCGTTAAAAAACACAATCCGCATATCATCAGAATCCCACCGATTCCGATCCCGGTAAAAAACCCACTGGAAACATATGTGGACGCCTCTGCATCATCCCGGTCCGCCAAGGCTTTTGACACCATCGTACCGGAACCCTGCCCCAGCATAAAGGCAAGCGCCTGTATGATCGCCTGCAAGGTAAACAGGATACCGGTGGCTCCCTGCTGGCTTTCTCCGAGCGTTCCTACAAAATAGGTATCGACCATATTATATATATTTGTCACCAGCATGGAGATGGTTGTCGGTATTCCCAATGATACAATCAGCTTCAAAAGCGGAGTTTGTGTCATTTTATCGTAGTTTTCTTTGGAATCTGTCATTTTGATCGGTTTCATATTTTCCTCCAAATACCTGATACTTACTTATAACACTGCTCGAGTTCCAATAAAAATTGCTTGATCTCGACACCGCATCCAAATCCGCCCAAACCTCCGCTGGTCTGGATCACCCGATGACACGGAACAACCAGCAATAACGGATTCCTGTGATTGGCTCCTCCCACGGCACGGACCGCCTTCGGTTGTCCGATCTGCCGTGCAATATCCGCATAACTTCTGGTTTCCCCATAAGGTATCTTTTGCAGTTCGCTCCATACCATTTCCTGAAATTTTGTACCGCTATACCGGATCGGCAGGGTAAAGACCTTCCGTTTCCCCTGAAAATATTCCGTCAGCTGCATGACCGCTTCCGCTATGACACCCGTGAGCCGTTCGTCACTGCCGTCCTTTGGATGTTCCGCATACTGCGGCAGTCGGCGTATCTGTGTAATATAGGATTCGTTTTCCACCAACTCTAATGTTCCGATCGGACTTTGATAGAGATAACGTGTCATATGGCTTACCTCCTGTTCCGTTCTTATACGGGCAGCGTCCGATGTTCACGCAATCTCCGTATAAATATAAGATATGCAATCACTAGGGCGATTGCCGTTATCACCCAGCTCACCGGATATACCATCATCAACGTATAAAACGTCGAAGACGAACGAAATACGGTATACACCCAAACGATCCGGATGCCACAGACTCCTGCAAAGGTAAGGACCGCAGGGACCAACGAGTGACCATATCCACGCATGGCGCCGGACATGATTTCTATGACCGCATTGATACCCTCCGCCGCCAAGATAAACCATAAACGCGTCATCCCCAAAGAGATAATCGTCGGATTCTCATTAAAGATACCTAACAACGGTCTTCCAAACGCCAAGATCAGCAGCGCCACCGCTGTCGTAATGCTGACATCCAGCAGGAGGCTATATCTTGCAATCTTACGGCAACGGTCCATATTTTTTGCCCCATAATTCTGTCCGACAAACGTTGTACAAGCCTGTCCGAATGAATTTACGAGATAATACGCCAAGATTTCTATGTTAAATGCCGCCGATGACGCCGCCATAACATTCGAACCCAGTTTATTGATCGCTGACTGGATACAGATATTAGAAAGTGAAAAGACCATACTTTGCAAACCGGCAGGAAGCCCGATACGTATCATCATCATTAAGACGTCTTTGTGCAGCCGGATTTTTGAGATCTCCAGCCGGATCGAATCCGTCCGATGCAGCAAAAGGATAAAGAGCAGTATTGCACTGATCGCGTTCGAAATGACGGTTGCGGTAGCGACCCCGTTTGCGGTCATCCCGACCACACATACAAAGTATAGATTCAATGCTACATTGATTGCCCCTGACAGCATCAGGCAGAGCAACGGCGTTTTCGTGTCACCCTGACTTCGAAAGATCGCAGATTCAAAATTATATAGAAAAATGATGGGCATGCCTAACAAATAGACCCGCAAATAAGACAATGCCATCGGAAAAACTTCCGGCGGTACGGATAAGAGTCGTAAGACCGGTTCGGCGACCGCCTCTCCGACCAGCGTAATAAAAATACCTCCGATCAATGAAAATAAGATAGCGGTATGCAAGCTTTTCGAGATGCCTTCCTGATTGCCCTGTCCGGTAAAGGTCGATATAATGACATTTGCTCCCAACGCTATGCCGACAAACCCATTGACCAGCAGCCCAATGATCGGACTGTTGCTGCCAACGGCTGCCATCGCGTTTTCCCCAACATAACGACCGACAACTGCCACATCCGCGGCATTAAACAACTGCTGAAGCATCCCTGTCGCTGCAAGCGGCAATGCAAATAGCAGCAGCTTACTGGCAATCCCGCCGTTTAACATATCCATATTGTTTCGTTTCATTTGTTTCGCCTCTTCTCTATCAATAGCATCATACCCAAACCTGACAAATTTTTCAACCACCCGTTTGCATATAAAAGTGCTTGACAGTATGTGCTGGATATCATATACTCATTTTAGGCATTTGACTAAAATGAGGTTTGTATGAAACGATTACCTGATACAGAATTTGAAATTATGGAGATCATCTGGTCTTTTAATGATAGGATCACTTCTTCCGATATCTATGCTGCAATGCCAGAAAAGAAATGGAAACCCCCTACGATCATTTCTTTTTTGAAACGCTTGGAAGAAAAGGGATTTGTAACCAGTGAAAAAACCGGAAAAGAGCGTTATTATACTGCCACGGTTTCGCGTCGTTCCTATTTGGAATTTGAAACCAAACTGTTTTTCGACAAATATCATAAAAAATCTCTCACGAGTTTTATGAACGCACTTTTCCAGTCCGACACGCTAAGCGAGGACGAGATCATCAAACTGAAACGCATGCTTGACGATCTCACAAAGGAATAGGGGGATGTTATGGAACATTTTCTTTTGTTTTTGCTCAATTCCATTGTGCTAGGGGGTTTTTCTTCTGTCTATTTACTGGCAAAAAAAATTCATGCAGTCCATTTATCCCCTGCAATCACTTACTATCTAAGCTTTTTTCTTCTGCTGGCTTATCTGTTTCCTATCGGCACTTTTCTTCCCATTGCCAGCCGGTATATCATTCATGAAGACCATAAGATCCTTACATTGACTGTTATGGAAGCGGAAACGATCCATCATTACAGCGCCTCACATTCGTTTACCATCGGTCTGCAGGTCGCTGTGATTCTATGGTTTTGTGTTGCCGCATGGATCACCTTTCAAGTGATCTATAAACATATGATATTCATGAAAACGATAAAGCGTTGGAAACATGCCACTAAACTTTCGGACGCCGCTATGAAAAGAGTACCGATATTTTCATGTTCCGTAATCTCGGCTCCCATTTTGACCGGATTTATCAACAGACAATTATTGATACCAGAGAATACGGATATTGCGAAAACACTGGATCTCATATGCCTGCATGAACAGATACATAACAAAAGAAATGACATTATATTAAAAGCGATCGCCGTATCGGTCGGGATTATTAATTGGTTTAATCCCGCCGTCTGGTTTCTGATCAAGGACTTTTTAACGGACTGTGAACTTTCCTGCGATCTGATCGCCAAGCAGGATATGTCTCCTGACAACATTCGGCAGTATTGTGAACTTCTGTTAAGCTTTGCTAAAAAGCAAACCGCAATCTCTGTATTAACCATAGGATTTTCCAAAGATTCACAGTTGTTGGAAAAAAGGATCCGTCTCCTTTTGCAAAATTCCATTCATCCTTTCAGAACACTTGCTTTTACCATATGTACATTGCTTATATGGGGCATGATCACTTTTTCATTTTCCGGCATATCCGCAGAGAAACATACAAACAACCACGGACAACTACTGCCTGCTATGACTGATTCGGAACCAGAGAAAAGATCTCAGATGCCTATGATCGTTTATTCGTCGGATGAAGGTCAGGGAGTGTTGCTTTTGGATGACGATGGAAATGCGACAATCGATCAAGTACCGGTCCATGTCTCATACGAATAAAGATCGTCTGCATGCCAGCCATTATCGAATACAAGCCTTTGCATGCGATGATATCAAGCAAAGTAGTAGAGGATTATATCATGAATCATCTAAAATTATTATGCAAACTGTCATTCCAATATTGGAAACATCATAAAAAACGATTCTATACTTTGATGCTATCTCTAGTGTCAGGAGTGACCGCACTGTATTGTGCGGCGCTCCTGATTCGTAGTGAAAAACAAGCCGTACTTGACAGAGAGTTATGGCTTTTGGGAGACTATGATCTGATTATTTACGGCACGGATGAATCGACCTATTCTAAAATCAAAGAGGACCCGGAAATCTTGGACTCCGGTGTATACTATGAATTAGGTGATGTGCAAAGTGAAAACGGCACCCGAAGCCATGCAGCCATGTTCCCCGATGCCCACTCGGAAGCAATATACCATATGACTTGTATGCGGGGAAGATATCCGGAATCCGATCTTGAAATCGCATTAGATATCCGCGCCGCAAAAGCTATGGGAATCCCTCCATATCCCGATCAAACCTTATCGCTGACTCTTTATTCCAATGACGGCAGCATACTCTCAGAAAACGAATATACCGTAACCGGGATTTTTCAGGCAACCAATGAAAATGTTGTCGGCGGTTATTTACGCTATCCGACACAAATAGGAATTGAAACGGAAAATATGCCTGAATTACCTGATATCTTTTTCTATCGGTCACAAAACAGTATTTTTCAAAGCACTACCGTTACCACATTTCTACAAACCGATTCATCGGATATCAATGCTCTGAAAGACAAACTGATCCGGCTCACAAACGGAAAGATCCAAGCCGCGCAGACGGATATTCCAAGCGGGCGGCGTTACGCATATTCCTATATATTAGGCATCCAAGATACCATCCAACAAACTTACGGCGATAATTCCTTATCCAGCATATTACATGCCCTCGATAATGGGGATGTGATCAAAGATTTTTATTCCGGTGTTTTAATGCCCATATTCACATTTCTGGTATCTGTCATTGTGATTTTATCCATCATCGGAATCACCAAAGATATTGCGGGCGATAAGTTGGAAAATTATGCGATCCTGCGTAGTCTGGGATTGACAAAAAAGCATTTAGCCTTGTACATCCTATGTGACTTTACAACAGTAGCGTTCCTCTGCATGATCATCGGTTTGATCGTCGGATTCCTTCTGCATATCCTGATGATAACCATATTAAATCATACATATGATCTGAAGCTGCAATATGGATTTTTATGCAGTCAATACGTCCATGCCGTTACCGTACCACCATTATTTTCGACAGTTTTCACGATCATCCTCTGTGTGGAGATTTCTTTATTGATCTTATTGTTGGGATTTATCCGGGAAACCCCGATCCAAATGTTTAATAATCCGCTAAAACATAGAAAACCGTCGCACGGAGCCGTGAAACTGCCAAAAGGCTGGAAGTCTCTGCTCGTCAGCAAAATCAATCTGCACAATTTTAGCATTTTGATCATTACCATGATCGTCATGAGTGCCGCTGTATTTGGATACACTTATTTTCATGCTTTGGCTGATCGAAACAATAGTGAAGCCGAATATGAAAAACAGACATATGGACTGGAACATTGGGACTACATTGCAGAAAAAACCGATCAGGCATATATGTATACGTTCAATATAGAGAACCATCATGATTACGGAATCTGTATGGACAAATATCTTGAACTTCAAAATCAACCGTTTATTCAATCTTCCTTTGGCGAGATCGCAAATCGCTCCACACGGATCACCGTTCCGAGAGACTCTGTAGATCACGCATGGTTAGAAGCGTTTGATGAATATAATTTACGCGCATATGAACATGCTGATCGGCTTGATGATTATGAAACAGCTCTCAGCGATGCTGAAAATGCCATGATTCATGAAATCGGCTATGATGACGACGAATTAATTTACAGCATGCCGACTGTCGGACTGTTCGATCATGATCTGGACATGCTCAACTCCTATATTGTTGCAGGCGGCATCCATATCCCGGAACTCCAATCCGGTTACGAAGTATTACTCGCCATGTCAGAATCCGATTGGAATACCTTTTCCGAGTTCTTTCATGTCGGAGATTCTTTGGCATTGTCTGATATCATTCTGACTGCCGATGAAGAACAGTTGGATTTTGGCAATTTTCTTCCGGCGTCGGTTGCAGATCCCGTCTACAAGCAGATGATTACCACACCAGAAGGAGACGAAGTGGAACTGACTTCTTTTGCCTTTGGCAAACGCTTTGATATCCCTGTAACCATCGGCGGTATCCTTGTATTGGATGAACCTGCCGTCAGACAATATATGGTTTTTCCGGATCATAACGATCATGGGATCAACATTTTCTGTTCTTGCCAAGCGTTTACGGCTTGGGGACTTCCCGACCATAACCTGACAAAACTGTGCATACAGTCGGATCCTTCCTATCCTTTGGAACAGATGGATATCTACTGGTATCAGATGTTATCGGATTCCGAGGGGATTTCCACGCATTCCACCACTGAAATCATTCTCCAAATGAATCAGGGAACACAGAAAATCATGGCAGTTTATTACAGCATGCTCGTACTGTTAATGGTCATTGCGATCATCGCCATTACCATCCACTTGTATACCGATATTCGCATACGCAGCATCCAATTCTCTATTCTGCGTGCCAGCGGTATGTCCATTCAGCAAATCGCATATCTGATCTTGCAGCAGAATGTATTTTATCCTGTCATCGGTATCCTTGTTTCCATGGCGCCGGTTGAACTTTGTCAGAGTTTCTTTCAGTATATCCGTGAGCATGTGGATCAAGGAACATGGTATCAACCTTTTGGACCTACTCCTTGGTATTATGACGTACCGTTTCGGTACAACCTGTTCCAATACCATCTGCCTATGATCATGACAATTACCTTTATAATATATCTGCTGATCATCCTTGCCATAACACTGGCACAGATTCATTATCTATCTAAGCAATCGATCATAGCAGAAATAGAGGCATCAAATTTTTAAGGAGGTCATCTCAGACTATGAACAATTCTATGCGTACACAACTGAAAGCAGTGAATCTCACGAAAGAATATCCTATGGGATCACATACTGTCCACGCCTTGCAAACAATCAATCTCAACATTGACGAAGGGACATTCGTATCCATTGTAGGAACCAGCGGAAGCGGCAAATCTACTTTACTGCACCTATTAGGCGGACTGGACAAACCAACTTCCGGAGATGTCTACCTTGGAAATATCCGGCTTACGGATACAACCGATAAAGAACTATCGAAAATCCGGCGAGAACATATCGGATTTGTATTTCAGAAATTTTGTCTGATTCAGGAACTGAACGTTATGGAAAATATATTACTTCCGGTTCTACTCTCAAACAAAACCCCCGATTACAACTACGTTCATACTCTTTGCGATCTCTTAGGATTGACTGAACGAACCTCGCATCTTCCTTATGAACTGAGTGGAGGACAGCAGCAGCGTGTCGCCATTGCAAGGGCTTTATCGAATGACCCTCAGATCATTCTTTGTGATGAACCAACAGGGAACCTTGACAAAAAAACCAGAAATGAAGTGATCGACCTACTGAAACAAATCCACAAAGAATTCCGAAAAACCATCCTGATCGTAACTCATGATCCTGATATTGCAGAAAGTACCGAACGCATCATACACATGGAGGACGGATATCTGTACGAGACACCATAGCTTACACCTTTCGGGCAAGTATCGCCCGAAAGATTCAAAAATCGTTATTTTACAATCTCCTACCTGTTTTCGGATATATTCCGTATTTTTGTATTTTTCTGAATATTTTCAAAAGGAGTATTTCCGTATCGGTCACATTTTAATCGTTTATACTAATGGTAGGAGGCATTGTACCATGAACGATAATTTTATCCGAGAACGATTATTTGAATTGATTGATAATTCCGATATTTCCGCTACAAGACTGAGTGAAGAACTCCATCTGAATAAAGGATATTTTGCTGATGTCCGCAGAGAAAAACAGAGTGTTCCGTATGATGTACTTGCCCGCGTCTGCGATTATTTTCAGATTTCATTATCATCGTTTTTTGACAAAGATTATTCGCTCAACAATTCCTATCGTGAAATTAATCTGTTATGTCAGAGCATACCGCAAGACCAACTGGAAACCGTGATCATTCCGATCCTGAAGAAGTTTGCAAAACAGACCTCTGATAAAACCAGTCCTGTAGCTCATGAAAACATACCTTAAGTCTATCCGCCAAAGCAATACTAGCCGAGACGGTCTTTTGAGCCTTCCCTCCATTCATTGATTTCTACATTTTCATATGATAAAATCGTGTTATATATGATCTGCAATCGACCAACCTTTGGATGCCTTTTGCACGATCGACATTTCCCACATGGATAGAAAGAAGGCGACTTATGAATCAAGAGGAACGTTTAGATTATCTGATCAAAGAACTCTGTCAGGAATCAGCGGAATATCAGCATATAACCCTTCCAAACGGAGACCGCAAACGCATCCTTCGTTCTCTTATGAATATCCGGATGCCGAAACCGATCCGTCGTGAATTTCTAACGATTCAGGATGATTATTTAAAAGAAGAAGCCCGTACCAAGGGGATCGTATCACTTAACGATATTCCTACCATCCAAGAGCAATATGGTCGTTCATCCGCATACGCCAGCCGGATTTCCATATGGCAGGGTGACATCACGAGACTATCGGCAGATGCCATAGTAAACGCTGCAAATTCCAAAATGCTGGGATGCTTCATCCCTTGTCACGGATGTATTGATAATGCCATACACAGCGCCGCCGGGATGGAACTCCGGGCAGAATGCAACACGATCATGCTGCAACGAAACCGCGACTTGTCAACCGGTGAAGCACTCATCACGAAGGGATATAATCTGCCTGCCAAATATGTGATCCATACCGTCGGTCCCATTGTATATCCTTCTCTTAACGAAACCCATAAACAACAACTGACCGCCTGCTACCGTTCTTGTCTGGAACTGGCGGAGCAATATGAATTAAAGAGCATCGCATTTTGCTGTATCTCCACCGGGGAATTTCGTTTTCCGAATGATATAGCCGCATCCATTGCCGTCCGGACTGTACTGGACTATCTGCCGGACAGTCGGATCGAACGGGTGATCTTTAACGTGTTTAAGGAAGAAGATCTCCTGCTCTATCAGCAGTTACTATAAAGCGGCTGTTCCGCATCCATTTTAGGAATACTTATTGTAAAGACCTTTGAATTCGGTTATAATAAAAATACTTATTTGATGGAACAAAGATGAGATTGACCGAAAGGAACCAACGAATGGAACAAAGACGTCTCAAGCAGGGTATTCATACGTTTGTGATCTGTGCGTATAAAGAAAGTCCATATTTGGAGGAATGTATTCTATCTTTGAAAAATCAGACGTTTCAGAGTAAAGTCATTATGGTCACTTCTACTTTGAATTCCCATATCCAAGAACTGGCACAACAGTATCAAATTCCACTGTTTCTCAATACGGGAGAAGGCGGGATCGCACAAGATTGGAATTTCGGAATTGCGCAATGCCACTCCAAGTATGTAACGATCGTGCATCAGGATGATGTCTATATGCCGGACTTTTTATGCGATACGCTTCGCCATTTGGCACGCAGACCCGATGCCTTGATCTCCTTTTCCGACTACGGAGAAATCCGCGATGGGAAGCAGACAGTACGTTCCACACTGCTGACTGTCAAGAAATTATTGCTGCTGCCTTTGCGGATCCCGCGATTGCAACATTCCCGATTGATCAAAAGACGTTGTCTTTCACTTGGCAACCCGATCTGTTGTCCCTCTGTCACATACTGTATGGAACGTCTGACCACCCCTGTATTTCAGATACAATATGGCAGCAACCTAGACTGGCAGACGTGGGCGGACCTTGCAAAAGAGGACGGCAGCTTCGTATATATCCACAAAGTACTGATGTATCATCGCATTCATCAGGATTCCACCACCAGCGGTTTGATTGAAAATCATCAGCGGACCAAGGAAGATCATGAGATGTTAAGGCAGTTTTGGCCTGCTTTCCTTGCGAATATTTTGTCAAAGTTCTATGGCAAGGGTGAAACATTGAACAGCAAATCATAGGAGAAGGAATATGAAAGTATTAGTCATTATACCGGCATATAATGAAGAAGAAAATATTGAACGTGTCGTCAATGACATGACCAGTCAATATCGTGAATATGATTATGTCATCATCAATGACGGCTCTAAAGATCAGACCTCTGCCATCTGCCACGCCAACCACTATAACATTGTGGATCTACCGGTCAATTTAGGACTGGAGGGTGCGTTTCAGACCGGTTTAAAATATGCGGACTTACACGATTATGATTATGCCGTACAGTTAGATGCAGATGGGCAGCACAGCCCCGTATATATCAAAGACATGATCCAAAAAGCGCAAGAAGGGTATGATATCGTGATCGGTTCCCGCTTTGTGACTGAAAAAAAGCCTTGGAACGCCCGTATGTTGGGAAACCGTATGATCGAAGCGGCAATTCGTATATCCACCGGAAAGAAGATCACGGATCCCACTTCCGGTATGCGTCTCTACAATCGGAACATGATACATGAATTTGCCAGTAATATTAATTACGGACCGGAACCGGATACCATTTCATTCTTATTAAAGCAGGGGGTAGCGGTTGCCAGCGTTCAGGTGACGATGCAGGAACGCATCGCAGGAAAAAGCTACCTGAACTTTGCACGTTCCGCATCTTATATGATGCGTATGATGATAGCGATTTTACTGATCAACAATTTTAGAAAAAGGTAGGGTGAACATATGTCGATTGCATTACGGATTTTATTGATCGTCGTATCTGTATTCAGCATGGTCATTATGATGAGAAAGATACGCCAATCCAAATTTCAAATTGAATACGCTATATTTTGGATTCTATTTGCCCTTATATTGATTGTCATGGCGGTTTTCCCAACACTGACTATCCGGCTGGCAACCTTGATCGGCATACAGTCGCCGGTGAACATGGTCTTTTTAATGATTATTTTCGTGCTGATGGCAAAACTGTTTTACCTGAACATTCAGATTTCCCATCTGGAATACACCGTGAAGGAATTGGTTCAGAAATTGGCTTTAAATGAACATCACGCATTGGATTCGGAAGCGGAATCCTCTGACAAAGAAGCAGTGTCCGCTCCGGAATCCTCTGACGAGACCGAAAATACGCATTGATCATCATGTATGACTAGTTAGCCTCAAAGTAGAAGTACAGGTAACCGGTTTCTTTATTATTTGTCAAAGAACTGATCGTATCTACATACATGTCAATCTGTTGCCACTTCTGTCTGTCCGTATCTTTGCCATCCGGAAGATAATAAAAGGTTCCGTTGCCATGCCCACTTTCATTTGCCCAATCATCTAAATAGGCATCTAAGTTATCATACCCCTTGACATTTGCATTAAAGATCTCTTCCGTATTTCCTGTCACTACCGACTGATTGGAACACTCAATCACCAGCCGATGTGTAACTATGCGGATCTCAATACCTTTCAATGGTGTGTTACAGTCAAAGTCATACAGTTCTTGATTAATACCCCTTGTTCCTTCCGCTATGTATGGAAATGTTTGATATCCCAGCACCGGATAACCAATGGACTGCGACCACGAGTCAAAGATACTTTGCGGCAACGGATCTGCACTTCGGATCAGGCACCCAGAGGTAACCATTTGGGCTGAGTTTGGTCCCGTATGGTAGTAGCAAGGATATCCCCGACCACTATAAAAAGTTCTGTCACATGTAACCGATTCCTGATAGTCAACATAATCATATAGCGGATAATCCCCGCCTGTAATCATCTCTCCCTCCCTAAAATAATATTGTTCCTCTGTGCCGTCATCTCGCATGAAGGTCCATACATAATCATAAGACAGTACCTCCTTTGCGGCAAAGCAAAATACACTCTGTAACGCACTATCCGAGACCGGTTTTTGCCTTGAAGAGGACTGCCGGAGGCTGTCCATGGCAGCATTTATCTGCGGAATCGCGCTGGAATCCGATACCTTTTTAGATGACTCCATGCACGATAAGCTGACTTCTTTAAAAAACCGCATTGGTTTTCACAACGACTATGAACATATGTGTTCCGATGGTCAAAACGAACAACAGACCGAACAACGCGCCTTATTTATCTGTGATATTGATTTCTTTAAAAAGATCAATGACGTATACGGACACAATGCCGGTGACGCGGCATTGCGCCACGTGTCCGATATCCTTCGCAATCACATTGGATCCCAAGACAACGTATACCGCTGGGGCGGAGAAGAATTCATTGTCATCTTGGCACAGGGCGGTTTACAAGATGCGGCGGCTCTGGCAGAACACATACGCCAGACCATTATGGATTCCGTCTGTGTGTTTGAAGGAACCAATATTAAAATGACTATGAGTTTCGGTTGTACGGAAATTGACTTTTCCAAAACGGCAGAAGAAAATATCGCAGTTGCCGATGAGAAACTATATCAGGCAAAGGAATCGGGCAGAAACCGGGTGATCGCATAATCGTCACCGCGCGCGGCTTCGTTTCCGCATGCGTCTCATTCGCAGGTCCTCTCCTGCGCATACTCGCGGCTCCCCAGTTCCCGATATGTCCGAACGATCAAAACAAGCGCGATCCCAAACGTCAGAATGTCAGACGCCGGCATGGAATATAGCACTCCATCCAATCCCCAAAACATGGGCAGGAGAAGAGCAAATCCTACTCCGAACACGATCTCACGCACCATGGAAAGCATCGTAGATGCCGCCGCTTTTCCCATTGCCTGCAAAAAGATAAAACACGCCTTGTTGACACAGGCAAAAACGATCATACATAGATAGATGCGGAATGCTTTTTCCGCAAAATCCGTATAGTATACACTTTCATTTGCCGCGCCGAAAATCGCGATCAACTGTTTCGGAAATCCTTCGACAATGACGAATGCCACACAGCCGACCATTGCTTCTGCAAGCAACAGTTTTGTGAACAATTCCCTCACTCTGTGATGATATCCGGCACCCATGTTGTATCCGGCGATCGGGATACAGCCTGCCGCCATGCCCACTACGATTGAAATCACAATCTGAAAGAACTTCATCACGATCCCGACGACCGCCATCGGAATCTGCGCATATCCTTCCTGTCCAAACACCGCATCGGCGGCACTGTATTTACAGATCATATTGTTAATGGCTGCCATGGCTGCAACTAACGATATCTGAGACAAAAAACTGGTGATCCCTAACGTCAACGTTTTACGGGATACTGTCCGGTCGATACGGTAATCCGGTTTCTCCGGTTTGATCCGTTTCATATTACAAAGATATCCCAGCGCCAAAACAGCCGTCAGAATCTGTCCCGCAACGGTGGCGACAGCCGCGCCCATCATCCCCCATCGGAACACAAAAATAAACACCGGATCCAAGATCAGATTAACTGCGGCGCCGGCTAATGTGGATAGCATGGCAAATTTCGGGGATCCGTCTGCCCGTATGATCGGATTCATCGCCTGCCCAAACATATAAAACGGTATCCCTAAAGCGATATAGAAAAAGTATTCCTTTGAATATTGAAAGGTGGCTGCGTTCACTGTACCGCCAAACACCGTCAGGATCGGTTCCGCCAAGACCAGATAGATGATACATAACGCCACACTGCTGAGGATTGTCAAAACCACCGCATTGCCTACGCTCTTTTTAGCATTCATCATTTCCTTTTTTCCAAGACTCAGGCTCACAAAGGCACAGCATCCGTCTCCTATCATAACGGCTATCGCCAATGCAATGACCGTGAGCGGAAACACCACCGTATTTGCCGCGTTTCCAAACGAGCCAAGATACTCCGCGTTTGCAATAAAAATCTGGTCTACGATATTATACAAAGCTCCGACCAAAAGTGAAATCATGCACGGAACGGAATATTGTTTCATCAAACGCCCGATCCGCTCCGTTCCTAACCATTGATTTGAATTTGTTTCCATGTCCTTTTACCTTCCTTACATAAAAATAGCGCGCCGCCTGAATCACTGAATGATTCTTTTCAGGCTACACGCTTTGTGTTGATCAATCAAAAAACGTGCAGCACTCAACTGGACTTACGCATGGAGTGCTACACGTTTGTCATTACTATACGCAAAAAAACGATAGTTGTCAAAGGTAATATTGAACAAAAATCAAACATATCATATCGTGACATTTCTACCATATCCTTATGATACCCGTTTGATCCTATTTATTGTTTCGTTATAATTCGTGATAGTATGGACAGATATCTTCATAATGTCCGTCACGCATCCGAAAACCGTTTGGAATGGTTCCCAACCGGACAAAACCCAACCGTTCATACAGATGCCTTGCATGGAGATTCGTCGCTACGACTGCATTAAACTGCAAAATCCTGTATCCCAGTTCTTTCCCTTTTTGCAGGCAGTCTTTTACCAAGGTTTCCCCGATATGCTCTCCTCTGTTTTCTTTCCGGACCGCATAACTTGCGTTACAGATATGCCCACATCTTCCGATATTATTCGGATGCAGAATATACAATCCCAAGACCGTGCCTGATGTATCTACGGCGACCCCACAATATGTTTGCGAGGCAAAAAACACATGCCCGGTTTTCTCATTTAAGATTTCCTCCTGCGGAAAGGCTATGCCTTCTTCCACTACCTCATTCCATATCCTGATCATAGCTGTTTCATCTGTGACATTATATTGTCTAACGGTAATGCTGTGCATGATTGACTCCTTTGTCCTGTTTTCGATCCGCAGACCGTTTTATTCGTCTTGACGGATCGGGATTTCCCCGTTTCCCGGTTTCAACATCGTTTTCACTCTTTTATAAAATATGAAACTGAACAGGCTTCCCAAAATGCCGGTGCCTAAAAACATGACTGCCATGCCGGCGCCTGCTCCTTCGCCTACCAGCAAATGAAGAAATGCTGTCACGCGGTTATCCGTCATCATAAACGGTTCAAGTACATAATCTGCCAATGCTCCGCCCAATAAAATCCCGAGTGGGATCGTGCAGAACTGTATGGCATTTCTGACTGCAAAAATACGCCCTTGTATGTCTGTCGGAACCGTATCATAAAACATCAGATTCTGCCCTGCATTGATAAACGGAATCGGCAGACTTGCCATCAGACCCGCAAAGGACCATATGATCACATTCTGACCAAGTCCCATCATCAGATCTCCCAGCAAGAAAGAAAGCATGGCGGAGAAATAAATCATATCCACACTGTTTTTCCCGAATTTACCGGTTGCAACGATCAAGCCGCCTACGATTCCGCCGATGCCCATAATGGCATTTACCACGCCGAGCGCTACAGAATCATTTCCGCTTCTTGCCAGAATCATAGGATTTAAAATGTTCTCGTAGGTCAGTCTGGAAAGAAAGTTTAAAAGCGCCATGGTCAAAATGACGATCAAAATCGCTTGGTTGTGTTTCAGGTAGTCGAAGCCTTCCGCACACCCTGCAAAAATAGCCTTTTTGTCTGTTTTTGCCGGTTCGTCTTGCGGAATCCGTATACATACCAATACGATAAATGCAATCGCAAAGCTGCACAGATCTATGCACAAGATGACCGGTAAGCCTCCTGCTGCATACAAAGCGGCAGCGCATACAGGCGCAAGTACCATGATCAGATTTCCGGAAAAGGAATTCATGCCACTGACCTGCGCCAGTTTTTCTTTTGGCACCATTTTCCCAACCGCTACCGAAGAAGCAGGTCCCTGAAAGGCATTCATCAGACCGATCACAAAATTCACGATATAAATATGATACATCTGCAGGATGTGGAACGAGCTTAGCAACAGAACCGCTACGGAACATACTGCTGCAAAAGCATCGGACGCCAGCATCACCGGCTTTTTTCTATGATTGTCCACAAATGCTCCCGCAACGATACTCACTAAAATATATGGCACATAATTGAAAAATGACATCAGTGACACGGTCATGGCCGCATGACTCTGTTCATATGCCCATAAAATCAGGGCAAAGCCCGTCATCTGACTTCCCATCTGTGATAGCGCCTGACTCAGCCAAAATATAATATATTTTCTAAAATTTTTATTCATCGAATCATTCTCCTTATAGTGTTATTATTGACATATCCTATAAGTACAAAATCCGATGCGGGCAATATCTTCAGGTTCTTTTACAAATCTATGTAGAAGGTTTCCTGCGTTTATAGCCTCTGTACAAGCATTGCCCTGCAAACAGACCTTGTACAGAGCTTACCGCTTAAATCAATATTCATATGGCATAACATAATATGTCCCTCCCGTGTAGGTTTATTCTGTTTACGTATTTATGCGTAAATAATCGTCGCTTATGTGATGATTATAGCAAAAGCAACAGGATTTTCAATTTTCATGAGTAGCATCGTTTTATCATGGATATGTCCTACGTGTCATCCGGTTTCTGACCATCGTGAAGCAGCCATTTACACTCTGTGACTTCCATATTTGTAAAAGTAGCTAGAAAAGAAGAATCCTCCGGACTACAGGCATAGATCCCAAACCGGATCTCGTTGGCTGCTTCCCACATATGGCATATCCGCATCTGAGAAAACTGAACACCGTCCTCCGAACATTCAATACAGAAGTCATCTTCCCTCCGGCTCAAACGATACCACATGGATTTTACCGATGCGTCGATCGCTGTGGTCGCCCAGTCTGAATATCCATGATTGGTGACGACACTGCCCAAGTGCTGAAACGTCTCGTTTTCATATTCTACAGAAGCTTTTAACCAGTTCTCACTATCCAGATACATAACGACACCGCACTGGTCAAAACGGTGCCGGCTCTCAAATTCGGTCTTTACTAAAAAGGAAAAAAACTTTTTGTCGGTTCTCATCTGCCAAACCGGAGCATTATCATTCCGAAAATGATAATATGTCCGCTGCCATAGATCCGTATGCGGATTGGTTATGACTTCCATCCGATTCTGATCAAACGAATATGACTTCGGATTCCTTGTCCATTCAAAATCATTCATATCCAGCATATCCTTCACCTCACTGTCTGTTATCGGTCATTTCCCTTGAATTCATCCTGACTTTATATCTTATATCCGTATGGCACAGCCCGTACTCTCTCCATAACGCAACCACGGATACCCTCAGTGTCTTCTACCATTCGATTGGAATTGACATTTTTAATGTCGCGTAGTATACTGAATCAAACTTCATTCCCATGAGGGAGTAGCAAGCACATATCGTGTAATAAGTCAACATACTGACTGAATTTTCAGTCTGGCTTGTTTTAAATTGCGAGACTCATGTATAACTGTAAACTATTCATAAAGTTGCTATCGCATACGGATAGAAACTTTGGGATAGCCGGTACGGTTATGCGTGAGTTTTTATTATTTTAGAGCCATCGGAGGAAGCAACGCATTATGTTTATTCTCAATAACATCCTGCTCGGTGTGGGACTTGCCATGGATGCCTTTTCAGTATCTATGGCAAACGGTTTACATGACCCAAAGATGAAAAAAAGCCAAATGGGAAAAATTGCCGGTGTTTTCGCCGGATTCCAGTTTGGCATGCCAATCATCGGATGGATCTGCGTCCATACGATCGCTCAATATTTTAAGGCATTTGAAAGAGCAATCCCTTGGATTGCCCTCTTGCTGCTCGCCCTGATCGGCGGGAACATGCTGATGGAAGGGATCAACCATCCCGATGAGACAACGGAACCAACCGGTCTTGACATCGGAACATTACTGATCCAAGGTGTTGCGACCTCTATCGACGCTTTATCCGTCGGTTTTACCATCGCCGGATATGGGTGGGCGATGGCACTCGCCGCCTGTATCATTATCGCAGCCGTTACTTTTATTATCTGTATAGCCGGACTTGCCATCGGTAAGACCTTCGGCACCCGACTCAGTCATAGAGCCCAGATACTCGGCGGCATCATTTTGATCATAATCGGAATCAAAATTTTTATCAGCGGATATTTTTAGACTTCAAGCCATTACTGATCCATCAAACCTTTTCCTGCATTCCATGCTTTTCCGACTCTTTCCCCGATCACATAGTAATCGGATTGGAACTGATCGAAAATCAAAGCGTTTAATTTAGACGGATCCACCTTGCCGTTTTCGGAAAGAACGGCTTCCTCTGCTTTCACATTCATCACCTTGCCGATGATCGCGTATATATTTCCCGTACTTACAATTTCAGACAATTCACATTCTATGACGACCGGAAATTCCTCAATGATCGGAGCATCCACAAACTCGCTTCTGACTGCATGATAGCCGGTACGCTCAAATTTATCCGCAATCAGGTTGCCGGTAGCCATACCAAAGAAATCCGCAACGTCCATATGATCTCTATCCGCGATACTAACTGTAAATGCTTTTGTTTTTAGTATATTCTGTGTCGTCTTATGTTCCTCATCGATAAACAATGCAATCTTATCGGAAGCGCAACACATTCCCCACGCTGCATTCATTGCATTCACTTTTTTCTTTTCGTCATAAGCAGCCACCATCAGAACAGGCATAGGGTAAACTGCCGGAATTACTCCTAAATTCTTCTTCATACATAAACTCCTTTACTGATTTTTTCTCGTTCCATAAAAGTAGGTTGATGACCTACGCACGCATCAGCGTGCTTCCTTGATTATAGCATATGCCTCCATCCAAATCAATTTCAACGTCATCTTGAATTTACGTACGTTTATCCATGCAACCATAAAAGTAAGGTTTCAGGTCAAAATTGTTCGGGAAAGTCCATGTCTTCTCTTGACGAATCCCGGGTAAAGCAGTATCTTATTTTAGAGATATTATCAATAAAATAAATGAAAAGAGAGGAATCCCCAATGTTTCACTGTTCCAAAAGATATGCTGCCCTTTCCATACTGCTTCTGTTGCTGGTGCTTCCGTCCTGCGACCGCTCACCGCAGTCCACCCTGCCCGTCGTACATGATTCAGCAGAAATAAAGAGTACATGGATAGACCATTATTATGTCGATGCCAACGGAGAATGGAAAGACTGGGGGATCAACCAGGAGGAAGTTACGGTACAGATACCGGGTCTGTCGCAAGACTATACCTTTGTGTGGCTTTCCGACCTGCATATTATTACTGAAAATGATGAGATCGCGGAAGCGGACAGGGAAACCGTCGCAGAACGCCGAGAGTCCTTCAAAAATGCCGCCGGAATGTATGCGGAGGATTTTTGGGCGGAGCTACCAGAGGCTCTGGATGACTGGCAGGCGGACGCACTGCTCTTTGGCGGCGACATGATAGATTATGCGGCAAACGCCAATATTGCAACTCTGAAAGCTGGACTTGACAGCTTGAATACACCATATATTTATGTACGGGCGGATCACGACTATTCCCCAGATTATTGTGAGGTTCAGGATCAGGCAGCGATAAACGCGCTCCATGCAGACATTGACGGCTATGAAGAAATAGAACTTTTGGAATATGATGATCTGTGCGTCGTTGGGATCAACAACAGTACGAGAAATATGACGGAAGAAGGACTAGCACGCTGGAAAGAGATTTATGCGCTGGGGAAGCCGATCATTCTAGTTACGCACGTTCCGCTGGATTCCATGATAGATGAGAGCCTTGGCGAACAGTCGCGGGCGGTCTGGAGCGATCGTGAGTTGACATGGGGAGCAGACTGTAATTATGTGCCAAATGAGGTCACACAGGAATTTTTGGATATGGTATATGCGGACGACAGCCTGGTAAAGGAGGTCTTGGCCGGGCATCTTCATTTTTCCTGGGATGGAGCTCTAACGGAACATGCAGACGAGCATGTCTTTGCTCCTGCGATAAACGGAACTATTGGTGTGATACACGTAACGGGCGAGTAGGCAGGTGTTAGCTTTAGCCCAGAGAACGTTTTCAAACTACATTTGATGTTAACACACTAAAAAGATAAATAGATATGGAATTTAAGTTGCTAAGAGGGTTATTATTATGAAATATAAGCTTTTTTAGCCATTTCAGTAAGAACATCGACGTTGTGGATTCTTTCGCAAATCGTATGTGCATCATTGGATTGACGGAGAAGAAATACCACATGCCTTTGTGACGATTTATTTTACGACAGTTTTCTTTTATTGTATAGATGGAGGGGACTGTTGAGTTTCCGCAATTCTACTCAGAGAGTTGTTTACCCAATACATTACTTATGAAAATTCTTAAAAATCCAAAAAAATAAGAAATTTCTTCCCCTTTTGATGTAAATAAAGTCACCACAACATTTTTTATACTACACAAAAAGAAAGGGAATTTCTGATGGCTTATTCTACATCAAATACCTATCAAATGAAACGGGAATTTATCTTTTTCCAAAAAATCTCCAGAAAGCTTCCGAAACCGAAACGCAAGTTTATGGCTGATATGAATTTTGACATCCTTTCCAGACATCTTGCAAAAAGGATTCCTTCCAGTACTCTCAAGGCTTATCTCTCTTTGGTCAAAAATGGTATCATTCTATTATTACCGGCTGACAAAGGGTATCTCCGGCATACTGAACTTTGTCCAAAAAGGAGTCCGACTCTGGTTTTCGAACCGGTCTCCTAAAAATATGTCCTGTCCAGTCGATCTCCCAAGCGGCTGAGCAGTTCATTCGTAATCGTATCCGAAGCGCATGCGACCTCTTCCGCACAGATACATTCTTCCAGATTCTCACCAATGACGGTAACCACATCTCCGACTTTCACTTTCGGGATACCGGTCACATCAATCAGCATCTGATCCATACAAATGCGTCCTACAATGGATGCTGTCTGCCCATAGATCAACACGCTTCCTTTTCCGCAGGACAGTTCGCGCGGGATACCGTCGGCATACCCGATCGTCACCACTGCAATGTCTCTATCTGCATCTGCCGTATAAGCTCTCCCGTATCCGACAGTTTCTCCCTTTTTCACTTGTCTGATCGCCGCGATTTTGGATTTCACAGTCAAGACCGGTCTTAAATCAACAGACATTTTCACATCATCCCGTTTACTCAACACTCCATACATAGCGATGCCGATCCGCGCATAATCACACCGCAGCTCCGGATAATTCAACACCCCGTAACTACTCTGGATATGCGTTTTTCCTACATCGATCCCCTGCCGTTTCAGACAGTCTACCGCTTCGTAAAAATGCTGGATCTGCCGTTGCGTGAATTCCACATCTTCCGGTTCTAAGCTGTCTGCCACACACAGATGAGTAAAAATTCCATCCACCTGTAAATATTGAAATTCATACATTTTTTTCAGATGATCCGTATCCTGATAGTTTTCCCCTAACCGGTGCATGCCGGTATCCAGCTTGATATGCACATGGATCTTCTGCCTGTAAGATTCTAAACGTGTTCCATATTCATAATCCGTAACGGTCTGTGTCAACCGATATCGCTCAATTTCACGAATCCGTTCCGGTTCCGTATATCCGAGAATTAAGATCAGTCCGTGAATACCATGCTTTCTTAACTGAATGCCTTCCTCCAGCGTCGCGACTGCAAATGCGTCAATTCCCATCTTGTTCAAATGTCCCGCGATCCGCAGTCCTCCGCTTCCGTATCCATTTGCTTTCACGACCGCCATAAATTTTGTCTGCGGATGCAGGATCGCCTGTATTTCACGGACATTATGATAAAGATTATCAATGGATATTTCCGTCCATGCCCGCCGCGAAATGTTCTGACCATTCGATCGCTTCATCCGTTTGCCAAGCAGTGCTAAAAGATAGGAAACGGCAAACGAGCTAACAGCAACCAACAGAAAATGTACCAGACTCTGATCCACGAACCATACCGTCTGTCCGGTCAGCTTACCCAGCAAACGGACCGCGACGATCATTGCCGGATGCAGGATATACACCAACAAAGTTAACAGGCTAAAATTATAATGTCTGCGATCACTCCATGTGAGCAGGCATTGAAATAAAAACCACATGACGATCGGCAGTGTCAGATACATACTGTCATGTCTCTGCCATTGCAAAAAATGCAGACATACCCCTTCTCCCAAAAACAGAACTGAAGAAACGGCAAGTCCGATGATCGTGACCGCCTTTGGGCAGGATTTCATTGTCTGTTTATTTGTCTGTTTATCTCTCCGTGTTCCGAGCAAGCATCCCAGCATGATAAAGAGCGGAACATAAAATAAGCCATTGCGTGTATAATCAGAAACCGAAAAAACCGACTGATAAAAACCGTTTATCCAAGGAATCCGCTCCGCCAGACCATAATAACTGTCCCCTAATAAACCAAAGACATAGAGTAGGATGCTCAGCATAAAGACATATGTATCTTTACAGTACCGCAACAGCGTGCCAACCAGCAATAACCCAAAGATTGCCGCCGGAAAATACCAGAGGTGATAAAACGTTCCGTTGATCAGGATATCTTTGATCAAACCGATTACCGTGAACCCATCTCCGAAATATCCTTTGTAGATCATGAGCGGCAGATAAAGAAGCATAGATATGCCATATAAGATTCCTAAATAGCGAATCTGACGGAACAGCTTTGTCTGTTTATCCGTATTCCATCGGATGTCCGGCAGTAAAAAAAATCCGGTCGTCATCAGGAAAAACGGAACTGCGATCCGGGCAATCACTCTGGTCAGGATAAAATCCGGAAATTCACCGAAACAAAGGAGCGGCGAAGTATGAATCGCGATGACCAATACCGCGCTCAAAACCCGAAACCATTCCAAGCCGCCATACCGCTCATTCTTACCCATACTCACACCTCCGCCGACGACTCTGTTGCCGCTGCCTGCTGTAGTCCGGACGGTTCCCGTTTCCAGCCGCCGAGGGCATCCTGTATCAGATCATCCAACACTTCCCGGAAGGAATGTCCGGATGCCTGCATCATACTTGGATAACGACTATGCGAAGTAAATCCCGGTATTGTATTAATCTCATTAAACACGATCCCACCGTCCGGCGTCAAAAACATGTCCACCCGTGCCATTCCCTGACATTCCAACGCACGATATAAGACTTTTGCCGTATGACGGATACGTTCCGCCGTTTCCCGTTCCACTCTGGCAGGCACATGAATCCGCGAGGTTTCCAAGGTGTATTTTTCATGGAAGTCAAAGACCGCCGCATGCAATTCGATCTCGTCTACCTCTCCGACTAACAGTTCCCGACTGCCAAGTACCGCGCATCCCACCTCAAATCCCGCGATCATGCGTTCGATCACTATTTTGTTGTCATAACGGAATGCTTCTAACACGGCAGCGTTTAAGTCCGCCGGTCGGTCCACTCTCGTAATACCATACGATGAACCCGCTCTGGCTGGTTTTACAAAGACCGGATAGAGCAAAGCTTCACAACGCCGCATCCGTTCTTCCGGCGTCATATATTCCTGAAGCACTACATAATCCGGCACGGACACACCTGCTGCCTTAGCCAATACATGAGCTATATCCTTGTCCATGCAAAGCGCAGAACTCAAAACCCCGCAGCCCACATACGGGATCCCCGCCAAATCACACAGCCCCTGTACGGTTCCGTCCTCTCCGTTTTTTCCGTGCAGGATTGGAAATACCACATCCACGGAGTCCGTTACGATCGTGCCGTCGTCGTTCATGATAACCATGCCGTGAATATCTCTGCTTGGTGATAAAAATGCCCGCAGACAGTGTTTTTCCCTCCAATGATCGTTCGCAATCGATTCAATATCCCCACTGTAGCGAAACCATTCCCCTGCCGGTGTAATTCCCATAGGAATGATTTCGTATTTTTCTTCATCCAACGCCTGTATCACCGAGGATGCAGACTGCAATGATACACTGTATTCCGATGAACATCCGCCAAACAGTACCACGACTTTTTTCCGATTCATACTATTGCCTCCATATTTTTCTTAAAATATGTTATCATTATATAGAACGGAAATGAAGTTATCATTGCATTCTTTTGAAAGTTCTCTGAATGGTTTCTTAAGAAAATCTTAAGTTGTCCGTTTTCTTTCCTCTGGCAGCATCTCACGGAACGACAAAGGTGCGTTCAGGTCATTGTTTCTTTTGATCTCTTTTTGGATATCGGTTTTTGTCTGCTCCAGATCTATCCAAAACCCCCGACTGGATATACGTTGAACGCCGTCATTATACGTCAGCATTTGCAACGCTCTGTCCGACGTTACCACGGTCAGTTTATAATGACCGCTTTGTTCCCTTACCCGTCTGATGATATATTCGTCGGCAGATTCCCCCTCCTTTGTAAAGATCACGCGAAGATTGGAATATATGTCTTCCGAACCGGAAAAATTGTCCACCTGATATGCGTCAAATATCAATTCCATGGTTTTATCCTGATACGCCTGATAGTTGATCAAGGTATCGATCAGAGTGTGTATGGCTGCATCCTGATTTTCCATACATAGTGCGTGTAATGCTTCATGCTCATGCAGCACGTTATATCCGTCGATCAACAACATCTGATCCTTGGCATCCTTTGATCCGGATGCCCGTACCTCCTGCGGATCCTGCCGGGATTTTCGTTCGGTATCGTCATACCGTTGTTTTCCGTGACTCCTCTGCTTTCCGTTGCCGAATGTTTTTTTAAAAATCTCTTCTAATTCCTTGTCGCTTGCTTCCATCCAACTGCCGGAGCGTGCCTGTCCGCGTGTAACCCGCCGCATTTCCGTTGGCGGTACATCCGCTTTTTCTCCGTCGCTTTCCACGGACGGCGGCGTTATGTGCATGTATGCTTCCGCTTCTTCCCAAGGCACAATCGTTCCGCTCCCGTGCCTGCAAAATACGGAACCTGCCGGATGCTCGCGGTCTGCATCCGGATCATACCGGCAGCATGCCAGCACTTCTTCCTCGTTATGGCACAATGAATATCCCTGAAACGTCAGGGACCATTTCCCTTTGCCTCCCGTATAACCAACCACTTTTTCCTGATAGTCGGATGCCAGAGAGATCGGAACTTCTCCCGTCAGCACGGATATCTCCCCATCGATCTCCGAATCCTGAACACGTCCGTGCATGTTGTCAATATCCGTTCTCGCTTTTCCTTCCAATCGCAACGGCAGTTCCAAACGGAATGCGCCATACGGTTCCAACAGCCGGCACTTCGCCTTACGCAGCGCCTGCCGCAATGCCCGACCAGCCGCCTCGCAGAAATCACCACCTTCCGTATGCTTCGGATGTGCCTTGCCTGCGATCAATATGATCTTCATATCGGTCAGTTCCGATCCGGTCAATACTCCGATCAGTCTGTCCTGTGTTAAGTATTTCAATATCTGGTTCTGCCAATTCATCTCCAGATCTTCTTCCCTGCATTCGGATGTGATCTGCAGCCCGCTGTTTCGCGGACCCGGTTCCAAACGGAGCCACACTTCCGCATAATGACGCAGCGGTTCAAAATGTCCTGCTCCGACCACCGGTTCTAGGATCGTCTCTCTGTACGGAACGCTTCCCTTGGCAAACTCCACTTCCAACTGAAACCGCTCCTGAAACAGCCGCTTCAGGACATCCAGTTCCATTTTCCCCATGACCTGCAACCGGATTTCATTGTTCCGCTCCTGCCACTCAGCCTGTAACAGGGGATTTTCATCCTCCAGCGACCGTAATTGCTTTTGCACCGTGTGGATGTCACATCCTTCCGGTAATACCATCTGAACGCTCAGTAACGGTTTTAAGACCGGCAGGGGACCATCCGTTTCCGTTCCCAAACCTTCCCCGCAATAGCTTTTCTCCAAACCGGTCACCGTACAGATCCTCCCTGCCGGAACTTCCATAGCCGTCTCATATGATGCACCGGAATAGATGCGGATCTGATGGATTTTTTCTTCCGTTTCCTTATGATAAACCGGCATCTTTACTTTGAGCGTCCCTCCGGTCACTTTCAGATGTGTCAGCCGGTTGCCGTCCTTATCTCTTGCAATCTTATAGACTCTGGCAGCAAATTCATCTGGATACTGCGGCGCCTGCGCCAAACGGGATATACCGTCGATCAGCTCTTTGATACCTTCTATTTTTAGCGCCGATCCAAAATAACACGGGAACCATTCTCTCCTTTGCATCGACTGAATCAGCGCCGTATCTGTCAGATCCCCGTTATGGATGAAATCATCAACCAGTTCTTCCGTGCTGCTCAATGCAATCTCTTCTTTACATGTTTTCGTGATCCCTTGCGAGCAGTCGATACATCTTTCATGCAGTTCTTTACGTATCGCCTGCATTAACCTGCCCGGATCCGCTTCCTGATGATCCATTTTGTTCACAAACAGAAATACCGGTATCTGATATCGGCGCAGCAGGTTCCACAATGTTTTGGCATGCTCCTGAATACCGTCCGCCCCATTGATCACTAAAAGGGCATAATCCAAAACCTGTAGTGTCCGCTCCGTTTCCGCAGAAAAATCCGTATGTCCCGGTGTATCCAGCAACGTTACCTCTAAATCTCCCATCGTCAGTTCCGCCTGTTCCGAAAAAATGGTAATACCTCTTTCCCGTTCCATGGCATAACTGTCTAAGAAGGCTGTTCCTTTGTCCACCCTTCCTGCCTGTGGAATGCTGCCGCATTGATAGAGCAGACTTTCTGCTAATGTTGTTTTTCCGGAATCTACATGGGCAAGAATGCCGATGATTACATGTTGCTTCATATACATTTCTCCGATTGCGAGGTTGATCCGTGATCGGTTCTGCTGTCACCGTTACTGCTTATTATATCACATTGATAATTTCCGTTGCACCCGTTTTTCACATTCAGTATACTGATAATATACCACGATAGGAGGCAGTTACGACACGTGTCATTGAGACTATGACATTTTCAATGTCTGTTTGATTTATGGAACAATATCCTGAAAAAAAGCATATCACATATGAATCTGCACAAAAGTTTGTACAAGCCATACAAAACGGTGATATCTATACCGTTCAGCATAGCATCCTCCGTCTTGACAATCACCGCAATATGATCTTATCCGCAAATCCCATCTACAATATCCGCTATCAGTTTACTATCTGGGTCACAGTAATCTCTACATTTTGTGTCGAATGCGGGCTGCCTGTTGTCTATGCTCATTTCTTATGCAGTTTAACGATACAAAAAGCCTACTTCATCAATACCGTATATGGTATCCAACTGTTATTTAATGAAGTCACAATGGATTATACTTGCCGGATGCACCACATTGCACAGCTTGCCGGCTATTCCAAAAAAATTCTTCCCGTGATCGAATATGTGCTGACACACTGGACACAACGGATGACGGTTATCCAAATCGCCGAACGTTTCCACTGGCATCCTCATTCCCTTTCCTATGCCTTTCAACGGGAAGTCGGCGTCTCCCTCGCTGTCTACATTCGTCAATACCGTCTCCAGATTGCGACAGATCTACTGAAATATTCCGATTTTCCTGCATATCGGATCAGCCGCTATCTGCATTATAGTTCCCACAGCCATTTCATCAAATTATTTAAAAAACAGTATCATTGTACCCCTACCGAATACCGCAATCGCTTTTTTTATTATTACTGGCTGTGATCCGTGGTTTATCACTTCCACTTGCACTCCATATTCAGAATGGTTGTCGGCATGCCCATAAACTGAACATCAAATTTCAAGCTCGGTTCAACCCTAGAACTTGCATTATGAATTCTAAAACATAACTGCCAACCGTTGTTCATATACATTTCAATCGTATTGTTACTCCCCGTCTTAAATCTCAGTGCTACAATTTCAGTAGGCAGCTTCACGACCGGAACAGAGATTGAAGACACTTTTACTTTGCTCGGTTTATTTAAAGTATGATGGACATTAAATGAATGAATCATGGTTAATCTCTTGTTATCATGACTTACAATCTTGTAATAATCTTCTACGCCAATCAGATACTCAATCATCTTAACCGGTATGGAATCATCTTTTTTATTTGCTCTATTTACCTCGTCCATAAATGCCTGAAGCAAAGGTATATATACCGTATTTTCCTTGTCTTTCATATCAGACCATTTAGCCTGCTTTGCCTTTTCAGCCAATAACCTGTCAAAAATCGGTTTCACGGCTTTCCAGTATTCATCACTACACGGACTTCCAAACCATTCTTTACCAAAATCCAATCTATGACTCAGCCGACTATGTTTTATCGCCTCATGATTGTGTTTAATACTTAAGCCTATCTCCCATGCGATATCAGCTCTCTTAATGACGATATCTCTTACATCCCCCTTTGTTCCTGCTCCATCTCTTTGAAACTCTAACGTCAGTTCATCGCTTGTATTTTCTGTCATTAACGGCTCTAACTCAAGAACGGTTTCGACGGCGGCATCCGCCGACCTATCAAACAATTCCTGCATATCCTTTGACATGGCCGACCATGCTCTCTTATTTGCAGCGAAACTTGAATTGGAAACAATCCTTACATCTCTATAAACTTTTAGGTTCTTGCATAATGCTTCTATCCAAGCATACTCATATGCTCTCCCTTGATCATTACTTTTTGTTCCTATTTTCCTTACCTTCCTTCTACTTCTGCTAAGATCCCCGTCTTCATCGATTGGAATCACCTCACTCCCCTGCCCATTCAGAAACATTTTTATAGCCTTTGCAATTTCATAAGCAAGATTAACCGGCACGGCATTTCCGATCATTTTGTATGCGTCATTCGTATTCTCATAAATAAATTGAAAATCATCCGGAAATCCCTGAACCCTTGCAATTTCTCGAATAGTCATTCTACGGTACAAGTCCTCTTTTCCTTCAACAAAACGGCAATCATTTTGATCTACTTTGACCATCTTAGGCGCCTGTGGATGAAGCTGGCACTGTCTCCCGGATGCTTGTACTGTAAATGCCTGCTCATCCCAACCCTTGACACGATTGCGACTCATGAAAATTGGCGAATACGCCCCTGTAAAATACTCATTATTATTGACTGCTAACGGATTATGATGATTTTTTTCTCCGGACGGAACCGCCGTTTCTTGTAAATCCCATATGATATCCCTAAGTGTTATCTTTTTATCATCATCCGTCGTTGAACCTTTGGGAAATACAAACTGAATACCCAAATCATTTCTAAATCCGATATAAAAAACTCTCTTTCGTTCCTCTGCTACACCATAATCCTTTGCATTGACCATTGTTAACGAAACATCATATCCGGCATCTTCAAATAATGCAAGAATCTTTTGGACGGCTTCATTATGCCTATCCGCAAGCATACCGCTCACATTTTCAGCCAAAAAAAATCTCGGTTGAAAGTCTTTCAACAGTCTGATGTAATCATAAAATAATTGTCCTCTCGCATCCTTGATTCCTCTTAATGCTCCTGCTTCGGACCATGATTGACACGGGGGACCGCCAATGATTCCATCCACTTCTCCAGAAATAAATGGGATTATATCATTTTTAGTGATTTGTCGTATATCTCCTTCTATGAGATGGGTATTCGGGTGATTGATTTTAAAGGTATCAAAAATTGATGGATCCAGTTCATTAGCGACCAAAACATTGAAACCGGCTCTTTCAAACCCAAGATCTAATCCACCACACCCACTAAATAAGCTGATAACATTCATTTTTCCATCCCCATATTTGCCTTTTCTGTTTTCTTTATCCATCCAGCCCAACTCTCTGAAAAAATTATAAACAAAGAGCAGAACATTTACAATATATTTATCTTGAAATATTCATACACTGCGAGTACAATAGCAATAGAAAATCATATAGTCTTCAGGGCAGGGTGTGATTCCCTACCGGCGGTACAGCCCGCGAGCCGTAAGGCACGATTCGGTGAAACTCCGAAGCCGACAGTATAGTCTGGATGAAAGAAGAACTACGATATGGATGAAACGGATTTAGATTCCGAATCTTTTATTTTCTGCCCTATGGATATTTCATAGGGTTATTTTTTTGACATTATATCGCAACCCAAAAGGAGGCATGATCGTGAAAATAGCAGTGATATTTCCCGGAATCGGTTATCATACAGATAAACCGCTTCTATATTACAGTAAGAAACTGGCAAAAGAATACGGATATGAAATCAAAGAAGTATCCTATGGACCTTTTCCGGATGACGTCAAACAATCACCCGGTAAAATGGAAGATGCCTTCCGCTTGGCTCTGGAACAGACAAACGATTACCTGAAAGAAATGAACTGGGATGTTTATGATAACATTTTATTTATTTCAAAAAGCGTGGGAACCGTCGTCGCTTCCGCATATGCAAAGCAAACCGGCCTTGATGTGCATCATATCTACTATACTCCGGTTGAACCAACCTTTTCTTTTATAGATGGGGATGGCATCGTATTTACCGGTACCAAGGATCCGTGGGTCCATATATCTGTGGTGGAACGGGAATGCCGGACACACCATCTTCCGCTTTATATTACGAACGCCGCCAATCATTCTTTGGAAACCGGTGACACTATGAAGGATCTGCAGAATCTACAGATCATTCTTTCACATACACAGTCCTATCTGGAAGGAGGGATTTCATGACAGACGAAGCCATTATGCGGCGTGCCATTTCTCTTGCCAAGCAGGGCGCCGGAAAAACAAATCCGAATCCTATGGTAGGAGCTGTCATCGTGAAAGACGGACGCATCATCGGGGAAGGTTATCACGAACATATCGGCGGTCTTCACGCAGAGCGGAATGCTCTTGCCAACTGCACGGAATCGGCGGAAGGCGCAACCGTCTTTGTGACGCTGGAACCATGCTGCCACCACGGAAAAACGCCACCCTGTACCGACGCCCTGATCGAACATCACGTTGCAAAGGTTGTGGTCGGTTCCGGCGATCCAAATCCGAAAGTAGCAGGCAACGGCATCCGTCGTTTGCGTGAGGCGGGAATCGAGGTCAAAGAAGGATTCTTACAGGAAGAATGCGATGCGATCAATCCGGTATTCTTCCATTATATCCGGAACCGCCATCCATATGTCGCATTGAAGTATGCTATGACGGCGGACGGTAAGATCGCCGCCAATTCCGGGGACTCCCAATGGATCACCGGAGAATCCGCACGAAACCACGTCCATCAATTACGCAATTATTATACCGGCATCTTGGTTGGCATCGGAACGGTTCTTCAGGACGATCCTTTGCTGACGTGCCGTATCCCAAACGGCAGGAATCCGATACGGATCGTCTGCGACAGTCATTTACGCATTTCTCCCGACTGCCAGTTATGCAACACCACCGATCAGTCCCCTGTTCTCGTCGCGTGTATTGATGATCCGGAGCAAAAAAGAGCCGCTCTCGAACAAAAAGGCGTGGAAGTCCTATTCGTCAAAAATGATCAGGGACGGATCAACCTGTCCGACCTGCTCGATCATCTCGGGCAACGGGAAATTGACGGAATTTTAGTGGAAGGCGGCGGCACCGTAAACGCTGCATTCCTTGCGGCAGGTCAGGTTCAACATATCTACGCCTACATCGGCGCTAAAATTTTCGGTGGAGATCATCCGTACACACCGGTTCGCGGAAATGGTATCGAGCGGGCAGCGGACAGTATAAAACTATCCCACCCCCGCGTACACCTGTTCCAAAATGATGTACTGGTGGAATATGATTGCCTGTCTGCCGTCCATGAAGCATAATGTCAAAAATACAGAGGAGGTGTATCCATGTTTACGGGAATCATAGAAGAGGTCGGAACCATTCAAAAGATTATCGGTCATCAAATCTCCGGCAGTTTGAAAATAAAGGCGGAAAAAGTATTATCCGGCACCAAGATCGGAGACAGTATCGCCGTCAACGGTGTATGCCTGACCGTAACCGGCATGCAGGGAGACTGTTTTTTTGCTGATGTCATGGCGGAAACCTTACGCAAGACCAACTTAGGCGCCTTACCGATCGGCGCAGGCGTCAATCTCGAACGCGCCATGCCGTCCGGTGGACGTTTCGGCGGACATATCGTCAGCGGACATATTGACGGGACCGGTACGATTATGTCTCTCCGACCGGAAGGAAATGCCGTATGGGTCACGATATCCGCTCCGGCGGACGTCCTCCGCCTGATCGTCAACAAAGGTTCGATCGCCATTGACGGTATCAGTCTGACAGTCGCCTCCTTGGAAGAGTCCGCATTTCGTGTATCCGTTATCCCGCACACCGGAGAAGCAACCACACTCTTAAGCCGGAAAGCAGGCGATCTGGTAAATTTAGAAAATGATGTGATCGGCAAATATGTCGAACGGCTTTTGCATCCATACACGGACAACGACTCGTTCACGGATCAGAGCCATATCACCATGGACTATTTAAGAACCCATGGATTTTAAGGAGGAACATATGGATTTTCAGTTTTCAACTATTGAACATGCTTTGGATGAACTACGTTCCGGCAAGATCATTCTGTGTACGGATGACCCGGAACGGGAAAACGAAGGGGATTTTATCTGCGCCGCAGAATTTGCCACCGGTGAAGTCGTAAACTTCATGGCGGTACACGGGAAAGGCTTGATCTGTATGCCGATGTCGAAAGAACTGGCGGACAAGCTGAATGTACCGCAGATGGTTGCCGAAAATACAGACAATCACTGTACCGCATTTACCGTCAGCATCGATCATGTAGATACCACCACCGGCATCTCCGCCTATGAACGCTCTTTAACCGCAATGAAGTGCGTGGCTGAAGATGCCAAGCCCGGTGATTTCCGCCGTCCGGGACATATGTTTCCACTGGTAGCCCGAAGCGGCGGGGTGCTGGTCCGTAACGGACATACCGAGGCAACCGTAGATCTGATGCGTCTGGCAGGTCTGAAGCCTTGCGGACTTTGCTGTGAAATCATGGCGGATGACGGTCACATGATGCGGACGCCGGAATTGATACAACTTGCACAGCAACATCAGATTGCTTTTATCACGATCAAAGATCTTCAGGACTATTGCCGACTGCATGAAAAGCATGTCATTCAGGAAGCCAAGGTCAAACTTCCGACAGAATACGGCATCTTTACGGCATACGGATATGTCAGCGATATAACCGGCGAGCATCACGTCGCCTTGGTCAAGGGAGACATCGGAGACGGCATGAACGTCCTATGCCGGGTACATTCCGAATGCCTGACCGGCGATGTCTTCGGTTCTCTCCGCTGCGACTGCGGGCAGCAGTTGGCAAGTGCCATGCGGCAAATTGAAAAAGAAGGCCGCGGCGTGTTACTCTATATGCGTCAGGAAGGACGGGGAATCGGTCTGATCAATAAATTAAAAGCATATGAACTTCAGGAACAGGGACGTGATACCGTAGAAGCCAACTTGGATCTGGGCTTTGCTCCGGATCTGCGGGAATACTGGGTAGGAGCCCAGATCCTGCGTGATCTGGGAATCAAAGAGCTGCGGCTGCTGACAAACAATCCAAGTAAAATATATGGTCTTGACGGCTATGGACTGACGATTAAAGAGCGTGTACCGATTGAGATACCGGTGCAGAAATATGACGCTTTTTATATAAAAACAAAAGAAGAAAAAATGGGTCACATTTTTTCCCATGTAAAGTAAAACTAAGTAAACAGGAGGAATGAACATGAACACATTGGAAGGAAAATTAGTCGCTAAGGATATACGGGTCGGTATTGTAGCTTCCCGTTTTAACGAGTTTATCACTACGAAACTGTTAAGCGGCGCCATAGACGGTTTAGTCCGTCACGGTGTTGCAGAAACGGATATTACTACCGCATGGGTGCCGGGCGCATTTGAGATCCCGCTGGTTGCGGGGAAAATGGCAAAATCCGGAAAATATGACGCCATCATCTGTGTCGGCGCCGTGATTCGCGGAGCTACCAGCCATTATGACTATGTCTGTAACGAAGTTTCTAAAGGCATCGCACAGGTTTCCCTGCAAACCGACGTTCCGGTTCTGTTTGGTGTGATAACAACTGACAACTTAGAGCAAGCCATTGAACGTGCCGGAACCAAAGCCGGAAACAAAGGATATGACTGTGCATTGTCAGCAATAGAAATGGTGAACTTATTACGGCAAATCTAACGCATATTTGCAGTCATGGTCCTGACCAAAAACAGCCCTGAGCATCGCAATTTACGATACTCAGGGCTGTTTTTCAGATTCAGATGCCTTATTCTAATTCCGACGTACAATGCGGACACCGTGTTGCCTCAATATCAATCTCACTCTTGCAATACGGACACTTCTTCGTGGTCGGCTTTTCTTCTTCTTTTTTCTTGAACTTATCTCCGACGCTGTTAATGAATTTGATCAGACAGAAAATCACAAATGCAGTGATCAGGAAATTCAGAACCGCCGTGATAAAATTACCATAGGTCAGTACCGGAGCTAAATCTCCCTTACCCAGCTTCACCGTCAGATTGGAAAAATCCACACCTCCGAAAATGGCAAGGATCGGCGTGATGATATCTGCATTTAATGAAGTAACTATTGCCGTAAATGCTCCGCCTATGATAACACCCACTGCCATATCCAGAGCATTTCCCTTCATGATGAATTTCTTAAACTCTTCCAAAAACTTCTTCATTCGTTTCATTCCTTCCTATGTAATATAATCATCTATCACTTACCATACACGAAACCTGACATATTTGCAAGAATTTTAACAAACGTTTTCCTGTACCGATTTCCCTACTCTACGATCAATCCGTCCTCTATACGGATTTCCCGGTTTGCCATTGCAGCGACTTGAGGATCATGCGTGATCACCAGCAGGGTTTTTCCCTGCTGATGGATGGTTTCCAAGATTTCCATGATTTCCAATCCGGTTTTTTTATCTAAGGATCCTGTAGGTTCATCTGCCAGAATCAAGTCATTATCGGATGCCAACGCCCTTGCAATGGCACATCTTTGCTGCTGTCCGCCAGAAATGTGAGAAGGACGTTTCTTTGCAAGATCAGCGATGCCTAATAATTCCAGCTTTTCCAAAGCAATCCGTTTGCGCTCTTTTTTGGAGAACCCCTTTGCGATCAATGGGAGTTCTACATTTTCCTGCACGGTATAATCATTCATTAACGCAAATTGCTGAAAAACAAAACTAACATTGTTTTTCCGGAATAAATGCAGGCGATTCCCTTTTAATTCATGAACGGCTATATCATTGTATCGATATTCTCCATCCGTCAGAGAATCCATGCCCCCGATTATATGTAACAATGTACTTTTTCCGGAGCCTGAGGTTCCCGTAATCGCTATGTATTCCCCGGTCTCAATCGTCAGATCGATCCCCTTTAACGCCTCTGTCGGGCAATCACCATTATAATAAGTCTTTGTTACTTGTGTCAGTTGAATCATTTCCTAATTCCCTCCTCTTATCAATGTAACTGGGGTATATTGTTTTATAGTATAAATCGAAATTCCCGAAGAAAGTACAACAAGACTCAAACCAAACAACAACATCTTCCAAATAACCTTGCCCCAGATAATCCACTGCAACACATATTGGTCTGCATTGTAAAAGAGAAACAGATGATTTATCACTATCAGAAAGATCGGCAGGAACAAGAGGAAGGCGACCAAGATCTTGACCGCATTCTCTATTAAGAGGAGCATGATCAAATCTTTTGTGGTTGCCCCGTTCGCATATAGAATGCCATACTCTGATCGGCGGACCAAGATCAGGATCGTCTGGTAACAAGAAAATATAATGCAGACCGTCAATCCAATGACTACGATCATCTGTATCAGATACCGCTGTACGGGTTTCCAAGATGCCGCCGCCGCGTCCAGCACTCCATCCACGGAACCAACGGTTGCCACCCATCCTCTGTCCTTTACCGTCTGCTGGATGATCTCCTGTGCTTCTTCAAAACTATAACCGTCTTTCACGGAAAAATAAGCCGGTGAACCTATCGGAAAGGGCATCACTTCAATCACACTATAATCTGTAGGATATGCCGAAGAAATGCTGAATTGACTGAGCATGTTCGGATCATCTATGGGAATTGTCACTCCCTTTTTGAGTATGCCCGCTACGATCATGGTGCCACTGCTCGTCTGTATGACCGTACCCACTTCTACTGCGTCACGGAATTCATATCCCAAATACAAAAGGTTATAACGGTCTATATCGTACTGCTCGGGTTCTGCCCCTTCATACAGTTCCAGTCGGAACATATCCCAGCCGGATGCGGACATCAATATTTCTTCCAAATCTTGACCGTCCGTAAATTGATTTCCCGAAAATTGATCTCCCGTGATATTCCCCATGATCACATGATCCTGCTGGATGTCTTTTAGAAATGCCAACTCTTCTAGTGTACATATAGAATAACCCCATGTTCCCGCCGCTTCTACACAATCCAGCGACATTAGAAACTCTTCCTGATTTGGCATCCCCGATCTATAAATATCGGACTCGTTTTCACGACTGAAATAACCGAATCTGTTACAACCGTTTCGCAGACTATCATCCAGCCTGCTCCGGAGACTATGATTGATCTCATAAACGAACAATAAGATGGCTAACAGAATAAACATCACACAACAAAGTAAGACACTGCCTGCCAGTTCACTGATATTATGCAGGACTATCCGATCCGTTGCCAGCTTTATCAACGATTTTCCTTTCATACTATTCCTCCCTTAATCCCTGTGCCGGCGCCAGCTTTCTGATATTTTCCATTACCGGTATGACCGTAACCGCCATCGTCACCAAAAAAGCCGCCAACAGCACACCGCAACCACGCAGAACCATCTTCCAGTCGGTATATCCGCTTTGGAATATCAACAGATACCCTATCTCCAGACAAGCCGCTAAGAGCAGCGTCAGTGTCACCATCTGCAACAGTTCAACCATCACCCGCCCGAAGATCTGTCCGCCGCTGAATCCAAAGGTCTTATATATAAGGAGATCTTTTCTTTTCTTTGTGATCCACAGTTGTGTGATCTTCCAACAGTTCAGCAGGCTCACGAAAAACAAAATCCCTAAGATCCATCCCTTAATCCGGGCATAAAATACAATGACTTGTTTTGTGTTGTCCGTACCTTGATCTTCCACTATGGATACCGGATAACCGGTCACTTTTTCTAGCTCAGCCGATAAATCCCGTGCCGTCTCCGTCACATCCCCCTGCATGCTGCCAATACCGATATACCTTTCAAAACCATGACTAAAGGCATGTGCCAAATGGGATTGAACCGTATCGTTCGGCTCCGGTTTATAAAAAATACAGATCTCCGCTTCTGCATCTGATATCTGGGAACTTTCCAGCACACCTATGACCTGATAATCCTCTCCGTCGATCTTGATGACTTCCTGCCCCTCAACGACCTCTGTATAGATTTTGGCGGCTTCATTGATCACCGCCATTCTTTCCGATTCCTTCCACTTGTCGGAAGTCGGATAGCTTCCGCTTTGTAACCTGCGATACCATTGTCCATCTCCTGAGCATATCACATTGACTGATTGCTCCACTGAGCCTTTTCCAACCGGAAGGTATATACCGCTAATATATACCGTTTCTTCCTGTGTCGTAAGCAATTCCAAACACTGTCTTGCTTTTTCATATTGGATCCTATTGTCTTCTTGTCTATCCTCCACATCTTCCACTTCACTGAAATCTCTTTGGATTTTCAGCATAGCGCCGTATGAATATGTGTCCTGTCCTCTCGCCAACTCCGTAAACCAAGCATTTATCAGTTGAATCCCATTGATCACAATAAAAAACGACAGCCCCAGTCCCAATACAAATAATATAAATGTTTCCTTGTCTCTGATTTTCATATCATTACCATGCTTTCTATGTAAGATTCAAAATATGATATAGACGTAATAATGCTTGCTTTCATTTCAATAGCAAGCATCATACAGTCATATCATATTAGAATGGTATCACATTTTGACAGTTATGCACGTTTTCGTCGTAAACGCTGGAATTTCATTCCTAAACGCAACTAACGGAGGTTTGAGACGATTGTTGGAAACAACATGATATATTTAACTTGAGAAGAATCCCTATACTTGCGTTTTACGGTTTGCCGCCGCTTTCATTTCCGCCACATACTGACCGACCGCCGAAACGCAGTCTTTCCCTTGTGACGCAATCATTTTTACGATCGCACTGCCCACGATCACACCGTCTCCGAACGCCGCCATTTGCTGTGCCTGCGCAGGGGTAGCGATGCCGAACCCGATTGCGACCGGCAGATCCGTCACTTCCCGAACCAAAGAAACCATCCCCCCGATATCCGACGTGATCTCGCTCCTGACGCCTGTGACACCCATAGACGAGACACAATAAATGAACCCTTCGGCTTCTTTTGCAATGGTCTTAATACGGTCCTTTGACGTCGGTGCGATCAGCGAGATCAATTCAATCCCATACTGCCCGCAAACCGACTTTAATTCGTCTTTTTCTTCAAACGGAAGATCCGGTACGATCACACCGTCTATCCCTACCCGTTTGCAGTTCTTCATAAAGGCATCGCAGCCATAACTGTAAATCGGGTTATAATATGTCATAAATACCAATGGAAGCTCCAGCTTCCTGCGAACACGCTCCACCAGATCAAACAGCCGGTCCGTCGTACAACCGCCACGCAGCGCCCGTTCATCCGCCTCCTGAATCACCGGACCTTCTGCGATCGGATCCGAGAACGGAATACCGATCTCAATTAAATCCGCTCCTCTTTCCGCCATTTCATATAACAGCTTTTCCGTTGTTTCCAAGTCCGGATCTCCGCCGGTCACAAACGGGATAAATGCTTTTCCTTTCGTAAATGCCTGCTGTATTCTACTCATAAATCTTCACTCCTCTGTATCTTGCTATTGCCGCCACGTCCTTATCGCCCCGACCGGAAATATTGATGACTACAATCTTATCTTTCGATAACGTCTTTGCATATTTCATGGCATATGCGACTGCATGCGAACTTTCGATCGCCGGTATGATACCCTCGATTTTTGACAGATATTCAAATGCCTGTACCGCTTCCTCGTCGGTGATCGGTACATATTTTGCCCGACCGGTCTCATGCAGCATGGCATGTTCCGGACCGATACCCGGATAATCCAAGCCGGCTGAGATTGAATATACCGGTGCGATCTGCCCGAATTCATTCTGGCAAAACAGAGATTTCATTCCGTGAAACACGCCTTTCGTTCCGTTCGCGATCGTAGCCGCATTTTTCGGATTGTCTACGCCCAGCCCTGCAGCTTCACAGCCGATCAGTTCCACCTGCGTATCCGGAATAAATTCATAAAACGCTCCCATAGCATTACTGCCTCCGCCTACACAGGCGATCACGGCATCCGGAAGTTTTCCCTCCCGTTCCATCAACTGTGATCGGATCTCTTTCCCGATCACGCTCTGGAAATCACGGACGATCATCGGGAACGGATGCGGTCCCATCACGGAACCCAGTACATATAACGTATCATCTACCCGTTTGGACCACTCCCGCATGGTCTCATTGACTGCATCTTTTAAAGTCATCGTACCGCTGGTGACCGGATGTACTTTTGCGCCCAGCAGTTCCATACGGAACACATTCAACGCCTGACGCTCGGTATCTTCTTTTCCCATGAAGATTTCACATTCCATATCCATCAGTGCCGCAGCCGTTGCCGTTGCCACACCGTGCTGTCCCGCTCCCGTCTCTGCGATTACCCGCGTCTTACCCATGCGCTTTGCCAGTAATACCTGTCCGAGTACGTTGTTGATCTTATGGGAACCTGTATGATTCAGATCTTCCCTTTTTAAATAGATCTTGGCGCCGCCCAAATCCTCTGTCATACGCTTTGCATAATAAAGCATGGACGGACGACCGGCATATTCACGCATCAACGTATCCAGTTCTTTTACGAAGTCCGGATCATTTTTATAATGCTCATATGCCGCCTCTACTTCATGAACGGCGGTCATTAATGTTTCCGGAACGTACTGTCCGCCGTATTCCCCATATCTGCCTGCTTTCTCACTCATTTTGTTTCTCTCACTTTCTTTATGAATTCCTTTACTTTTTCATAATCCTTATATCCGTCGGTCTCCACACTGCTGCTGACATCAACGGCAAACGGGCGTAAATCCCGAATGGCATCCGATACCGTTTCCGCCGTTATCCCGCCCGCCAAAAAATAAGGACGATACCCTTCCGGTATCAGTTCCGTATCAAACGACTGACCGGTCCCTCCATACTGCTCCTGATGAAAGGTATCCAGTAATATAAAGTCTGCCGTACTGACACTTCCGGACGCTATATCTTCCTCTCCTTTTACACGAACCGCCTGAAGGATCGGGCAATCCGTCATGGAACGCAGACGGGCAATATAGGCAGCGTCTTCATCGCCGTGCAACTGTACCATATCAATGGTCTTGCTGTTACATAACGCCGCGATATGCTCCACCGTATCATTTACAAATACGCCTACGGCAGTGATGCTCGGATCCAGTCTTTTTTTGAAACACATTGCCTGTTCATCCGTCACCTGTCGTTTACTCTTCGCAAAGACAAAACCAATATAATCCGGCTGCAACTCATTGACCATATCCACATCCGCCTCCCGTCTCAGTCCGCAGATCTTCACACGGGTTCCCCGAAGCGTATTCAACATACGTGTTTTATCGGATACCCGCATCAGCGTTTCACCGATCAAAACACCGTTCACATGGGCATTTCTCAATTCCGCAATATCTTCTGCTGTCCGTATGCCGCTCTCTGCTACAAACACGAGATCGGAAGGTACGAGTTGCCGTAACCGTATGCTGTTGTGTATATCTACCGTAAAATCTTTTAAATTCCGGTTGTTGACTCCGATCAATCTCGCGCCGGCACGGACTGCAGAAGCCACTTCTTCTTCGTTGTGTGCTTCTACCAATGCGGAAAGTCCCAGCGAATCGCAGATCTGAAGGTAACGCCGCAGCGTCTCTGTATCCAAAATCGCACAGATCAGCAGGACAGCGTCCGCTCCCAGCACTTTTGCCTGATAAATCTGGTAAGCGTCTATGACAAAGTCTTTCCGTATGACCGGAATATGCACTGCATCCTTGATCTCTGTCAGATATGAATCCCTGCCCTGAAAAAAGTCCGGTTCCGTCAGGACCGATATACAAGCCGCCCCGCTTTTCTCATAATCTTTTGCAATCTGAACATATGGAAAATCCTCTGCTATGACTCCCTTGGAGGGCGACGCCTTTTTTACCTCACAGATAAACCCGATGTCTCCGGCTGCCAAGGCGTGTTCAAACGCAAAGGGAGGGAGATGGCCGGCGGCAGATCGCGCCGCCGCCATCATTGAAGTTTCCGAAATCTCTGCTTTATCATTTTGTACGCGAATCTTTACTTTTTCTACAATATCATCCAGTATCATACTCTTCTCCGATTAATATTCATTCGTCACCTGAATAAATCTATTTAACTGCTCTAAAGCTTTTCCGCTGTCGATCACTTCTCTGGCTTTAACGACGGCTTCCTCCATTGTCAGATCACTCAGCATATAGATACAGGCAGCGGAATTTAAGATCACCGCATCCGTCTTCGGTCCCTTGTCGCCTTCAAAAATACCTCGCAGGATCTTTGCGTTTTCTTCCGGACCGCCGCCAACCAGATCTTCTTTTGTACACTTCTTAAATCCATAATCTTCCGGATTGAGTACAAAGGATTCTAATTTTCCGTCACGGATCGAACAACAGGTTGTATCCGCACTCAGGGAGATCTCATCCAATCGATCCTGCCCGTACACAACCATACCGCGTTTTACGCCAAGATTTACCAAAACCTTTGCCAATGGTTCTACCAAGGCTTCTTCATATACGCCTAAGAGCTGATAACTGGCTCCTGCCGGATTTGCCAGAGGTCCTAAGATATTGAAAATTGTACGGATCCCGATCTCTTTCCGAACCGGCGCCACAAAGCGCATTGCACTGTGATATGTCTGGGCAAACATAAAGCAAAGACCGATCTCCTTTAATACCTGTGCATTTTCTGCCGGAGAGATCGTAATCTTGACACCCAACGCCTCTAAGACATCTGCCGCGCCGCATTTGCTGGACACGCTGCGATTTCCATGCTTGGCGACCGGGATGCCGTATGCAGATACTACGATGGAGGAAGCCGTTGAGATATTAAACGAATTTGCCTCGTCTCCGCCGGTTCCGACAATTTCCAATACATCCATGTCATGCAGTAAACGTGTGCAATGCTCCCGCATACCGGAAGCGCTGGCGGTGATCTCCTCAATGGTCTCACCCTTCATACGAAGCGCGGTCAGATAAGCTCCCATCAGTACCTGACTGGCTTCCCCGCTCATGATCTCATTCATGACTTCTTTCGCCATATCATAAGATAAATCCTCGTTATTTACCAGTTTGTTAATTGCTTCTTTGATCATTATTCTTATCTCCTTTTCTTTTTAATAAAATAAAAAAGCCCTTATCCCTGTAAGGGACAAAAGCTAAACTTCTGCGGTACCACCCAAATTGGTATATCCATACCCACTCTAACATACTGAAATATGTCTCCTTCTGATAACGGCAGGAACCCCGTTGACATCTACTCTCTGTTATGATTTCAAGCCACCCTCGCAAGCCCATTCACCAAGCAATCCATTACTGTAATCGCACCGTCTACAGCTCTCTGAAAATCTCATACTTGCCTACTTCTCTTGCTCATCGGTTTTCTTCTATTCATCTGCCCATAGTATACGCTCAAATAAAAAGGAAGTCAAATACTTTTTCTGTCATCTGTTTCCTTCGTGACGGATTCCAAAAAAAACTTTGACTACCGGGAAACATACCGTATAATAAGAATATAGAGAAACAGGATCCGAACGGAACCGTTTTCTCCCAATCATACGAAAGGTCGCTTGATAGTATGAAGATCATAGAAAATAAAACGTTTGACGAAGAACGGGCATTGTATGGCAGTCAGGAACTCATGGTCCGCAACTGTGTCTTTGACGGTCCGGCAGACGGTGAAAGCGCCCTGAAAGAATCGGATGACATTGTGGCTGACCATTGCCGGTTTCATCTTCGCTATCCGCTTTGGCATAATCGGGGATTGCAGATCACGGATTCGGAAATGAACGAACACTGCCGGGCGCCAATATGGTATTCGGAACATGTCCGGATACGAAACACCAAGATCCATGGCATCAAAGCCTTACGGGAATGTGCGGATGTCACCATCCAAAACTGTGAGATCCGTTCGCCGGAATTCGGCTGGTCCGTGCGGGGGATCCGCATGGAAGATACCAGCGCGGTCAGTGAATACTTTATGCTGCGTTCCGAAAATATCACCTTCCGGAATGTGACATTTGAAGGAAAATACTCTTTTCAATATATTCGCAACGCCACATTTGAACACTGTACATTCCATACTAAAGATGCTTTTTGGCACGGTCAGAATATCACGGTCAAAGACAGTATCGTCAACGGCGAATATCTTGCATGGTATTCTGACGGTCTGACTTTGATCCGTTGCCAAATCGTCGGCACGCAGCCGCTTTGCTATTGTAAAAACCTGACGCTTCAGGACTGCGAAATGATCGATACGGATCTGTGTTTTGAAAAATCGGAAGTGATGGCAAATATCCTCTCATCGGTCATCAGTGTCAAAAATCCCACGAAAGGAACGATCTGTGCCGCTCAAATCGGAGAAATCATTCTCGATCAACCCAACACGGAGGTCACCATTACAACCTGTGGGGAAAAATAAAGAAGCCTGCAGACCGGCTGAAAGTCCATGATCAATACTATATGGAACACTCATTCATTGAAAAAATTAGTCAACTAATAAATATAGGTTTTTAATGAAAACGAAGAAGAACCCCCTTTCTGTAGACACCCCTGCAGTTAGGGGATTCTTCTATTTATTTACCAGTGTGGTTTCTTTGATTATTATAGCATATTTTACGACTCTATACAATGAGATACCCCGATTAAATTTACAACTAGGGATTCATTAAAAGTAACAACTAAAAAAAAGAGGTCATAGACCTCTTTTTTAAAATTAACGATTAACAATATACACCGAGTAAGTGTTACCATCTGGAGCAACGTAGCAGGCGTAGCCACAGCCACCAGACACCATCATGGTACTCTTATGTCCCTCAGAGTTATACCAAAGGTTGTAAGCAGTATACACGTCGCCACAACCCATAGCGATGTTCTCGCCATAAGTAGAAGGACGACACCCGCTCGCACTGGTATGGGAAAAATTAGTAGAAATCTCCACTGCTCTCTGCTGTGCAATCGCTGCAACAGAGGAATCCCAATAGACAGACCCTGCGACAGACACACTTCCATCTGGTTGAGGACGTCCAGCCGTTTCCTGCATACAACCGTTGTTGATCAGATCCACGATCGCCTGTCCATCTGTCATGAAGTACCCTTGATTAGTCATGCTGCTGTTCCAGTGTCCGTCCGCTTCCATATAATACCATGTACCGGATTCCCGTATCCAGCCGATCTGCATCGCTCCTGAAGAATCCATGTAGTACCATGTGCCGTCGGTCTGCACCCAGCCGGTCAGCATTGCTCCTGACAGATCCATGTAGTACCATGTGCCGTCTACCTGTACCCAGCCGGTCTGCATCGCCCCTGACGGATCCATGTAATACCATGTGCCGTCTACCTGCACCCAGCCGGTCAACATCGCTCCCGACGGATCCATGTAATACCATGTGCCGCCTACCTGTACCCAGCCGGTCAACATTGCCCCTGACGGATCCATGTAATACCATGTGTTGCCTACCTGTACCCAGCCGGTTGCCATATAACCGTCTGCATTAAACCAATACCATATACCGTCTACCTGCTGCCATGCGGATGCCGGATAGCTGCCGTCTGCATATTCCCACCACCATCCGGTGCTATTCTTTTGCCATCCTTGCGCCGCCGCATCCGTTATCGGTGCCGCTGCTAAGATCAATGCCGCCGTTATGCCGGCAATCCAACATTTCCATTTCATCATGGTGATCCCTCCTTTATCTTGTTTACCGTAAACAGCTTCAATATGCACTACCCTCCTCATATGTACAATTATCTTATTATAAATCTAAACAAAACTTATAATACCAAAAAATAAATCATGACAGTATCACATAAAAAAGTCGGTCCTCTGTTAGACAGACCGACTTCCTTCGTTGTTGCCAAAATCCGGATGCAGCTAATATCATTCCATTTATAGCTCAAATGCACGATACAGCCACGCTTTACTATCCACTAACATGTGCAAAATCCTAACTATGTAAATGGTGTTCTCCAAGTCCTGCTCTGCCAGTTCCGTAATCCTAATGTGATACTTCCCCATTTTTATATTTCTTCTCTAATCCATCACATACAGTATCAAAGTCTTTTGTTTTTCCCTCTTCTATCTGTTTTAATCCTGCCATCACAAGATTTCGGACTTCTTGTTTCTGTTCGTCCAAAGCTCTCTGGTAATCTTCTTTCAATGCCACAGCCATAAAATCAGTTCTTTCCGTTTATATTTTCAATATTCCTATCAATGAAAAACTTATTATTAACATATGATACACTAATCAAATGGTATTGACAATGTTTTTCTCTATGTAAACAATTAGATGGATTGTTTTTACAAACGGAGTTTAATACCATTCCCGCCACGTTTTGACGCCTTTATCCTTAGACACTCCACTTCTTTCCTTCATAATTATGAGTATACTATGCTATGGAATAACCATAATGTTAACGGTAGTTTCGTAATATTTTTATTTATATTTTTTTACGGAAAATCTATATAATATGACTATCAATCGGAGGTGTTCAGATGTGTGATTTAGATAATAAAGTTGTAATGGCAAAATCAGTTGTGTGAAACGGTTTAAAAATCCTCTGACGTTAAATGATCGCAAGATTGAATAAAATTACACAATTTTATAAGTTTGATAAGTGGTTATTTGCTTTTTAAATGTAAATTCTATATATTTTTACGATTTTTAAACCAGATAAATGACCCACACAAATTCTTTTCCATTTACCCGCAAATAAAAGGAAAGAAATCAAAATCTCCCCGTATCTCTGTGAAAGAAATATCCAAGGTTAAGCCTTACTTCCCGTCTGCCAATATCATTGTTTGTATAACAGCAAGTGTCAAAGCCGATCAGTTCAAAGCCTTCAT